>NZ_DASYAF010000091.1:0-90955 GCF_036501465.1 Phenylobacterium sp.
CGCGGCGATGATCTTCCGCGCTTCCGCGAGGCCATAGAGCTGGTGGCCCTTGTGGAAGATCGAGGTCTCCGGGCCGTTCAGATATTTGGCGCGGGCCTGCGGATCCATCGCCCGGCCGCCGAAGGAGACGATGCGACCCCGTGCATCGCCGATCGGGAAGATGATCCGGTCTCGGAACCGGTCGTAGGGCGCCCCACCCTCTTCCGGCGCGATCAACAGGCCGGTCTCGACCAGCTCGCCCGGTCGCGCGCCTTTGGCCACAAGGTAGTCCTTGAGCGCGGTGCGCCCCGGCGGCGAGAAACCCAGGCGAAACCGCGCCCAATCCTTCTCCGGCAGGCCACGGCGTTCGAGATAGGCGCGGGCCTCGCGGCCGGAGGGCCGGCGCAGCTCCGCCTCGAACCACTGGGCGGCCAGTTCCAGCCATTCGGAGAGGCCCTGGCGGACCTTCTCCTGCTCCTGCGCGCGTGGGTCGATGGCGGGCAGCGGCACGCCGGCGTCCGCCGCCAGCCGCTCCACCGCCTCCACAAAGGTCAGGCGCTCGGCTTCCTGCAGGAAGGCGATGATGTCGCCGGTCTTGCCGGACGAGAAGTCGAAGAACTGGCCCTTGTCGTCGTTGACGTAGAAGCTGGGCGTCTTCTCCTTGGTGAAGGGCGAGAGGCCCACGTACTCGCGGCCCTGCCGGCGCAGCTTCACCGTCTTGCCGATCACGTCGGAGGGACGCAGCCGGGATTTGATCTCGTCGAGGAAGTGTTCGTCGAAGCGCACGGGAGGATCATAGAGCCTTTGGGGCTGTGGCGCCGCAAGTTGAGCGCCGATTCCTTCCCCAGGCCGGCCATTTTGATCCCCAGGAACATTTGACCTTTCGCGCCCCAGGGGAGATGTTGCGGCCTCCTGTTGCGTGCTGATTTGGGGGACCGCCGCGTGATCATGTGGCTTCGTCTCGCGGGCGCTCTGCTGGTGACGCTCGCCGCTATCGGCGCTCTGGAATACTTCGGCGTGAGCCGGGTGCTGGGCGGCCGTTCCGCCGACGACGCGCGCGTCGCCGCCTATGCGCCGGCCCGTGAGATCTTCTGGGTGATGATCTTCTTCGTGGTCATGGCGACCTCGCTGCTGGCGGCCGCGCGCCGCTGGGCGGGGCAGCTGAAGCGCGCCGTCGTGCGCACGCGGCGCTAGCCCCCGCCGATGCGGGTCAGCTTGTCCGGATTGCGCATGACGTAGACGGCGGCGATGCGCCCGTCGGCGTCGGCTTCCAGCACCATGGTCTCCGGCCCGTCGTGCAGGTGCATGATGAGGCCGGGCGCGCCGTTGATCCGGGCCATGTCGAAGCGCTCCACCGGCGGCAGGCCGTGGCGCCACTGCAGGCCGCGGAACAGCCGCAGGATGTCCTCGCGCCCGACCAGCACGCGCAGGGCCGCCGGCCGCTTGCCGCCGGAATCGGTGACCATCACCGCATCCTCGGCCAGCATAGCGGAGAGCGCGCTGAAATCGGCGGTGGCCGAGGCCGTGGCGAACGCTGTGACCAGCTTCTGGGCGGTCGCCGCGTCGACCGAGAAACGCGGTCGCGCGTCGCGGACATGCTCGCGGGCGCGGCTGGCCAACTGGCGCACCGCCGCCTCGGAGCGATCGAGCGTGCCGGCGACCGAGGCGTAGTCCTCGTCGAACACGTCGTGCAGCAGGAAGACCGCCCGCTCCAGCGGCGACAACCGCTCCAGCGCCAGCAGGAAGGCCACCGAGACGTCCTCGGCGCGCTCCACCGGATCGGCCAGGGGCTCGACCAGCGGTTCGGGCAGCCAGGGGCCACGATAGTGCTCGCGCTCGGCCTTGGCGGCGCGCAGGCGGTCGATGCACAGCCGTGTCGCAGCCCGCACCAGCCAGGCGGCGGGCTCGGCGATGTCGTCGCCGGCCCGGGTCCAGCGCAGCCAGGCGTCCTGCACCGCGTCCTCCGCCTCGGTCACCGAGCCCAGCATGCGGTAGGCGAGCCGCATGAGGCGTGGGCGCTGGGCCTCGAAGGCTTCGGTCCGTTCCGCGTCCTTCCGGGCTGCGTCGGTCTTCGCCGTGTCCATGACGCCCATCCTACGCCGCCAACGGCAGGTGGACGACCGGCGTGGCAACCCCGGCGACGACGACCTTCGAGCAGGCCTTGCCATGGCCGAGCGCGTATTTCAGCGTCGGGTACATCCGCGCCGCGGTCAGCGACAGGCCGATGGCGACCAGCGCCTTGTCGCCCCAGCGGCGGACGATCTCGTCGCGCAGCGGGTCGCAGGCTTCCATGTCGCGGGCCAGGCTGGCGCGGGCGAAGCGCCAGGCGAGCGCGGCGGTCTCGCCCATGGCGGCCTCGTCGCCGGCCAGGACGGCGCGGATGACCGCCGGATCCAGCCCCTGGGCCGCAGCCATGTCGACGCCGATCTGGGTGCAGGGGCCGCAGTCCTCGCTGAGCGTGCCGGCCAGGCCGGCAGCCAGGATCGCCTCGGGCGGCGCGGCGGCGCGGTCGGCCGCCTGGGTCCCGAACATGAACTTCAGGAAGCTCCAGGAATTCACCGCCAGCACGTCGCGCATGTAGCTGGCGTCGTAGCTCCACTGGCGTTCGAACTTGTCGAGGTAGCGGGAGAAATAGGCCTTGAGCATCACGAACTCCGTTGCGGGCGAAGGGCGAGGAAAAGGGTGAGGATGGCGGGCAGGTAGACGCCGGCGAAGTCGCGGGCGACGTCGCTCAGGGGGTGGGTCCCGCAGGCGGCGTCAAAGACGTGGACCGCGGCGTGCAGGGTGAGGAAGGCGCTGGCCGCGGCGAGCGCCGGCCAGGCCTGGCGCGGCCACGCGGCGAAGGCGGCGAGGCTCAGGCCTACAACCAGATAGGCCGCCCCGATGTCACGCACGAAGTGGGGATTGTAGGGCCCCGTGGCGATCACGCCGGGGACGACGCCGTACCACCACAGGCCGGCGAACAGCATGGCGAGGCCGTTCAGGCTGAGGACGACGGCCAGGATGGCGGAGATGGCGCGGCCCACGGCGAGGCTCCCTCTGTTCGGAAACCTGGACGCACGGGCCGGCGCGTTTGTGACACGCGGCTCCCTCAAAGATCGTCATGGCGGGGCTTGTCCCGGCCACCCATGAACGCCGATGCCGATCCGGCGACGCCTGTGCATATGGGTCCCCGCACAGGGCCTGGGATGACAGCTTGTGGATCTAGGGGAGCGAGTGGACCCACCCGGGAAATTCGGCGATGGAGGCCAGTTCGGCGAAACGGGGGTGGCCGACGGGCGGCTCGGCGACCTCGTGCGCCCAGGTCAGCGGATAGGGGATGTGGGCGGCATAGGCGCCGGCGTCCAGCGCCGGGATGACGTCGGAGCGCAGGGAGTTGCCGCACATGGCCGCCTCGCCCGCGCCGGTGCCGTAGCGCGAAAATACCCGCTCGTAGGTGGCGGCGTCCTTCTCGCTGACGATCTCGACGCCGACGAACAGCTCCCCCAGGCCGCTGGCGGCCAGCTTCTGCTCCTGGTGCAGCAGGTCGCCCTTGGTGATGAGCACCAGGCGGTAGCGCCGGGAGAGCTCATCCAGCGCCTGGGGCACGCCCGGCAGGGGCTCGACCGGATGGCTCAGCATCTCGCGCCCGGCGGCCAGGATGTCGGCGATCATGCGGCCGGGCGGCTGGCCGACGGTGACGTCCATGGCGGTCTCGATCAGCGACAGGGTGAAGCCCTTCACCCCATAGCCGTAGAGGGCGAGGTTTCGCCGCTCCACCTCGGCCAGGCGGGCGTCGAGGAATTCCGGCTCGGCGTAGTCGGCCATGAGCGCGCGGAAGCGATCCTGCGTCAGGCGGAAGATCGTCTCGTTGTGCCAGAGCGTGTCGTCGGCATCGAGGCCGACCGTGGTGATGGCCATGGCGCGCGCTTTTACGCGCCGCAAGCCCGCCTCGCTAGGCCGCGCAGGCCCCTAAGCAGCGCGGGCCCTAAGCCGCACAGGCCTTGTGCTTGCCGACGAACCGCTCGGTTGAGGCCGGGTGCTTGGCCAGCAGGGCGGGCGGGCGGATCGGGCGGACGGTGAAGTCGCCGCCGCAGTTCGGGCAGGCGCCGCCGAACCTGGTCACCGCGCAGTCGGCGCAGAAGGTGCATTCGAAGGTGCAGATGCGCGCATCCGGGCTGTCAGGGGCCAGGTCGCGGTCGCAGCACTCGCAGTTGGGCTTGAGGATCAGCATGGCCCCATCCTGCCCGATCCGCCGTCCGGCCGGAAGGCCAAGGTTGCGGCGTTTCCGGACGTTGGCCGTCAGTGGCCCAGCTTGTCGTCGGGATCGAGCGGCGAGAGCCTGAGCAGGCGCGAGTCCGCCACTGCGGCGGTGCGGTGCGGCACGACGTTGGCGCGATAGTCCGGGTCGCGGACCATGTCTATGAAGGCCTGCGAGCCCGGGTATTCGACGATGAAGGCCAGGTCCCAGGCCTCGGAACCCGGCCCGGTGACCATCACCTGCGGGTCGCCCGCCCAGACCTGGCGGCTGCCCAGGCGCGCCAAATGTGGAGCGATGGCGCGGCCGTACTCGCGATAGGCGTCGCGGCCGCTGATCGCCTGGCCATGGTTCGGATGGCCCTCGGGATAGGCGGCGGTCTCGCGCAGGCGGATCAGGTTCAGCATGTGGATCGGCCGGTCGCGCGGCAGGGATTTGAAGATGTCCCAGGCCGCCCGGTCCGGGTCGATGTAGCCTTCGGTCATTCGCCGTCCCCTCCCTGGCCCCTCGTGGGGTTATGTCGCGACGCTTCGCGTGCCATATGCCCACATTGACCGCGCGGGTGGGACTCACTACCTACGCGCCCGTTTGCCCGCCGACCCGAAGAGGACCTCGCCATGAGCCGCGACCTGCTGCCCGGATGCACCGGCGTGCTGGCCCTGGCCGACGGCACGATCCTGCAGGGAATCGGCGTGGGCGCGGTGGGCAAGGCGGTCGGCGAGGTGTGCTTCAACACCGCCATGACCGGCTATCAGGAGATCCTGACCGACCCCTCCTACATGGCCCAGATCGTGGCCTTCACCTTCCCGCACATCGGCAACACCGGCACGACCACCGAGGACCTGGAGCAGGTCTCCGGCTCGGCGGAGACGGCGGCCCGGGGCGCGATCTTCCGCGACCTGCCGACCGAACCGGCCAACTGGCGGGCCAATGCCGACCTGCCGGCCTGGATGGCCAGGCGCGGCGTCGTCGGCCTGTCGGGCGTCGACACCCGCGCGCTCACCCGGGCGATCCGCGAGAAGGGCATGCCGCACGCGGTGATCGCCCACGATCCGCAGGGCCGGTTCGACCTCGACGCCCTGGTGGCGGAAGCGGCGGCCTGGAGTGGTCTCGAGGGGCTGGACCTGGCCAAGGACGCCTCCTGCCTGCAGCCGTTCGTCTTCGACCAAGGCCTGTGGTCGTGGCCGGAGGGCTACGAGAAGCCGGCGGACAAGCCGAAGTACGAGGTCGTGGTCGTCGACTACGGCGTGAAGCGCAACATCCTGCGCGCGCTGACCAGCGTCGGCGCACGCGCCACCGTGGTGCCGGCCAAGACCACCGCCGAGGAGATCCTGGCCCGCAAGCCGGACGGGGTGCTGCTCTCCAACGGTCCCGGCGACCCGGCGGCGACCGGCGAATACGCCGTGCCGGAGATCCGGAAGCTGATCGAGAGCGGTACGCCGGTGTTCGGCATCTGCCTGGGCCACCAGATGCTGTCGCTGGCGGTGGGCGCGAAGACCAGGAAGATGGACCAGGGCCACCACGGGGCGAACCACCCGGTGAAGGACCTGACCACCGGCAAGGTGGAAATCGTCTCCATGAACCACGGCTTCACCGTCGACCGCGACAGCCTGCCCGCGCCGGTGGTGGAGACCCACGTCTCGCTGTTTGACGGCACCAACGCCGGCATCGCGCTGAAGGACCGGCCGGTGTTCTCTGTCCAGCACCACCCGGAGGCCTCGCCCGGGCCGACGGACAGCCTCTATCTGTTCGAGCGCTTCGCCGAGATGATGGACAGGAAGAGGTAGAAATTTAAACCACGGAATACACGGAACACACGGAAGGATTCAGAGCGCGAAGCGCTCGATCCGGACTCCGGGCGTCGCGCCGAAATTGATAAGCAGTCCGAGCTTCAGCCCCGCGCCATGCAGATAGTTGATTGTTTGCGCCCGATGCTCGGGCGCGATTTCGCGCGTGGCCTTCAACTCCACCACAATCCGATCAAAGCAAACGAAGTCAGGCACATAGGTCTGATGGAGTTCACGCCCCTTGTAAGATAGCGCCAGCGGCTGCATCGCCGAGTAAGGGATTTGCTGTGCGGCGAATTCGATCGCCATGCACTCCTGATAGACGGCTTCCAGAAAGCCCGCGCCCATGGCGCGATAGACCTCGAACGCGACGCCCCGGATTCGAAACGTCTCCTCTGCGTAGAGCAGATTTCCGTGTGGTCCGTGTGTTCCGTGGTTCATTCCATAGCGAAGCTAGCATCTTCGCCAGATGAGAACAATAAGGGAACATTTGGGAGATCCTAGCCTGGCTTTCGCAACCCTCGCCTTCGCCAGTTCGTTCTTCTTCGCACCTGAGGAGAATTGATGATGTTGAAGATTCTTGTTCCAGCCATGGGGGTGGCGATGATCGCCGGGGGGGCGATGGCTCAGCCTACTCCGGCGGAGCAGGTGGGCATGTTCGTTGGCGACAACAACACCAACGGCTCGGCGGTGGTCGTCACCGACCGCAACGGGACCCACCCTGAGGGCTACCCCGGCATGTCGATCCTGAACCATGCCGCGGCCGGCCAGGGGGTGACGCCCCGGCGCCACCACCACCATCGCCACGCGTTCCTGGGCGTACCGATCACCCAGGGCCGCTAGGCCGCGCTGACGCGCCGCCGCGTCAGATCTTGGCGAGCTTGCCCACCGCGGTGATGGGCCCGGAGGGCGCATCGACCTTGGGCGAGCCGCCCGGCGGCTCGACCGAGACCGCCAGCGCCGAGCCCGCCGCCAGCGACGGCAGGTATTTCTCGGGCATCGGAATCGCCTTGGTCTTGCCAGGCTCCAGGATGCCCAGCGGCCGCGGCTTGCCGTCGGCCGGGATCACCCACAGCTCGTGCACGTGGGCCGGATCGTTGTTGGGCGTCACCAGGGAGGTGACGATCAGCGCCTTGCGGGTCGGATCGTAGGCGGCCACGAACAGCGGCACCGGCGCGCCGGACTGGCTGACCAGACTGGCGTCGAGCAACTGGCCCTGCTGGGCGCCGGTCGGGGCGACCACCGTCCTGACCGGCTGGTTGGCCAGCATCACCGCGACCGCCACGCTGGCGGCGGCGAGCGTGAGCGACCCGGCCGCCGTCCCGCGCCAGAAGCGCAGGCCGCGCACGGCCTCCAGATTGTCGTTGGCGCCCAGGGAGCGCTCGATCCGCAGCCACAGCGCCTGCGGCGCGGCGATGCCGTTCACGTTCTCAGCCATGGGCATGAGCCTTTCGCGCCACGCCTCGACCTCGGCCGCAAACGCCGGGTCGGACGCCATGCGGGCCTCGGCCTCGCGCCGTTCCGCCGAGCCCAACACGCCGAGCGCGTGCTCCGCGGCGAGGGCTTCGGCTTCCGAGAGTTCTGGTGCTTCGCTCATTGCGACAGACACCCCTTAAGCTTCGCCAGGCCCCGGCGCACCCAGCTTTTGACTGTGCCCAATGGCGTATCCATGCGACGCGCGAGCGCCTCATAGGTCACGCCCTCGAAAAAGGCCGTGCGGATGACTTTTTCCGTCCGCGGGTCCAGCTCGCTGAGGCAGTGGTGCAACCGCCCCTCCTCGCCCGCCGCGACCATCAAGGTCTCGGCGCTGACACCGCCGTCCGGGATCTCCAGGTCGTCGACCTGGTCCGCATAGGCCATGGGACCGCGCGCCCGAAGACGATCGATCGACCGGTTACGGGCGATCGTGGAGACCCAGGTCATGACGCTCGCACGCGCCGCATCGAAGCGGTCCGCACGACGCCAAACTGTGACATAGACCTCTTGCAAAACGTCCTCGGCCTCCTCGCGGTCAGAGAGGATACGAAGGCAGACGGCAAAAAGCTTCGAAGAGGTGGCGTCGTAAAGTTGTCGCAGGGCGGCGCGCTCACCCGAGGCGCAGCGGCGCATGAGGGCGGCGAGCTCGTCGGGGGTGGTTGCGGCGGCCAAGGTCGCGACTCGAACTCGCTAAACGGGCGCAAGGCCCAGGTTACAGCTCAAACGTTGCCCGCGGAATGCCGCCGGGGCAACCCCGTATGCCAAAGCTGTACGCTTCCGCGCCGGGAAACCCACTGTTTTCAAGTTCGGCGCCAGGGCGGCGGGGGTCCGACGCCGCCCGCAGTCCGGGCGGGGTTGCGCGCAAGGTCGCGCGTCTCTAAACGGGCGGCTTAACCTGCAGATTTGGCCGGGCGACGCGTGTCGAGCGCGCACGCCCCCGCGCGCGAGACAAGATTGCCCAAACGCACCGACATCGCCTCGATCCTGATCATCGGCGCCGGGCCCATCGTCATCGGCCAGGCGTGCGAGTTCGACTATTCGGGGGTGCAGGCCTGCAAGGCGCTGCGCGCCGAGGGCTATCGGATCGTGCTGGTGAACTCCAACCCGGCGACGATCATGACCGATCCGAACGTCGCCGACGCCACCTATATCGAGCCGATCACGCCCGGCATGGTCGAGAAGATCATCGCCAAGGAGCGGCCGGACGCCCTGCTGCCGACCATGGGCGGCCAGACGGCGCTGAACACCGCGCTCGCGCTGGAGAACTCGGGCGTGCTGAAAAAGTACGGCGTGGAGATGATCGGCGCGCGCGCCGAGGTGATCGACAAGGCCGAGGACCGCCAGAAATTCCGCGACGCCATGGACAAGCTGGGGCTGGAAAGCCCGAAGTCCAAGGCCGCCCACACAATGGACGAGGCGCTGGAAGGCCTGGAATTCGTCGGCCTGCCGGCGATCGTGCGGCCGAGCTTCACGCTCGCCGGCACCGGCGGCGGCATCGCCTACAACGTCGAGGAATTCCGCGAGATCGTCGAGCGCGGCCTGGACCTGTCGCCCACCACCGAGGTCCTGATCGAGGAGAGCGTGCTCGGCTGGAAGGAGTACGAAATGGAGGTCGTCCGCGACAAGGCGGACAACTGCATCATCGTCTGCTCCATCGAGAACATCGACCCGATGGGCGTCCACACCGGCGATTCCATCACCGTGGCCCCTGCGCTGACGCTGACCGACAAGGAATACCAGCGGATGCGCAAGGCCTCGATCGACGTGCTGCGCGAGATCGGGGTGGAGACCGGCGGCTCCAACGTGCAGTTCGCGGTCAATCCGGCCGACGGGCGCATGGTGGTGATCGAGATGAACCCGAGGGTGTCGCGCTCCTCGGCGCTGGCGTCCAAGGCCACCGGCTTCCCGATCGCCAAGGTCGCAGCCCGCCTGGCCGTGGGCTACACGCTGGACGAGCTGATGAACGACATCACCGGGGCGACACCTGCCTCGTTCGAGCCCTCCATCGACTATGTGGTCACCAAGATCCCGCGCTTCGCCTTCGAGAAGTATCCGGGCTCCGAGCCGTACCTCACCACCTCGATGAAGTCGGTGGGCGAGGTGATGGCCATCGGGCGCACCTTCGCCGAGAGCCTGCAGAAGGCGCTGCGCGGGCTGGAGACGGGCCTGTCGGGCCTCGACGAGGTGGAGATCGAGAACGCCCAGGACCCGGAGATGGGCCATGCGGCGATCCTGCGCGCGCTGGGCCAGCCGACGCCGGATCGCCTGCGGGTCATCGCCCAGGCCTTCCGCCACGGGCTGTCGGTGGAGGACGTCCACGCCGCCTGTTCCTACGAGCCCTGGTTCCTGCGCCAGATCGCGGCCCTGGTGGCTGAGGAGAAGCGCATCGCCTTCGAAGGCCTGCCGGCCGCGGCCCAGGGCATGCGGGCGCTGAAGGCGCAGGGCTTCTCCGACGCGCGGCTGGCGAAGCTCACCGGCTCGACCGAGGCTCGGGTGCGCGACGCGCGGCGCGCGCTGGGCGTGCGGCCGGTGTTCAAGCGCATCGACACCTGCGCCGGCGAGTTCCGGGCCGAGACGCCCTACATGTACTCGACCTATGAGACCGGGGCGCTGGGCCAGGAACCGGACTGCGAAAGCGAGCCGTCGGGCCGCAAGAAGGCGATCATCCTGGGCGGCGGGCCGAACCGCATCGGCCAGGGCATCGAGTTCGACTACTGCTGCTGCCACGCGGCCTTCGCGCTGGACGAGATCGGCGTGGAGTCGATCATGGTCAACTGCAACCCCGAGACCGTGTCGACCGACTACGACACCTCCGATCGCCTCTATTTCGAGCCGCTGACCGCCGAGGACGTGCTCGAACTGATCCACGTGGAGCAGTCGAACGGCGAACTGCTGGGCGTGATCGTCCAGTTCGGCGGCCAGACGCCGCTGAAGCTCGCCAAGCCGCTGGAAGACGCCGGGATCCCGATCCTCGGCACGACGCCTGACGCCATCGACCTGGCCGAGGACCGCGAGCGGTTCCAGCAGCTGCTGCACCGCCTGAAGATCGCCCAGCCGTTCAACGCCATCGCCAGGAGCCGCGAGGAGGCGTTCGAAGGCGCCCACCAGGTGGGCTACCCGGTGGTGATCCGGCCCTCCTATGTGCTGGGCGGCCGGGCCATGGAGATCGTCCGCGACGACGAGCAGCTCGACCGCTACATCCGCACCGCCGTGCAGGTCAGCGGCGACTCTCCCGTGCTGATCGACCAGTACCTGTCCCGCGCCACCGAGGTGGACGTGGACGCGCTGTGCGACGCCGAGGGCCAGGTGTTCGTGGCCGGGGTCATGGAGCACATCGAGGAGGCCGGCGTGCACTCGGGCGACAGCGCCTGTTCGCTGCCGCCGTTTTCGCTGAAGCCCGAGACCATCGCCGAGCTGAAGCGCCAGACCGAGGCCATGGCCCGGGCGCTGGAGGTCCGCGGCCTGATGAACGTGCAGTTCGCCATCGAGGAGCCGCACTCGGCCGAGCCGCGGATCTTCGTCCTGGAGGTCAATCCACGCGCCAGCCGCACGGTGCCTTTCGTGGCCAAGACCATCGGGCGGCCGCTGGCGGCGATCGCGGCGAAGGTGATGGCCGGCAAGCTGCTGAGCGACTTCGACCTGGCCGAGACGCCCTACGACCACGTCGCGGTCAAGGAAGCCGTCTTCCCCTTCGCCCGCTTCCCCGGCGTGGACACCGTGCTGGGGCCGGAGATGCGCTCCACCGGCGAGGTCATGGGCCTGGACTGGGTGCGCGACGGCGAGGGCCCGGGCCCGGCTTTCGCGCGCGCCTTCGCCAAGAGCCAGCTGGGCGGCGGCGTGGTGCTGCCCAAGGCCGGGACGGTGTTCGTCTCGGTGAAGGACGCCGACAAGCCCTGGGTGCTAGAGCCGGTGAAGCTGTTGATCGCCCACGGCTTCAAGGTGCTGGCCACCGGCGGCACCTGTTCCTACCTGGCCGGCGAGGGCGCGGCGGTGGAGCTGGTGAAGAAGGTGCTGGAGGGCCGCCCGCACATCGTCGACGCCATGAAGAACGGCGAGGTGCAGCTGGTGTTCAACACCACCGAGGGCCGCCAGTCGCTGGTGGACAGCTTCGAGCTGCGCCGCACGGCGCTGATGATGAAGATCCCCTACTACACCACCGCCGCCGGGGCCCTGGCGGCCGCCCAGGCGATCGTGGCCACGGTGGAGGACACGCTCGAGGTGCGGCCGCTGCAGAGCTACGCCTGAAATCTGTCCGTCGCGTCGGGCCGTGCTAGGCTTCCCGCGAAGACGGGGAGGATCGGCATGATCGGGCGCATGGTCGCGGTGGCGGCGGTGGTCTGGGCGCTGGCGGGCGGGGCGCTCGCCCAGGGCTCGAAGCTGGAGACGGCCGAGCTGGCGACTAGGCTGGCGCCCTCACCGGTCAAATATACGGTTCTGCTGCCGCCCGGCTACGACCCGGCCAAGGGTCCCTATCCATTGATGCTGCTGCTGCACGGCGGCGGCGGCGACAACGGCTTCCTGGCCAGCATGCGTCCGACCATCGAACAGGCCTGGGCGGCCGGCGAACTGCCGCCGCTGGTGGTGGTGACCCCCGACGCCAAGCGCTCGCTCTACATGGACTACCGCGATGGCTCCCAGAAATGGGAGAGCTTCATCGTGGGCGAGCTGATTCCGGCGGTGCGCCAGCGCTACAAGCTCTCGCCCGATCGCATGAAGACCGTGGTGACCGGCATCTCCATGGGCGGCCTGGGATCTCTGCGCCTGGGGCTCGACCATCCCGAGGTGTTCGGCGGTCTGGCCTCGCTGGAAGCGGGGATCGAGCCGGCGCTGAGCTTCGACGACGTGAAGATGCGCAACCGCTTCCAGCGCGACGACGCGTTCTTCAAGTCGATCTTCGGCGATCCGGTGGACCGGGCGTTCTGGAAGAAGGCCAACCCGGCCAACATGGCCATCGACAATCGCGCCAGGGTCCTGAGCTCGGGCCTGCAGATCTACCTGGAGGTCGGCGACCTCGACATGTTCCACCTCGACGAGGGCAATGAGTACCTGCACCGGGTGCTGTGGGACCACCAGATCCCGCACGAGTACCGCCTGGTCCACGGGGCCGACCACCTGGGCAAGTCGCTGGGCCCGCGCCTGCGCGACGGTTTCCGGTTCCTCACCGCCCATGTGCTGGCCCCGCCGCCGCCCGACACCAGCTACGCCGCCGGCAAGGCCGCCGTGGTCTCCCTGCGCCGGCGGATGGGCGTCGCCGACGACGAGCCCCGTCCACCCCTGCCGCCCACCGGCGCGCCCTCGCACTGACGCGGACTCCGGTTCGGAAACCGCCGGTCCGGCGCACCTGAACGCCGATCACATTGCGTCGGCGGTGGCGGGTTTTCGTTGACCGGGGTGCTTCCGGGGCGCAGCCTTTGCCTCAGAGGCCTGATTTGCGCAGGCTCAGCGGGTGTGCTCCGGCCGCCCGAGAAAGAACGGTCGGAACGGCGCCCGATGGCGTCTGACGCAGTCTGGCGGGGGCGGAGAACCCCCAAGCAGATTGGGAAGGACGTTGTATGCACTCTGACCATCCGGAAGTCCGGCATCACGCCAACAAGAACACAGCCCTGAAGCTCGAGGGCGTGGTCGGCAAGGTCATCGCCATCGTGGCGGTGATCATGATCGGAGCGTTCATCTGGGCGCTGTCCACCGGCAGCGGCACTCCGAGCTGGATGCACTGACCTTAAGGCGGCCGGCGCCAACGCGCCGGCCGATCGACACCGGGGATGCCTTCCGTCGCGTCGCACTGGCGACGTGATGCGGGGTGGTTTAGGCCTCCGTTCCTGATGGATCGAACGGGAGGATGACCATGGCTGGGCCCAAGGACGGAAGAGTCGCAGGCAAGGTGGCCCTGGTGACCGGCGGGGCGAGCGGCATCGGCCGCGGCTGCGCCGAGACGCTGGCCGCCGAGGGCGCGGTGGTCTTCGTCACCGACCTGCAGGACGACAAGGGCGCCGAGACGGTCGCGGCGATCCAGAAGGCGGGCGGCACGGCCAGCTACCTGCACCACGACGTCACCGACGAGGCGGCCTGGGAATCCGTGGTCGCAAAGGTGAAGGCGGCGCACGGCCGCCTCGACATCCTGGTCAACAACGCCGGCATCGGCCTGGGCGGCTCGGTGCTGACCATGACGCTGGCCGACTGGCAGCGGCAGATTGCGGTGAACCTGGACGGCGTCTTCCTGGGCGTGAAGCATTCGATCCCGCTGATGCGCGCTTCCGGCCAGGGCGGTTCGATCATCAACATGAGCTCGGTGGCGGGGCTGAAGGGCTCGGCGATCCTGGCTGGCTATTGCGCCACCAAGGGTGGGGTGCGGCTGTTCACCAAGTCGGTGGCCATGGAATGCGCCGAGGCCAAGGACGGCATCCGGGTCAATTCGGTCCACCCCGGGATCATCGAGACGCCGATCTGGCTCTCCATCGTCAACCCGCAGAACCCCGGCGCCAACGCCCCGCCCGACCTGGACGCGCTGTCGACCATGGCCGTGCCGCTGGGCGTCAAAGGCTTCCCGCAGGACATCGCCAACGGCATCCTGTGGCTGGCCAGCGACGAGAGCCGCTATGTGACCGGCGCCGAGCTGGTGATCGACGGCGGGCTTTCGGTCCGCTAGCACGAGCCCATGTCCGCGACCGTCAACGTCATCTTCGGGCCCTGCGGAGCCGGCAAGACCACCTACGCCCACACCTTCGCCCGGCGCGAGAAGGGCGTGGCCTTCATCCTGGACGACTGGATGGCGCGGATGTTCGGGCCCGACATGCCCGAGCCGCTGGAATACGAGTGGATGGTCGAGCGGGTGGGCCGCTGCGAGATGCAGATCTGGTCGGTCGCCGCCGCCGTGCTGGCGGCCGGGACGCCGGTGATCCTGGACATCGGCGTGATGCGGAGGGCCGACCGCGAGCGGGTGCGCCAGATCGCCGAGGGCGCTGGCCTGACCTTGCAGCTCCACTTCGTCGACGCCCCGGCCGAGGTGCGCCGCGCCCGCGTGGCCGGGCGCAATCAGGTGCGCGGCGAAACCTTCGCCATCGACGTGCCGCCGGACATGTTCGACTTCATCGAGGGCGTATACGAGGCGCCCGAGCCAGACGAGCTGAAAGGTGCGATCGTCAGCATCAGCGACTAGCGGGAGGGTGGGCCATGGGCCGAGCGACAGGATTTCTCCTGGCCGGGGTGCTGGGGCTGGCGCCCCTCGCCGCTTTCGCCGCCGACCGCTTTCCGCAGCTCACGCAAGACCAGATGAGCCCGGAGCAGCGCAAGGTGGCCGAGGCGATCGTGTCCGGCCCGCGCGCGAGCCTGGGCGGGCCGTTCAACGCCTGGCTGCGCAGCCCGGAGACCGCCGATCGCCTGCAGCGGGTGGGCGAACAGCTGCGCTTCCATTCCAGCGTCCCGCCCCGGCTGAACGAATTCGCTATCCTGATCACCGCGCGGGCCTGGGATGCGGACTACGAATGGTCGGCGCACTATCCGCTGGCCATGAAGGCCGGGCTCTCGCCGGCCATCGCCGCCGACCTGGCCCATGGCCGCCGCCCGCGCGGCATGGCCCCCGACGAGGCGGCGATCTACGACTTCACCGCCGAGCTTCGCCGTACGCACAAGGTGTCGGACCGCACCTATGAGGCGGCCCACAAGGTGCTGGGCGACCAGGGGATCGTCGATCTGACCGCGCTCGCCGGCTACTACGACCTGGTCTCCATGACCCTGAACGTGGCGCAGGTGAAGGCCCCGGCGAACGGGCGGAGCTTGCCGCCGGCCAAGGCGAAGCCCTAGACCGTGGCCGCGGCGTAGAACTCCGCCGGCCAGGTGGCGTCGGCGGCGCGGTGGAAGGCTTCGCGCAGGGTGAGGCGGTCGCGGTAGTCGACCAGTTCCGGCGTCTCGGGCAGCACCTTCTGGTACATCAGCCGCGCGAGCGTGCCGCCCAGCACCACGTCGGCGCCGGTGAACCGATCGCCCAGCAGATAGTCGCGGTCCTTCAGCACGCCGGTGACCACGGCCACCATGTCGTCGAAGGCGCCGAACGAGAAATCGAAGCCCGGCAGGTCGATCTTGTTCTTGTGCAGGGTGGCGACCGGGTCGACCACGGCGGTCGAGAACACCATCCACTTCAGGTACGGCCCGCGGTCGGGGTCGTCAATGCGCGGCGCGAGCGTCCCGTAGCCATAGCGGTCGGCCAGATAGATGGCGATGGCCGGGTTCTCGCTCACCACCACCTCGCCGTCGGTGAGGGTCGGCACCTTGCCGGCCGGGTTGAGCTTCAGATAGGCGGGCTGCTTCTGTTCGCCCTTGCGGATGTCGACGGTGCGCACGTTGAACGGCACGCCCAGCTCCTCCAGCATCCAGTAGGCGGTGAAGGCCCGGCTGGCCGGCGAATGGTAGAGGGTTATTCCACGCGGGCTCGCCATCACTATCTCTCGCGATATCTCTTGGGACGTGGCCCCTAAGCTAGGGTCGCGCTTCGCCTACCGCCACAGGAAGATCGCCAGATGCCCAGCCGGGACCGCGTGCAGGCCTTCGTCGCCCTGGTGGAGCAGGCGAGGTTCGTCGAGGCGATGGAGGACTTCTACCATCCGCACGCCACCATGCAGGACAATCAGGGCGAGCGCCGCGGCGGCCTGGATGTGCTGATCGCGGGCGAGAAGGCGACCATCGCCCGCTTCGCCCAGATGAAGACCGACCCCGTCACGGACCTGCTCATCGATGGCGACAAGGTGGTGATCCGCTGGCGCTTCACCTTCACGCCGGCCGAGGGCGCGCCGGTGGTCATGGAGGAGCTGACCCTGCAGCGCTGGGAGGGCGATCGCATCGCCGAGGAGCGCTTCTTCTACGACCCGCGCCAGCTGCGGCCGCCGCCGGCCTGAGCCCTGTCACCAATGGGTCGCATCCCCATGCTGCTTTGCGAAACCATGGATAACGACGTTGCGGGGTCACATAGCGCCGCTATGGTTGGGTTGCGTTTTGCGGCGCACAACACTATCCTTTTTCCCCCCGGACGCCTGCGCCCGCGGCCGGTACTCCTCCTCCAACTAAGGGCGAACTCGAGTCACCACCACCGATGGATAAAGTCCCGATGACCGCCGAGGGCTATCACGCCCTCGACGAAGAGCTGAAGCGTTTGAAGACCGTGGAGCGGCCCGCTGTGGTCGGCGCCATCGCCGAAGCGCGCGCGCACGGCGACCTGTCGGAGAACGCCGAGTACCACGCCGCCAAGGACCGTCAGGGCTGGATCGAAGGCCAGATCGCCGAGATCGAGGACAAGATGGCCCGCGCCCAGGTGATCGACGTCTCCAAGCTTTCCGGCAAGCAGGTGAAGTTCGGGGCCACGGTCACCGTCATCGACGAGGACACCGAGGAGCAGTCCCGCTACCAGATCGTTGGCGAGCACGAGGCCGACGTGAAGAAGGGCCGTGTCTCGATCACCTCGCCGATCGCCCGTTCGATGATCGGCAAGGAGAGCGGCGACGTGGTCGAGGTGAACACCCCCGGCGGCGTGAAGGCTTACGAGATCGCCAAGGTCGAGTGGGTCTAGCCACCCCTCGATGGCGGACCCCGCCTCGTCTTCTCCGGATCGCCGCCCCCTGACCATCTGGGCCGTCACCGACGGCCGCGTGGGCATCGAGGCCCAGGCCCTGGGCCTGGCCGAGGCGGTGGCGCGCCGCCGGCCGGCGCAGATCGTCGTCAAGCGGGTGAGCTGGCGCTGGGGCCTGGGCCGCCTGCCGTCCATGGCCCTGCCGAGGCTGGCGCTGCGCGCCGACAGCCCCATCGCCGCGCCCTGGCCCGATATCTGGATCGGCGCCGGCCGCGCCAGCCTGCCGCTGTCGCGCCGGGTGCGCCGCTGGTCGGGCGGCAAGACCATGGTCGTCCAGACCCAGAATCCGCGCGGGGCCCTGAGCGACTTCGACATGGTGGCGCCGCCGGTCCACGACGGGGTCGAAGGCCCCAACGTCTTCCCGATGGTGGGCTCGCCGACCCGGATGCACGCCGAAGGCTTCCAGCGCGAGCTGGCCCGCTTCAGCGACCGGATCGATCCCCTGCCGCATCCGCGCATCGCCATGATCGTCGGGGGCAAGTCCAAGACCCACGACCTGCCGCCCGAGCGCGCGCGGGCCATGGCGCAGGAGGTTGGCGCGGCGGTCCGCGCGGCCGGCGGCGCCCTGCTGCTCAGCTTCACCCGGCGCACGCCCGCGCCCGCCCGCGCGATCCTCACCGAGGCGCTGGGCGCCCTGCCCGGCTGGATCTGGGACGACCAGGACGGCCAGGCGGGCGAGAACCCCTATTTCGCGTTCCTGGCGGCGGCAGACCACATCCTGGTCACCGAGGATTCCACCAACCTGGCCACCGACGCGGCCACCACGGGACGGCCGGTGCATGTGCTGGCGATGGCCGGCGGCGGGCGCAAGTTCGAGCGCTTCCACCGCGACCTGGCGGAACGCGGGATCGCGCGGCGGTTCAGCGGCGCCTTCGATGCCTGGACTTATCCGCCGTTGGATGAAACAGAGCGCGCCGCCGAGGAACTCCTAAGACGTTTCGACGCACGAAAACTGACTTAGCTTGGCTTCGACGCGACTTGCGTCATGGTAAACACGCCGCGAGTTTGGCAAGACTTTCGCAACATCCTCGCGGCAAGCTGCCGCAAACCTTTTGAGTCGGGGAACGCACGTGGCGACCTTCTTTTTCGATCAGATGACGCAGACGGACGCCGATGCGTTCAATGTGAATACGGACACGCTCGTCTTCACGACCGGCACCGCGTCACAGGCGACTGTGCTGTTCAACCCGCTGACCCTGAACAGCGCGCCGAGCGTGACCATCAGCTTCGCCGGCCACACGGTCACCTTCGCCAACGACGGGGTGGCGATCCGCGGACACGCCATCGGGCTGTTCCCGGACGGCTCCGAACTGTTCGTCGGCACGACGGGCAACGACACCCCCAGCCCGAACGGCACGGCCGGTGCGGACGCCCTGTTCGGCGCCGCCGGCGACGACACCCTGAACGGCGGCTCGGCCGGCAATGACCTGCTGCAGGGCAACCAGGGCAACGACACCCTGGTGGCGAGCACCGGGCTGAACACCCTGTTCGGCGGCCAGGGCAATGACGTCCTCGACCTGTCGCACGCCGGCTCCTCGGCCTCGGCCACCAACTTCGCCCAGGGCAACCTCGGCAACGACACCATCACCGGCTCGACCCACGCCGACACCATCCTGGGCGGCCAGGGCGACGACCAGATCACCGACGGCGGCGGAACGGCCGCCGACTTCCTGGACGGCAACCTGGGCAACGACACCGTCACCTCGACCGCCGCGGCCAACGGCGCGACCCTGCTGGGCGAGGGCGGCGACGACAGCCTGGTCGCCGGCAACGGCGGCGCCTCGCTGGGCGGCGGCGCCGGCGACGACACCATCCACGGCGGAACGGGCGCCGACACCATCGACGGCGGCGACGGCAACGACGTGATCGTCGGCGGCGGCGGCAGCGACAGCGTCACCCACGGGGCCGGCAACGCGACGATCACCGTCAGCGGGACCCACGACACCATCAGCACCGGCAACGGCGATGATTTCATCACCTCCGGGACCGGCATCGACCTGATCACCGATTCCGGCGGCAACAACACGATCACCGACGGCGGCGGCGCCAACATCATCACCACCGGGGCCGGCAACGACATCATCCACGTCAGCGGCGCGGGCGACGAGCAGATCTCGGCCGGCGCGGGCGCCGACACCATCACGGTGGCGGTCGGGGTGCACACCATCGACGGCGGCAACGGCGACGACTCGATCGACCTGGGCAACGGCGGCGGCACGATCACCGGCGGGGCCGGCGACGACACCATCACCGGCGTCGGCGACCGCGCCGCCATCGACGCGGGCGCGGGCAACGACCAGGTGACGGTGGGCGCGGGCGGCGGGTCGAGCAGCATCGCGCTCGGCGACGGGACCAACACCCTCACCGACGCCGCCACCGGCGGTCACAACACCATCACCGGCGGGTCCGGCGACGACACCGTGACCCTGAGCAGCGGCGTGGCGGGCACGGGCGGCGACAACATCGCGCTCGGCGACGGCTCCAACACCGCGTCCGACGCCGGGGTCACCGGCGACACCATCACCGGCGGCAACGGCGGCAACAACATCACCACCGGGGCGACCGGCAGCGACTCGATCGCCACGGGCAACGGGGCCGACACCGTCCACTCCGGCGCCGGCACCGACGTCATCAACACCGGCTCGGGGGCCGACCTGATCAACTTCACCGGTCAGGGCGCGATCACCGGCGGCGACGGCGACGACACGATCCAGGGCGCCTCGGCGACCCAGAGTTCGCTGATCGACGCCGGGAGCGGCAACGACAGCATCTCGCTCAGCACCGGGGCCGACACCATCACCGGCGGCGCGGGCAACGACACCATCAGCGCCGGCGGCGCCACCCAGGTCAGCGTGAACGGCCACGACGTGATCAGCGGCGGCGGCGGGACCGACCTGTTCCAGTTCGCCGCCGGCACCTCTCCGGCGAACCAGAACAACGCCGAGGTGATCACCGACTGGACCAGCAACGACCAGATGCAGATCGGCGCGGTCGGGGCCGGCGCCGGCCACCTGTTCAACGGCGACACCGCGACGGCCGCCAACTTCGGCGCCGCGGTGACCCAGGCCAACGCCGACATGCAGGCGAACGCCGGGTCGCACTACATCGTCATCAAGCTGGGCTCCGACGTGGTGGTGTTCGCCGACACCAGCGGCGACGGCTCGATCACCTCGGCCGACGACGCGGTGGTCCTGCAGGGCCGCGGCCTGAACGACGTCGTCGCCGGCGACTTCATCTAGCCGCCCGGCCATGGGCTAAGCGGGGCCGTCCTTCGGGGCGGCCCTTTGCTTTTGGGGATAGCCCCGGCTTTTGGGGATGGGCAAGAATTCGCCCTAGGGCCGCGCCGGCCTTTCCCTTAGACACGAGCGCGCATGAGCGGCCCCGCCATCCTGTTCGTCGTCGACGCCGGTCCCGAGGTCGGCGGCGGCCATGTGATGCGCTCGCTGACCCTGGCCGGGGCGCTGGGCGAGCTGGGCGCGTCCTGCCGCTTCGTCGCCGCGCCGGCCGCCGAGGCCATCCTGGCGGCCTTCGCACCCGAGACGCCGCGCGTCGCGGCCGCCTCCACCGCGCCCGCCGACCTGGCCGACGCCGCGGCGGGCGAGCGCTTCGATGCGGTGGTCTTCGACCACTATGGCCTGGCCGAGGCCGAACATCGCGCCATCGCCAAGGGCAAGCCGACCCTGGTGATCGACGACCTGGCCGACCGGCCGCTGGGCGCGGACCTGCTGCTGGATTCCGGGCCCGCGCGGCGGGCCGAGGACTACACCGGCCTGACGCCGGACCACGTGCGCCTGCTGCTGGGCCCGCAGTACGCCCCGGTGCGGCCGGAATTCGCCGCCCTGCGCGACCAGGCGCTGGCCTGGCGCGGCGAGCCGGTGGGCCGGGTGCTGGTCTCCCTCGGCCTCACCGACCTGGACGGGATCACCAGGCGGCTGGTGGAGCGGTTGCGGCCGAAGGTGAACGAGGTGGGCATCGACGTGGTGCTGGGCGCCGAGGCCCCCAGCCTGGCCAGCCTCTCCAAGATCGCCAGGCGCGACACGCGGATCATCCTGCACCTGGACACCCCGCACATGGCCAGGCTCACCGCCGAGGCGGACATCGCCATCGGCGCGGCGGGCTCGTCGACCTGGGAGCGCTGCGTCCTGGGACTGCCCAGCCTGATGGTGGTGCTGGCCGACAACCAGCGGCAGGCGGCGGCCACCCTGGCCGAGCGCGGCGCCGCCCTGGTGGTCGACGCCACGGGCCCAGGTTCCGAGGGTGGCTTCGAGGCGGCGTTCGACCGGGCGTTGATGCGGCTTCTGACCGACGCGGGCCTGCGCCGCGACCTCGCCGCCGCCAGCGCCGAGCTCTGCGACGGCCTGGGCGCGCCGCGGGCGGCCGAGGTGTTCGTGAAGATGATCGCGGCCCGCGGCTGATCGCCGCCCGCAGCCGAGCTTCGCCAGCCCTAATCGGGCGTTAACCGCACCCGTGTTGCCTTGGCCTTTGGAGTTTTCCGGAGACCAGGCTTGGCCCTGCCCCAATCCGCGCCGAGACCGCAAGCCGAGACCGCGCCCGCGCCGGTCGCGGTGGCGCGTCCGCGCCTGCCGAACGCCGAGGCGATCGTGCCCTACCTGCAGCGCATCGACGAAGCGCGCTGGTATTCCAACTTCGGCCCCCTGCTGATCGAGCTGGAGCAGCGGCTGGCCGACCGCTTCGCGCGGCCGACCCAGGTCATCACCGTGGCCAACGCCACCCAGGCGCTGACCCTGTCGCTGAAGGCCATGGACCTGCCGGTCGGCGGCGCCCATGTGATCCTGCCGGCCTGGACCTTCGTGGCCACGGCGCATGCGGTGGTCCAGGCGGGGCTGAAGCCCTGGTTCGTGGACGTCGACCCCGACACCTGGATGCTGGACCCGGCGGCCGTCGCGGCCCTGGGGCCCAAGCTGCGCGACGCGTGCGCGGTGATCCCCGTCGCGCCCTTCGGCCGGATGCCGGACGTGGACGCCTGGCTGGCCTTCCGCGAGACGACCGGCCTGCCGGTGCTGCTGGACGCCGCGGCCGCCTTCGACACCCTCGCAGACGCGCGCCTGCCCTCGGTGGTCAGCCTGCACGCCACCAAGGTGCTGGGCCTGGGCGAGGGCGGCTTCCTGGCGACGGAGGACCTCGCCCTGGCCGCCCGCGTGCGCGAGCTGACCACCTTCTGTTTCCGCGGCAGCCGCCAGAGCCAGGCGCCCGGCACCAACGCCAAGCTTTCCGAATACGCCTGCGCCGTGGGCCTGGCGGCGATGGACGGCTGGCCCGGCGAGCGGCTGCGCTGGATGCGCGCGGCCCAGATGCTGCGCATCGCCCTGATCGGGCGGCCGCAGGTGCGGTTCCAGCCCGGCTGGGGCGCGGATTGGGTGACCAGCGTCTGCACCGTCGGCCTGCCGGCCGGCGCGGCGGCGCACGTCACCCAGGTGCTGCGCGAGGACGGCGTCGACACCCGCCAGTGGTGGGACCGCGGCTGCCACGCCAGCCCCGCCTTCGCCGATTGCCGCCGCGAGCCCCTGCCGGCCACCGAGGCCCTGGCCGCCTCGACGCTCGGCCTGCCGTTCTCGATCGACATGGACGCCGGCGAGGTGGCCCGGCTGGCCGCCGCCCTGCAGCGGGCGCTCGCCTAGCGCCATGAGCGAGCGCCACCCCCTCGCGTCGCGGGCCTACGCCGAGGCGCTGGCGGGGCGCGAGGCGGTGATCGCGGTTCCCGAATGGGGCGCCCACGTCACCCGCCGGCCGACGCCCGACGGCCTGTGCGACGCCATCGGGACCTATCCGCTGCAGGTGTTCGCGCGCGGCGCGGACCTGGCCGGCGGGCTGCAACGCCTGGCGGCCGAGGGCCTGGTCTCCATGGTGATGGTGCCCGACCCCCTGCTCTGCCCGGCCGCGGGCCTGGCCCGCGACTTCGCGGTCTGCCGACCGTTCAAGACCCATTTCCTGGTCGAGCCCGCGCGGGGCTTCGAGCCCAGCAAGCACCATCGCGAGCGCATCCGGCGCGGCCATCGCCGCTGCGACGTGCGCCAGGTGGCCCTGGGCGACCATCTGGCCGACTGGACGGCGCTCTACGACGGCCTGGTGGCGCGCCACAGCATCACCGGCCCGGCGGCCTTTTCCGAGGCCTATTTCCGCATGCTGGCCGCCGAGCCCGCGATCTGCGCTTTCGCCGCCTTCGTGGACGGCGCCTGCGCCGGCATGACCCTGTGGTTCGAGGCCGAGGGCGCGGTCTACAACCACCTGACCGCCGCCAATGAGCTGGGCTATCGCAACGGCGCGAACTTCGCCCTCTACGACGCCGCCATCGCGCGCTTCATGGACGCCGGCGTGATGAACCTGGGCGGCGGCGCGGGCTTCGCCGACGCCGACGACGGGCTCACCGCCTTCAAGCGCGGCTTCGCCAACGGCGAGGTCCAGGCCCACATCTGCGGCGCCGTGCTGGACCAGGCGGCTTATGACCGGCTGAGCGCCGGGCGCGACGGGACCCGCTTCTTCCCAGCCTACCGCGCGCCGATGGCCGCTGCGGCGGCCTAGGTCCGCGACGCCAACAGGCGATTGGCGTCAGGCGGCAGGTCGAACGTCCATTCCGACTGCAGGAGGCCGAAGAGCATCACGTCTTCGCGCACGCCGTCGCGCAGGTAGGCCTGTCGCAGCACCCCTTCCAGGGTGAACCCGAGACTCTCATAAAGCCGCCGGGCGACCGTGTTGGCGGCGATCACCTCAAGCGTCACCCGATGCAGGTCAAGGCCACGGAAGGCATAGTCGAGCAGCAGGCTGGTGGCCACACGGCCAAGGCCCGCGCCCCTTTCGGTAGGCTCTCCGACATAGACGCCCAACAGGCTGTCGCGCTGAACCCAGTCGATGCCGTGAAGCTGGGCCAAGCCTTTGAAGCCGCCGTCATGACGGATGGCGAAGACCGCTCGGGTCTTCAGGTTCTGGTCGGACACGGCCTTGACCCAATCGGCCGTGGTCTCTGCCCGGACGGGACCCCTGAACCCCCGGATCAGGTCACGAATCTGCGGGTCATTTTGCCAGACGTTCAACTGCTCCACGTCGGAGGCCGTCAAAGGCGTCAGGGTGACACCAGCCCAATCCGGCGTCAGGGCCGGCGCGCTCATCCCTCGCCGCGCCCACAGATCAGATAGATGCTGGCGCAGAGCTCCGGGTACTGCATGCCGAGCTGGTAGCAGCCCTCCATGTAGGCATCCGAAATGATCCCGGCCTCAAGCGCGGCGTCGAACTGGTAGTTGGCCAGGCCCTTGAAGACCAGACCGCCACGCTGGAAGGCCGTAAGACCGGCCTCGCTGACGCAGCGTTCCAGGGTGTCGAACGAGAAGGTGTGGCGGTGGCCGTTCTTCGCCTCGGCCTCGGTGACGGCGGCGTTGTGGGTGATCAGCCCCATCTTCACGGCGATCTGCCGGGACGGCGCCTGGGCGTTGGGCACCAGCAGGAACAGGCGGCCCGTGGGCGACAGCCAGCGACGGATCTTGCCCAGCACCTCCACCGGGTCGTCGAGGTGTTCCAGGGTATTGATCAGGAAGATCGCATCGAACTCTTCGGTAAGATCGCTGGCCTCGAACGTCGAGCAGAAGAAGCGCACGCGCTCGCCGAACCGGGCGCGAGCCGCCTCGACCAGGCTGGGCGCGGCCTCGATCACCGTGAGGTCGTCGTAGATATCGGTCAGCCAGGCTGTGGAGTCGCCCACATAGCAACCCAGCTCCAGGGCGCGACCTGCGGGCAGCAGGGGTTGGAAGGCGCGCATCATGAAGCCGCGCACACGGGCGTCGAAATCGTAGTTGTATTTCCGTGCGCCGAACTGACCGGCTTCCTTGTCGTAGTCGCGCGCCGGCGCGGTGTCGCCTTCAGCCGTCATCCCTGATCATCCTGATAAAGCCGCGTCTCGCGCGGGCGATAGAATTCCTCGTAGGAAGCCGGCGTCATGGCCCGATAGCCGAGTAGTTGGCGCATCTGCGGATTGAGTCCGCGGCCATAGGCCTCGCCGAGGAAGCGAGGGTAGTCCATCTGTTGTTTCATGAAGGCGCGGCTGAAGCTCAGCGTCAGCGCTGCGCGTGGCTGGTCGGAGACATTGGTTCCGGCCGCGTGCCAAAGGTTGGAGTCGAAGAGGACGATGCTGCCGGCCGGTCCGACCAGGCGGTCGGACTGGCTCCAGAAACGGTCCTCGTCCGGCTTGGCAGGCTCGCGATGGGAGCCTGAAAGCACATGGGTCGCGCCGTTCTCCAGAGTGAAGGCGTCGACCATCACCAGCATGTTGATCAGCAGATGGAAGTCGCCGGCGTGAGTTCCAACGTCGCGGTGAATCTTGTGCAGATAGACCTGGGCCTGCGGTCGCACCACCGCCGGGTTGAAGGCGTGCAGGATGTATGGCGCGCCATCGAAATGGCGGGCGACGTGCGGCGCGAGCCAGGCGCGTTCGAGGAAGGCGTCCAGCGCAGGGTACTGCCCGACCGTGTGGTGCGAGGTGCCGTCTGGCTCGGATCGAGCGCCGGAAGCCACCTGACGGCGGCCGCAGTCCTCCACGCTTTCGAGGATCGCTGCACGGATCGGCGCGAGTTCGTCGGCCGGGATCACCCCCTCGAACAGGGTCCAGCCGTGTCCGGCAAGATCGGCCGCCGCGCGATCGGCGAGGTCGAGGCCACCATCAGCCATGCGGCCGGTCCTTCAACTGCAGGAACAGGGCCGGACCCGCCTGGAAGCGGCAGGCGATACGTTCGGCGTTGGCGGTGATGAAGGCGTCGGCGACCTTCTTCGGGCCGTCGCCGAAGGCCCATTCGTAGTCGTCGAAGATGATCCAGCCGCCCGGACGCACGTGCGGGGTCCAGAGGCGGGTGTCGAGTTCGGCGTGGTGCTCGGCGTGGTTGCCGTCGATGTGCAGGACCGCGATCGCGCCTTCGTAGCGGGTTTCGCCGAAGGCCTCGGTGCGGAGGGTCAGACCCGGCCGATAGAGCGCCGCGGCGTCCTCGGCGCGGGCTCGCAGATAGTTCATCTGCCCGGCTGCGATCGGGGCCAGGTTGATCTCGAACATCCGCAACGCCTGGTCGGTGTCGAGCTCGAAGCTGGTGCGGTCCAGCAGGGCGTCCCCCTGACCCATGGCGTCGCTGATCCAGGGATCGACACAGAGCACCTGACCGATGCCATGGCGACGCGCGAGCCATACGAACAGTGTGGCCGAGCGGCCCCACCAGGAGCCAATCTCCACCACGTCGCCCTCGGGCGCGCAGCACATGATCTCGATCACCGCCAGCGCCTTTTCCTCGGCGCACATGCCGGGGACGGTGTTCATCAAGCGGATCAGGCCGATCCGTTCCAGCAAGCCGAGCGGCGCTCGCGGCGGGACGGCGGCGGTGAAATCCGGGGTCCGCGCCGCCGCCACGCGCTCTTCCAGCGCCCTGTAGGCGCGCTCGTGGTCCTGGGGGCGGTCCTCGCCGGTGAGCTGGGCGCCGGGCGCGATCTCGCCCAGGTGTTTTTCCAGGTGGTCCCAGACCACGAAGTGCGGCGCGTGCACCGCGCCCACGCCATGGCGGCGCATCAGGGCGGCGAGCGCGGTGTCGAAGGCCGGGTCGTTGACGTAGGGCAGCTCTTCCCAGGTGTCGTACTGGTCGCGGGCCGGGTCGCCGGGCACGGACGAGGCGCCGATGACGCGCAGGCCGCGCGCCTTGGCGCGGTCGCGGTAGGCCAGGGCGTCCGGCATGCCGGCCGGGAACACCAGGACGGTGGAGGCCGCGCTCACGCCTGGGCCTCCAGCCAGCGGGCGAACATCTGGCGGAACGCCGCCTCCAGCTTGCGGGTGAAGCCGGCCTCGTCGCGATAGGGCGAGGCGTCGAGCGCCGGGCGGATGCGCCCGCGCAGGGCGTTCAGGGCCGTGAAGTCGGCGGTCAGGTCCAGCGCCTTGGCGACATAGTCGTCCCAGTCGGCGGCGATCAGCTCGGTCAGGCCGCAGGGCTCCAGCACCGGCACGCCGATGCGGGCATAGAAATCCTCGCCGCGGTTGGTCAGCACCGGCACGCCGTTGGCGAGCGCGTCGCAGCTGGTGGTGCCGCCGGGGCACGGCGACGGGTCCAGCGCCAGGTCAATGTCCTGGAACTCGCGCAGGTAGTCCGCGCCCTTGGAATGGCCGCGGAATTCGAGCTGTTCGGGCTCTGCGCCATAGGCCGCGAACCGCGCGCGGGTCGCGCGCTGCAGCACCGGATCTTCGAAGTAGGCGTACTTCAGCACCAGCCGGTCGGCTGGCCGGGCGCGCAGGATCAGCGACCAGGCCGCCACCGTCATCTCGCTGAGCTTGGCGGGATTGTTGAACGAGGCGAAGGTGACGTAGCCGTTCTTCAGGGCCGGCGTGCGGACCAGGTCGGGGCGGTCGGCGTGCGGGCGGAACGGCGCCATGATCGGGCCCAGGCGCCACACCGTCTCGGTGAAGTACTGGTCGGTCCCCGGGATATCCATGCTGTCGGCGTGGAAGACATAGTCCATGGACGACAGGCCGGTGGTCTGGACGAAGTTGATCCAGGCGATCTGGATCGGCGCCGGGCGGCGCGCGAATGCGGTCAGCCGGCTGCCGGCGTTGTGGCCCCAGGTGTCGATCAGGATGTCGATGCGGTCCGCCCGGATCATGTCGGCCAGCTCGGCGTCCGGAACGCCGTCGATGGCGCGGAGCCGGCAGTGGTCCGGCAGGGCGGCCTCGCCCGCCGGATCGGCGCAGTAGAGGAACACCTCGACGGCGTCCGGGTCGTGCGCCTCGAGCACGGGCAGCAGGAACTGGGCGACCTGGGTGCGGGTGAAGCTCGGCCCCACGTAGCCCACGCGCAGCTTGCGCTCCGGGCTGCGGTCGTTGGCGAAAACCGCCTGGGCCGGCGCATGAGGCGCGGCGTAGAGGTCGGCCCAGCGGCGCGCCTCCTGCGAGACGCGGGCCAGGCCGTCCGGCGCGTGGAACAGCGAATAGAGCATGAATTCGTGGATCTGCGGGGCGTTGAAGAGTTCCGCCCCGGCCTGGAAGACCGCGGCCGCCTCGTCCGACCGGCCCTGGTGCTGCAGCGACAGGCCGTAGCTCACCATGGTCTGGGCGTTGAGGTTCTGGACGTCGAGCGCGCGGCCCAGGCAGAAGCTGGCCGGCCCCATCATGTTGGCGGCGTAGAGCTGC
This sequence comes from Phenylobacterium sp., assembly GCF_036501465.1. Classification (GTDB taxonomy): domain Bacteria; phylum Pseudomonadota; class Alphaproteobacteria; order Caulobacterales; family Caulobacteraceae; genus Phenylobacterium. The sequence continues at coordinate 28,254 of NZ_DASYAF010000091.1, forward strand.
AGGCCCACCTGGGCGCAATAGCCCTTGTCGTCCTGGATGCGCGCCATGTCGACGCCGGCGCCGCGCAGGCAGGCGATGGCGTGCAGGTTCCGCGCGTCGTTCAGCGTCTCGGCCGCCGCCTTGGGCTGCGCGGTGGCGACCAGGGCGCTGTAGAGCCAGTAGCGGCTCTCGTGGTCGGCGGGCTGGGCCTGCACGGCCTCGGCGAAGCGCTGCGCGGCCTGGGCGGGATCCCCGGCGGCGAGCGCCGCGCGGCCTTCGGCGATGGGGTCGCGGACCGACAGGTTCAGCGGGGCGGACATACGGGCGGCGACTCCGGGAAACTCGTCCCCGAACGTCGGCGATTATGGTTAATGCCCGTTGAAGGCGGCTTAAGCCAAGGCGCGGCGGAAGGCGTCCGGATCGGGGGCGGTGTGGGCCGCGGCGATGGCCTGGTCGGCCTGGCGGACGTCGGACAGGCTGACCACGATGGCCGCCGTGGCGGGATGCAGCAGCGGAAAGCGCAGGGCGGCGTCCACCCGCGCCGGATCGTGCGCCAGGGCCCCGGCGAACAGCGGGCGGAGCGCGACGAAGCCCTGCCCGCGCGCCGCCACGGCGTCCAGCCACGGCGCCGCCTCCAGCTCGCTGGGGTTCAGGTAGTCGACCAGGCCGTCGACGAAGGGCTCGCAGAGCGCGGCGGCGCGGAAGGGTTCGCTGTAGGGGAACATCCCCAGGGCGCCGATCTTGCCCTCGGCCTTCAGCCGCTCGGCGGCCTCGGCGACCGCGTCGCGGTCCCGCCGCAGGATCGCCAGGCGCGGAGCATCCTCGTTCGGCGTGTGGCGCACCATCCACTGAACCACGTCCACCCGCCCGGCCGGCAGTTGCTGTAGCAAGGCCTCGATGCGCGCCCGGAACGCCGCGCCCGAAAAGCCGGTCTCATCGAAGTGCGGCGCGCCGATCTTGGCGATCAGCTCGATCGGCGCCGCGGGCCGCGCGGCGCGCAGGGCCGCCAGCGCCTCGCAGGCGAAGGGATGGCTCTCGTACTCGTGCGAGACGTGGAAGCTGGTCACCCCATGGTCGCTGAGGTGCAGCAGCAGGGCGAGCGCGCTCCCGGCGTCGAACTTCGGCGGCGCCAGCCGCATGGTCCCGAAGGCCAGGGCGCTGAGCTCGACGCCCGCGGCGCCGAACGATCGGCGCGGAACCAGCATCTAGGCCGCTAGGGCCTGGCCGGTGAAATAGGTCTTCCACAGCAGGCGGTCGCCGCTGTGTTCGGCGGCGAAGTCGCGCCGGCCGTGCAGCACCTCCTCGTCGCGGAAGAAGACCGTGTCGCCGGCCTCCAGCCGGAAGCTTTCCACCGCGCCGTCCTCGATCATCTGCTCCAGCAGCAGGCGGAAATCCTCACGCAGCCGGTCCACGGCCCCGCCCTGGCCGGGGAGCACGCGGAAATAGTTCCAGTTGATCTTCAGCCGGCCGTCACGGCGGGAGAGGACGGTCGTGGTGCGCCCGCGTTGACCGGCCTTGCCGAACCGTACCGGCAGGCTGGTCAGGGCCGCATAGAGGCCCGGCGCATTGGCGCTGGCGTACTGGGCCACGGTGGCGGCGTCGACGAACAGGCTTTCGCCGCCGGACCGGGCCTGGCGCTCCAGGTAGAACAGGGCGATGTCGCGCACATGGTCCGGCGGCACATAGGCGCCGTCCGAATGCAGCGGCTGGCCGACCTTGTGATGGCGATAGGTGTCGGCGCGATCGGGTTCGAAGCGCACGTCCATCCATGCGCCCGGCACGATCCTCAGTTCGCCGGTGACGCTGTCCTCGATGGTGTCGGTGGCCTCGCCCACCGCTTCGCCGACGCCACGCCAGAAGACCAGCGGATCGCCGGACGGCCGCACGTTGCGCAGCCGCAGGACGCCGGTGTCCGCCATCTCGGCGCACACCAGATCGCGCAGGGCCTTCGCGTCCATCGCGCCGGCGTCGATCACCTTCAACCAAGTCTTGGCCGCCATGGCCCGTGCTCCTCGATGATGCGTCGCGGCCGCCTAGGCCCGGTTGACGGTGTTGGCCCTGATCACCGCCGAGCCATCGGCGGCGAGATCCTTGCGGGTGTCGGCGAGGCTCAGGGGCCCGCGCAGCGTGGCGTTCACCCGCTCGAGGCCCACCGGGCCGGCGTGCTTGCGCGCGATCAGGTAGCGCAGGGAGATACGCTCGTGATCGGCGGCGTCCGGCTGGGTGCCGTGCAGGGTGCAGGCGTGCCAGACGGCGGCGAAGCCGGTGTCGCCGGTGAGGATCTTCTGGCGGGCGACCACGTCGCCGTGCTCGCCGTTGCGGTAGAGCCAGTCGGTGTCGCCGATCCGCGTCAGATTGTGCGGGAACATCGAGCCGCCCAGCGCATGGCTGCCCTGCAGAAGGTAGAGCGGCGCGTCGGCGTGGGTGACCGGGTGCAGGTAGATATAGAGGGTCAGGAAGTCGGCCTCGCGGGCCTTGTAGTCGATCAGGTCCTGGTGGAAGTCGATGCCGTAGAAATAGGTCACGTCGCGGAACTGCGGCCGCACATAGGCGCCCAGGTTGTTCACCGGATTGCCGAGGATCCGCTCGCGCAGCCAGGCCGGCACGGCGCTGGCGGGCACGCCGCAGACCACTTTCTTGTTGAGGATCTCGTAGCCGGGGCCGATGAGGGCGCCGATCCCCTCGACGATCTGCGGATCGTCTTCCACGAAGCCCAGCCGGTCCTCGAACCGTTCCAAGAGGTTGCGGCCGGGCCTGGGATTGACGCCGGTGTATTGCGGGTCGGCGTCGAACTCCTCCTCGGAGAGGAACAGACCCGCGCCGAAATCGCGGGTCGCCTTGATCCGCGCCAGGAGGTCGGCGCAGGCGTTCGGGTCCAGCGGCTGGTCGAACAGATGCGCGCCGTCGCGGATGAAGTCCTCCACCATGGTCTCGCCCAGGCGTGGCCGGGAGGCGGCCTGGATCTCACGAGGCTTCGGCATGGCGGTCATCGGACGGTCTCCCGGCAGGGATCGGTAAGAGGCCGTAAGTTCGGCTAATCTGCGGTTAACTTTGCCGCAGTCAGCCCTGCGGCGTGACGCCTACCCCAGCATGTCCCAGGCCAGCGGCTCGCCGCGCTTCAGGTCGCGGGCGGCAAGGCGGCCGAGCACCGCCTCGTAGTGGGCCGGCGCAAGGCCCAGGCCCGGGCGCACCGAGCGGACGTTGGCCCGAGTGATCGGCTGGCCGGCCGCAACGTCGGCGCAGACGTAGAGCGATCGGCGGAACTGCAGGTTGCCGCGCTCCGAGCCCAGGACGTCGTAGTGGGCGGCGCCGAGCGCGGTCCAGGCGTCCTTGCACTCGGCGACCAGATGGGCGAACTCCGCCGGCTCCAGGCTGAAGGCCGAATCCGGCCCGCCGTCGGCGCGCGCCAGGGTGAAGTGCTTTTCGATTACGCTGGCGCCGAGCGCGATCGCCGCCACCGAGGCCGCGGTCCCGTGGGTGTGATCCGACAGGCCGATCGGGCTCGCAAACCGCCCGGCCATGTCGGCCACGGTGCGCACATTGGCGTCGGCGAGGTCGGCCGGATAGCTGGACACGCAATGCAGCAGCGCCACGCCGGCCGCGCCGGCCTCCAGCGCCGCGGCGCGCGCCGCCTCGATTTCGGCCAGGTTGGCCATGCCGGTGGAGATGATCAGCGGCTTGCCCCTGGCCGCGGCGTAGCGGATCAGCGGCAGGTCGACGGCCTCGAAGGAGGCGATCTTGTAGGCCGGCGCGCCCAGGCCATCCAACAGGTCGACGGCGGTCTCGTCGAAGGGGCTGGAGAACAGGGTCACGCCGCGCTTCGCCGCCCGCTCGAACAGGGCCGCGTGCCATTCGTAGGGGGTCTGGGCCTCCTGGTAGAGTTCGTGGAGGCTGCGCCCGTCCCACAGGCCGCCCTGGATTTTGAACTCCGGCCGGTCGACGTCCAGGGTGATGGTGTCGGCGGTGTAGGTCTGGATCTTGATGGCGTCGCAGCCGGTGTCGGCGGCCGCGTCGATCAGGGTCAGCGCCCGCTCCAGGCTGCCGTTGTGGTTCCCCGACAGCTCACAGATCACATAGGGCGGATGGCCCGCGCCGATCCGACGGCCGGCGATCTCAATCTCTGGAGAGGCGTTCATCGCCGGCGAGGTTAGACCGACCGATTGAAGGCGTCGTTAACCTTGCCTCGCCCTACAGCTTTGACGGCGGGGGCAGCTCCTCGGCCACCTTGTGCGCGCCCAGCAGGACCCCCAGGGCGATGCCCGTGCCCAGGCCCACCATGGCCACGGCGGAAAACAGGCGCAGGCCCAGGCCAAGGGCGACGCCGGCGCCCAGAGCAGCGCCCGTCAGGCCGACCACGCCGGCGGTCTTCAATTCGGCTTGCATGAAGGCCTCCAGAATCGCACCTACATAAGCGTCATGGCTGACGATCGTTCCGAACAAGCTTCGCCCGGCGCCGAACGGCGTGTCCGCTGCCTCATCGTGGGCTCCGGCCCCGCGGGCTATACCGCCGCCGTCTACGCCGCCCGCGCGTTGCTGAAACCCGTGCTGATCAAGGGCATCCAGCCCGGCGGCCAGCTCACCATCACCACCGACGTGGAGAACTACCCGGGCTTCGCAGACGTGATCCAGGGCCCCTGGCTGATGGACCAGATGCAGGCCCAGGCCGAGCACGTGGGGACCGAGGTCGTCAGCGACATCGTGCTCAGCGCCGACCTGTCGCAGCGGCCGTTCCGGCTGACGACGGATCTGGGCCAGGTGTGGCTGGCCGAGACCCTGATCATCGCCACCGGCGCCCAGGCCAAGTGGCTGGGCCTGCCCTCCGAAGCGCCGTTCCAGGGCTTCGGCGTTTCCGCCTGCGCCACCTGCGACGGCCCGTTCTATCGCGGCAAGGAGGTCGTGGTGGTCGGCGGCGGCAACACCGCGGTGGAGGAGGCCCTGTTCCTCACCAACTTCGCCTCGAAGGTCACCGTCGTGCACCGCCGCGACGAGTTCCGGGCCGAGCGCATCCTGCAGGAGCGGCTGTTCGCCCACCCGAAGATCGAGGTGGTGTGGAATTCAGCCATCGACGAGGTGCTGGGCGCCCGCGATCCGGTGAGCGTCACCGGCGTGCGGCTGAAGGACGTCGAGAGCGGGGCGGCGCGCGAGATCGCCTGCGACGGGGTGTTCATCGCCATCGGCCACGCCCCGGCCTCGGAGCTGTTCAAGGGCCAGCTGGAGATGGACGCGTCCGGCTACCTGAAGGTGAAGGCCGGCACGGCGTCCACGGCGGTCGAGGGCGTCTATGCGGCCGGCGACGTCACCGACGACGTCTATCGCCAGGCGGTGACCGCGGCCGGCATGGGTTGCATGGCGGCGCTGGAGGCCGTGCGCTTCCTGGCCGAGGAGGACCATAGGAAGGCCCACCATCCGATCAGCCACCACGAGGCCGAGAAGATCGGCGTCTGGTGACCGCGTCGCGATAGCCAAGCTTCGTCAACGGCTTAGTTCAAAATCCCGCCCGAATCCGAGTCGATGAAACCGAGTCGCACTCTCAATTGTTAAAGAGGGTCGCGAAAGTACCGGCGCATGCGTGACAGTGAACGCTACGAGTCTCAGGCCAGGGAGGTCCTGAGGATGGCCGCGCGCGCGAAGAGCGCCGCGGAGAAGGCGGTCTATGCGACCATCGCCGACGGCTGGAAGAAGCTGGCCACCGAGGCCGCCCGCAACGAGGCCCGCGCCGATCAGCGCCCGAGCGAGCCCCGGAGTTTCGGGCCGAGAGCGAGGAACCGGGGCGGCGACGACTAGGAGGCTCGTCGCAAGCGCCCTAGGTTGGCGGCCATGATCCGCCACGCGAACGCCTCCGACCATGCCGCCATCTTCGCCGTGGTCGCCGAGGCCTTCGGGCGGCCCGACGAGGCGCGGCTGGTGGAGCAGCTTCGCGCCGACGGCGATGTGGTGTTCGAACTGGTCGCCGCCGAGGATAGCGCGGTCGAGGGCCACATCCTGATCAGCCGCCTGTGGGCGGACAGCCCAGCGCTCTATGGCGCGCTGGCGCCGTTGGCGGTGACGCCGGCCCTGCAGCGGCGTGGGTTGGGCGCGGCCCTGGTGCGCTCGGCCCTCGAGCAGGCGCCGGAATTCGGCTGCCGCGGCGTGCTGGTGCTGGGCGAGCCGGAATACTATGGCCGCTTCGGCTTCTCGAACGAGACGGCCAAGGGCGTGCGCTCGCCGTTCTCGCATCTCGCCGCCTTCCAGGCGCTGGCGTTGGAGGAGGGAGCCTTCACCGAGCCCCTGACCGTCGCCTATCCGGACGCCTTTGGCGCATAGCCGGCCTTGCGGCCTTGGCGGCGCCTAGTCCGGCTTGGCGGCGACCTTGTCGGCGGCGTCGCCACCCTTTTCCAGCGCCGCGAGGGAGTCGTTGATCCGCTTGACCTCGTCCGGCGTCGGCTGGCGGCGCGAGGCGACCAGCGTGCCCGGCGTGCGCGGGCGGTCGGCGGTTGTCGGCTGGGCGGGATCGGCGACCGTGTAGGTGCGGACCTCGCCGGCGATGGCCAAGGTGATCTTCCGCTCGCTGGGCGCCGCCGGCTGGCCCGCAGGCCGCACGCCCAGGCGGCCCTGGGTGAGCGGATCGAGGCTGGCCAGCAGTTGCGGCGACAGATTGCCTTCGCGCCCCTCGTAGCGGCCGGTGAAGGCCGGCGGCTCGCCCCAGGGGCCAGTCCAGCGATAGAAGATGTGCTGGCCCACCTGGGTCATCTTCACCAGGGTCGGGGCCCAGTAGGGCACGACGTAGGCGGCGTGATAGTGGGTGGCCGAGCCCACGTCCTTGTCGACGAAGCCGGCCAGCGCCTTCTTCGCCACCTGCTCGGCCTGGCGCCAGAGGGCCGGCTGCGGCGTCCAGCGCAGGGCGCCGTCGCAGGTGAAGGTGAACTGGCAGCCGGTGCTGAGCGCCGAGCCCTGATAGACCACGCCGCAGATCGACTTCGGATAGGCCGGATGGCGCAGCCGGTTCAGCACGACCTGGGCCACCGCCTGCTGGCCGCGCACCGGCTCACGGGCGGCCTCGTAGTAGATCGCCTGGGTCATGCAGTGCAGGGCGCGCGCGCTGTCGTCGGCGGAAGCCTCGAGCACGAAGGGCCGCATGGGCCGGATCGGCAGGCCGGCGAAGGGCCGCAGGTTGTTGAGCGCCACCGCGCCCTCGCCGGTCTTGGTGTCGAAGCCCAGGTCGGGCGGCTGGCCGAGGTCGAAGCGGCCCCAGCCCACCGGGCGGTCCCAGAGGTCCTGGCGGCGCAGCGCCGGGTCGAGACGTCGCGCGATCGCCCGCGTGGCCGGGTCCAGCCGGGCCGCCTCGGCGTTCAGCGCCTGGTCCGTCAGGTTGGCCAGCGACAGCAGCCCGCCGGCCGCCGGGGCCTCTACCGAGGCGTCGGCATGACGCGGCGCGGCCGCGATCAGCCACAGGGCGACCACCGCCGCCGTCAGGGCCAGCGTCGCCCAAACCCCCGCACGGGTCCGTTTGTCGATCGCCTGGAGGATCCTGGCTCCCTTTCCTGCTCGCACCGTCGCCCTAGATACGTCCGGCGGCGTCGTTGGGGCCGCAAACCGGCCAAAAAATGAACAAGCCTCGCCATTTCGCGCGTCCCGCACCGAGCGGGCCAGCGTCATATCGCCGGTTGCGCCTCGCCGCCAGGGCTCCCATTCTGGCGCCAGTTCGGGAGACTCCTGCAGACTTCATGCCGCAGAACGCCCTCGCATGACGCCGTCCGAATGGCCGCTGCAGGTCGTGCCGCGTCGCGCCACGCCGCTCTGGCAAGCGGGGCTGATCACGCTTGTCGCTTTCGCCGGCGCGATCCTGACCCGCGGCCTGCTGCTGGGCTTCGACAACGCCGCGGGGCTCTCGGCGACCTATTTCCCGGCCTTCATCCTGACCACCCTCTATGCCGGCCCGCGCTGGGGCTGGGGCTCGCTCGCCCTGGTCATGGTGATGGGCTACTTCGGCGCCAACTCGGTCGTGGCGACGATTTCGCGCACCGGGGTGATCGTGCAGTTCGGCCTGTCCGGCTTCGCCACGGTCCTGGTGGCCGCCGCGCTCCGCGAAACCTTGCTGCGGCTGGAGGAGGCCAAGGCCGCCGAGGCCAAGGTCCAGGCCGACCTGATCGCCACCGAGCAGCGGTTCCGCATGCTGGCCGACAGCGCCCCGGTGCTGATGTGGGTCTCCAAGGTGGATGGCAGCCGCGAGTTCGTGAACCGCGCCTACCTCGACTTCCTGGGCCTCGACGACGCGGCGGCGCTGAAGTTCGACTGGCGGGCCCTGATCCACCCCGACGACCTCGAGCGGATCGCCCATGAGGAAGCGCAGGCGGTCGCGGCGGGCGGCGACTTCGTCTGGGAGGCGCGCTATCGCGCGGCGAACGGCGACTGGCCCTGGATCCGTTCGGTCTCGCAGCGGCGCTATGGGCCGGACGGCGGGCTCACCGGCTACATCGGCGTCGGCTTCGACGTCACCGATTCCAAGCAGGCCCAGGCCGACCTGACGCGGATCAACGACCTGCTGGCCGAGCGGGTGCAGGCGGCGCTGGCCGAGCGCGACGAGGCCGAGGCGCAGCTGCATCGCGCCCAGAAGCTGGAAGCGGTCGGCCAGCTCACCGGCGGGGTGGCGCACGACTTCAACAACCTGCTGACGGTGATCATCGGGGCGCTGGACCTGATGCAGCGGCATCCGGGCGATGCGGCGCGGCGCGAACGGATGATCGAGGCGGCGCAGGGCGCGGCCCGGCGCGGCGAGCGGCTGACCCAGCAGCTGCTGGCCTTCTCGCGGCGCCAGGCGCTGAAGCCCGAACTGGTGCATGTCGACGAATTGCTGATCGAGAACGAGCCCCTGCTGCGTCGTGCGGTGGGCGAGGCGGTGACCATGACCGTGACGCCGGGCGCCGGGCGGGCGGTGTCGCGGATCGATCCCAGCCAGTTCGAGGCGGCGATCATGAACCTGGTGGTCAACGCCCGCGACGCCACGCCGGGCGGCGGCGGCATCCGGGTGGAGACCCAGGTCCGCACCCTGGCCGCCGGCGAGGCGGAGGACGCGCCGGCCGGCGACTATGTCTGCCTGTCGGTGCACGACACCGGCGCCGGCATGTCGCCGGAAACCGTGGCGCGGGTGTTCGAGCCCTTCTTCACCACCAAGGAGCCCGGCCGCGGCACCGGCCTCGGGCTCAGCCAGGTCTACGGCTTCGCCCGGCAGAGCGGCGGGGCGGCGGTGATCGACAGTTCGCCCGGGCGCGGCACGACCGTGCGGATCCACCTGCCTCTGGAAGCCGCCGAAGCCGAGGCCACGGAGACCGATCCCGAAGCGCAGCTGTCGCCGCGCGGGCCGGCGCGCCGGGTGCTGCTGGTCGAGGACGACCTCAGCGTCGGCGAGATGGTCGAGGCCATGCTGATCGACCTGGGGCACGAGGTGCTGCGCGCCGAGGCCGCCGCTCCGGCCCTCACCATCCTGGAACGGCCCGACAGCATCGACCTGATGGTCACCGACCTGATCATGCCGGGCGGCATGAACGGGGTGGAGCTGGCCCGCGCCGCCGTCGCCCTGCGGCCCGGCCTGCCGGTGATCCTGACCTCCGGCTACACCGGCGAAACCCTGGGCGCGGCGTCGGAGGCGCCCTGGCCGCTGCTGACCAAGCCCTACCCCGCCGAGGCGCTGGCGGCGATCATCGACGAGGTGATGGGCAAGGCGGCCTAGCCCCTGCCAGCGGGGCTGGAAGCGCCGGTAGGAATTCGTGACTTGCGGTTTTCCGACAGGGGTCTATATGTCCCTGTATGGTTTTGCTCTAACTGAGCATAACTAACGCTGGGGAAGAGAGAACCTCTCCTGGCGTCTTTTTCGGACCGAGAAATGCTCATTTTGAGCATAAGGAGGCTCGGCATGGCGGCGGACGGTTTCCATCTTCCCTTCACCCCAGAGGTCGAGCGCGCGACCGCGCCGGTCTGGGACAAGGTCCAGGGCCATGTGACGCCGATGGAATGGCGCGCCCAGGCGCCGCTGATCGCGGCGATCAACCGGCTGAAGGCCGACAAGGACGCGGTCATCCTGGCGCACAACTACATGACGCCGGAGATTTTCCACGGGGTCGGCGACTTCGTGGGCGACAGCCTGGCGCTGGCCAAGGAGGCGGCGAAGTCCAAGGCCCGCGTGATCGTCCAGGCGGGCGTCCACTTCATGGCCGAGACCTCGAAGGTGCTGTCGCCGGACAAGACGGTGCTGATCCCCGACCTGCGGGCTGGCTGCTCGCTGGCGGCCTCGATCACCGGCGCCGACGTGCGGCTGATCAAGCAGCGCTATCCCGGCGTGCCGGTGGTGACCTACGTCAACACCACCGCCGAGGTTAAGGCCGAGACCGACATCTGCTGTACATCGGCCAACGCCGTGCAGGTGGTCGAGGAAGCCGCCCGCCTGTTCGGCGCCGACCGGGTGATCCTGATCCCCGACGAGTTCCTGGCCCGCAATGTCGCCCGCCAGACCGCCATCAGGATCATCGCCTGGCAGGGCCGCTGCGAGGTCCACGAGCGCTTCACCGCCGAGGATATCCTGGAGATCAAGGCCGCCTATCCGGGCGCCGAGGTGCTGGCCCATCCGGAATGCCCGGCCGAGGTGATCGAGGTCTCGGACTTCACCGGCTCGACCGCAGCGATGAACGACTATGTCCTGACGCGCAAACCCAAGCGGGTGGTGCTGATCACCGAATGCTCCATGGCCGATAATGTCGCGGCCGACGCGCGCGAGACCGAGTTCGTGCGGCCCTGCAACCTCTGCCCGCACATGAAGCGGATCACGCTCGAGAACATCTACGAGGCCCTGCTGTACGGGATGCATGAGGTGACGGTGGACCCGGCGATCGCCGAGCGCGCGCGGCTGGCGGTGCAGCGGATGATCGACCTGCCGCCGCCCGCCAAGCCTGCCCGCTACGACCTGGTGAAGGCGCGCCACCACGTGGATGTGGAGCTGATCTGATGGGCCGCATCGCCTCCGTCGCCATCGAGACCGTCGCCGCCGAGCCCATGGCCGCGGTCGAGGTGAAGAGCGAGTTCGCCGGCCTGCCCGAGGCGATCCGCCAGGGGCTGGACGCGGTGTTCGACGTCCTGGCCGACGGCGACTACGGCGCGCCGGGCGCCGCCACCGTCTACTACGGCCCGATGCCGAACACGACGGTGATGGACCTGCGGATCGGGGTGCGGCTGTCCGCACCGTTCCCCGGGCCGGTAAGCGAGGTCGCCGCCGTCGAGACCCCGGCCGGCGACGTCGCGCACGCGGTCTACTTCGGTCCCTACGACCAGATGCTCCAGGGCCACCAGGCCGCCAAGGCCGCGGCGCAGGCGGCGGGCCGCCAGATCACCGGCGCGAGCTGGGAGGTCTATGGCGACTGGACCGACAATCCGGATGAGCTGCGCACCGACCTCTTCTGGCTCTTGAAGGGGAAGGCCTGATGGCCAGCCGCATCCGCCATGACGGCGTATTGATCGTGGGCGCGGGCCTGGCGGGGCTCTCGGCCGCGCTGGCCTGCGCGCCCTGCAAGGCCCTGGTGCTGACCGAGGCGCCGCTCAGCCACGGCTGCTCTTCGGCCTGGGCGCAGGGCGGCATGGCCGCGGCGCTGTCGGCAGGCGACACCGCCGAGCAGCACGCCGCCGACACCATCGCGGCCGGCGCGGGCCTGGTCGATCCGGCCATGGCGCGGCTGCTGACCACCGAAGGCCCGGACGCGGTGCGCGCGCTGGCCGCCCTCGGCGCCCCCTTCGACCGGACGGCCGACGGCGCCTTCGCCCAAAGCCTGGAGGCGGCCCATTCGCGGCCGCGCGTGGCCCGGGTGAAGGGCGACCAGGCGGGCGCGGCGATCATGGGCGCGGTGGCCGCCCATGTGTTGGCCCAGCGGCATGTGACGGTGCGTGACGGCCACCGCCTGCGCGGCCTGCTGCAGGACGCCGAGGGCCGGGTGCGCGGCGTGGTCGCCGAACATGCGGGCGAGCTCGTCGAGATCACCGCCCGCGCCGTGATCCTCGCCACCGGCGGCATCGGCGGCCTTTACGCCGAGACCACCACGCCCGCCGAGCTGAAGGGCGAGGGTCTGGCGCTGGCGGCCCTGGCCGGGGCGGTGATCGCCGATCCGGAGTTCGTGCAGTTCCATCCCACGGCCATCGACATCGGCCGCGATCCCGCGCCGCTGGCCACCGAGGCCCTGCGCGGCGAGGGCGCGGTGCTGGTCGACGCCTCCGGCGAGCGGTTCATGGCGCGCTATTCGAACCACGCCGAGCTCGCCCCGCGCGATGTGGTGGCCCGCGCCATCCACGCCGAGCGCACGGCCGGCCGCGGCGCCTTCCTCGACGCCCGCGAGGCGGTGGGCGAGGCCTTCCCGCACGAGTTCCCGGCCGTCTTCGCCGCCTGCCTTTCCGGCGGGATCGACCCGCGCGTCCAGCCGATCCCGGTAGCCCCGGCCTGCCACTACCACATGGGCGGGATCGCCACCGACGCCGAGGGACGCACCACCCTGCCCGGCCTGTTCGCCGCCGGGGAATGCGCCGCGACCGGCGTGCATGGGGCCAACCGCCTGGCGTCCAACTCCCTGCTGGAAGCCGCCGTCTTCGGCGCCCGGGCCGGCCGCGCCGCGGCCGCCGAGGCCTGGCCCGCGCCGGCCAGGCTGGTGCGGCTGGTCACGCCCGCCCTGCCCGACATCGACCTCGCCGAACTGCGCCGCGCCATGAGCCGCGAGGCGGGCGTGGTGCGCGACGCCCAGGGCCTGGGCCGCCTGCTCGACCTGATCGACGCCCTGGAGGCCACCCACGGTCGCGCCGCGCCCCTGGTCGCCGCCCGCCTGGTCGCCGCCGCCGCCGCCGCGCGCCGCGAGAGCCGGGGCGGCCATTTCCGCCGCGATTTCCCGCTGACTGACGCCGATCCGCGGCGGACCTTCGTCCGTTGGGCCGACCTGCTCCCCGCGAGCTGGAAGCTGGCCGCCGAGTGACCCCCGAGTGATCAAAAAAAGCCGATGATCGAGCCGCTCCCTGATCTCCTGATCGCGCCGGTGGTCCGCGCCGCGCTGGCCGAAGACCTCGGCCGCGCCGGCGACGTCACCGCCCAGGCCTGCGTGCCGGCCGAGGCGCGGCTGTCCGCCATCTTCCGCACCCGCAAGGACGGCGTGGTCGCGGGCCTCGCCTGCGCGCGGCTGGCGATCGCCGAGATGGACCCGGCGGCGGACTTCCGCGCCACCGCTGAAGACGGCCAGGCGGTCGCCGCCGGCGCCACGCTGGCGGTGGTCGAGGCCAACGCGCGGGCCCTGCTCTCGGCCGAGCGGACGGCGCTGAACTTGCTGGGCCGGCTCTGCGGCATCGCCACCCTCACGGCGGAATATGTCAAAGCTGTCCAAGGGACCGCCGCCCTGATCGTCGACACGCGCAAGACCACGCCCGGCCTGCGCGCGCTGGAGAAGTACGCGGTGCGCTGTGGCGGCGGGGTGAACCACCGCTTCGGCCTGGATGACGCCATCCTGATCAAGGACAACCACATCGCCGCCTGCGGCTCGGTGGGCGAGGCGGTGCGCCGCGCCAAGGCCGCGGCCGGTCACCTGATGAAGGTCGAGGTGGAGATCGACGGCCTGGGGCAGCTGGAAGAGGCCCTGAAGTATGGGCCCGACGTGGTGATGCTGGACAACTTCACCCTGGAAGACCTGGCCGAGGCCGTGAAGCGCACCGCCGGGCGCGCGACCCTGGAGGCCTCCGGCGGCGTGAACCTCTCCACCGTCCGCGCCATCGCCGAGACCGGCGTGGACGTGATCAGCGTGGGCGCGCTGACCCACTCGGTCGGCGTCCTGGACATCGGCCTGGACGCGGCGTGAGCCCCACCTGAGCCGTCATGGCCGGGCTTGTCCCGGCCACCCATGAACACAGTCGGTGAAGGTAGATCATCGACGACCGCGCATGGGGATGCCTGGCACAGGGCCGGGGATGACGGCTGAATTTGGGAACTGCGCTTGCTCCCCGCCGAACGGCGGTCCACCGTATTATCAACGATAAGGGAGGACCGGCGATGAACGTGGCGCCGAAGTTCGAGAGCGGCTCTCAGACGGCCCGCATGGCCGAAGTGCTGCGTCGCCAGAAGGCCGCGCACATCCGCGACGGGGCCCCCAGCGCCGAGGCGCGGATCGCCCGCATCGACAAGGCGGTCGGCCTGCTGATCAAGCACAATGAGGCCATCGTGCGGGCGCTGACGCAGGACTTCGGAACCCGCGCGCCGGCGGTCAGCGGCATCACCGACGTGAACGGCTCCATCGGGCCGCTGAAGCACGCCAAGGCCCATCTGCGCGCCTGGATGAAGCCGGAGAAGCGCAAGCCGACGCCGGCGTTCCTGGGCCTGTTCGGCGCCAAGGCGGAGATCCGCTATCAGCCGAAGGGCACGGTGGGGATCATCAGCCCCTGGAACTTCCCGGTGAACCTAACCTTCGCGCCCCTGGCCGGGGTGCTGGCGGCTGGCAACCGGGCGATGATCAAGCCCTCGGAGTTCACGCCCGCCACCTCCGAGCTGATGGCCCAGATGTTCGCCGAGGCCTTCGACGAAGAGGAGATCGCGGTCTTCCCCGGTGGGCCCGAGGTGGGCCAGGCCTTCTCGGAGCTGCCCTTCGACCACCTGATCTTCACCGGGGCGACGTCCATCGCCCGCCACGTGATGAAGGCCGCGGCCCAGAACCTGGTGCCCGTGACCCTGGAGCTCGGCGGCAAGAGCCCGGTGATCCTCGGCAAGTCGGCCGACTATGCCACCTCGGCGGCGCGGATCATGGCCGGCAAGACCCTGAACGCAGGGCAAATCTGCCTGGCGCCGGACTACGTCATGGCGCCCGCCGACCAGGTGCAGACCTTCGTCAAGGAAGCCACCGCCGCGGTGGGCTCCATGTTCCCGACCATCAAGGATAACCCCGACTACACCTCGGTGATCGCCGAGCGGCACTACGAGCGGATCAAGGGCTATGTGGACGACGCCCGCGCCAAGGGCGCCGAGGTGGTGGAGATCAACCCGGCCGGCGAGGACTTCAGCCAGCAGGAGCACCGCAAGATCCCGCCGACCCTGATCCTCAACCCCACCGACGAGATGAAGGTGATGCAGGAGGAGATCTTCGGCCCCGTCCTGCCGGTGATGACCTATCGCAACGTCGACGAGGCGATCGCCTATGTGAACGCCCACGAGCGGCCGCTCGGGCTCTACTACTTCGGCGCCGACGCCGACGAGGAGGCCAAGGTGCTGGGCCACACCACCTCCGGCGGGGTGACGGTCAACGACGTGATCTTCCACGTGGCCCAGGAAGACCTGCCGTTCGGCGGTGTCGGCCCCTCAGGCATGGGCAGCTATCACGGCGTCGACGGCTTCCGCGAGTTCAGCCACCGAAAGGCGATCTACCGGCAGCTGAAGAACGACCTCGGCCCCATGAAGGCGCTGCGCCCGCCCTATGGCGAGGGCGTGAAGAAGATGCTGGCCAGCCAGATCAAGCCCTAGGCGGCGCGCTCGTCGCGGGGCGGACCCAGGCCGGCCCAGCGACGGCGCGAGCCGGATGCGCCGTCTGGGAGACAGGCGCGGGGGCGGGACCCGCCGCCGCCAGATCGACCTCGAAAGTGAAGCGCGAACCGACGTCCGGCCGCGAATGGCCGTCCAGGCGCCCGCCCAGATCGGCAGCGATCTTGGAGGCCACGGCAAGGCCCACGCCCGCTCCGCCGAAGCGCCGCGTGGAGCTGTCGTCCGACTGGGTGAAGGTCGCGAACAGACTCTCCTTCTGGGCCTCGTCGAAGCCGACTCCCGTATCCGAAACCTCGAACCGGTAGGCGTCGCCGGCAAGCCGGATCACCCCGAGACGGACCTCGCCACGATCGGTGAACTTCACCGCGTTCGACAGCAGGCAGGTCAGCACCCGCTCCAGGCGGGCCGCGTCGCCGCGCACCCGCACCTCGGCCTCGGGCGGCACGTCCACGGAAAACCGCAGCCCCTTAGTCTGGGCCGCCGCGGCATAGTCCTCGGCGACAACCCGCATTTCGTCGCCCAGGTGGAAGGCCCAATCCGTCGTCCGCTTGCCTTCGATGGCGTTCCCCCGCGACAGAGTGAGCAGGTTGCCGATCAGCCCCTCGAGGTCGGCGGCGGCGTTGCGGATGACCCCCAGCATGTCGTGTTGTTTGGGGTTGAGGGATGTCATATCCAACGCGGCCGCCATGCCCAGCACGCCGTTCAGAGGGGTCAGCATCTCGTGGCTCATGTTGGCGAGGAAGATCGTCTTGGCGCGCTCAGAGGCGGTGGCGCGTTCCAGGGCCTTGGCCATACGGTCGGAGGCGTCGCGGGCCGCGGCCTGCTGGGCCACCAGGCGCTTGTAGGAGCTCCACCCCAGTCCGCCGGCGAGCAACACCGCCACGGATGACCCCAGCAGCAGCGTCAGGCGGCCGTTGCTGAAGGCCTCGCCCCAGACGTGGTCGCGGGATTCGAGCAGGTCCAGCTCGTGCTTGCGAAGATAGGCGAAGTCACTGCGCAGGGCCTCGAGCCGCGCCTGACCCAGCGGGGCGTCCGCGGCGGGCCGCCGGCCCGCGCGCAGGGCCGCCATCTGCGGCGCGGCGACCTCGCGGTTCCAGGCGGCCTCCTGGCGGATAGCGTCCTCCACCCGCGCGCGCATCGCGGGCCCATCGTCGGCGGCGAGCTGGCGCAGGCGCGGGATGCCGGCCAGGAACCGGGCCTGAGCTTCGGAAAAGGCCGCGACCGCCGGAGGACCGCCGCCCAGACGCCCGGCCTGCAGG
Source organism: Phenylobacterium sp. (assembly GCF_036501465.1). Classification (GTDB taxonomy): domain Bacteria; phylum Pseudomonadota; class Alphaproteobacteria; order Caulobacterales; family Caulobacteraceae; genus Phenylobacterium. The sequence goes on from NZ_DASYAF010000091.1 coordinate 45,003, forward strand.
CTGGCCTGCTGATCATCGGCGGCCTCGACCACCACGGCGTATTGGAAGACCTCCGCCCGCGCCTCGTCGTCGTCCTGATCGGTGGACTGCAGGTGGTTGATGGTGGCCCCGACGATCGTCGCCTGCGCGAGCACGACCGCGACCAGCGTCCCGAGACCGATGGCCAATTCCCGGAATGTCCGTCGGCTTGTCGCCCGCATCACGCCTCCAGCACGGCTCATGCCGCCTCGGGACCCGGTCGAGCCCCGGACCTATTGTGCGTGCTCGTCCGCTCGGACGCATTTGAGGCGTTCTACATACGTAGTCTTCCGGAACCCCCGTGCGCTTCAGCGATGCGATGAGATCGCAGCGATCAGGTCGGCGGCGACGAAGGGCATTTCCAGGATGGCGATCCGGGAGGCGTGCCCGATGACGCCCAGCAAGCTGCGGCGATCGCCGGTGATCAGGACCGTCAGACCGGGCCAATCGCGGGATCGCAGCTCTTCGACGAGGGCGAGTGGTTCTTGCGCTCGCGCCGCCGGATCGACGATCAGCACGGCCGCGGCGTCGACCGGCAGGCGATCCAGGCTCTCCTCGGGTTCGAAGAGCGTTGGGGCCAGGCCCGCAGCCAGCAAGGCGATCTCCAGCGAGGACGCGATGGCCGCATCCGCGAGGACGACAATGGCCTTGTCCTTCTTCATGCAACCGCCGGCGTACGCCCCGCCTGCGCGGCCGACGCCCTGTGAGCGTCGCCGGTCAGGCCCGTGACGGTAGGCAGCGTGGGAGCGGCGGGCCTACCCGGGGATTCTACGGAGCAGACGGCTGGGATGACCTGGGGATTGAAACGCAATGTCCCGCTGATGCAGATGTTCGAATACCAGGTTATCTTAAGAGCTCGAGACCGGCGCCGTGGGCGGGTGCAAGGCCTGCGTCAATAATCGCCATGGCCTGCGTCCTGCGGGCGTGACCTAATGCTCGCCGACAGACGGGCTCGGGGGGCGTTTGACTTGGCGCTCGCGCTAGGGTTGCGTAATCCGAAACGGATAGCGATCTTCATCGCGCTCGGCGTCGCCGCGACCGCGCTTGCCGCCATGATCGGCTGGCAGATCGGCAGCGTCTTCCTGATCTCGGTGGTGGCCGGAGCGGTCGCCTTGTGGCCCGCCACCGCCGTGGCCCTGATGGCGGGCGCCGGCGGCCTCGCCTCCGCCGCCACGGGCCGTCGCCGGCTGCAGGTCTTGACCGGCGGCCTCCTGTTGGCGGCCTGCGCGACATGGCTGTGGGCCGACGCGACGCATCAGCCGCTGCCGATCGATCTGGCCTTGTTCCGCGACCGGGTGCTGGTGGAGAAGCCGGCGCCGCTCTGGCCGGGCCGCCCCAGCATCATCACCAGCGTGGTCATCGCCCTGTTCGCCGCGTCGCTGCTGGGGATCGGGGCGCGCTCGTCCCGGTCACGCGCGATCGCGGTGCACGCCGCGAGCCTCGGCGCCCTCGTCGCCAGCCTTTCGGCCCTTCCCTATCTCCTGCAGGACCCGTCCCAACTTTCGGTCCTGCACCAGGATCTTCGCATCGCGGTGAACACCACCGTCGCGGTCGGCGCGCTCTGCGTCGGCGCCTTGATCCTGATGCGCGACACCGGCTGGCTGCGCGTTGTGACCGGCCGCGGCGAGCAAGGCCGCATCGCGCGGCTGCTGGCGCCGGTCGCCCTGATCCCGGTCGCGATTGGGTCCGTCACCAACATCGGCGTGCGCGAGGGCTTCTATGGCTCAGACGTGCGGATGCTGCTGATCATCGTGCTGAGCGCCTGCGCCCTGCTCTTCCTGGCGTTCTGGGCCGCGCGGATGCTCGGCCGCGAACGTCAGGATCGCGACAGCCTCGCCGACGCGCTGGAGCGCTCCACGGTCATCGTCTGCACCCCGGACGGCCTTGTGCAGCATTGGTCCAAGGCCTGCGAAACGCTCTACGGCTGGACGGCCGCCGAAATGGTCGGACGACAGGTCGGCGACCTGATCAGCGCTGAGACGGAGGAGGCGCGCGCCACCATTCGCGCCCTGCTCCAGCGCGACGGCGAATGGCGGGGCGAGCAGCAACATCGCACCCGCAGCGGCGAGATCCGCTGGGTCGCCAGCCATCTGGTGCGGCTGGACGGCGGTTTGGACGGCGGGGCGCGCATCGTCGCCACCTTCACCGACGTCACCGAGACGAGACGGGCGAGCAATTCGCTAAAGGAAAGCCAGGAACGGCTGAAGCTCGCGGTCGAGGCCTACGACATCGGTATCGCCGACGCCGACATCGCCGCGCGCACCCTGGTCGCCGAGGACGGCTTCGAGCGGCTCCTGGGCTACGAGCCGGGCGGCCTCGAGGGCAGCCTGGACAAGCTGAACAGCCTGGTGGTGGCCGCCCAACCGGGTCGCAACGACGTAATCGCCGCCCATCTTCCGCAGCAGAACAACGACGAGATCCGGATGCGGCGGGCCGACGGCGAGGAACGCGACTTCCTTGGCGTCCGGCGGCTCTTCTATTCGCCCGAGGGCGCGCATGTGCGGACCATCGGCATCTACCGGGATGTCACCGAGGAGCGCCGGGTGGAGCGGGAGCTGGCGCTGCGGGACGGCCGGTTGGCGGAGCTGCGCACGGAACTGGCCCATGTCTCGCGGCTCAGCGCCATGGGCGAGATGGCCGCCGCCCTGGCCCATGAACTGAACCAGCCGCTGACGGCGATCGGCAATTCGGTGGGCGCGCTGAAGATGATGCTGGCGGACGGCGGCAAGGCGCTGGACGACACCGCGCGCGGTCGCGTGGCGCGCGCCGCCGACCAGGCCGAGGGCCAGGCCGTGCGGGCTGGCGAGATCGTGCGGCGGCTGCGCGAGTTCATCGCCCGCGGCGAGGCCGACACCCGGATCGAGCCCCTCGATCAACTGATCGAGGACGCCGTGGCCCTGGCCGCGCCAAACGCCAAGGCTGCCGACCTCGACGTCCGCCTGAACCTGTCGTCCAAGGCCCAGCGGGTGCTGGCCGATCGGATTCAGATCCAGCAGATCCTGGTCAACCTGATCCGCAACGCCGCCGAGGCGGTGGCGTCCACCGCGGGGCCGCGGGTGCTGACGGTCTCCACAACTGTCAGGAAGGGCATGGCGGAGGTCGCCGTCCGCGACAGCGGCCCGGGCGTGCCACCGGACCTCGCCGAGCGCCTGTTTTCGCCATTCGTCTCGACCAAGAGCGACGGCATGGGCGTCGGATTGTCGATCTGCCATCGGATCGTGGAGGCCCATGGCGGACGGATGTGGCTCGCGCCATCGGCGTGCGGCGCCGACTTCCGGTTTACTCTCCCCCTGGCTTCGAAGGAACTGGCCCATGCCAGATAGGCGAACAGTGCACGTGATCGACGATGATGATGTCGTGCGCGAGTCCGCCGAGCTGCTGCTCGAGGCCGCCGGCTTCGCGGTGACGAGCTATCCGTCCGGCGTCGACTTCCTCGCCCGGCTCGACGGCGCGCCGGCGGGCTGCGTCCTGCTGGACATCCACATGCCGAAGATGGACGGCCTGGAGGTCCAAAAGCGGCTCGCCGATCGCGGCGTGGCCTGGCCGGTCATCGTGCTCACCGGCCAGGGGGACATATCCATCGCGGTCCAGGCGATGAAGAACGGGGCCATCGAATTCCTCGAAAAGCCCTACCTCAACCAGGTGCTGCTCGACGCGGTCGCCATGGCCTTCGACAAGCTGGAGACGACCACCCAGGACCGCCAGCAAGCGGCCCGGGCGCGGGAGCTGGTCGCCGAGCTGACCGGACGAGAGCGCCAGGTGATGCAGGCGCTGCTCACCGGCCTGCCCAACAAGCTGATCGCCTATGAACTCGACATCAGTCCGCGCACGGTCGAGGTGTACCGGGCCAATGTGATGGACAAGCTGGGTGCGCGAAGCTTGTCGGCGGCCGTGCGGATCGCGCTTTCCGCCGACCTGGAGCCTTACGTCCCCACGCGCCACTGAGCCTACAGCGTCGCCGGCTCATGACGTGGCGGGCAGTCCCGCCCGCCGCCGGCGGAGCGAGGCCCCCGCAAGGCCGAAGCCCACCAGCATCAGCGCCCAGGTCGATGCCTCCGGCACGCCGCCAACAGCGTTCGGAACACCGTCGCTGAGCTGCAGGCTGTAGATTCCGTTGGGGTCGTTCTCGACGAACATGAACGGGTCAAGCGAGGCGGTTCCCGAGCCGCCGAAGCCCGTCCCTGCGTCCACGTCCAGGTGGATGTGCCCGACCTCGCCCGAGACGGCGGAAAAGTCGATCGTGCCGCTGAAAATGCCGCCACCGTGGGCGCATGCGGTCGCCTCGGGAAGCGGCGAGGAGCAGATGCTGAACCCGCTGCTTTTGACGGAATCGAACCAGACGACCTGGGCGTGGCTCGAGCCGCCGCCGGTCAGGTCTGTCTCCATGAGCGTGGTGAAGCCAACGGTGACGACATCGCCCGCGGTCCCGCCGCTGACCAGGAAGTCGTAGTCCGCCGTAGCGTCCGCGAAGTTGCCCTCGCCGGCGCTCGCGGTCGCGCTCAGCAGGACGAAGGGCGTGGTCTTCACCGAGGCCGCCGAGCCGACGGCGCTGCAGGCCGAGACGCCGGTCACGTTGCCGGCATCGCACTCGACGCTGGTCGTATAGGCGCCGAGCACCGGCGGATCCGACGCTTGCGCCTGGCCCGCGGCTCCAAATCCCATCAGCAGCGCCATCAGCGCTCCGCTGGTCACCAGCCTGTTCATCACAGAACCTCCCTTTGGCTCCCCAACCGGAAGGCACTCAAACACTGCGTTCGGCGAACGGCAACATCATGCCCGTCAAAGGCGAGCGTGCATCTTGGCGGCTAGAGGTGCGCCTCGGCGGGGATCACGGTGTCCGGATCCTTCTCCTCCTTGGACGCCTGGGCGCCCATGAAGCTGCGGTCGCGCATGGGGATGTTGGGGATCAGCAGGGTGACCAGCAGCGCCGCGGCGACGACGTAGATCCCCAGGAAGAACACCCCGGTGATGGCGTCGGAGATAATCACCCGGATGAACTCCGGCAGGATTGTCGGCGCGCCGACATGCGCCGCCCCGCCCATGGCGCGCAGCTTGCCCACGTCGACGCCGGGCATGATCTTGCCGAGGCCGGTGTTCAGGTTGGCGGTCAGGAAGGTGCCGAAGATCGCCACCCCCATGGTCGAGCCGATCTGGCGGAAGAACTGGCTGGACGAAGTCACCACCCCCAGCTGGTTCAGGGGCATGGCATTCTGGATGGCGAGCGAGAACAGGCTCTGGCCCGGGCCCAGGCCGATGCCCAGCACCAGCATCCGCCAGGCGAGGTCGAGGCGGCTGGTCTCGGCGGTCATGCGGCTCAGGAACCAGATGCCGGCGAAGGTGACCACCAGGCCGCCGATCATCAGGGCCTTGTACTTGCCGGTCTGGGTGACCAGGCGGCCTGAGAGGATCGAGGACGAGAAGATGCCGATCATCAGCGGCAAGGTGGAGAGCCCGCTGGTGGTCGCCGCCACGCCCTGGCCGAGTTGCTGGAACAGCGGCAGGAAGGCCACCGTGCTCATGAACGACATGGAGACCAGGAAGCCCGCCAGATTGGCGGTGGAGAACACCCGGTTCTTGAACAACTCCATCGGCAGGATCGGGTCCGACGCGAACCTCTCGGCGAAGATGTAGCCGATCAGACCCGCGGCCGAGCCGGCGAACAGCCCCAGCACCTGCGGCGAGGTCCAGGCGTACTGGTGGCCGCCGAAGGTCAGCGCCAGTAACAGCGGCACCACCGTGGCGATGATCAGGGCCGAGCCCACGAAGTCGATCTTGCCCTTCGCCTGGTGGCTCATCTTCGGCATCTTCACGATGATCATGAACAACGAGAGCAGGCTGAGCGGCAGGTTGAGGTAGAAGACCCAGCGCCAGCCGGCGATCACATGGCCCGCCAGGCTCACCGTGCCGTGGTCGGTGAAATAGCCGCCGATCAGCGGGCCGATGGTGCTGGAAAGCCCGAAGACGGCGCCGAACATGCCGCCGATCTTGCCCCGTTCGCGCGGCGGATAGAGGTCGCCGATGATTGCGAAGGCGGTGGTGAACAGCGCCCCGCCGCCGATCCCCTGGATGGCGCGGAACACGATCAGCTGGACCATGCCGCCGCCGATCAGCGGCATCGGCCCGAACTCACCGGAGAGCCCCGACAGCCACGAGCCGGCCAGGAAGAAGGTGATGCCGGCCAGCAGCACGGGCTTACGCCCGAACAGGTCGCCCAGCTTTCCCCAGATCGGCACCATCACCGTGGACGACAGCAGGTAGGCCGTGGTCACCCAGGAATAGAGCGCCAGGCCGTTCAGCTCGGCGATGATCCGCGGCATGGCGGTCGCCACGATCGTCTGGTCCAGCGCCGACAGCAGGAAGACGATGGCCACGCCCCACAGCGTGACCCGCTTTTCGATCTCGGTGAATTCCTGGCTCACGGAAAAGCGCCCCCCACGCCGAATCCCAGCTGCATAAACTAGGTACGGCGTACGGAGTTACAAGGCCGAGTGTCGCAGCCGGCGAGATTCCTCCTCCCCTTGTGGGAGGAGGCTCTGAGCGAACCTATTGCTTCGGCGTCGCCGCAGCCGCCGGCCGAGGCGCGGGCGGCGGGGCGTTGGGGTCGGCGATGCCGTGGCCGACGACTTCGCCGGCGGCCAGCACATGGCCCTCCATGGCCTTGGTGATCACGGAGAAGTCCGTGCCCGGGTCCGGCAAGGTGGTGTCCAGCGCGAAGATCTCGAAGTGGTAGTCGTCGCCCGGGCCGGGCGGTGTGCGCGGGCCGGTGTAGGGCTTGGCCGCGCCCATGTAGTTCGGGCCGTAGGACGAACCCGCCGGATTGCCGGTGGGCGCCATGCCGGCGTCGAGCTTGGTGACGCTGGCCGGGATGTTGATCAGGGTCCAGTGCAGGATCGGCGCGCCGCGCAGGATGAGCGTGTTGTCCTGCATGATCAGCGCATAGGACTTGGTCCCCGCCGGCCCCTTGGACCAGCTCAGGCCGGGGAAGGTGTTGGTCCGGTACTGGGTGTTCTCGAAGGGGATCTGCTCGCCCGCCTTGAAGGCCGGGGTGGTGACCGTGAGCTTGGCCTTGCCTGGCATCATGTCGAGCACGGTCTTGGCGTCGGCGTCGCCGGGGTTCGAGCGGTGCACCTGGGCGAGCGCCGGGGCGGCGGCCAGGGCCAAGGCTGTGGCGCAGAGCGCCAGGCGGAGCGTGGTGTTCATCGGGTTTCCTCCCTCAAGGAACTCTATTTCTTGGCGTGGCCGACAGCCCAGACATAGGCCGCCACCGCGTTCAGGTCGTCATCGGAAAGCTGCGCCCCGCCTTCGGGCGGCATGGGGCTGCGGTACTGCTTGGGCGCCGGCACGCCCTTGGCGATCAGCGTCTTGATCGAGCCCAGGCTGCCGTCGGTCCAGATCGGGCTGCCGGTGTTGAGCGGCGGGCCCACCGGGCCGCCGGCCGCGTCGGCGCCGTGGCAGGCCCCGCAGGAGCCGCCCTTGAACACCGCCTGCCCGTGGGCGACCTGGGCGGCCGTGGCGCCGTCCGGAACCAGGAGGCTCGCGGTTTCACCCGCTCCGGCGGCGGGCGCCTGGGTTTCGTAGGTCGGCTGCGGCGCGCTCTGCAGCGGCGCGCCCGCGGCGCCCTGATAGGTCACCTTCCAGATGCGGCCCTTGGTGTCCTCGGAGATGTAGAGCGCGCCGTCGGGGCCGACCGCGACCCCGGTGGGCCGGAAGATCGCCTTGCCCGAGGCCTTGTTCGGGCCCGCGAAGCCGTCGGCGAAGACGATGTAGTTCCCGCTGGCCTTGCCGTCCTTCAGCGGCTGGAAGACCACGTTGAAGCCGTCCTGCACCGCGGGCGAGCGGTTCCACGAGCCATGGAAGGCAATGAAGGCGCCGCCGTGGTAGGCCGCCGGGAACGCCTTGGCGTTGTAGATGGTCATGTCGTTGGGCGCCCAGTGGGCCGGGAAGGCCGCCACCGGTGCGGTTTTCTGTGCGCAGACACCGACCGCCTTGCCGCCGTCGCCGCCGTATTCCGGGGCCAGCACCAGCTTCTTCTGGAAGTTGTCGTAGTAGCAGTTGGGCCAGCCGAAATCGGCGCCCTTGGTTTCCAGCACCAGTTCCTCGGACGGCAGCTCGACGGTCTGCTTCACGTCCGGATAGAGCTTGCCCCAGTTCTGGATCAGCTGGTCCCGCCCATGCTGCGTCGCGTAGAGACGCCCGGAACTGTCGAAGGACAGGCCCATGCCGTTGCGCAGGCCGGTGATGTAGCGCTCGGCCGGCGAGAATTTCTGGTCGAGCGTGTCGGCGGAATAGAGCCAGGTGCCGCCGCGGGTCTCCTTCTCGACGCAGGGCTCCGCGCCCGGGATACCCGGCTGGCGGTTCTTCGGCTGGCAGGAGTTGGTGGCCGTGCCCATGTCGATGAACATCTGGCCCTTGGCGTTGATCGCGAAGGGATGCATCGGGTGGTCGCCGCCCAGCGGCATGCCCGAGACCACCACCTCCGGCTTGCCCATGGGCACGTCGGCGCCCTTGGCCAGCGGATAGCGGACGATCTCGTCGTTCATCTCGGCATAGACGGCGTTCTTGTAGAGGCCGATGCCGGTGCCGCCCTTGGAGCCCTCGGCCGCGGTCAGGCCGAAGCGGCTGACCTTGTCGGCCTTGCCGTCATGGTTGGTGTCCTGCAGGGCGATCAGGAAGCCGGCCGGGTCCGGCTTGGTCCCGCGGAAGTAGGACGAGCCGTTCCAGGTGTTGGCATAGACCGTGCCGTCGGCCGCCACCACGATGTGGCGGGTGTTGCCCAGGTCGTCGGCGAAGATGGTGGCGCAGAAGCCGGGCGGAAGGGTGATCCCGATGTCCTTGTTGCAGGCCCCGCTGGCCGCGGCCGGTGCGGGCGCCGCGTGAGGCGCGCCATGGATCGCCAGACCCGCCAGCGCCCCGCTCGCGGCGAAGGCCGCGACGCCCAGCATCAGAGATTTCAGCCGCTTCCCGTGTGCGATTTCCCGGCCCATGGTCTCGTCCCTCGCCTCGCCCATCGTTATGTAGTTCGACTTCCTATCGTGTCGCCGCACGCCCTGAAAGACCTGCCTGCATGCTGCTGTTCATCCTAGCCTATCTGGGCGGCGCCTTGACCATCGTCAGCCCGTGCATCCTGCCGGTGCTGCCCTTCGTGTTCGCCCGCGCCGATCGGCCGTTCGTGAGGAGCGGCCTGCCGCTGCTGATCGGCATGGCGGTGACCTTCGCCGCGGTGGCCAGCCTGGCGGCGGTGGGCGGCGGCTGGGCGGTGCAGGCCAATAGCGTGGGCCGTATCGCGGCGCTGGCGGTGCTGGCCGCCGTTGGCCTGCTGCTGCTGTTCCCCGCCCTGGCCGACCGTGCGACGCGGCCGCTGGTGGCCCTGGGCGCGCGGCTCTCCGAGCGATCGTCGGGGCCGGACGGCGGGATCGGCGCCTCGCTGCTGCTGGGCGTGGCCACGGGCCTGCTGTGGGCGCCCTGCGCCGGGCCGATCCTGGGGCTGGTGCTGACCGGGGCGGCGTTGCAGGGGGCGAGCGTGGGGACCTCCGTCCTGCTCCTGGCCTACGCGGCTGGCGCGGCGACGTCGCTGGCGCTCGCCCTGCTGGTGGGCGGGCGCGTGTTCGCGGCCATGAAGCGCTCGCTGGGGGCCAGCGAATGGGTGCGGCGTGGCCTGGGCGTGGTGGTGCTGGTCGCCGTGGCCGCCATCGCCTTCGGCTTCGACACCGGGGTGCTGACCAGGCTGTCGCTCGCCAGCACGTCGAAGCTGGAACAGGGCCTGCTCGACAGGCTGGGCGTCGGCCCGAAGAACTCGGTCGCCGTGGCTGAGGGGACCCCGTTGCCGGTGGAGGGCCAGATGCCGTCGCTGGCCGGGGCCACCGCATGGATCAACTCCCCGCCACTCACCCGCGAGAGCCTGAAGGGCAAGGTGGTGGTGGTCGATTTCTGGACCTACTCCTGCATCAACTGCCTGCGCTCCCTGCCCTATGTGGAGGCCTGGGCGAAAAAGTACGCTGACAAGGGCTTGGTGGTGATCGGCGTCCACGCCCCGGAGTTCGCCTTCGAGCACGACCTGGCCAACGTCCGCCGCGCGGTGAAGGACCTGGGCGTCACCTATCCGGTGGCGGTCGACAACAATTCGGCGATCTGGAACGCCTTCCACAACAGCTACTGGCCCGCCCACTACTTCATCGACGGCCAGGGCCGCATCCGCGCCCACCATTTCGGCGAGGGCGACTACGACGGCTCCGAGCGGATCATCAAGCGCCTGCTGGCCGAGAACGGCGCCACAGGACTCACCGGCCGGACCGTGCAGGTGGCGGGCGGCGGCGCCATGGCGAGCGCTGACGTCCACGACGAGCTCTCGCCGGAGACCTACGTCGGCTATGAGAAGGCGGCCGGCAACACCAACCGCAACGGGCTGATCCACGACAAGCGCACCGACTACATGCCGGTCACGCCGGGCGCGCGCAATCACTGGACCTTCGACGACGTCTGGACGGTGGGCGCCGAGCACGCGGTTTCCGGCGCGCCGGACGCCGGCATCGTCTATCGCTTCCACGCCCGCGACCTGCACCTGGTGTTGGGGCCGGGCCCCGATGGCAAGCCGGTGCGCTTCCGTGTGCGGCTGGACGGCAAGCCGCCGGGCGCGGACGCTGGCGTCGACGTGGCCGCCGACGGGACCGGCGTGGTCACCACCCAGCGGCTCTACCAGCTCGTGCGCCAGAAGGGCCCGGTGAAGGACCGCACCTTCTGGATCGACTTCCTGGACCCCGGCGTCGAGGCCTTTGCCTTCACGTTCGGCTGAGCGCCGCCCCCGATCGCGTCGCATGCCATGCGGAGATTTCCGGCTTTCGTGATACCAGCGGCGGCTCGCGGCCTCAGGGACGCGGACTTTCCTCCCAGACGACGAGAGAAATGCTGTGGCGCGCAAGCCGAACTACCAATTCGAGCGACAGGAACGCGAGCGGGTGAAGGCCGCCAAGCTCGCCGAGAAGGCCGCAGCCAAGCGCCGCGAGCGCGAGGCTGCCGAGGCGGCGAAACAGGCCCAGGGCGACGCCTCCGAGGCGGAGGACTAGGCGTGCAGGCGGGCGTCAGCTTCAACCATCAGACAGTGGAACTCGATGGCGAGGCCTTCGAGGACTGCACCTTCTCGGCCTGCCGGCTGGTCTATGCGGGCGGCGAGCTTCCGCAGTTCGACCGTTGCCGCTTCGAAGACTGCGACTGGCGGTTCGAGGAGGCCGCGGGCCGGACCCTGGCCTACCTGAAGCTGATGTGGGGCGTGGGCGCCAAGCCCTCCGTCCAGGCGGCGATCAAGGAGATCACCATCGTCGGGCGGTGAAGGCCCGGCCCGAGCTCTTCCCTATCGCGCGGTTTCGCGGCGCACTTCGGCGACGATCGCCTCGGCCCGGGCGAACAGCGCCGGATCGACCTTGAGGCCGCTGGCCGCGGCGTTGTCGTCCAGCTGGTCGGGACGGCTCGCGCCGACGATGGCCGAGGCGACGTTCGGCTCGCGCAGCACCCAGGCCAGCGCGAACTGGCTCATGGTGCAGCCGGCCTCGGCGGCGAGCGGCTTGAGCTTCGCCACCGCCTCCAGGATGTGCGGCTCGAGCCAGGATTTCATCGGCCCGCCCATGGAATCGCTGGCCGCGCGGCTGCCGGCCGGCGGCGCGGCGCCCGGCGCGTACTTGCCCGACAGGACGCCCTGGGCCAGCGGCGACCAGACGATCTGCGAGACGCCGTTGGCCGCGCTGATCGGGATCACCTTCTTCTCGGGGCGTCGGTAGAGCAGCGAATACTGCGGCTGGCTGGAGATGAAGCGCTCCGCGCCCGCCACCTTGAACGAGGCCTCGATCTGTTCCGGCGACCATTCGGAAAAGCCGATCCAGCGCGCCTTGCCGGCCTTCACCACCTCGGTCAGCGCCGCCATGGTCTCCTCCAGCGGCGTGTTCACGTCGTAGCGGTGGCACTGGTAGAGGTCGACGTAGTCGGTCTTCAGGCGCTGTAGCGAGGCGTCGATCTGCTTGAGGATCTGGGCGCGCGACAGACCCTGGTCGGTGTCGCTCATCTGGCCGAACACCTTGGTGGCCAGCACATAGCTGTCGCGCGGCCGGTCCTTCAGCGCCTCGCCCAGGAAGCTCTCGGCAGCGCCGCGGCCATAGACGTTGGCCGTGTCGATGAAGTTGATCCCGAGGTCGAAGGCGCGGTCGACGCAGGCCCGGGCCTTGTCCGCCTCCACGCCCACCCCGAAGGTGAGCCACGAGCCCAGGGAGATCTCCGAAACCTCCAGGTCGCTGGCGCCGAGCTTGCGGTATTTCATGGGGAGGCCTCCTGACCCGGAAAGGGCGGCGGGCATCAAACCCGCCGTCCCCGATCAGGACAAGGCCCAGTCCGCTTCCGCCCGAAGCGCAGCGCCAGCCTAGGCGGCCAGGCCTGCCCCACCGGCCGGTGCGGTCTCCGCCCGGGTCCCGACGCCGGCGATCAGCGCCCCGCCCTTGGCGATCGCCGCCCGAACCTGCGGCAGGCTGAGCGAGGCGGCGTGGCTGGCCTTGTCGCGCCAGACCTCCGTGATCCAGATGGCGTCCTCGCGGCCCGCGTCGCGGGCGACGACATAGGACAGGCAGCCGGGCATCGCGGCCGACGCCGCCAGCAGGATCGCGACCAGGTCGTCACGCCTCCCCGGCTGGGCGAACAGTTGCGAGATCAGGCCGTACATCGCGCCCGATTGCGCGGCGGCGCGGCGGGGCGCGAAGCCGGCGGCGGCCAGGACCGCGGTGGCCGAGGCGGCGACGGCGCGTCGGGAAACGGGCATGGCGCGGCCTATTTCTTCTTCTGGGTCGTTAGCTTCTCGACCTGGCCCTTCAGCAGGCGGATCGCCTCGTTCTGGCGCTTCAACAGCTCCAGCATCTGCTGCTCGCGCATGGCGTCGACCTTGTCGTGCAGGTGCATGATTTCCAGCTCGGCGCGCAGGTTGACGACGTAGTCGTGCTCGGCGGCCTCGCGGTCGCGGGCGGCGGCGCGGTTCTGGCTCATCATGATCACCGGCGCCTGGATGGCCGCCAGCATCGACAGCATCAGGTTCAGGAAGATGAACGGATAGGGATCGAAGACCGTCTTGCCCTTGGTCAGCAGGTTCCAGCCCATCCAGATGGTCAGGAACAGGCCGAAAGCGATGATGAAGCCCCAGGAGCCGCCGACCGCGGCCACATGGTCGGCCAGCCGTTCGCCGAAGGTGCGGTCGTCGTGCCGCAAGGCCTTGTCGACATTGGTCGGCGCCTCGTTGGCGATGAGGTCGATGACGCTGCGCTGGACGTCGTTCAGCTCTTCGTAGGAACAGCTCAACAACTGCCTGGAGAGTTCCTGATGCGCGTTTGCCGCCATGCGACGCCCTTCCCTGGAATGCAGGGCGCAAGCTGGCGGGGAAGGCGGCTCGGCGCAAGCCGACGCCGGCGCTGGGTCAGAAGTCGGCGGGCGCGCGGTCGCTTGCGGGTTCGGCGGACTTGTCGGCCGCGGCGGCGACCGGCGGCGGCGAAAGATGCGGCGTCCTGGCTTCGCCCGAGGCGGCCTGGCCGGCCAGCGGGCTGGCGACCGCGGTGGTGATCTCGGCGGTCTTCTCGAGCACCGCGCCGGCCAGGCGCAGGTTGGCGGCCGGGCTCATCGGCAGGCTGGCCAGCACCGGGCGATTGTCGGCGCGCCCGCCGGAGGGCCCGATGACCGCAGAGTGCGGGTTGGCCCGATAGAAGACGTGCAGGCCCACCTGGGCGACGCGCAGCATCTGCGCCCCCCAGACCGGCTGGACGCCCAGGGCATGGAAATGGGTGGCGTTGCCGATCCCGGCGGCCAGGGCCACGCCGGAGAGGGCGCGCTCGGCCACCTTGCGGGCCTTGTCCCAGGCGTCGGCCTCCAGGCCATGGCGCATGGAGCCGTCGCAGGCGAAGCTGAACTGGCAGCCGTGGGTCGCAGCCCCCTGGAACACCACGCCGCAGACGGTCTTGGGGAAGTTCGGATTGGCCAGCCGGTTCATCACCACCTGGGCGACGGCGGCCTGGCCGCGCGGGGTCTCGCCCCGGGCTTCGAAGTAGACGGCGTCGGTCAGGCAGTCGAGGTCGCGGGTAGCCTCCAGGGCCGAACCGCGGCGGCCTGCCGGCAGGCGCTCGCCCGGACGGCCGGGCCAGGCCTGGGCCGGGCCGGCGACGCCGTTGGCGGGGCCGTCGGCGGCGTTGAGATCGTGCGCGCGGGCCACCCGGACAGCGGCCGGGTCCATGCGTCCTATTTCGCGCTGCAACATGGTTTCCGACAGGCCGCCGCCTGCCGTTTCGGCGATCCGCACCGCCCGATGATGATCGGAAATGGCCTGCGCCATGCCCGCCGTCATGTAGCCGGCGCCCAGGGCCAGGCCGATGCCGGAGCCCATCAAAGCAGCGCCCAACGGCCCGCGCAACGCGGCGCGCGCCTGGAGAACTGAAATCAAAACAAGCGTGTCCTGCGCGACGAGGGCGTGGGCGCCCCCCGACCTGGTCGCCGCGGCCGCCCCTGCTCATGCTGGCGGTGGTCGCAGGCTCGCCTGGCCCGGACTCGAGGGGGACAGGCGACGGAAAATGGTGAAGGAGGTATGAACAGCTTCGGGCCGTTTGGCAAGCTTATATTGCGTTGCAACACAATAACGGCGTCATCCATCCAGATGTCCTGTTCCGGGAAACCGCCGCTAAGGTCCGCAATTCACGGGCCAATCTTGCCAGGGCCCAGCTTCGTCTCGCGCGCGTCTCGGAACCTCCCGCGAAGCCTGCCGTTTGTCTGGCCGACACACAGGAGGAGACCCAAGCCATGCGTAAGACCTTGAGCCTGATCGTCATCGCCGGCGCGTTCGCCGCACTGGGCGCCTGCGCCACCAACACCGAGGAGAAGGCCGCCGCCGGCGGCGCGGCTGGCGCCGTGGTCGCCGGCCCCGTGGGCCTGGCGGTCGGCGCGGCGGCCGGCACCGTGGCCGGCAAGGTGCAGGAAAACAACCCGCACAACTAAGCCGGCGCGGCGGAACGCGGATTTCCGGATTCGCGTCCGAATCTTAACCTTGGCCGTATAGTTTCCTAAGACCCGAAAGGGTTTGGGGGAGCTGTACGGCCGTGCGCCACATCCTGCTCGCGATCGCCGTCCTGGCGGCCAGCCTCCTGATGCTGGTCACCGGCGCGCGCGGGTTCTGAGGCTAGGCCTTGGCGGCCACGTCGGGCTGCGCCTGGCGCTGGCGGTAGCCCCGCCTCAGATCCAGCCCGACCTGCAGCAGCATGCCCAGGATCGCGACGCCGATCCCAACCCGCATCCCGAGGTCGAAGTTGGTCTGGATGATCGACAGGACCCCCGGCGAAATCAGCGGAGACCCCACCTCCACCCAGTGTCCGGCCCGGAACACCTCGACCAGGATCGCCACGCCGTAGAGATAGCGCCCGACGCGCAGACCGGTGTTGGTCCGCACCCAGGCCGGCCGGGCCAGGGCCACGAGATCGGCCGCGATCCCGAAGATCGCATAGGCCAGGATCGGCCAGTGCCAGGCGGCCCAGACCGGGGCCAGCGCCACCTGCAGATGGACCGGATAGGGGAAGAAATCCTGGAAACGGATCAGCCCCTGCCACCAGGCGATGAAACCCACATCGACGGCGATCTCCGCGACGATGCCGGCGCGCGGGCGCGTGGCGCGGTCCGGCGGCGGCAGGCGCGAGGGCTTCCAGTCGCGCAGGAAGCCCGCCTTGCCGAACCGTTCGAACGCGGCGAAGGCCAGGGTGATCGCGCCGAATACCGTCAAGGCGGTCGGAATGAGGTCCGGGGCGGCGTGCCGCGCGTCCGCCTGCGTCTTGCCGAGCAGGACGCCGATCGCCGTCAGCACCACCCAGACGATGGCCAGGATCGCCAGGCTCCACTGGATCGTGGTCAGCCAGAAGGGGAAGACTTCCGGCCCGATCAGCTGCTGGGTCTTGCGGTAGCGGGCGGCGACCACCAGCGGATGGCCGAATTCCAGCAGCAGGGCCTCGACATCCTGCCGGGTCAGCGGCCGGCCGAGCGCGGCCTCGCGCTCCTCCTGCCGGGACAGCAGCTCCTCGCGCAGCTCGCCCAGGATGTCGCCGGCCTGCGTGGCCGGCAGCTGGCGGCCGATGGCGGCCAGGTAGCGTTCGATGAGGTCCATCAGGCCTCTCCCTTCAGGATGTCGCCGATCGAGGCGTTGAGCGCGCCCCACTCCTGCGCCAGGCGGGCGAGCACGGTCCGGCCCTCGTCCGACAGGCGGTAGAATCGCTTGTTGCGCTTCTCCTCCTCCCGCCATTCGCTGGTCAGCAGGCCCTGGGCCTCCAGCCGGCGGAGCATCGGATAGAGCGCGCCTTCGTCGATCTCCACGCCGGCCTCGGCCAGGGCCTTGCGCAGGGTGTAGCCGTAGTGCTCGCGGCGCAGGTGGCCGAGGACGGCGAGGATCAGCGATCCGCGCCGCAGCTCCAGTCGGAGGGTTTCGTAGATGTCGCCTTCGGTCGGCATGCTGTGCATCATATACTGTGTGATACACACTGTCTAGCGCATAGTATGATCGCTGGGATCACGACGATCGCGGAGGCGCTTGTCGCTTACGCCGTAAACCGTGCTAGGGTCACTGCCTCAAGGGGAGGCTTCCAGACATGCGTGACCTGTTCTTCGCCGGCGCTCTGCTCGCGGGCGCCATGGCCCTGCCCGCCGCGGCGCTCGCGGCCGACGCCCACAAGCCCGCGCACGCCGCTTCCGCCAAGGCCGCCAGGTTCGAGGACCACTACGCCACCAACAACGGGGTGAAGATCCACTACGTCGCCGAGGGCCACGGCCCGCTGGTGGTGATGGTCCACGGCTTCCCCGACTACTGGGCGACCTGGAAGCCGCTGATGGCGACGCTGGCGGCCGACGGCTACCGGGCCGTGGCCATGGACAACCGCGGCTACAACCTCTCCGACAAGCCGCAGGGCGAGGCCGCCTACGCCATGCCGAACCTGGTGGGCGACGTGGCCGCGGTGATCGCCGCCGAGCACGCCAAGGACACCATCCTGATCGGCCACGACTGGGGCGCCTCGATCGCCTGGAACACCACCTTCGCCAGGCCCGAGCTGGTCAACAAGCTGATCATCTTCTCCGTGCCCCACCCGGCCGGGCTGGCGCGAGAGCTGGCCACCAACAAGGCCCAGCAGGCCAACAGCCAGTACGCCCGCAACTTCCAGAAGGAAGGCTCGGAGAAGAACCTGACCGCCGAGGGCCTGGCCGGCTGGGTCAAGGACCCCAAGGAGAAGGCCGGCTACATCGAAGCCTTCAAGCGCTCCGACTTCGGCGCGATGATGAACTACTACCGCGCCAACTATCCGAAGGGCGTGGGCGACAGCGCCGCCCCGCCGCCGCAGACCCCGATGGTCAATGTGCCGGTGCTGGTGATCCATGGCATGAAGGACACCGCGCTGAACGCCGCCGGCCACAACGGCACCTGGGATCACGTCACCAAGGACACCACCATCCTGATGATCCCCACCGCCGGCCACTTCGTGCAGCACGACGCCCAGGACCTGGTGGACCGGACGGTCAAGGACTGGCTCGACGCGCGGCGGTAGCGCCTAGGGCCTCCCCTTCAGGGGGATCTTACGGCGCGAAGCTCGACCGGATCTTCACGCCCCAGTGGCCGTCCTGGCGGTCCACGACGTAGATCGAATCGAAGCCGCCGATCACCGAGCCGTCCTTGCGGTAGCGGATGAAGCGGGTGTCGATGTGCACCTTGTCCGGCCCGGCATGGATCACCTGGCGGCGCTCCCAGGCCGAGTGGTCCCATTCGGCCAGGGCCCCGGAGGTGAACCGCTCCGGCGTCAGGTCGCCCTTCTCGAGGAGCACCAGGCCCCGGCTGGCCAGGCGCGCGGTCGGGAAGTTGAAGGTGTCCCGCCAGGCTGGGATGTCGCGGGCGTTGAAGGCCGCCATGAAGGCGTCGAGCACGCCCTGGGCGGCGCGGATCGCCTGGGCGGTCGGATCGTCGTCGGCCATGAAGTCCTCCGCAGCACGACGAGAGCATTGCATGGCGCGCGCCTGTGGCCACAAGCTCAGCCGGGAAGTTCTGGGAGGCGGAATCATGGATCTCGATCGGCGCGCCTCGCTCGCGGGGCTGCTGAGCCTGGCGGCGAGCCCGGCCCTGGCCGCGGCGAAGACCGCCAAGGCGGCCGGCGGGGCCAAGACCCCGGATCACTGGGCTGAGATCGACGCCACGGCGAAAAAGCTGGTCGCCGACCGCGCGATCCCCGGGGTCTCGATCCGCGTCGCGCGGCGCGGGACGCCGCTGTTCGTCAAGGGTTACGGCTGGGAGGACATCGAGACCGGGACGCCGATGAGCCCTGCCGCGGTTTGCCGCATCGGCTCGATCACCAAGCAGTTCACCGCCAGCGTGATCCTGCAACTCGCCCACGAGGGCAAGCTCAGTCTCGACGACAACCTGGCCGTCTACCTGCCCGACTTCCCCAACGCCCAGCGGCTGGGCCTGCGGCGGATGCTCAGCCACACCTCGGGCCTGGGGAACTACACCGCGGTCAGGCCCGACCTCTTCCTGCAGGCCAGCCGCACCGATCGCGACACCGCCCAGCTGGTCGAGGCCATGAAGCCCACCAGCGAGAAGCTGGCCTATGAGCCGGGGACCGACTGGCGCTATTCGAACACCGCCTATGTCCTGCTGGGCGTGGTGATCGAGAAGGTCACCGGCATGGCCTACGCCAAGGCGATGGAGGCCCGCCTGTTCGCTCCGCTCGGCCTGCGCCACACGGCGGTGGACGACGCGGCGATGGTCGTGCCGAACCGGGCCAGCGGCTACTCGAACGACAAGAAGGCCGAGAGCGGCTTCGACAACGCCTCCTACATCGCCATGAGCTACCCCGGCGGCGCGGGCAACATCCGCTCCACGACCGGGGACCTCTGCGCCTGGCACGCTCAGCTTCTGGGCGGCAAGGTGCTGGACCCCGGCTCGCTCAAGGCCATGCTCACGCCGGTCACCCTCAACGACGGCAAGCTGCCGACCACGCCCGACGGCAAGGGTGGCAAGGCCGACGTCCACTATGGCTATGGCGTGTCCCTTGACCCGCACGAGGGCCACCCCACCGTCGGCCACGGCGGCGGCATCCAGGGCTTCGCCTCCTACATCGAGACCTTCACGGACCTGGGCGTCACCTGGGTGACCCTGACCAACACCGACAGCCCGCCGCGCGACTGGAGCCATCTGCAGGAGGCCGTGCGCAAAGCCGCCGCCACGGCCTGACCTGCTGCCAACCTGTTGTCAGCAACCGCGCGCCACGGCGTCGCGGAGGGTGGCGCCGCGCCGGGAGAAAACCTACCTTCGGGCCATGGCCGCTCCTCCCGTCACCACAGCGCCCGGCGTCGCCGACATGTCGGCCTCGTTCGACTACGACGAGCACACCATGCCGATGCTGTGGAAGCCGCATCGGCCGGCGCGGCCGGACAAGTCGGAAGGCGGCAAGCGCTTCAAGCTGGTCAGCGACTACCAGCCGGCGGGCGACCAGCTCACCGCCATCCCCGAGCTGGTGGCCGGCGTCAGCGCGCGCGAGCACGACCAGGTGCTGTTGGGCGTCACCGGCTCCGGCAAGACCTTCACCATGGCCAAGGTGATCGAGGAGACCCAGAGACCCGCCCTGATCCTGGCGCCCAACAAGACGCTGGCCGCCCAGCTCTACAGCGAATTCAAGAGCTTCTTCCCGGAGAACGCCGTCGAGTTCTTCGTCTCCTATTACGACTACTACCAGCCCGAGGCCTACGTCCCGCGCACTGACACCTACATCGAGAAGGACTCATCCATAAACGAGCAGATCGACCGCATGCGCCACTCGGCGACCCGGGCGATCCTCGAGCGCGACGACGTGATCGTGGTGGCCAGCGTCTCCTGCATCTACGGCATCGGCTCGGTCGAGACCTACACGGCCATGACCTTCACCCTGGTGCCTGGCCAGCGGATCGACGAGAAGCGGCTGATGGGCGACCTGGTGGCCCAGCAGTACAAGCGCAACGACCAGGCCTTCGAGCGCGGCGCCTTCCGGCGGCGCGGCGACACCCTGGAGATCTTCCCGGCCCACTACGAGGACCGGGCCTGGCGCATCAGCCTGTTCGGCGACGAGATCGAATCCATCACCGAGTTCGACCCGCTGACCGGCCGCAAGACCGCCGACCTGAAGGGCGTGAAGATCTACGCCAACAGCCACTATGTGACCCCGCGCCCGACGCTCAACCAGGCGGTCAACCAGATCCGCGTGGAGCTGAAGGAGCGGCTGGACTGGCTGGTGGCCAACGGCAAGTTGCTGGAAGCCCAGCGGCTCGAGCAGCGCACCACCTTCGACCTGGAGATGATCCAGGCCACCGGCTCCTGCGCCGGCATCGAGAACTACAGCCGCTACCTGACCGGCCGCCGGGCCGGCGAGCCGCCGCCGACCTTTTTCGAATACATCCCCGACAACGCCCTGCTGTTCGTGGACGAGAGCCACCAGACGGTGCCGCAGATCGGCGGCATGTACCGCGGCGACTACCGGCGCAAGTTCACGCTCGCCGAATACGGCTTCCGCCTGCCCTCGGCCATCGACAACCGGCCGCTGAAGTTCGAGGAGTGGGACGCCATGCGGCCGGACACGGTGCATGTCTCCGCCACGCCCGGGCCGTGGGAGATGGAGCGCGCCGGCGGCATCTTCACCGAACAGGTCATCCGGCCCACCGGCCTCATCGACCCGCCGGTGGAGGTGAAGCCCGTCGCCGCCGACGGCTTCTCCCAGGTCGACGACGTCATCGACCAGGTGCGCCAGACCGCGCTGCGCGGCTACCGCAGCCTGATCACCGTGCTCACCAAGAAGATGGCCGAGGACCTCACCGAATACATGCACGAGCAGGGCCTGCGCGTGCGCTACATGCACTCCGACGTCGACACCCTGGAGCGGATCGAGATCATCCGCGACCTGCGGCTGGGCGCCTTCGACGCCCTGGTCGGCATCAACCTGCTGCGCGAGGGCCTGGACATCCCCGAGTGCGGCCTGGTGGCGATCCTCGACGCCGACAAGGAAGGCTTCCTGCGCTCGGAGACCAGCCTGATCCAGACCATCGGCCGCGCCGCGCGCAACATCGACGGCCGGGTGATCCTCTACGCCGACACCGTCACCGGCTCCATGGAACGCGCCATGGCCGAGACCAAGCGCCGGCGCGAGAAACAGGAGGAGTGGAACGCCGCCCACGGCATCACGCCGGCCAGCATCAAGAGTTCGATCAAGGACATCCTTGCCTCGCCCTACGAGAAGGACCGCGTCACCGTCCCGGCCGGCGTGGCCGAGGACGGCGCCAAGCCGTTCCTGGGCGACAACTTCAAGGCCACGCTCAAGGACCTGGAAGGCCGCATGCGCGAAGCCGCCGCCAACCTGGAGTTCGAGGAGGCCGCGCGCCTGCGCGACGAGGTCAAGCGCCTGAAGCTGCTCGACCTGGAGTTCGCCGCCGACGCCCTGGCCGGCGCCGGCCAGACCGGCGACCGCGAGGCCGTGAAGGCGGTCCGCGCCGAGGCCCGGGCCGAGAAGGCGCAGGAGATGCGCAAGATGCGGGGCCGGCGACGGAAGGGGCCTTAGGGCTAGGCTTCTTTTGTTTCGAAGGCATGGAATTCGACATCACTTGATGCTATTTTCCGTGCATGAACGGAGCGGACCATGCGGACCACGATAGCCCTTGACGACGATCTGATGGTCACCGCTCAGGCGCTGACCGGCGTACGGGAGAAATCGGCGTTGGTGCGCGAGGGGCTTATCGCCCTCATCCAGCGGGAGAGCGCGCGCCGGCTCGCGCGACTGGGCGGCAGCGAGCCGCAGCTTGAGGTTCCGTCCCGGCGGCGATGATCCTCGTCGACACCTCCGTATGGGTGCATCACCTGCGCAACGGCGATCCTATGCTGGCCGCCTATCTGGACGCGGGCGAAGTGCTTGGTCATCCCCTGGTGATCGGCGAACTGGCCATGGGGAACCTGGGCCGGCGAGCCGAAGTGCTGGGATCGTTACGCGCCCTTCCCGCCGCGCTGATCGCCACGGAGGATGAGGTGATGGAGTTCATCGACCGGGAGCGGCTCTATGGCCGGGGCGTCGGCTATGTCGATGCTCATCTGCTAGCGTCCGCGCGGCTCACCCCGGATACGCGCCTCTGGTCCTTCGACCGGCGCCTCGCGGACCTCGCCATCCAGATGGGTCTCGCCTAGCCGACTCCCCGAGCTGCCAAAAATGTTCAGTACCCCGCGGGAGGACTTGGGGTGAGGATCGAGGGCCGTGCGTCCGCCGTCAGGCGCATTCCACGGCGACGCGGGGAGACACCATGGCCGAAGCGACGATGGGCGGCGTGCGCGCCAAGGCGGCGGCGCGGCCGCAGTTCTATTTCTGGATGGCCTGCGCCTGCCTGGCGATCGCGGTGGTGGGCTTCCTGCCGACCTATTTCGTGCCCATGGCGCAGGGCAGGTACGCCGCCCCGCCCATCGTCCACCTGCACGGCATGATCCTATTCTCCTGGGTGGCGTTCTTCGTCTTCCAGAGCTGGCTGGCGGCGCGGGGCAAGGTGGCCGACCACCGCACCTGGGGCCTGGTCGGGGTCTCGATCCTCACGGCCATGGTGTTCATCGTGGTCGGAGTGGTCTCCATGCGCATCCGCCAGGCCTCGGCGCCGGGCGTGCCGGCGGCGATCACCGACGGCGTGCTGGGCTTCGCCTGGGTCAGCATCAGCGCGATCGCCCTGGTGATCCCGGCCTTCATCCTGGCCATGGTCTATGTGAAGCGGCCGGAAGTGCATAAGCGGCTCCTTCTGCTGCTGACCGTCTCGCTGCTGGGCGCGCCCATCGCTCGCTGGTTCCTGACCTTCAGCGCGCCGCCGCCGGCCCCCAGCGGCCCGCCCCTGCCCGCCGACATCGCCGCCATGGCCGCCCCGCCGGCCATGGTCGCCGTCGCCCCGGCCCTGGTAGGCGACATCTTGCTGCTGATCGCCATGGGCTACGACTGGCGCACCCGCGGGCGGCCGCACCCGGTCTATCTGATCGGGGGCGCCATCCTGGTGCTGCAACAGCTCACCCAGCCGCAGGTCGCCGACACCGCCGCCTGGAAGGCCGCGGCGATCTGGATCGGCAAGATGGCGGGCTGAGCCGCCCGTGGCCCTTGTCCCCTCTTGGGAAAAGGCGCCGATCAGGCCCTGTGTCCGCCGCATCCCACCCGGCGCCGTTCATGCAGCAGCCAGGGAACCTGTGCTGTTCTCGTCCGTAATTGAGACGAACAGGCCGGGCGGCCTGGAGCTGGTCCCCTAAGTCCGGATCGGCGGGCGGCCCGTACAAACCTGAGTTGGGATCGGAAGGCTTCGGCTATGTCACCCTCTCTTTCCGTGGTCGCGGACAACGACCTTAAGACCGCCAGAGTGGAACCCTCCCGCGTGGAGACCGTCGCCGAACGCGTGCGCCGGCTGCAGGCGGAGGCCAAGACCCTGGCCAAGGATCACGTGCAGGCGCTGACCCGCGCCATCGCCGACGTGGAACGCATGGCCGCCGAGATCGCCGAGGGCGGCGACGCCTATCCGCCCGGCGTGCGCGACCTGGCGCGGCGCTTCGTGGACGACTGCGAAGCCCGGGTGCAGACCCTCGAGGCGATCACCTCGCGGGTGTGACCCGCGGAAATAGGGTCTACGCCGCCTGCGGCTCCCCGCGCGCCAACACCTTGGTCAGGGCCATGTCGGCGGTGACGTTGCCGACGGTGCGGAAGATGTCGGGGATCACCTCCACGGCGATCAGGATCGGCAGCAGGTCCACCGGCAGGCCGAAACTCAGGCAGATCGGCGCGATCGACGCGAAGAACGACACCTGGCCCGGCAGGCCCACCGAGGCCATGGACGTCGCCACCGCCACAAAGGTCGCGCCCAGGTACTGCATGGCGCTGGGATGCAGGCCGTAGACTTGGACCACGAACAGCGCGACGCCGAAATTGGCCACCGGGCCGGTGATCCGGAAGATCGACACCGCCAGCGGCAGGACCAGGCCGCTCACCCGGTCGGGGATATTCAGGTCGTCGCGGCAGCGTTCGATCATCGCCGGCAGGCAGGCCAGCGAGGACTGGGTGGCGAAGGCGGTCACCTGCACCGGGGCCGCGGCGCGGGCGAAGCGGCCGAGCGAGACCCCGCCCAGCATGGCCATGACGTAGGCCACCAGGGTCATGCCAATGTTCCCCAGCACGATGGCGGTGATGTAGTGGACGATGACCCCGGCCGCGCCGACCCCGGCCCTCAGGCCCACGCCTAGGGCCAGTGCGAACACCCCGACCGGCGCGGCCCACAGCACCCAGCGCACGACGGTGATCATCACCTCGCCCAGGCTCTCGAACAGGCCGACGAACGCCGAGCGCCGCGGCTCCGGCAGGCGGGTGGCGGCGAAGGCGAAGAAGCTGGCGAACACCACCAGCGGCAGGATGGCGTCCTCGGAGGCGGCCTTCAGGATGTTGCCGGGCGCCAGGCCGGAGACGAAGCCCACGAAGGTAGGCGCGGCGCGGGCCACCTCGGGCGCGGCGCGGGCCCCGGCGCGGATCGCCGCGGCGGCCGGCCCGCTGACCGGCCAGACGGCGTAGAACACCTGGGCGAAGCCCAGCGCGAAGACCGCGCTCAGGGTCATCATGACGGCGATCAGCACCAGGGCGCGAACCGCCAGGCGGCCGGTGGCGGCCGCGTCGGCGACGCCGGCGATGCCGGTGACCATCACCGCGAAGATCAGCGGCACCACGGTCATCCGCAGGGCGTTGAGCCACAGATTGCCGACGGATTCGACCAGCTCGACGCCGTTCCTGAGCCCCGCGCCGCCGAACGCCGCCACCGCGGCCCCCAGCGCCAGGCCCAGCACCAGGGCGATCACCACCCTCACGCTCAGCGATCGCAGCATCTTCCCCCCGGGACTGGCGACGGTCGAGTCGACCTACCCTTTTTGCCCGTCATGGCCGGGCTTGTCCCGGCCATCCATAGACACCGCCTTCGCGGAATTGCCTTCGACGCTCGCGCGTATGGGGCCCCGGCACAAGGCCGGGGATGACGAATGGGGCTGGACTTCGACCCCTGGGGAACCTCAGCCGCGCTCCATGTAGCGCACGGTGAAGGAGTAGGTCCGCTCCTGCGGCGGGCAATCGCGCAGCCGCTCGGCCGCGTCGGCCAGGGCCTGGTCCTGGTCGCGGTGGCGGGCGATGTCCTCGCCGTCTCGCCGCACGATCCAGTTGTCTTGGTCTTCGACCACTTCGAGCTTCATGGAATCCCGCCTTCTGCAACTGCAGCGATAGATTCCAGGGGTTAAGACACCAAGTGCGAGTGTGCGCTGCAACATGCGGTCAGTTGTCGCACTTCGTAGTTGTACGGAGTTCAATCGGCACGGGTGCGGAAGCCGCGCTCCTCCCCTGCCTGCGGGGAGGTGGCAGCGAAGCTGACAGAGGGGGCGTTGGGGCCGTGCGCCGATCGTTCCGCCGCGACAGAGGCAGCGCCCCCTGCACCACGTCGTGGTTCCCTCCTCCGAAGTCTTCGCTTCAGGGGAGGAGCCGCGTTCGGATCGCGAGGTCGCAGATGCTGAAGCGGGCGCCGAGTTTGGCCTTCAGCGCGGCGGCGCGGGCGCGGAAGGCGGGGCCGGCGGTGTCCTCGACCAGCAGGCGCGGGCGCTCGGCCGGCGGCAGGTCGGCGACCAGGCGCACGCGGGTCATCCGGTCGGGGTCCGGCGGCGGCTCGCCCACCGCCACGGCGCGCACCACGTCCAGGCCCGCGACCACCCGGCCCCAGACGGCGTAGTCGTGGTCCAGCCGCCGCGCCGGCGCGCGCATGAAGAAGATCTCCGAATTGGCGGTGTCGATCCCCGCCTGGCGGCCCATGCCCGCCACGCCTGCGCAATAGGCGCCCCAGACCCGCGGACGGTGATCGGCCCCCAAGGCCTGTTCCTTAGCCGAGACCCCGGCCACCGGGATCGATCCGACGAAGCCCTCCATGCCGTCGCTGCGCGCCACCACCCCGCTCACCGCCCCGGAGGGTACGCGGGCGGAGAATTCGGCGGGCAGGTCCGGGTAGGCCGAGGTCCCGCCGTCGTGGTTGTTGGGGTTGCCGGTCTGGTCGACGAAGCCCTCGATCACCCGGTGGAACAGCAGGCCGTCGTAGACGCCCTCGCGCGCCAGCCGCTTCACCCGCTCCACCGCCTTGGGCGCGAGCGCCGGGGCCATCTCGACCACGATTCGGCCCTTGGAGGTGTCGATCGCCAGGGTGTTCGCCGGGTCCAGCGGCCGCCAGCCGGCGGCCGGCGCCGCGCCCATCGACCCCACCGCGGCCAGGGCCGCCAAACCGCTCGCCAGCCTGCGCACCTTTCGCCTTCTCCTCGCCCCGGTTCGGACACGAAGCGTGACTTTAGTGCGCCTGTCCAGCGAGGGGAGGCTGAGATGGGCGGGCTGTTGCGATCCATCGGCATTGCGGTGGCGCTGGCCTGCGCGCTCCCGTGTGCCCTGGCCGCCCCGTCGGCCAGGGCCGCGCGCGCCGCCGCCGCCGTCCCGCCGCCGCCCCTGGTGCTCGACCACGCCTGGATCGCCGTGAAGCCGGGTGCGCCGGAGCGCCGCGCGCTGGAGCGGGCCGGCTTCCGCATCAACCCCGCCGTCAACCGCCACGATGGGCAGGGGACCGCCTCGATCACCGTGGAATTCGAGAACGGCTTCCTGGAGCTGCTCTGGCCCGACGACAGCGTCCCGGTTTCGCCCGAGTTGATGGCCGCCAAGGCCAAGTTCGTGGCCCGCTCGAACTGGCGCGAGGACGACTGGTCGCCCTTCGCCGTGGGCTTCCGCCGCACCGCCGCGACGCCGGCCAGCTTCCCGTTCGAGACCTGGAACGTCACGGCCGACTGGATGGGCGCCGGGCGCTCCATCGAAATGCTGACGCCGCGCGCCAGCCATGGGGTCAGCCTGTTCATCCCGGTCAACGGCGTGGACGAGGCCGCCAACCTGGCCGCCATCCGCGCGGGCGGGCCGGGCGCGGCGATCTTCCGCCACCCGAACGGGGCGCGGCGGCTGACCGCGTTGCGGATCATCTCGCCCACCGCCGCCGGGCTGCCGCCGGCGGCGGAGTATATCCGCACCGCCGGCGCCGCGGGCCTCGACGAAGGCCGGGCGTGGCTGATGGAGGTGACCCTGGACCATGCCGCCCAGCGCCGCACGGCCGACCTGCGCCCCGACCTACCGCTGATGATCCATTACTAGTTCCGATCCGGATATAATCTTCCGCCACAGACCAGCTTTATCTCTCGATCCGGCAGCTTATGTTCCGCCTCGAGAAAGGATCATCACCATGATCGACAAACGACCCTTCGCGGGCCTCGGCGGCGCCGACCACGGCTGGCTGAAGGCCAGGCACCACTTCTCGTTCGCCAACTACTATGACCCCAGGAAGATGGGCTGGGGCGCCCTGCGCGTCTGGAACGACGACGAGATCGCGCCCAACTCCGGCTTCCCGCCGCACCCGCACAGCGACATGGAGATCATCACCTATGTCCGCACCGGGGCGATCACCCACCAGGATTCCATGGGCAACAAGGGCCGCACCGGCGCCGGCGACGTGCAGGTGATGAGTGCGGGGACCGGCGTGCGCCACGCCGAGTACAACCTGGAGCCCGAGACCACGACCCTGTTCCAGATCTGGATCGAGCCGGACAAGGCCGGCGGCCCGCCGTCCTGGGGCGCCCAGCCGTTCCCGAAAGGCGACCGGGCCGGCAAGTTCGTGACCCTGGCCTCCGGCCTGAAAGGCGACGAAGACGCGCTGCCGATCCGCACCTCGGCGCGGGTGGCCGGCGCGACCATCAAGGCCGGCGAGACCACCGACTATGAGATCGACCCCAGCCGCCACGCCTATCTGGTGGCCGCCGTGGGTGCGGTGGAGGTGAACGGCGTGCGCCTCGACGCCCGCGACGGCGCCGCGATCACCGGCGAGAGCAAGCTGGTGGTCAGGGCGCTGGAAGACGCCGAGGTCGTGCTGGTCGACGCGGCTTAGCGCCAGCGCTCCTCCCCTGAAGCGAAGACTTCGGGGGAGGTGTCAGCGAAGCTGACGGAGGGGGCGCTGGACCTCGCCATTTCCCCCCCCGTCTCGCCGCGTTCCGCGCCGATCCACCTCCCCCGCGTCGCGGGGAGGAGCTGTCCAGTCTCACCCCGCGACCAGGTCTTCCACCAGGCTCGGACCGCTCGGCGTCCAGCCCAGGCGCTCCTGCGTCAGGCGGCTGGACGTCGGCGCGTCGCGCCCGGCGAACATGGCCAGGAAGCCGAAATGGGCCGGCGCCGCCTCCGGCGTGATCGATTTCACCGGCAGGTTCAGGCGCCTGCCCACCGCCTCGGCCACGTCGCGCATGGCGACGCCGGACTCGCCCACCGCATGGTAGCGCGCGCCGGCCACGCCCTTCTCCAGCGCCAGGCGGTAGACCTTCGCCACATCGTTCACGTGGGCGGCGGCCCAGCGCGCCCTGCCGTCGCCAATGTAGGCCGAGACGCCTTGCTCCTTCGCCACCTCGATGGCGTAGGTGACCAGGCCGGCCTTTTCGGTGTCATGCACCTGCGGCAGGCGCACGATCATCGCGCGCACGCCGCGCCTGGCGTAGTCCTCGGCCAGCAACTCTGTGGCGCCTCGCCCCGCGCCCGCGCCTTCGGTCGAGGGCCCGTCCTCCTCCGTCGCCTCCCGACCGGGATCGGCCATCAGGGTTCCCGAGGTCAGGATGAAGGGTTTGCCGGAGCCCTCCAGCGCGGTGAGCATCGCCTGCACATTGGCCCGGTCGATGGCGATGTTCTCCATGAACTTGCTGAAGTCGTGGATGAAGGCGCAGTGGATCGTCCCGTCGCAGGCCGCCGAGCCCGCCGCCAGCGTCTCCGGCTGGCTGAGGTCGCCGCGATGGACGCTCACGCCGGCGGCCTTGAGCTTCGCGGCGTTCTCGTCGTTGCGCGCCAGCCCCACCACCTCGTGGCCGCCGGCCTTCAGCTCCGCGATGACCGCCGAGCCGATGAAGCCGCTGGCGCCGGTCAGGAAAACACGCATGGGGAAATCTCCGAAAAAAGCTCAGGAGACAATCATCGCCCCAAAGTATATCCTGTTAAAGTCGTGATCTTATCATGGTATATAAGCTAACAGGATGAGCGAACACCTGGCGCCCGAGACCCTGCTCGGGACCTATCTCAAGGACCGCCGCGCCCGGCTCGATCCCGGGGCCTTTGGCTTCCCGCCCGAGCGGCGGCGCACGCCGGGCCTGCGCCGCGAGGAGGTGGCGCAGCGCGCCAGCATCAGCCCCACCTGGTACACCTGGCTGGAGCAGGGCCGGGGCGGTGCGCCGTCCTCCGACGTGCTGGACCGGATCGCCGGCGCCCTGATGCTCACCGACACCGAGCGCGAGCACCTGTTCCTGCTGGGCCTCGGCCGCCCGCCGGAGGCGCGCTACCGCAAGAACGAGGGCGTGACGCCCAGGCTGCAGCGGGTGCTGGACGCGCTGGATCCGACCCCGGCGCTGATCCGCACCGCCACCTGGGATGTCCTGGCCTGGAATCGCGGGTCGGCCGTCATGCTGGCCGACTACGCCGCCATGCCCCCGGCGGAGCGCAACATGCTGCGCCACCTGTTCCTCGATCCCCGGGCGCGGGCGGCGCACAACCACTGGGACAGCGTGGCGCGGTTCGTTGTGAGCGCCTTCAGGCTGGACGCCGCCCGCGCGGGCGCCGCAGCGGACGTGGAGCCCCTGGTGGAGGAGCTCAGCCGTCTCAGCCCCGAGTTCCGGGCCCTGTGGCGGGAAAACGAACTGCCGGCGGCCATCCACCGCGAGATGGTCAAGCAGATCAACCACCCGGTCCTGGGGCCGGTCGGCTTCGAATATTCCACCTTCGCGGTCGACGGCCGCACGGACCTCAGCCTGCTGATCTACAATCCGGCGACATTGCGGGACGCCCAGCGCGTCGCCGCCCTGATCGCGACGCCGTCCGACGAAGCGCCCCTTGCCGCCGGCCGCCTAATCCCATAGCCAAAACCGGCAGTTGGTTTTGGGGGAGTGCGGACGATGGCGGGACTGGTCTTGGCGATGGCGCTGGCGGCCGCGGCGACGCCCCCGAACAAGGTCCCCGACCACGTCCGGCAATATCACGACGTGATGATCTCGCCGAAGGGCGACCAGGTCGCGGCGGTGGAATCGGACGACCCCTTCGCCTCCGAGGCCGAGCCGCATGGCCAGGTGATCGTGCGCGAGCGGGCCGACGGCAAGATCCTGGCCCAGTACGATCCCTGCCAGACCTGTTTCTACGCCGGCCTGCGCTGGTCGCCGGACGGCAAGGCGCTGGTGTTCGTCGCCTCCAATCGCAAGACCAAGAGCGCCACGCTGCAGGTGGTGCGCGACGGCAAGGCGACGCCGGTGCTGGACTTCGCGGGCCTGCTGGAAGACCCGCTGTGGTCGCCGGACGGCCGGACGCTGGCGGTGCTGGCCACCGACCGGCCGCGCAAGCAGACTGGCGCCACCCAGGCCGGCGCGGCCCTGGTCGGGGTGATCGATTCCGTCACCGACGAGCAGCGGATCGCCATCCTGCCCGCAGCCAATGACGGCAAAGGGGGCGGCGCGCCGCTGAAGTTCCTCTCCCCGGCCGACACCTTCGTCTACGAGTACGACTGGACGCCCGACGGCAAGGGCTTCGCCGCCACCGCCGCCAAGGGCGACGGCGACAACAACTGGTGGATCGCCAAACTGGTGGCGGTCGGCACCGACGGCTCGTTCCGCCAGATCGCCGACCCCGGCGTGCAGATGAAGTGGCCGAAGGTGGCGCCGGACGGCAAGAGCGTGACCTTCATCGGCGGCCTGCACTCCGACTTCGGCCCGACCGGCGGCGACCTCTATGTGGCCCCCTACGCGGGCGGGACGGCCATCGACAAGACGCCCAGCTACAAGGGCAGCCTCACCTCGCTGGCCTGGCGCGGGAAGACCCTGTTCGCCACCGCCATCGAGGGCGACCACAACAGCGTGCTGAGCGTCGATCCGGCGAACGGGGCGGTGAAGACCCTGTTCACCTCCGAGGCCACCTTCTCCTCCGGCGAGGGCAAGGTCTCGCTCAGCGCCGACGGTAAGCTGATGGCCAGCGTCGGCGAGACCTTCACCGTGCCGCCGCACATCGGCGCCGGACCGATCGACAAGCCGAAGGTCATCACCCACGAGAACGACGCGCTGAGCGCCCAGGTCACCGCCAGGTCGGTGCGCTGGACCAACGAGGGCTTCAATGTCCAGGGCTGGCTGACCGGCCCCACCAACATCGAGCCGGGCAAGACGTATCCGATGATCGTGCTGATCCACGGCGGCCCGAGCTCGGCCGTGCAGCCGACCTACATGTGGAAGGGCACGACCAACGACCTGGTGCAGCACGGCTTCTTCGTGTTCCAGCCCAATCCCCGGGGTTCCTTCGGGCAGGGCGAAGCCTTCACCAAGGCCAACGTCAAGGACTTCGGCGGCGGCGACCTGCGCGACATCCTGGCGGGCGTGGACGCGGTGGAGAAGGTCGCCCCCGTCGACGACAAGCGCTTGGGCGTCTACGGCCACTCCTACGGCGGCTACATGACCATGTGGACGGTGACCCACTCGAACCGCTTCAAGGCGGGCGTGGCCGGCGCCGGTATCGCCGACTGGGTGAGCTACTACGGCGAGAACGGCATCAACCAGTGGATGGTCCCGTTCTTCGGCACCACCGCCTACAAGGACCCGGCCGCCTACGACAAGTTCTCGCCGATCCGCTACATCCAGGCCGCCAAGACGCCGACCTTCATCTACGTCGGTGAGCGCGACGTAGAGTGCCCGGCCGACCAGTCGCTGCAGTTCCACGCGGGCCTCGACGCCATGCACGTACCCAACAGCTTGGTGATCTACGCCGGCGAAGGCCACGGCATCCGTGACGCCGACCATAAGGAAGACCTGAAACAGCGCATCCTGGGCTGGTTCGACAAGTACCTGGGGCAATAGCCGCGAACCGGAGGGAAGGTTGAAACTCGTCCTAGCGGTCGCGGCCCTGGTCCTCGCGACGCCCGCCTTCGCCCAACCCCGGCCGGCAGCCGGACCCCTCAAAGGCCCGCTGGCGGGGCTGTCGTTCCTGGTCGGCGCGTGGAAGGCCGACGCGGGCAAGGTCGCCGACACGGGCCAGACCTCTGTGGGGACCTCCAGCTTCACCGCCGAGGCGGACGGGAGCGCCCTGCTGCGCCGCGACCGCACCGAGCTCACCAATCCCGACGGCAAGGCGGCCGGCGGCTTCAGCCAGGTGATGCTGATCTATGCCGCGGGCGTGGGCCTCGGCGCGGAATATGTGGACGGCGAGGGCCATGTGATCCGCTACGAGAAGGTGAGCGTGAAACCCGGCCGCTCGGCGGTGTTCACCAGCGCGTCTGACGAGGGCCAGCCCGCGTTCCGGCTGAGCTACGAGCTGAAAGGCGCCGACGAGCTCAAGGTGGACTTCGGCATGCTGCCGCCCGGCTCGTCCACCCTGCGCCCCATCGCTGCGGGCGTGCTGCACAAGGTGAAGTAGGCGGCTCACCCATAGCGGACTGCCGACAGCAGGTTGCCGTCCGGGTCGCGGAACCAGACCACCTGCGTCCCGTCCGGCGCGGTCCAGACGCCGCGCGGATCATGCGCGAAGCCCTCGAACCGCTCCGCCACCACGCCCTTGGCCGCGAGGGCTTCGGCCACCGCGCCCACGTCCTCCACGGCGAACCCCAGCACCGTGTGTTCCGACGGCCGGGTTTCCGGCACGGGCGAAACGCGCAGTTCGCCGCCGCCCACCGCATAGACCAGGGCGCCGTGCGAGGTCCCGGCTGGCGTCAAGCCAAGCACCCCGCCGTAGAAGGCGCCCGCGCGGGCCACGTCGGAAGTCCGGACAAGGGTCTGCAGGCGCGCCGAGGTCAGCATCGCAAGGCTCCAATGGATTTCGATTGTGGGGATCGGGCGGCACGGCGCCCGGCCTGGACAGCTTAGGCGGCCGGCCGGGCCGGCACCAGAGCACGATTCAGCGTTCAGGTCGCTTCGACCTGAACCCATCAGGATCTAGGGATGCTTGTGGATCGGGTCCACCCAGGCGACGCCTTCCGGCTTCTCAGCCGGCTCGATGTCGAGGTTCACCACCACCGCCTCGCTGTCGGAGCGCACCAGCACGCAGGAAAGCGGCTCGTCGGTCGAGGCGTTGATCTCCTGGTGCGGCACGAAGGGCGGCACATAGATGAAGTCGCCCGGCCCGGCCTCGGCGGTGAACTCCAGATGCTCGCCCCAGCGCATGCGCGCGCGGCCGCTGACCACATAGATCACGCTCTCCAGTGGCCCATGGTGGTGCGCGCCGGTCTTGGCGTTGGCGTGGATGTGGACGGCGCCGGCCCACAGCTTCTGGGCGCCCATGCGGGCCCGGTCGATGGCCACCTGGCGGTCCATGCCGGGCGTGGTCGCGCTGACCTCGCCCAGCTGGTCGCCAGGGACGACGCGCACGCCGGTGTGCTTCCAGCCATCCTCGGGGATCGTCGTCGGCTCGCTCATGAGCCCAGCAAAGCCCCGGCGACGCCCGGTTGGCAAGTTACTCGCGGGCCAGCAGCCAGCGCAGGCCGCGGGCGGCGAGGACCAGGACGGCGGCGGTGGCGAGCAGGCTCATCGACAGCCGCGTCGCCCAGCCTTCCACCAGGAACTCCAGCGCCAGCAGGCCGCAGAGCGCCGCGGCGATCACGCCTGTCCAGTGCATCACCCGGCCGATCTCACCGACGACGCCGGCCCGGCGACGCCGGGCGGTCGGCCACAGGAGGTTGGGCCAGCTCGCCCGACGCGCGTCGGACCCGGGGATGGCGGACTGGGTCATGGGAGGCTCCACAGCTTGGCCGCGACGGGCGGCCGCAGCCTTGCTCGCCCGCGAAGGGGGCCGCGTTAGGGCCGCTCTGTTTCAGCCGCCCCGCTGCGCGCAACGAAGCGTGGCCGCGGTGTCATCCCGGTTTTCGCACCAGCGAAAGACCGGGACCCATGGACACTATGATGCAGCAATGCGCGGCGACGCTGCGTTCGTCCTGAACGATTGGAGTTCATGGGTCCCGGTCTTCGCGTGTCGCGAACCCGGGATGGCAGCTAATGGAATTGCGGGGGGCCGACGACGGCTTCCTGCCACTCGCCGGCGGCGTCCTGGATCAGCACGTGGCGCGGTTCGCGGTCCAGCACGGCGAAATCGCCGGCGGCCTTCAGGGCCTCGTCGCAGGTGTCGTACTCGCCCAGCTCGCCCTCGGACTCGTCGACCAGAAGCCAACGGCCGTCGGAAGCCACCACGCTCAGATCAAACATCGCGCGCTCCTGCCCCGGGCCGCCTTCTTTCACCGAACGCCGTGCTTGGTCAGGGCGCAGATGGTCGCAGCCGTCAGCCATAAGGCCACGGGTGATCTGACCGTCAGGTTAAGACCGCTGCGGCGGCGCGACGCGCCTCAGCCCTCGCGCAGATAGGGCTCGACGGGGCCGGAAAGCTTGATGGTCAGCTGCTTGCCGCGCCGGTCAACGCCCTTGCCGACGGCCAGCTTCACCCAGCCCTCGGAGACGCAATATTCGTCGACGTTGGTTTTGTCCTCGCCGCGGAAGCGCACGCCCACGTTCCGGCCGAGGACATCGGCGTCGTAGAAGGGGCTGTCGGGATCGGTGGCCAGCCGGTCGGGCAGGCCGTTGGGAAGCGTATCGGTCATGGCGCCGCCCCTCGCACACCGGCCGCTCATGTTCAAGCGGCTGGCCGACCCCTCCCGCCCTTGGCGCTTGCGCCGCGTCGGGCGTAGACTTCAAAGGATCGGTATCGAGAGAGTCCGCCAGGACCCCGGCCGAGGCAGGCGCAGGGAGACGCTGACATGAAGCCGAGCACGCTTTCCATCCTGGCCGGCGCGGGGGCGCTGGCGCTTTCGCTGGCGTGCGGGGCCGCCGCCGCGCCCTATCACGCGCCGCGCACGCCGGACGGCCAGCCCGACCTGCAGGGCAACTGGACCAACGCCACGATCACGCCCTTCGAGCGCGAGACGAAGTACGGCGACCGCCTGGCGCTCACCGACCAGGAGGTGAAGGCGCTGGAAGGCGCCAACGCCCAGCTGGTCGCCGACGGCAACAAGCCCACCGATCCCAAGGCCAAGGTGACCGACCTGCCCACCGACTGCGGGCGCGGCTTCACCGGGGTCAACTGCGGCTACAACGCCGCCTGGGTCGATCCGGGCACCAGGATCATCGACATGGGCGGGATCAAGCGCGACTCGATCATCGTCTCGCCGGCCAACGGCCGCCTGCCGCCGATGAAGCCGGAAGCCCAGGCGGCGATGCGCGCCCGCTTCGGCGGGGCCCGCGGCCGGGGCGGCGCGGGCGCCGCCGACAACCCTGAAGGCCGCTCGCTTGGCGAGCGCTGCATCATGAGCTTCGGCTCCTCGGCCGGCCCGCCGATGCTGCCGCTGCTCTACAACAACAACTACCAGATCGTGCAGACCAAGGACGAGATCGCCATCGAGGTGGAGATGGTCCACGACGTGCGCCACATCCACCTGACCGGCGGCCACGTCCCGGCCAACATGAAGCTGTGGATGGGCGACAGCGTCGGCCACTGGGACGGCGACACCCTGGTGGTGGAAACCACCAACATGCGGCCCGAGCAGAACTTCCGCGGCGCCTCGGTCGGCTCGAAGATCGTCGAGCGCTTCACCCGCGTCTCGCCCAGCCAGATCAAGTACAGCTTCACGGTGGACGACCCGCAGATCTACACCGCCCCCTACACCGGCGAGGTGGCGCTGAACTCCACCAAGGGGCCGATCTACGAATACGCCTGCCACGAGGGCAACTACGCCCTGCCCGGCATCCTGGCGGGCGCGCGCACCGAGGAGAAGGAAGCCAAGGCGGCCAAGGGCGCGGCGACGGGCGGCAAGTAGGGCGAGGCGCTCTGCCGACCGCTAGCGGCAGCCCTCGACGAGCTTTTCGAGTTCGGCGAGGCGGCGTTCGCGCAGCACCCGGCCGGCGGCCATGAGCTGGTAGCGGTCGGCCGCGCCGCCGGCGTCGCGCAGCGCCTGGTCGGAGTCGGGATATTTGGGCGCCTTGGGGAAGGTTTTCGGCACGCAGGCCTGTTTCACCGGCACCTCGACCACCTTGGGCGGGGCCGGCGGCGGGGGTGCGGGCGGGGGCTTGGCGGCGGCGACCGGCGGCCCCGGCACGTCCAGGTGCGGCAGGGGCTTCGGCTTCAGGGTCTGGCAGGCGCCGAGCGCGAGCGCGCAGCCGCCCGCGGCCGCGGCCGCACCCCAGGTCCGAAGCCTCATTTCAGGGTCTCGAGCACGGCGCGGTCAGCGCTTTCCATGCGCGCACAGACGTCAAAGCCTTGTGGCGAATTGGCGGCGAGGCGCTGGGCCCGCTGCTCGGGCGTCAGCCGGGCGTTGTCGGCGCGCCGCTGGTCGAGCGTGACCGGCGTCGCCTCGCAGGCCGCCAGCCGCGCATGCAGGGCGATGGCGTTCCTCTGGGCCTGGGCTGTGAGCTGGGCGATCTGGCCCCTCAGGTCGGCCTCCCGGGTTTCGGCGTTGTAGACGGTGCTGACCAGCAGGCCGCACATCGCCAGCGCCAGGATGAAGCCGACGGGTCCGGCCACCGGGCTTACGAATGCCTGGAGCAGGGTGCGGAACATCGTTCAGTCGCCTTCCTGACTACGCCTACCACCTACATCTAGATGAGTACGTCTTCCCCGACGCCGCGGACGCGCGCACACCTCGACGGTAACACCGGAAACGCATCAAACTCAGAAAAGCTCCGCCATAACTAAGGCGCGGGCATGACGCGCCGGACTTTTGGCCGACACACCCTCGTCGCGTTGCGCCTTTAGAAGCGGTTCGCCAGCCCGAGGGGGGCCCCCAAGGAGCAGACCATGGCCATCTATCGCATCTACCTGGTCCACGACGACGGGCGCCAGGAGCCCGACGCGAGCTTCTACTGCAAGACCGACGAGGAGGCGCTGGCGCGCCTGCGGCCGGCGCCCAGGGCGGACGTCCGCGTCGAACTCTGGCAGGGGGGCCGCTTCATCGCCGTGGCCGGCCATGCGCGCCGCCCCGAGGCCGCGGATCGGCCGGGCCTGCCGTTCGGCTAGGGGAGCCGTCTCCGCCTCAGTGCATCGTCCCCGCGACGATCTCCAGCTTGTTGCCATCGGGATCGAGCAGCACGCAGCCGTAGTAGTCGGCGGCGATGTCCGGGTGCGCGCCCGCGGGGCGCACGCTGAGCGCCCCACCGGCCAGGGCCGCGGCGTAGGCGGCGTCGACCGCCGCGCGGCTGTCGGCGGAAAAGGCGATGTGGGTCCCCAGGCCCGCCACCTGATCGCCGCGGACGGGATAGAGGTAGAACTGCGCGCCCAGGCCGCCCGCGCCATAGGCCAGCTCCGCGGCGCTGGACTGCGTCGCCGAACAGCCCAGGGGCGCCAGGAACGCATCGTAGAAAGCGCGCGCGGCGGCCAGGTCGCGGACGCCGACGGACAGGTGGTCGAACATTTGGGGCCTCCCTAAAGCTTCACCCTGCAGGTGTGGACTCGCGGGCGCGGGCGCAAGCCGCCGCTACTTCGGCTTGCGGAACTTGAGCACGAACTGGTCGGTCTTGCCGCGGATCGAGGCGTCGAACACCAGCTTGTCGTGCGGGTCGGCCGGGTTGGCGAGCAGCTTGTCGTCCTCGGTGACCAGCTTGAAGCCGGCGGCCTCGACCTCCTTCTTGACGGTCGCCTCGTCGATGCGGTGCAGGCTGTCGGCGACGCTGAGCGGGGCGCCCGGCGCGGCGGCATGGTCGACGATCACGTAGAGGCCGCCGGGCTTCAGCGCCTTGAAGACGTCCTGGTTGATCACCTCGGCGGTGTCGGGCCGGAAGGCCTTCAGGTGCAGGTCGTGGTAGTTCTGGACCGTCAGCACCAGGTCCAGGCCGTCCGGCAGGCCGGGACTGCCGAGCGAGGCCCTGAGCGGGGTGACGTTGGCGTAGTCGGCGACGACCTTGTCCTGGTCGGTCCCGTATTGCGCCCGGAACCCGACGAATTCTGCGGCCTGGTAGGCGTAGACATGGCCCTTGGGCCCGACGGCCGGCGACAGGATGCGGGTGAAATAGCCGCCGCCCATCATGAAGTCGCAGACCTTCTGGCCGGGCTTCACCTCGGCCAGCGCCAGCAGTTCGGCCGGCTTGCGGGCCAGGTCGCGCGAGCTGTCGGCGGGCGGGCGCTTCAGGTCGCCGAGCGCCGCGGTGATGTTGGCCGGGACGCCCGCCGCCATCGCCGCGCCCGCGACGGCGCCCGCCGCCAGGATCGAAACCCAAAGTCCGCGCCCCATCGTCCCCTCCTGGCCTGAGTAGGCCTTGGCTTGAGTGTGCGGGCGCGACCCTAGCACCGCTCGCCGAGGCGAACAGCCGCGTTCGCGCCCCCTTCCGCCGGGCTCGGGGCCGCGCTACGCCTAGGCGTTCGGGGAACGCAGACATGCCAGAGCTTTCAATGACGCCGGGGCCGCGCGCGTGACCGCCGGCGCGTCCGCCATCGAGCCCGGCGTCGAGGAAATCCCGGGCGTCGCGGCCACGGCCTTGCCGGCCGGCGAGCGCACCCGGCTGCTGCTCTGGATCGCCGTCCCGGTCCTGGTCATCAACTTCGCCGCGCCCTACCTGCAGCTCATCGCCCTGCCGCTGGTGTTCTTCCTGAAGAACCGGCTGCACCAGAGCCCCGACCAGGTGGCGCTGTTCGCCCTGATCGCGGCTTCGCCAACCTATGTGGGCTTCCTGGGCGGCTTCGTCCGCGACCGCTGGAGCCCGTTCGGCGGCGGCGACCGGGCGCACCTGGTGGTGTTCGGCCTCGGCGTGGCGGCGGCCTATGGCGCACTCGCCTTCGCGACGCCGACCTATGCCGTCCTGCTGGCCGGCGGCGTTCTGGTGGGGATCCTGCTGCAGTTCGTCACCGGCGCGGCCAGCGGCATCGCCACCGCCATCGGTCGCCGCCACGCCATGTCCGGCCAGATGTCGACGGCGATGAACACCGCCATCATCATCCCCGCCGTGGCCTGCGGCTGGCTGGGCGGCCTGCTGGCGGACTCCACCGAGGCCCTGCCCGCGGGCCGCGCCCTGCGCACGGTGTTCCTGATCGGGGCCGGGCTGATGCTGCTGATCGCCGCCTTCGGCGCCCTCGGGCCCAGGCGGGTCTACGAGGACGGGCGGATCGAGCCCGAGGCGATCTCGCCGGGGCGCGACTTCATCCGCCTGCTGAAATGGTGGCCGATCTATCCGGCGCTGCTGATCCAGCTGCTCTGGCAGTTCGCGCCCGGCGCCGGCATCGCCATGCAGTTCCACCTGAGCAACGACATCCACGCCACCGACACCCAGGTAGGGCTGTTCTACACGATCTTCTACGGCGGCTTCATCCCGGTCTACGGCCTCTACGCTTGGCTGGCCCAGCGCATTCCCCTGCGCCCCCTGGTGTGGATCGGCGGCGTGCTGGCGGTGCCGCAGATGGCGAGCCTGCTGTTCATCCATTCGCCGGTCGGCGCGCTCTGGGCGGCCGTGCCCATGGGCCTGCTGGGCGGCATCGGCCAGGCGGCGTTCACCGACCTCACCATCCGCTCCAGCCCCAAGGGCCTGGAAGGCACCATGATGATGCTGTTCCTGACCATGTACTGGATCGCCCAGCGGTTCGGCGACCTGTGGGGCGCGGACCTCTATTCGCACCATGGCGGCTTCAACGCCGCGCTGTGGGCGACCATCGCGGTCTATGCGGCGATCCTGCTGGTCATCCCCTTCGTGCCCAAGCGGATCACCGCCGGGCACGACGCGTAAGATGAAGATGCTCAAGGACCTAAGCGCCCCTATCGGACGCTCGATTGAAAGCGACGGCGGGTCTCTCAGGTGGAGTCACCCCGGCTTGTAGTCGGACTCAGGATCGAGCCAGGGATCGCCCCTCATCCTCCAGCCGGGAGAGGTTCCGTCTCCCTCGAACCCGATCCGTCGAGACGGAGCGACCCATACGCGCCAGTCCACCGTTCCGGATTGGAGGAACGCCTCCCAAGCTAAGAGGCTACAC
The DNA here is from genome assembly GCF_036501465.1 of Phenylobacterium sp. Lineage (GTDB taxonomy): Bacteria > Pseudomonadota > Alphaproteobacteria > Caulobacterales > Caulobacteraceae > Phenylobacterium. The sequence goes on from NZ_DASYAF010000091.1 coordinate 85,091, forward strand.
TTGATTTCCGCCAGATCCTGATCGACCGAATGCCACCACCGACCAAAGTAGTCGGGACTGATCCAGGCGACAGACCATGACCTGGCTCGCAAATTGCCAGGCGTGACCGACCGGATCGCCGGGTGTCCGCCCGCCGAAGGTTGTTCGACCATGGAGGTTTCGAAATAGAGGCGACACCGCGGGATCGCATATCGGTCCCAGCTTACTTCCAAACAGTCGAATGTCGTTCCCCTCCAGCGGAGATAGACGTCGCGTCGGGTCGCGACGCGCCATCGGTCGCGATCCAGTCGCCGAGGATTGCGGAAGCCAAGCTCGAAGAGCATCGGGCCACATTCGCGCCGGATGGCATCGGCAAAGAGGACGCGCTTCGTCTTCCGACGCGGCGTCTTCATGGATTGTCGCCATCGTCGGTCACCGCCGGTCCTAGGCCGGAACCAAACCAGCCGCCGCTGAAATCGCCAATGTCTCGAGGGAGCCAATGGTCGGTAAGATAACGGTCGCCGAAAGTCGGAACTGCCATTTTTTGATTGGGCGTGAGGCCCGCCGAATTCCCGAATTTCGACTCGACAGCGCGGCCCTGGTTTGTGATCCAATCGGCGATTGTGTAGCGATTGTTGGGCAGCTTGATCCATTGTTGAGGACCTGCTCGGCCCCCCGCATCAGGCAACGCGGCGGCGACCGTCGCTGAATCCGCTGGCTCCCAGGGCATAGGTTCCCCGCGCGCCCAAGACTTTGCGAAGCTAAGTCCTTCGCCAAGAGCGCCCTTGATGTTGCCTGGCAATGCATTGGCCGTCAGTTCGCCGGCCGTACCCAGGCCGCGCCCGAAGTAGCCCGAAATTTCCGCGTCGTTGAGCGTCTGATCCGGGTCATCGCCTTGGAACAGCCCAGTCGCTCCGCCGCCAACGGCGGCTCCCAAAACAGGGCCGCCATAGATGGTTTCCACTCCCCCGAGCGCGCCACCACCGATTGCGCCCGCTAAATCGCGTGCCGACGTCGGCCGACCCTGTGCTGCATCGGAAGCCAATTGGGTGACGCCGCCGACCGCTCCGCCCCCGACCGCCGCCATAGCGGGAAGCCCCTCCCCGATGAACCCGATCCGCTTTGCCCCTTGGATGGCCTTAAGACTGTCGGCGACCCCCGGAATGAACCCCAACGTTGCTCCAGCCACCCTCGGTTCAGCGGCTCCAAGTATGCCAGCGACCGCGCCAGCCCGGCCGCCCCACTTGTAGATTTCTGGGAGGTCTTGGGCGGCTTGGGCATCCGCCTGATGTTGTAGCGCTAGTTGCCGCTGGTAGCGCTGGCCGAAGTCGCCGGAGCCGCCCATGCCAAACAGCGCTTCCGTTCCGGCTTCCAAGTTGTCCGCCGAACCAAGCGAAATGGCGTTGCCGGCTGCTCTGACACCTGCATTGGCCGCGCCCGCGCCGGTTTTGATCGCGCTGCCCAGCGCGGTCACTTCCTGCGGTGTTCTCGCAAGGACGTCCTGGCCGGTCCGGATGGCGTCGGCGTAGGCTTGCCGCCCCCGTTCATAGAGGTTCTGGGCATTTGCGATGGCCTCATTGCGTGCCTGGTACCAGCGCTTCTTTTCGTCTTCGGCAGCGGACGCCAATGAGTCCCACAGGTTTTGCCCCATCTGAATTCCTTTGCTGGTCGTGAGACGGGGATTCCATCGTCTCCCGTCATTCACCGCCCAGCGACCGCATGCCCGCCGATCCTCATCTTCTCACAACCCGAGGGAAAGTCAAGAACAAAAAGTGAACAAATCACCGCCGCCCCAGATACCCCGCCAGCCGCTCCAGCCCCGCCGCGTTGGTCTGCGGCCGGTTGGCGAAGCACCAGCGGAACCAGCCCCTGCCCTCCTCGCCGAAGGCCGAGCCGGGCGCCAGGCCGATGCCGGCCTTGTCGATCATGTCCTTGGCCACGGCGACCGAGTCCGTGACGCCGTCGACGCGGAAGAAGGCGTACATGCCGCCCTCCGGCTCCGGCGCCTCGACGCCCGGCATCTGCCGCAACGCGCCCACCACCTGGTCCTTGGCCGCCGCCAGCTCGGCGCGCAGCGCCGCGATCGCGGGCTCGCCGTCGTTCAGCGCGGCGATACAGGCCGACTGGATGAAGTCCGGGGCGCAGGAGGTGTTGTACTCGATGACCACGCCCATCGAGGCCACCAGGCTCTTTGGCAGCACCATCCAGCCCATCCGCCAGCCGGTCATCCGCCAGGCCTTGGAGAAGGTGTTGGTGGAGACCACCCGCTCGTCGTCGCCGCTGAGCGGCAGGAACGACGGCGCGCAGTCGCCCATGTTTCCGGACGGGGCGCCGAAGATCAGCCGCTCGTAGGGATCGTCGGTGATCAGCCAGACGCCATACCGGCGGCACCGCTCCAGGATCGCGGCGCGGTCCTGCGCCGGCAGGGTCCAGCCGGTGGGATTGTTCGGCGAATTGAGGAACAGCGCCTTGGTGTCGGGGGTGAGCGCATCCATTAGTTTGTCGAGGTCGAGCCGCCAGCGCCCCTGGGCGCGCTCGAGGGCGACGATCTCCAGCCTGGCCGACAGGATGCGCGGGATCTCCACGATGTTGGGCCAGGCCGGGGCGGTCACCACCACCTTGTCGCCGGGCGAGGCCACCGCCTGGCTGACCAGCATCAGGGCGTTGACGCCGGCGCTGGTGACCGCCAGCCGGTCGAACGCCATCGGCTGGCCGTGCAGGCGGGTGAGATAGGCCGACAGCGCCTCGCGCAGGTCGGGCCGCCCGAGGTTGTGGGTGTAGTAGGTCTTGCCCTCCGCCAGCGCCTGGACGGCGGCGTCGCGGATGAACTGCGGGGTCGGCTGGTCGCTCTCGCCCACCCAGAACTTCAGGATGTCGTCGCGGGCCATGCCGACGTTGGCGACCTCGCGGATCTCCGACATCCGCAGGGCCTGGACCTCGGCGCGGGGTTTGGCGTCGAAACTCATCGGCTCTTGCCCGGCGGGATCAGGGGTTGGGAGATCTGCGCGAACAGCGGCAGGGCCTCGCAGCGGTCGGAATGGGCGGCGAGCGCCGGCCAGCGGCCCCAGTCGAACTCGGCGGCGAAGGCTTCACGCACGAAGCGTGTCGCCGTCGCCAGCACCACGTCGGCGTGGCTGAGCGCCGCATCGAACAGCCAGGGCGTGGTCCGCTTCGCCCGCTCGGCGTCGAGCAGGTCCAGCGTCTCGCCCACCTGGGCGCGGCAGCGCTCGACCCACAGCGGAAGCTGTTCCGCGCGCAGCACGCGCTCATAGAGCAGGCTCACCCCCTTCTCCGCGGCCCCGGCGGCGAAGGCGGAGATGCGCAACAGGTCGCGCCGGTTCTCGCCGGGCCGGGCCAGGCTCGCGCGGTCCGCGCCCACCAGGTCGTCGAGCAGCTCCACGATCGCCAGGCTGTCGGTGATCACCGCCCCGTCGTCCAGCACCAGGGTCGGCACGCGGCGAAGGGGATTGAACGGCGCGATCTCCTCGGCGTCGCCGAAGACGGACCAGGGCCGGTGCTCGAACGCAAATCCATAGGTCGACAGCGCGATCGCCACCCGCCGCACGAACGGCGAATCGTACTGCCCGATCAGGATCATCGGCGGCTATCCCCTGCTACGGCTCCCGACATAGGGGCAGCCGCAGCCGAGATGAACCCCCTACGCGACGGGAAGACCCTACTTCCCATCTGGCGCTGTGATCGGCCGGGCGTCCTTCCACTTGTAGGGCAGGGTGTCGGGGATCACCGAAACCTCGGTGGTGAACTTGAACGGATAGGGCGAGGCCGAGGGATAGGTCAGCTCGACGAAGTAGGCGGTCCAGCCGGTGGCGGGCTTGGCCACCTTGCCGACCCAGGTCCCGTCCTTCTGCCGGGTGAGCACGGTGGAGGTGAAGCTCTTGCCGATGGTGTCGACCCGGAAGTCGCGGGCCTTGGGGTTGGTCCCCTGCCACAGGCGGACTTCAGTGGGCTTGGTGGGCGACTTCACCACGATCGCCCCGTCCGGCCGCACGATCCACGAGTAGTTCGGGATCGGCCGGTGGTTCAGCACCGCGTCGTAGAAGGCGGTCATGCTCTCGTTGATGTCGGTGCCGGCGGTGGAGTGCTTGGAGTTGGGGATCATCCGCAGCCGCTTGGTCTGCGGCAGCAGGTGGTAGGAGAAGCGGGTGTTGTCCGGCGGGAAGTACTCATCGCCCACGGCGTTGATGATGTACTTCGGCATCTTCATCGAGGGCCGGTCGCGGTAGTTCAGCGGGTCTTCGATCACGTTGTCCGCCTCGATCCCCGGCTTGCCGATCTGGGCCGGGATCAGGCCGTTCTCGACGTAGTCCTTCAGGGCCGGCGAGAAGTAACCCATGGCCTCCCAGTGGTGGCGGGTGGTGGCGTCGACGTCGAGCACGTTGATGACGATCGGGATGATCGCCTTCACCCGCGGGTCCAGCGCGCCCACCAGCCAGGTGGTCCAGGCGCGCTTGGAGCCGCCGGAGACCACGAAGCCGTCGACCGGGAGCTTCCCGCCCGCGTCGCTGGCCAGGTACTGCTGGATGGCGGTCATCGCCTGGGTCCCGCTCTTGACCATCGGCAGGCGCACCAGGTCGAGCGGATTGTGGTCGCGGCCGAACTTCGCCTGCTGGTAGGCGATGATCTGGTCCTCGACGCGCGGCTTCGGGTCCTCGGTGAAGCGCAGCGGCTGGTTCGGCACGTCGTCCAGCTCGGTGACGATGGAATGGGTCTCCACCGCCATCTTGGCGAAGCGGTCGGTGGCCTTCGTCGGCGCCGCGTCGGTGTTGTTGCCGCCGGTGATGAACATGAAGGCGGTCTTGTGGTCCACCTTGTCCGGCGTGATCACCGTCAGCCAGTGCTTCCAGACCGGCTTGTCGACCTGCTTGGCGGTGAGCCAGGTCTGGCTGGTGAGCTCAAGCACCGCTGCGTGGTAGCCGGGCCCGGAGACCTGGCCGACCACCTTCCAGGCGAAGGCGGGATCGGGCTTGGCGACATAGGCGTCCAGCGCGTTCTTCGGATTGGCGGACGCTTGCCCGGCCAGGGCCAGAAGGCCGAGCGCCAGGGCGCCGGCGGCGAGCTTGATCGGGCGCATGGATTTCCTCTCCGGGAACGGCGGGCCCTTGCCGGCCCTTGCGCGCAGCATGGCACGGCGGTTCCGGGAGTCACAACGCCTCGGCTCCCGCCGCGCGCGGCGGGCAGTCCGGCCTCCGTACAACTACGATGTGACGCCCTGCCACGTTAACGACTCGGGGGTATTGGCTGCAATCTCCAGTTGCTTCGCGGCATCAGCAACCACACGCGACGCACGGCGGGCCGTTTCGAGGCGCTTCCTCCCCCGAAACGGCCCGTCTTATCCGATCAGAACCCTTCGATCCGGCCCTCTTGGTCAGGGCCGCGGCGCCCGCCGCTGCGCCAGCGCGCAGCAGGAGGCCGAGCCGATCGGCCCCTGCTCGTCGTAGAGAAAGCATTCGCCGATCGAGACGCCGTCCGTGGCGCCGTGGTTGACCACCTCATAGCCGATCCACTCGCCCGCCGGCTCGCGGTGCAGGTAGACGGTGACGTCGGAGTTGATGAACTCCAGGCCCTTGTCGCCGGCGTTGGCGAAGGGGCTGGCGAAGTCCGCCGAGACCGCCACCCGCACGAACGGCGTCAGCGGCCGGCCGCCCACCAGCTCGCGCACCTCCGACAGCCAGCCCTTCTTGCGGCCCACCGAGCCGAAGTCGCCTTCGATGCGGCGCATGGCCCACATGCCGCCCATGCCGGCGCGGCTGTCGGCCGGCGGGGCGATGTCGGCCGGCTTGGGAACGTCCCAGGGCTGCGGCTTCCAGACCTTGCCGTCCGGGTTCTCGGTGCGGCGCAGGAGCTGGCAGGTGGCGCGGGCCATGG
>NZ_DASYAF010000092.1:0-22651 GCF_036501465.1 Phenylobacterium sp.
TCATTGAGGATGTAGAGCGCCACGGCGCTGGGCACGCGCAGGTGGATCACGCCGGGGCCGTTCTTGCCGGCTTCCAGCTCCACCGAGCGCAGCATGGAAAGAGCGCTGGATTCGACCGAGCGCACCCGGCCGACGCCGGCGCAATGCGGGCAGACGTGGGTGGTGCCCTCGAGCACGCCGGACCGGCGACGCTGGCGCGAGATTTCCATCAGACCGAAGGCGGAGATCTTGCCCATCTGCACGCGGGCGCGGTCGTCCTTGAGGCAGTCCTTCAGCTTCTTCTCGACCGCCCGGTTGTTCTTCGACTCATCCATGTCGATGAAGTCGATGACGATCAGGCCGGCGAGGTCGCGCAGGCGAAGTTGGCGGGCGGCTTCCTCGGCCGCCTCCATGTTGGTCTTCAGCGCGGTGGCTTCGATGTTCCGCTCGCGGGTTGACTTGCCGGAGTTGACGTCGACGGCGACCAGGGCCTCGGTCTGGTTGATCACCAGATACCCGCCGCTGCGTAGCGGCACGACCGGCGAATAGATCTGGCTCAGATGGTCTTCGACCCGGTGCTTGACGAACAGCGGCGTCGGCTCGGTGTAGAGTTGCACTTTCTTCGCCTGGCTCGGCATCAGCATGCGCATGAAGTCGCGCGCTTCCTTGAAGCCGGCCTCGCCCTCGACCTGAACGCTGTCGATGTCCTTGTCGTAGAGGTCGCGGATCGCCCGCTTGACCAGGTCCTCCTCCTCGTAGATCAGCGCCGGCGCGATGGAATGCAGCGTCGTCTCGCGGATGTTTTCCCACAGGCGCAGCAGGTAGTCGTAGTCGCGCTTCAGTTCGGCCTTGGTGCGCTTGGCGCCGGCGGTGCGCACGATCAGCCCCATGCCCTGCGGCACGTCGAGGCTCTGGACGATGCCCTTCAGGCGGCGGCGGTCGGTGGCGGTCTCGATCTTGCGGCTGATGCCGCCGCCGCGGGCGGTGTTGGGCATCAGCACGCCGTAGCGGCCGGCGAGCGAGAGGTAGGTGGTCAGCGCCGCGCCCTTGTTGCCGCGCTCTTCCTTGACGACCTGCACCAGCATGATCTGCCGGCGGCGGATCACTTCCTGGATCTTGTACTTGCGCATCAGCCGCCGGCGGCGCCGGGCGACCTCTTCCTCCATGACGTCGTCTTCATCGTCGGAGCCGGCGTCGGCGTCTTCGTCGCCCTCTTCGGCCTCGGCGTCGGCCTCGGCGGCCTGGCCGTTGCCGTTGCCGCCGCGGCGGCCCCGGCGGCCGCGGCTCTCGTGCTCTTCGTCTTCCTCCTCGGCCTCCTCGCGCATCAGCGCTTCGCGGTCGGCGACCGGGATCTGGTAGTAGTCCGGGTGGATTTCGTTGAAGGCCAGGAAGCCGTGGCGGTTTCCGCCGTACTCGATGAAGGCCGCCTGCAGCGACGGCTCAACGCGCGTCACCTTGGCGAGATAGATATTGCCTCTGAGCTGCTTGCGGTTGGAGCTTTCGAAATCGAATTCTTCAACGCGGGATCCGTCGACCACCACCACGCGCGTCTCTTCGGCGTGGGCGGCGTCGATCAACATGTTCTTGGACATTCAGGTCATCTCCGCGGCGCGCGCCGGACGGGTCCGGGCGCAGCCTGCTGTTGGTGAGATGGGCGCGCGCGCCGGCCGGGGCGACGCAGGGTGCGTCTCCGGGGGCTTGAAGCCGACATGTGGCGTGAGCAGCGCTGCCCATCGAGTGTGTTCCCAGGCGCGCCCAAGGGCGCGGATCGGATAGGGCGTCGGTCGCCGAAAAACGGTCAGCTGACGCGGGCTTTGTTCGCGCGACCCTTCGCCCCGCAGAACACGGGAACCGGTTTGGCGCGCGGCCGGACATTAGCAATACCGGCGGTGAAAAGGAAAGCCGAACCGAAAGGGTCGCACCTGGCAAGGTCCCGTTAACCATTTATCCACCGGCTCACGGCGTATATGGCTAGTGAATAGAGGGGTTTAAGTCCCTCGTTGGGTTAAGGGGCGAATGAAGCTCGGGGTGGGCCTGCTGATGCGGAACCGGGGACGCGCGGCTTTTGCCGTCGCGGCCATCGCCGCTGCGGGCCTGGCCGTCGCCGTGGCTTCGCACGCCGCGGCCGCCGTGGGCGGACTGCTGAAGGTCCGGCTCGGCGGTGATTCCCAGGCGACCCGGCTGGTCATGGACCTCGATCAGGCGGCCAGCGGCAAGCTGGTCTCCGACGGCGCCGGCGACGGCCGCGCCGTGGTGGTGCTGCCCAATGTCTCCGCCGCCGGCGGCCTGCAGGGCTCCGGCCAGGGGCTGGTGAAGGCCTGGGCGGTGGATCAGACCTCGGGCGGCGCGCGTCTGCAGATCGACCTCGCCCCCGACGCCAGGATCAAGGGCCGCTTCCTGCTGCCGCCCGCCGACGGCATCGACCACTACCGCTATGTGATCGATGTCATCGCCCAGCCGGGACAGGTGCGGATGACCAGCGCCAAGGTCTCCGCCGCGCCGCTGAACCTGCGGCCGCAGATCGTTCCGGCGGTGATCCACAGCGCCCCGCCGATTTCATTCAAGAAGGTGATCGTCATCGACCCAGGCCACGGCGGCCACGATCCCGGCGCGCTCGGCGCCCAAGGTTTCGAAAAGGACGTCAACCTGGCCGCGGCGCTGGCGCTGAAGGAACGGCTGGAGCGCTCGCCCCGGTACCGCGTGGTGCTGACCCGCGAGGACGACACCTATGTGCCCCTCGACGAGCGGGTGCGGATCGCCCAGCGCGCCGGCGCCGACCTGTTCATCTCGCTGCACTCCGACTCGGGCGGCGACGCCAATGTGCGCGGGGCCTCGGTCTATACGCTGTCCGACAAGGCCTCGGGCCGGGCGACGCGGTTCGTGAAGCGCGACGACTGGTTCATGAAGGCCAGCCTGACCGGCGACCGCGGGGTCAGCGACATCCTGTTCGACCTTACCCAGCGGGCGACCAAGAACCGCTCGGCGGCCTTCGCCAACAACCTTGTCAGCCACATCGACGGCAAGGCGCCCCTGCTGCGCCGCAGCCAGCGCGACGCGGGCTTCATGGTGCTGCTGGCCCCCGACGTGCCGGCCGTGCTGCTGGAGATGGGCTTCGTCACCAACCCCGAGGACGAGGCCTTCCTGCGCGATCCCGCCCGGCGCAAACGGCTGATGAGCGCCGTGGGCGATTCCATCGACGACTACTTCGCCGAAGCGACCCGCCTCGCGGCGCGCTGACGCAGGCCGGCGCGTGGGGGCCCGTCGCCCCGTTGGCGCCGCAATCGAAGCCGTTTAGACCGGCAGCGTAGAGGCGGGGCGCCTCTGGAGGCCGTTAGTCGTTGGATCTTCCCCGCGAAAGATGGGTCGCGTTCGCCGGCGTCGCGGTGTTGAGCCTGATTGCGGTGGCCGGTTTCGCGGTCGCCATCTGGGCCGCCTGGCTGTTCCACGACATGCCCGACGCCTCGGACCTGGCGGACTACCATCCACCCACGGCCACGCGCGCCTACGCCTGGGACGGCACCCTGATCGGCGAGTTCAGCCGCGAGCGGCGGATCTTCGTGCCCTACGACAACATCCCGCCGCAGCTGGCCCAAGCCTTCCTGGCGGCCGAGGACCGCAACTTCTTCAAGCACGCGGGCCTGGACTACACCGGCATCATCCGCGCCAGCGCCAAGGACATCGTCAACCTGGCTCAGGGCCGGCGGCTGGAGAGCGGTTCGACCATCACCCAGCAGGTCGCCAAGAACATCCTGCTCACCAACGACGCCACCCTCGGCCGCAAGCTGAAGGAGGCGATGATCGCCCAGCAGCTCGAGGGCGCGGTGAGCAAGGAGCGGATCCTCGAGCTCTATCTGAACGAGATCTGGCTGGGCTACCGCTCCTATGGCGTGGGCGCGGCGGCCTACAACTATTTCGGCAAGTCGATCACCGACCTGGACCTGGCCGAGTGCGCCTATCTCGCGTCGCTGCCGAAGGGGCCAGACAACTATCACCCGATCCGCCACAAGAAGGCGGCGATGGACCGGCGCAACTGGGTGCTGGACCAGATGGTCGAAGCCGGCTGGGCGACCCGCGCCCAGGCCGAGGCGGCCAAGCGCGAGGATCTGGTGGTCCAGCCCGAACCCAGCCGCGCCAAATACCGTGACGCCGACTACTTCGTCGAGGAAGTCCGCCGCCGCGGGCTGGCCACCCTGGGGCCGCGGCTGACCGAGGGCGGCTACTACATGCGCACGACCCTCGATCCGCGGCTGCAGACCGCGGCCAAGGCGGCGCTCATGAAGGGGCTGGAGACCTATGACCGCCGCCATGGCTGGCGCGGCGCCTGGGGCCACGTCACCACCCTCACCAACTGGGAGGCGGCCGCCAAGCAGGCGGTGAAGCCCGCCGAGCGCCCCGACTGGGTCGCCGCCGTGGTCACCGACGTCGCGGGCGGCGGAGTGCATGTGCGCACCCTGGACGGCCGGACCGGGGCCCTGGTCCCCGAGGACGTGGCCTGGGCCCGGCGCGGGCGCGGCATCGGCTCCGGCGACCTGGTGTTCGTGGCGCCGTCCGACAAAGGCTCGGGCTTCCTGCTGAAGCAGATCCCGGCCGTGAACGGGGCGCTGGTGGCCATGGAGCCCAACTCCGGCCGGGTGCTGGCCATGGTGGGCGGCTATTCCTTCTCGCTCTCCACCTTCAACCGCGCCACCCAGGCGCTGCGCCAGCCGGGCTCGTCGTTCAAGCCGATCGTCTATGCGACGGCTCTGGAGAACGGCTACACCCCGGCCAGCATCATCGAAGACGCGCCGATCACGCTCATCGGCGCCAACGGCCAGGCCTGGACGCCGGAGAACTACGAGCACGATTTCCTGGGGCCGCTGCCGCTGCGCAGGGGGTTGGAGCTGTCGCGCAACGCCATGACTGTGCGCCTGGCCCAGGGCGTCGGCATGCCGAAGATCAGCGCCTCGGCCATCCGGCTGGGTGTGGTGACCCACATGGAGAACGTGCTGGCCATGGCGCTGGGGGCCGGCGAGACCACGGTGTTCCGCATGGCCGGCGCCTATTCGGCCTTCATCAACGGCGGGCGGAAGGTCGAGCCGCACCTGATCGAGCTGGTGCAGGATCGGGAGGGCAAAACCATCTTCCGGGCCGACGGGCGCGACTGCGACCGCTGCGACGCCGGTTTCAACGGCGACGAGAGCCCGCGCATCCAGCCGGCCGGCGCCCAGGTCTGGGACCCGATCACCGCGGCCCAGATCACCTCGATGCTGCAGGGCGTGGTGCAGCGCGGCACCGGCACCGCGGCCCTGGTGCTGGGCCGGCCGATCGGCGGCAAGACGGGCACCACCAGCGCCTTCCGCTCGGCCTGGTTCATGGGCTTCAACCCGCACCTGGTGGCCGGGGTCTACATCGGCTTCGACGACAACCGCAGCCTGGGCAACGGCGAGACCGGCGCGGTCGCCGCCCTGCCGATCTTCATCGATTTCATGAAGGAGGCCGACAAGTACTACTCGCCCGACGAGTTCAAGCCGGCGCCCGGCGCCCGCTACGCCATGGTGAACGGCATCCGCGAAGCCTTCCGGCCGGGCACCGAACCCAAGGTCCCTGAAGAGGCTCCGATCGGCCCGCAACCCTATGACCAGGTCTTCCAGAACGGCGTCACCGGCGCGCCGAGCGCGGCGGCGGCTGTGAAGCCCGGCGCGCCGCCACCGCCCAAGCCGCCCGCCAAGAAGGACGAAGTCACCGGCTTGTATGATTAGCCGCTTCAGCCTATCTGCCGCCTCCGCAGTTCGGAGTTTTCCATGAGATTGGATGTCGAGGCCGCCAAGGCCAACATCGAGCAGTCGGTTGAACTGCTCAGGAGGCGTCTTTGACTGGGAGCCTGCGCTCCGCAAGCTGGACGAGCTGAACGCCCGGGTCGAGGACCCGACGCTGTGGGACAACGCCGAGGCCGCGCAAGGGCTGATGCGCGAGCGTACGCGCCTGGCCAACGCGGTCGACGCGGTCAAGGGCCTGGAGCGCGACCTGGCCGACGCCCTGGGCTACGCCGAACTGGCCGATGAGGAGGGCGACGAAGCCTCCCTCGAGGAAGCCCGCGTCCAGCTGAAAGGCATCAAGGAGCGCGCCGCGCGCGCCGAGCTGGAGGCGCTGCTTTCCGGCGAGGCCGACGGCAACGACGCCTTCATCGAGATCAACTCCGGGGCCGGCGGCACCGAGTCCTGCGACTGGGCCGGCATGCTGATGCGCATGTACACCCGCTGGGCCAACGCCCACGGCATGGCCGTCGACTTCCTGGAAGAGACCGGCGGCGACCAGGCCGGCATCAAGTCGGCGACCCTGCAGATCAAGGGCGCCAACGCCTACGGCTGGCTGAAGACCGAGGCCGGCGTGCATCGGCTGGTGCGCATCTCGCCCTTCGACGCCGCCGCCAAGCGCCACACCAGCTTCGCCTCGGTCTGGGTCTATCCGGTGGTGGACGACAATATCGTCATCGAGATCAATCCCGCCGACGTGCGCACCGATACCTATCGCGCCTCCGGGGCCGGCGGCCAGCACATCAACAAGACCGATAGCGCCGTGCGCCTGACCCACATCCCGACCGGCATCGCGGTCGCCTGCCAGGCCGGCCGCTCGCAGCACCAGAACCGCGAGGAAGCCTGGAAGATGCTGCGCGCGCGGCTCTACGAGGCCGAGCTGCAGAAGCGCGAGTCCGAGAAACAGGCGCTGGAGGACCAGAAGACCGACATCGGCTGGGGCCACCAGATCCGCAGCTACGTCCTGCAGCCCTACCAGATGGTCAAGGACCTGCGGACCGAGGTCGAGACCTCCGACACCCAGGGCGTGCTGGACGGCGACCTCGACGACTTCATGGGCGCGGCGCTGGCCCAGCGCGTGGGCGTGACGCGGGAATAGCTACTCCGCCGCGATCGGCAGGCTGAGCTGTTCGGCGACCGGCGGGCCCTTGAGGCTGCGGCCGGCGAAGTGGGCGCCGGCCTCGATGGCCAGCTGGTCGTGGATGATGTCGCCGTCGACCCTGGCGGTGGCGAGCAGGCGCACCGAGCGCGCGCTGATCGCGCCGGTCACCCGCCCGCGGATCTCGACGCTCTCGGCGACGATGGAGCCTTCCACCTGGCCGGTCTCGCCCACCGAAAGGTGGTTGACCTTGAGGTCGCCGCGCAGGGCGCCATCGAGCTGCACGTCGCCATCGCTGGCGAGGTCGCCCTCCACCCTGACGTTCTCGGCGATCAGTGAGCAGGCGATGGCCTTCTTCGGCGGCTCCAGGGCGTCCGGACGCGCCGCGGCGGACGAGGGCTTAGTCGTCGGCTTGCTGAACATAGTCGCCTGCCTTGAGGAAACGGTCCGGGTTCATGGCGCGGCCGTTCAGCCACACCTCGTAGTGCAGGTGGGTGCCGGTGGAGCGGCCCGTCGAGCCCATGCCGCCCAGGCGCTGGCCAACGCCGACGTGCTGGCCGACCGCCACCGAGATCGCCGCCAAGTGGGCGTAGCGGGTCTTCAGCCCGCCGCCGTGGTCGATTTCGACGGTGTTGCCATAGCCGTTGCGGACGCCCGTGAAAGAGACCACGCCCGGGCCGGTGGCGTGCACCGCCTCCATCCGCGCGCCGGAGAAGTCCTGACCCGAATGGAACGCGGGATGGCCGGTGAAGGGATCGACGCGCACGCCGAAGCTGGAGGAGCGATCCACCTCCGGCGTCGGCTTGCCGAACGGCAGGTCGTGGGCCGCGTCCTCCAGCGCCTTGGCCTCGCTCATGTCGGCGGCGGCGTGCTGGATGCGGTCGGCGAAGCCTTCGTCCACGTCGAGCACGGCGGCGAGCGCCCGCGGGTCCTTGGACTCGATCAGCGGCCCGCCCAGCGCGCCGCCTTTCGGCAGGTAGGCGGCCGGGGTCAGGCCCGCCAGGCGGAAGGCCAGGCGCAGCCGGTCGGCGCGGCTCTTGGCGAAGACGTCGGCGGCGTCCAGCAACTGCTCCTGGCTGACGCGCACGGTCTCGACGATGTGGGCCGGGTTCTTGTCGTTGGACGCCAGGGCCTTGTTGATCACCGGCGTCAGCGCCTGGGCGGCGCCGGGGGCGCCCTTCATGTCGGTGAGCAGCATGGCGAGCGCGGCGTGGCGCTTTTCGATGTCGGCGGCGACGCCCGCGCCGGTCGCGCCCGCGCCGCCGGCGTCGAGCTGGGCGACGGCGGAGTTCAGCCGCGCCTGGCGGTCGGCGATCCAGCGTTCGTACTTGGCCTGGGTGCGGGCGATCTCGCGGTCGGCGGGCGAGGCCGACAGCATGTTGACCAGCATCGCGGCGGTGCAGACGCCCATCCACAGGGCGGCGGCCGAAATCCCGCCGGCGACGATCATCTGGGTCTTGGGGGTGAGGACGTAGCCCTTCATCTCACCGCCCGAGCGGACGTAGAGATGGCGTTCGGGAAACAGCTCCAGGAGCGAGCGGCGAAGGCGTTGGAGCCGTTCCATGCGTTCGCCGAAGTCCCCCATCCGCGCACGATCCGGCGATATGCGACGAACTTTCCACGAGGTGCAAGATGGTTTGCGACCGAAGCGACGATCATCGCTTGACGGCCGCCGAATCGGATCGTCGTTCAGCGAATCCGGTGGCCGAGCGAAGGTTTGCGACGCCCTTCGGCGAGCGCACAAAACAGGCGCGGTCCGAGCCGCCGCGCGGGTCCGGAACCGGCGTGGCCGTGCGGCGTCAGGCCGCGCCGGTCAGCCGCGCGGTCAGAGCGCTTTCGCCGCGTCCAGCACCGCCTGGGCGTGGCCGGCGACCTTCACCTTGCGCCAGATCTTCCGGATCACGCCGTCGCGGATCAGGAAGGTCGAGCGGTCGATGCCCATGTATTCGCGGCCGTAGAGCGACTTCTGCACCCAGCTCTCGAACGCCTCGATGGTCTTGGCCTCCGGGTCGGAGCCGAGCGGCACGGTCAGGCCGTACTTGTCCGTGAATTTGGCGTGCGCCTTCAGGCTGTCCTTCGACGCGCCCACCAGCGCCACCCCGGCCTTGGTGAATTCACCGGCGAGGGCGGTGAAGTCCTTGTTCTCGTTGGTGCAGCCCGGCGTGTCGTCCTTCGGATAGAAGTAGAGCACATAGGTCTTGCCGGCGTAGTCGGCCGAGCGGACCCAACCGCCCGCGCTCTCCATCTCCCAGGCCGGCGCCTTGGCGCCCTCGGTGATTTTCGCCATCGGTTCTGCTCCCTAGACCGGCCGCACCAGGACGATCTTCTTCTTGCCGGCCGCCAGCTTGATGACGCCGTCGACCAGGTCGGCCTCGGTGATGGTGCGGTTGGCGTCGGCTTCGGCCTTGTCGTTGACCCGCAGGCCGCCCCCCTGGGCCAGGCGCCGGGCTTCGCCTCGCGACCCCGCTAGGCCGGCCGCCTCGAACAGGGCCGCCAGCATGACGCCGGCCTTGAGCTCCGCCGCCGGAATCTCATGGGTCGGCAGGTCGTCGCTGAGCGCGCCGTGCACGAAGGCCGCCTCCGCCGCCGCGGCGGCCTTGGCGGCTTCCTCGGCGCCGTGCAGCAGGGTGGTGGCCTCGTTGGCCAGCACCTTCTTGGCCTCGTTGATGCCGGCGCCTTCCAGCGCTTCCAGCCGGGCGATCTCACCCAGCGGCAGGTCGGTGTAGAGCTTCAGGAACCGGCCCACGTCACCGTCCTCGGTGTTCCGCCAGAACTGCCAGTAGTCGTAGGGGCTGAGCAGGTCGGCGTTCAGCCACACCGCGCCCTGGGCCGTCTTGCCCATCTTGGCGCCGGACGAGGTGGCGAGCAGTGGGGTCGTCAGCGCGAACGCCGGCTTCTGGTCCACGCGGCGGATCAGCTCCACCCCGTTCAGGATGTTCCCCCACTGGTCCGAGCCGCCCATCTGCAACACGCAGCCATAGCGGCGGCTGAGCTCCAGGTAGTCGGTGGCCTGCATCAGCATGTAGTTGAATTCGATGAAGGTCAGCGGCTGCTCGCGGTCGAGGCGCAGCTTCACGGAATCGAACGCCAGCATGCGGTTGATCGTGAAATGAACGCCGTACTCGCGCAGGAAATCGATGTAGCCCAGCTTCGACAGCCACTCGTCGTTGTCGACCAGAAGTGCGTCGGTGGGCCCGTCTCCGAACTTCAGGAAGCGGGCGAAGGCCTGCTTCTGGCTGGCGATGTTGCCCTGGATGTCCTCGTGGGTCAGCAGCTTGCGCGTCTCGTCCTTGCCGGACGGGTCGCCGACCTTGGTGGTGCCGCCGCCGACGATGACGATCGGCTTGTGCCCGGTCTGCTGCAGCCTGCGCAGCATCATGATGGTGATCAGGTTGCCCACGTGCAGGGAAGGCGCCGTCGCATCATAGCCGATGTAGCCGGTGACCACGCCCTTGCCCGCCGCCTCGTCCAGCTCCTCCGGGTGGGAGATCTGGTGGATGTAGCCCCGGTCGCGCATCACGCGCAGGAAGTCGGATTTGAAGGCGACGTCGGTCATGGGTCTCTCAAGCAGCGATCCGCGGGGCTCTAGCACGGCGGGATCGGAAGTATCGAGCGGCATAGCAGGCTCCTCTTCAGGGTAAGGGCCGGCGCGTGAGGTGGAGATGATCGGGGTGCGCCGGCCGGGAAGGGCAGGCGCGTGAGTTCGGTCGCCTGCTACTGGGGCAGGCGGTAATAGCGGCCGGAAAGGGCGACGCGTCCGATCATGGGCGGGCTAGCTACGGGATGCGCCCCATGGCAGTCAAGGCGCATGCGCGTGCTGGGCTTCATGACCGGGACCTCCCTCGACGCCGTCGACATGGCGGTGCTGGAGACCGATGGCGAGACGATCTCCGCCTTCGGGCCGGCGGGCGAACGAAAGCTCACCGACGCCACGCGCGACATCATGCTGGCGGCGACCAAAGAGGCCCTGGCCTGGCCGCGCGGCGCGGCGGAGCCGGCGATCTTCGCCGAGGCGGCGCGGGCCGGGGCCGAGGAGCACTTCGCCGCCGCGGAGGAATTCCTGGCCGCCAATGGCCTGGCCTGGGCCGACCTCGACCTGATCGGCATGCACGGCCAGACGGTGCTGCATGAGCGTCCACAGGCGGGCCGGGTCGGGCGCACGGTGCAGCTCGGCGACGCCGGCCTGCTGGCCCGCAAGGCCGGCGTGCCGGTGGCCTACGACTTCCGCACGGCCGACGTGGCGGCGGGCGGCGAGGGCGCGCCGCTGGCGCCCATCTACCACCTGGCCCGCGCCAGGGCCTCGGGGCTTTCGGCGCCGCTGGCGGTGCTGAACATCGGCGGGGTGGCCAATGTCACCTTCTGGAGCGGCGGCGAGGATATCGCCGCCTTCGACACCGGCCCCGGCAACGGGATGATCGACCTGATGGTCCAGGCGCGCGGCGCCGGCCGCTTCGACGACGGCGGCAAGTACGCCAGCGTGGGGCGGGTGGACGACGGCGTGCTGGCCGGCCTGCTGGGCCATCCCTATTTCCGTGAGCCGCCGCCCAAGTCGCTGGACCGCTACGACTTCTCGCTGGAGCCGCTGGACCCGCTGGAGCTGGAGGACGCCGCCGCCACCCTGGTGGCCTTCATGGCCGAGGCGGTGAAGGCCGGCTTCGAGATGATCGGGCAGGCCCCGACCGAGGTGATCGTGACGGGCGGCGGGCGGCGCAATCCGGAGATCATGAAGGCGCTGCGGTCGCGCCTGCCCATGCCGGTGAAGAGCGCGGAGGACCACGGCTGGCGCGGCGACTCCATCGAGGCCGAGGCCTTCGCCTACCTGGCGGCCCGCACGGCGCAGGGCCTGCCGATCAGCTTCCCGAAGACCACGGGCGTGCCCAAACCGATGACCGGCGGGAAGATCGTGCAGCCTTAGTCGAGCGGCAGATTGTCGATCAGCCGTGTCGTTCCCAAGCGAGCGGCGAGGGACGCCAGCGCCGGGCCGTCGATGCGGTTCAATTCGCGCAGGGTCTCGGCGTCGGCGACGCTCACGTAGTCCACCGCAAAGCCGTCGAGTTCGCTGCGCATGGCGGCGCGCAGGGCTTCGGCGTCACGCTCGCCCGCGTCGTAGGCGGCCTTGGCGGCGGAAAGCGCGCGGAACAGGGCGGGGGCCTCCGCCCGTTGCTCGGGCGTCAGGTAGCTGTTGCGGCTGGACATCGCCAGGCCGTCCACCTCGCGCACGGTCGGCGCCACGACCACCTCCACCGGCAGGTTGAGGTCGCGGACCATCTTCCTGATCACCACGCTCTGCTGGGCGTCCTTCTGGCCGAAGTAGGCCCGTGTCGGCTGGACGATGTTGAACAGCTTGGCGACCACGGTGGCGACGCCGGCGAAGTGGCCGGGCCGCACGGCGCCCTCCAGCCCCTCGGTCACGCCGCGCACCTCGACCACGGTGTCGAAACCGGCCGGGTAGATGTCGGCCGGCTCGGGGGCGAAGACCAGGTCGCAGCCGGCCGCCTCCAGCAGCGCCAGGTCGCGGGGCATGTCGCGCGGGTAGCGGGCCAGGTCCTCGTTCGGCCCGAACTGGGTCGGGTTGACGAAGATGGTGGCCGCCACCGTCGGGTTCTCCGCCCGGGCGCGCGCCACGAGGCTCAGGTGGCCGGCGTGCAGGAAGCCCATGGTCGGCACAAGCCCGAGATCGCCGACGCCGGCCCGCACCATGCGAAGCTGAGAGATGGTCTTGAGGATTTTCATAGGATTGAGTCCAAAATCTAACCCTATTCCTGACCGTCATGGCTGGGCTTGCCCCGGCCATCCATACGCGCGGGCCCTCCGGGAGAGGTCGCGGCGTCTGGGGGATGGATCTGCGAAATCGGTGTCCATGGGTGGCCGGGACAAGCCCGGCCAGGCCGGTTGATAGGGGAGATCAGGCCAGAGCCTTGGCCAGTTCGTCGGCGTCCATCTGCGAGCTCTGGGCGTCGGTGGGGAACAGGCCATCGCCGATGTCATCCGCATAGGCGCGGATCGCCGCCTCCATGGCCGCGCCGATCTCGGCGTAGCGCTTGGCGTGGCGCGGCGAGGTCTCGAACAGGCCCAGGAGGTCGTGCCAGACCTGCACCTGGCCGTCGCAGCCGGCGCCGGCGCCGATGCCGATGGTCGCGATGCGCAGCCGCTTGGTCACCTCGGCGGCGAGTTGCGCCGGCACCAATTCCAGCACCAGCGCGAAGGCGCCGGCGGCTTCCAGCGCCAGCGCATCCTCGATCAGCCGCTTGGCGCAGGCCGCCTCCTTGGCCTGGACCCGCAGGCCCAGCGTGTGCTGCGACTGCGGCGTGAAGCCCAGGTGGGCCATCACCGGCACCCCGTGCTGCACCAGGTGGCGGACGGTGTCGGCCACGTGGCGGCCGCCCTCCAGCTTCACCGCCTGGACCTTGGCCTCCTGCATCAGCCGCCGCGCGGCGGCGACCGCCGAGGCGGTGTCGGCATAGGTCAGGAACGGCAGGTCGGCGATGACCATGGCGTTTTCGCTGCCGCGCACCACGGCGGCGGCGTGGCGGACCATGTCGTCGAGGCTGACCGGCAGGGTCGTCTCGTGACCCTGCATCACCATGCCGAGCGAGTCGCCCACCAGCAGCAGCGGCACGCCCGCCCGATCGGCGATCTTTGCGGCGGCGTAGTCATAGGCCGTCAGCATCGGGATTCGCCGGCCGGCGGCCTTCATCTTCCGGATGTCGAGGAGGGTGGTCCGCATGGTGTACTCCAACGGCTCGTTGGCCTTCGACGCGCCCCCCGGCGCCCGGTGAATATCAGGCCTTTGCGATCAATCCTTGGCGCGTTCCTGGTAGGAGCCGTCTTCCGTCAGGATCACGATCCGGGTGCCGGTGGCGATATAGGGCGGCACCATGGTGCGCAGGCCGTTCGACAGCATCGCCGGCTTGTAGGACGACGACGCGGTCTGGTTCTTCACCGCCGGCTCGGTGTCGACCACCTCGAAGGTGGCCAGGCGGGGCAGTTCGATGGCGATCGGCAGGCCCTCGTGCGTCGACAGCGTCACCGTCACCCCGTCGGTGAGGTAGGGCGCGGCGTCGCCGATGATGTCGGTGGACGCGGTGACCTGGTCGTAGGTTTCCGGGTTCATGAAGTGGAAGCCGTCGCCGTCCTGGTAGAGGAAGGTGTAGTTGCGGTCGTCGACGATGGCGCGTTCCACCTGCTCGGTGGTGCGATAGCGCTCGGAGATCTTCACCCCGTCGCTGATGCGCCGCATGTTGAGCTGGGTCACCGGGGTGCCCTTGCCCGGGTGGATGTTCTCGGCGCTGAGCACCACGTAGAGCTTGCCCTCGAGGTCGACGACGGCGCCCTTGCGGAGCGAGCTGGCGATGACTTTCAAGATGATCTTCCTTGATGACGCGCGGCGGCGATCTGGCGTCGCTCGATTCCGCTGATGAATTTCTCGACGCGCCCCTATAGCGATTGGCGCTGAAATCTCCAGTCCCCTGTAGCCGCAGCCCCCCGGACATAGTTTGTCTCAGCCGACCGCATCGCCCTGGTGGGACAAGGATCGCCATGCCGATCGCCGGCCGTTCCTGCTGGCGCGCAACCGGATCACGGCGGCGGTGCGGGGCTGGTTCGGCGCGCGGGATTTCGTGGAGGTCGAGACGCCGGCCCTGCAGGTCTCGCCGGGCAACGAGGCGCACCTGCACGCCTTCGCCACCGAGGCCGTCGGGATCGCCGGCGAGCGGGCGCCGCTCTACCTGCGCACCTCGCCGGAGTTCGCGGCCAAGAAGCTCTTGGCGGCCGGTGAGGCGCGGACCTTCGAGATCGCCCGGGTCTGGCGCAACCGCGAGCGCGGGCCGCTGCACCATCCGGAGTTCACCCTGCTGGAATGGTACCGCGCCCGCGAGCCCTACGAGGCGGTGATGGCCGACTGCGCGGCCCTCTTGGCCCTGGCGGCAGAGACCGCGCAGGCCAAGGCGTTCGGGTTCCGCGGCCGGGCGGTCGACCCCTTCGCCGCGCCGGAGCGGGTGACCCTGGCCGAGGCCTTCGCGCGATGGGCCGGGATCGACCTCCTGGCGACGGTTGCGGCCGATGGCGATACGGACCGCGAGGCCCTGGCCGGAGCAGCCCGGGCGACCAGGGTGCGCGTCGCCGCCGACGACACCTGGGCCGACGTCTTCAGCCGGGTGCTGGTGGAGAAGGTCGAGCCTAGGCTGGGCGACGGCCGCGCCACCGTGCTGTGCGAATATCCGGTGAGCGAGGCGGCCCTGGCCCGGCCCAAGGCGGCCGACCCGCGGGTGGCCGAGCGTTTCGAACTCTATGCCTGTGGGGTCGAGCTGGCCAACTGCTTCGGCGAGCTCACCGACCCGGCCGAGCAGCGCCGCCGCTTCGAGGCCGAGATGGCGGAGAAGGCGCGGGTCTATGCCGAGCGCTATCCCGTCGATGAGGACTTCCTGGCCGCGCTCGAGCACATGCCGCAGGCGTCGGGCGGGGCCCTGGGCCTCGACCGGCTGGTGATGCTGGCGACTGGCGCCAGCCATATCGAACAGGTGCTCTGGGCGCCGGTGGCCGAGCCCTAAGCCATCTTTGACCTGAGGCGCCGCGCAGCCCATAAGCCCGCGCGATGGACAGCAAGACCCTTCGCACGGTCCGCGAACTGGCCGCCGCCGGCCTGGTGGCGCGCGACCGCCTGCCGGCGCTGGAGCGGGTGGCGGCGCAGTACGCCGTCGCCATCACCCCGGGCCTTGCGGAGTTGATCGACACCGTCGATCCCGCCGACCCGATCGCGCGCCAGTTCGTCCCCACCGAGGCCGAGCTGGATATCCTGCCGGAAGAGTCCGGCGATCCCATCGGCGACTTCGCCCATTCGCCGGTCGAAGGCATCGTCCACCGCTATCCCGACCGCTGCCTCCTGAAGCTGAACCACGCCTGCGCGGTGTACTGTCGCTTCTGCTTCCGCCGCGAGATGGTGGGGCCGGACGGACTGCGGCCGCTCAACGCCGCCCAGCTCGACGCCGCCATGGCCTATGTCGCCGCGCGGCCGGACATCTGGGAGGTGATCGTCACCGGCGGCGATCCCTTCATCCTGTCGCCACGCCGGGTGGCCGACGCCATGGACCGGCTGGCCGCCATCCCGCACGTGAAGATCGTGCGCTTCCATACCCGCGTGCCGGCCGTGGCGCCGGAGATGGTCACCGAGCAGTTGGTCGCGGCCCTGAAGGCGCCTGGCAAGACGACCTACGTCGCCCTGCACGCCAATCACGCCCGGGAGCTGACGCCCGCCGCTCGCGACGCCTGCGCGAAGATCGTCGACGCCGGGATCCCGATGCTGGGCCAGACGGTGCTGCTGCGCGGCGTCAACGACGATCCGGAGACGCTGACCGCCCTGATGCGGGCGATGGTCGAGACGCGGATCAAGCCCTACTACCTGCACCATGCCGACCTCGCGCCGGGCACCGCGCACCTGCGGACCTCGATCGAAGACGGCCAGGCGATCCTCAAGGCCATGCGCGGCGCGGTGAGCGGTCTCTGCCAGCCGACCTACATCCTCGATATCCCCGGCGGCGCCGGGAAGGTCCCGGTCGGACCGGGCTATCTGACTGACGGGACCGTCGAGGACCCCGCCGGGCGTCGCCACGCCTACCCGCCGAAGGTCGAGTGATGGCCTGGACGCGCCGCTACGACGAGGCCGAGCCGCAGCGGGTCAACAAATGGCTTGGCCAGAGCGGGGTCTGTTCGCGCCGCGAGGCCGAGGGCTTTATCGAACGCGGCCTGGTCTCCATCGACGGCGAAGTGGTGCGCGACACCGGCCGCAAGATCCTGCCTGGCCAGACCCTGACGCTGGCCGACGGCGACGCCCCGCCGCTCAGCGTGGTGCTGCACAAGCCCATGGGGATCGTCTCGGCCCAGCCGGAACAGGGCCAGGTCCCGGCGGTGCGCCTTCTGACCCGCGCGGCCCTGGTGGGCGAAAGCCCCTCCATCCCCGACCGCGACACCCGCCTGGCCCCGCTGGGGCGCCTGGACATGGACAGCCGCGGCCTGCTGTTGCTCTCCGAGGACGGCGTGCTGGCCAAGGCGATCATCGGCCCCGAATCCGACCTGGAGAAAGAGTACCTGGTCACGGTGACCGGCAGGATCACGCCGGAGAAGGTCGCCAGGCTCTGCCACGGCCTCAGCATGGACGGTCGCCAGCTCAAGCCCGTCAAGGTCAGCGTGGTCCAGGGCCAGGAGCTGCGGTTCATCCTGAAGGAGGGCCGCAACCGCCAGATCCGGCGGATGTGCGAACTGGTGGGTCTGCACGTCATGGACCTGGTGCGCATCCGCATCGGCCCGCTTCGGCTGGGCGACCTGCCGGAAGGCCGGTGGCGGGCGCTCGGCGAGGCCGAGCGCGCCGCCCTGATCGCGGGCTGACGCCAGAGGGGCTCAGATCGGCAAGCTCAGGCGGAAGACCGCGCCGCCGGGCGTCGCGGCCTGGTGCCCCAGGCGGCCGCCGTGGCTCAGCGCGATCTGCCGGGCCAGCGACAGCCCGATGCCCGATCCGCCGGGCTTGGTGGTGAAGAAGGGCACGAAGACGCCCTCGGGGTCGCCGCTCGGCAGGCCGGGGCCGTTGTCGGCCACGCTCAGCACCACCTGGTCCTCCTCCAGCGCCAGGCTGAGCCGCACCCGGCCGTCCGGACGGTCCCGGACGGCGTCGATGGCGTTTTTGACCAGGTTGATGGCCGCCTGTTCCAGCAGGTCCGGATCGGCCTCGAGCGTGAGCCATGCCGGCTGCACCGCGCTGGCCCAGGCGACCCGCGCCTCGCCGATCATCGCTTCGGCCAGTCGGTCGAGACGGCGGACGAAGTCGGCGCCGTTGATGCGGGCCTTCACCACCGCCGGGCCGTCGGTGAGCTGGCGGTAGCGTTCGACGAAGGTCATCAGGCCCGCGCTGCGCCGGGCGATCACCTGGGCGGCCTCGATCACCTCGGCGTCGGTGCCCGCGCCGTGTGGTTCGGCCAGCCGCCCGGCGATGCTTTCCGACAGCGAGCAGATCGGCGTCAGGGAGTTCATCATCTCGTGCGCCAGCACCCGCACCAGGTCCTGCCAGGCCTTCAGCTCCACCGCGTCCAGGTCGCCGGCCAGGCTCTGCAGGGCGATCAGCCGCCGCGCCCCGCCGGCCGCGGTGAAGCCGGTGACGGTGGCCAGCATGGCGCGCTGGTCCGCCAGGCGGACGATCTCGCGCGCGCCGGCCGGCAGGGCGATCAGCCGCGCCGCGGTCTCCGTCCCCAGCGCCGGGATCGCGGCAAGCGGGCCGGGGCTCGCCGCGAGCGCCATGCGCGCCGCGCGGTTGACGCCGGTGACCGCGCCCGCCTCGTCCAGCACCAGCAGGGCCGCGCTCACGGTGTCGGCCAGGGCTTCCAGGAAGTCGGCGCGCTGTTGCCGCTCGGCGCGCAACGCCGCCAGCCGGTCCAGCGCGCCGCGGATCGCCGCGCCCAACTCCGAAAACCCGGCCGGGATGGTCGGCCGCTCATAGCCCTCGGCGGTGACGCCCTCGACGAACTGCGCCAGCGTCCGGTCCGCCGCGCCGATGCTGCGCATCAGGTCGAGCGCCACCAGGACGATCGCGCCCAGCAGGACCAGTGTCGTGGCCCACAGGTGGCGCTCCAGCGCCAGGAAGGCCCCGAAGGCCAGGGCGCTGATCGCCACGGCGCGCAGCCCGGCGCTCAGGGCGAAGCCGCCGGCGCCGGCGAGGCGCTTAGAGGCCATGCCGTTCCATCCGCCGATAGAGCGCCGGGCGCGTCAGGCCCAGCGCCGCCGCGGCGTGGCTGACATTGCCCTCGTAGAGCTTCAGCGCCCGTTCGATGGCCCGTTTCTCCATCTCGTCCAGGTTCAACGCCCGACCCGACGCCCGCCGCTCGGCGGTGAGCGCCATGGCCGCGCGCATGGTCTCAGCCAGCGCCTCGTTGCGCCAGGGCTTCAGCACGAAGTCGGCGGCGCCGCGCTTCAGCGCCTGCACCGCCAGCGACACCCCGCCGAAGGTGGTCATCAGCACCACCGCCAGCGCCGGATCGGCGGCCTGCAACCGGTCCAGCGCGTCAAGGCCGACCGCGCCGTCGCGTTGGCCGATCGCGAAATTCATGTCCAGCAGGACGGCGTCATAGTCGCCCGCGCGTTCGACCAGTCCCTCCGGCCCCGCCGCCGTCTCGATCCGCTGGCCCGTCCGCGCCAGGGCCGCGGCGGCTGCCTTCAGGACATCGGGGTCGTCGTCGACGATGATCAGCGCGCCGGGCATGGGAAGACTCTACGGGTCGACCCGCATCACGGCAAAGCCAGCCCGCTCAAGGCCTTAGGGGCGAGTTCGCGCGGCGCGGGCGTGGCTGGTGTCCGTTTCCGGACAAGCCTGGCCGTTCGGCGTGGGCCTGTTCCGGGCTAAGCCTCTGATCCGGCGGCATTTCGTTCGAAGCGCTCAGCGGGCGACACTGGAAACATGAGCGTGGTGATGGACAGGCCGATCAGACAGCCCCTTTGGCGCCGCCGCCGCGTGGTGACGGCCGCCGGCGTCGCCGCCGCGGTCCTCGCCCTGGGCGCGGTGGGCGCGTTCGCCCTGTCCGGCGTCCGCTCGGCGGTTCGCGTGCCGGCCGCCAACGTGACCCTGGGCACGGTCCAGCCCGGGACCTTCCACGACTTCGTGGTGATCCGCCCGCTGGCCCAGCCCAAGGACGTGATCTATCTCGACGCCCTGGAGGGCGGCCAGGTGCAGCAGGTGCTGGCCCAGGCCGGCGACATGGTGAAAGCCGGCCAGCCGCTGCTCACCTTCCGCAACACCGAGCTGGAACTGGACGTGCTCGACCGCGAGGGCCGGCTGGTGGAATCGATCACCCAGCTGCAGACCTACGAGAAGCAGCTCGAGGACGCCCGGGTCGCCAACGAAAAGGCCGAGGCCCAGATCCAGTACGACATCACCCGCCTGCAGCGCACCGCCCAGCGGCGCGACGGCCTGGCGGCCCAGGGCTACGTCAGTCGCGACCTCTACGAGCAGGTCCACGACGAGCTGGACCACAACCGCAAGATCCTGCCGCTGCAGACCCAGACCAACGCCGAGCAGGAGGCGCTGCGCAAGCGCCAGCTGCCGCAGATCGAGAGCGAACTGGCGACCCTGCATGAGAGCCTGCAGGTCACCCGCGCCAAGCTGCAGAACCTGACGGTGCGCGCGCCGGTCGCCGGGCGGCTGACCGACATGGACATCAAGCCCGGCGAGATCCGCAACCGCGGCCAGCGGCTGGGCCAGATCGTCGCCGACACCGGCTTCAAGCTGCAGGCGCAGGTGGACGAATACTACCTCGACCGGGTGCATCCGGGCGAAACCGGCTCGGTGACGCTCGACGGACGCGAGGTCCCGGTGCGGGTGACCCGCGTCGATCCGCAGGTGAAGAACGCGACCTTCCAGGTGGATTTCGCCTTCGAAGGCGCCATGCCGCACGGCCTCCTCCCGGGCCAGGCGCTGGAGGGCCGGCTGACGCTCGGCGGCGATCGGCCGGCCCTCCTTCTTCCCGCCGGTCCCTTCCTGGACCGGACGGGCGGCGACTGGGTGATGGTGACCAATGCGGCGGGCACGCAGGCCGACCGGCGGCGCGTCAGGATCGGCCGGCGCAGCGCCGAGCAGGTCGAGGTGCTTGGCGGGCTCCGCCCCGGCGAGCGGGTGATCACTTCGGACTACAGCGGTTTCGAGAAGGTCGATCGCGTGGTGCTGACCAGGTAGCGCGCGACTTCAACGGGAGGGCAGGAATGCTCAGGCTTACCAACGTCAGCAAGGTCTATCGCACCGCCGAGGTGGAGACGCTTGCGCTCAACGACATTTCGCTGGAGGTCGCCGACGGCGAGTTCGTGGCGGTCATGGGCCCCTCGGGCTGCGGCAAGTCCACCCTGCTGAACGTGCTGGGCCTGCTCGACAGTCCCAGCGGCGGGTCTTTCGACTTCTTCGGCCAGGAGGTCTCGAAGAAGTCGGAGCGCGAGCTCACCGCCCTGCGCCGCGACCGGATCGGCTTCGTCTTCCAGAGCTTCAACCTGATCGACGACCTGTCGGTGGCCGAGAACGTCGAGGTGGCGCTGCTCTACCGCAAGGTCCCGGGCGCGGAGCGCAAGCGCCGCGTGGCCGAGGCGCTGGAGCGGGTCGGCATGGGCCACCGCGCGCGCCACCGCCCGCAACAGCTCTCCGGCGGCCAGCAGCAGCGCGTCGCCGTGGCCCGCGCCCTGGTCTCCAACCCCAGCCTGATCCTCGCCGACGAACCCACCGGCAACCTCGACACCGTGAACGGCGAGGCGGTGATGCAGCTGCTGACCGAGGCCGCCGCGGCTGGGGTGACGGTGATCATGGTCACCCACTCCCTGGCCCACGCCGCCGTGGCCCAGCGCACCATCAAGCTGCTCGACGGCCGGGTGGTTTCCGAAACCCTGCTGGCGGCCTGAGCGGCCGGTCAGCGCGCTGCGCTACGAGTGAGAGGATCGGTCCATGCTCAGCAACTATCTTGCCGCGGCGCTGCGCAACCTGTCTCGCAACGGGCTCTATGCGGGGATCACCATCGCGGGCCTCGCCGTGGGCTTCGCCGCGGCGTTGCTGATCGGCCTCTATGTGCGCGACGAGTTCTCCTACGACCGGTTCATCCCGGGGCGCGACCGGGTGTTCCTGGTCAGCGAAACCATCTCGCTGAACGCCTCAAAACCCATCGAGACCCAGAGCACGCCGCCGATGCTGGCCAAGCGGCTGCCACTGGCCTTCCCCGAGATCCAGTACGTGGCGCGGCTTTCGCCGCCGGGGTTCCCGGCGAACCTGCGCCGCGGCGATTTCACCAGCAGCGAGCAGAACTTCTTCTGGGCCGACCCTGACTTCTTCAAGGTCCTCCCCCTGCTAGCGGTGGCCGGCGATCTGACCCATGCCCTGGATGGCTCGGACAGTGTGGTGCTGACGCGCGCCATCGCGCACAAGTATTTCGGCCGCGACGCGCCGCTCGGCGAGGTGATCCAGATCAACGGCCAGCCGTTCCGCGTCACCGCCGTGGTGGAGGATTTGCCGTCCAACACCCACCTCACAGCCGAGATTTTTGCCTCCGCGCGCGCGCCCTCCGGCCAGATCCTCAAGTACGAAGCGGTCGACGGACCGCTGGAGAACACGCTCGGCACCTACATCCGGCTGAGGCCGGGCGCGAAGATCGACGCCATGCTGCCGCGGACGGCGGCCTTCCTCGAACAACAGATGCCGATCCCGAACCTCGCCGACCTGCACGCGGTCAAGCGCGCGATGCACTTCGTGCCGCTCACCAAGATCCACCTGACGCCCTCGACCCAGGGCTCGGGCAAGCCTTCGGCCGATCCCGCCGTACTCGGCGCCATCGGCCTGGTGGCCGTGCTGATCGTTTCGGTGGCGGCGATCAACTTCGTGACCCTGATGACCGCCCGCGCCGCGCGCCGCGCCGTGGAGGTGGGCGTGCGCAAAGCCTCCGGCGCCAGCCGGCGCGACCTGGTCCTCCAGTTCATGGGCGAGGCCTTCCTCTATGTCCTCACCGCCGGCGTGATCGCGCTTTCGCTCGCCGAACTGCTGCTGCCGGCGGTCGGCATGCTGCTGAAGCGAAAGCTCACTCTCGACTACCTGCACGATCCCGGCCTGGTGCTGACGGTTCTCGTCACCATGCTCGTCACGGCCGTCTTGGCCGGCGCCTATCCGGCTTTCGTGCTCTCGAGCTTCAAGCCCTCCGCGGTGCTCAAGGGCGGGCCGGTGCAGGGCGCCGGCGGCGGGGCGATCCGCCAGGCGCTGGTGGTCGGCCAGTTTGCGGTGCTG
>NZ_DASYAF010000093.1:0-10399 GCF_036501465.1 Phenylobacterium sp.
GTCCTTGAGATCGGCCGCGAGATCGGGGGACGGGTGGCGGATCTGGTAGAGGCCGCGCTGGTCGGCTGCGCGGGCCCAGGCGGCGATGTCGTGGCCCTGCGGGACCTCGACCATGGTGTTGACACCACGCGCCTTCCAGGCGTCCATCTGGGCCACGGACTGCACCCAGACCCCCAGCACGAAGAACCTTGGCCCCGCCGGCGCGCGCGCCGGGGCCTGCGCGGCGGGCTGGGCCGCGGCCGATAGGGCCCAGCCCAGCAGAGCCGCCGCCGCGAGCCCTGTCAGACCCGCCCTCGCCCGCGCCGTCACGCTCATTCCGCAGCTCCCGTCGTCGTGGCCAACCTAGCGTCGGGCGCCCGTCCCCGTCCCGGCGAAATCCCAACAGGCCGGGCCGCGACGATAGGCCGCGCAGCCCTGGCCCCTCTCTCTCGCAACCGTGACCATTGACCCGCCCATGGGTTGTACGGCCTGAATTGACACAACCTTAGGGCTATCCGAAGGTCGGGGCGTGGTGCCGCCGATTCAGCGACGCGGGCCATGAGAAGGACTGCGCCTCGATGCTCGCCGGCTCAGGAGACCCGTCAGCCACAGTCGCCGACAGCGGCGGCGAACTTCGGGTGCTGGCGGCCGAGGACAACGACACCAATCAGCTGGTGCTGAAGGTCCTGCTGTCGCAGGCGGGGGTCACGCCGACCCTGGTCGAGAACGGCCGGGCGGCGCTGGAAGCCTGGGAGGCGGGAACCTGGGACATCATCCTGATGGACATCCAGATGCCGGTGATGGACGGGGTGACCGCGACGCGTGAGATCCGGGCCCGGGAGGCGCAGACGGGCCGCGCGCGGACGCCGATCATCGCGGTCACCGCCAACGCCATGACCCACCAGGTCGCCGAGTACAAGGCGGCCGGCATGGACGGCATGGCTCCCAAGCCGATCGACATGACGCTGTTGTTCCACGCCATGGAACAGGCGTTGGAGCCGGTCTACCCGGACGCGCCCGAAGCGTTGCGCGGGGTCTGGGGCTGAACCCCCGCAGGGCTTTCAAGGCTTTGCTTTCGAAATCCATCGTTCTTCGGCTAGAGTGAAGCCAGGGAGAGAGTGTCCGGCCGTGCGGATGGGCCCCGCGCGACGGAATGTGCTTGGGGGACGGCGATGGGCGTTGCACGGCTCAGGAAACTGGGAATCGGATCGATCGCGGCCGGGCTGGCCGTGGCCTTTGGGTTGGCGGCGTCGCCGACGATGGCGCTGGCCGGGCCGTTCGACATCCTGAAGAGCCTGCCGATTCCATCCAACCTGCCATCGATGCCGGCGGCGGCGCCGAAACCCGCCGCGCCGACGCCCACGACCAGCGCCGCGCCCGGCGCGATGATGGTCACCGCATCCACGCAGCAGGCGCCCCTGCACAAGCTGGGCACGGACGCCGTCGCGGTGGTCGAGACCGCCACGCCCGGGGCCCCGGTCCAGATGATGGACTACGTCTTCGCCAAGCAGCAGATAAAGCTGCCCGCCAAGGGCAAGGTCAGCCTGAGCTACCTGTCCGGTTGCCTGACCGAGACCTTCACCGGCGGCACGATCACCGTCGGGCTGAAGGACGCCACGGTGGCCGGCGGCGTGCGCGCTCAGGCGCTGCGCCCCGGCTGCAAGCCGCCGACCCCGATCGTCCTCGCCTCGGCCTCCGAGGCCGGCGCGACGGTCAACCGGGTCACGCCCTTCACCGGCGTCGACTGGGACGAACGGACGCTGAAGGCCGGCGCGCCGGTGTTCAAATGGGACAAGACCAAGTTCGCCGGCGTGACCACGATCCGCATCCGCGACATGGAAAAGGGTGGCGAGGTCGTCTGGGAGGCGCCGGTCACCAAGGACTGGATCGCCTATCCGCCCGCCGCCGCGAAGCTGGTCGTCGGCGATCCCTACAAGGCCGAGGCCGTGGCCGGCGGCAACGTGGTCGCCTCGGCGCTGTTCTCCATCGACCCGGCGCTGGACGTGAATGACAGCATGGCCAGCCGCGTTGTCCCTCTCAGCGCCTCCTAAGGCCGAGGCCGGCGCGAACGGGGCGCGGCGGCGCCAGTATCGCCGCCGCTTGCTGGCCGCGGCGGTCATCGGCCTGATCGCCGGCCTGCTGGCCATCCTGCCCCAGTCGCGGGACTTCGAACTGCGCGGCATCGACTTCCTGCTGCCCTTGCGCCAACTGGCGTTCGGGCCGCTGTTCCCGCCGTCGAAGTCCGACGTGGTGGTCGTGGCGATCGACGAGCAGACCTACCGCACCGAACCGTTCGCGAACACGCCCAAGGTCGCCTGGACGCCCTACTACGGCTTCGTGATCGATGCGGTGGACGCCGCCGGCCCTAAGGCCATCGGCCTCGACACCATCCTGCCCACCACGCTGGACCGGCCGGAACTGCTGCTGGGCTACGACCGCCCGTTCCTGCTGTCGCTGCGCAAGGCGGCGATGCAGAACCACCTGGTGATGGGCGAGACGAAGCTGTCGGGCCAGATCCTGGCGCCCTACGCCGGACAGATCCTCGCCGCCAACGGCCAGGACAACGTGCGGCTGCTGAACATGCCGATGGAGAACGACGACGTCGTGCGCCGCTATCTGGCGGGTTATGCGACACAGGAAGGCGGCCACGTCCCTTCGTTCGGCGTCGAGCTCGCCCGACGCGCCGGCGCCAAGCCGCCGACGGGCGAATTCATCATCAACTTCAACACCGGCGCGGGCGACGTGCCGGTCTACAGCATGGTCGACCTCTATGCCTGCGCCGTCGCCGGCAAGACCGACTATTTCCGTAAGGCCTTCGCCGGCAAGATCGTGCTGCTGGCCGAGACCCTGGACATCGAGGACCGGTTCCGCGGCGCCAAGCGGCTGGACTGGAACGAGGGCGCCGCGGCCCGCGCCGCACCCGCCCGCTGCGCCGTGGCCGCCGATCCGACCCTCGCCACCAACCTGAACCGCCGCTCCATGCCCGGCGTGCTGATCCAGGCCGCGGCGATCAACACGCTGACCAAGAACCTGGCGCTGACCCAGCTGGGCGCGCCGGCGACCTTCCTGCTGGTCGGCCTGGCCACCTTCGCGCTCGCCGCGGCCTTCCTGGCGCTCGCGCCGGTGAGCGGAGCGGCGGTGGGCATAGCGGCGCTGGCGCTGGAGGGTGCGGCCTCGGTGGCGGCGCTGGAGGCCAAGACGGTGGCCCCGGCCGCGAGCCTGCTGGTCACCGCGATCCTGGCCTACACCCTGATCTACGCCTACCGCTTCGTGATCGAGGATCGCGAGAAGCGCTGGGTGCAGCACGCTTTCCGCCACTATCTGGCGCCGGCGCTGGTGGACCAGCTGATGGACCAGCCCGAGGCGCTGAAGCTGGGCGGCGACCAGCGCCTGATCACCGTGATGTTCACCGACATCGCCGGCTTCACCACCATCAGCGAGGGCCTGAAGGAGACGCCGGAGAAGCTGGTCGAGCTGATGAACCGCTACCTGACCATGATGACCGGGCCGATCAGCGCCAACGATGGCTATATCGACAAGTTCATCGGCGACGCGGTGATGGCCATCTGGGGCGCGCCCCTGGCGGTGGCCGACCCTGAGCGCAAGGCGGTGGACACCGCCCTCGCCTGCCAGAGGGCGCTGGCCGAGTTCAATCGCGACGTGACGCCCGAATACCTGCCGTCCGGCCAGCTCGGCACCCGCTTCGGCATCCACACTGGGGTGGCCATCGCCGGCAACATGGGCTCCGAAGAGCGGCTGAATTACACGGTGACCGGCGACATGGTGAACCTGTCGGCGCGGCTGGAGGGCGCCAACAAGGAATACGGCACCACCCTGATGATCAGCGAGGCCACCGCGGCGGCCCTGGATGACAGCTATGTGCTGCGCCGGCTCGACCGGCTGATCGTCAAGGGCAAGACCGAGCCGATCCTGGTCTATGAGGTGCTGGGCCGGGCCGGCGAGGTCGGACCGGAAGACCTGGCGCGGGTCGCCGCCTTCGAGGCGGCGCTGGCCAAGCACGACGCGCGCGACTTCAAGGCCGCCCTGGCGGGGTTCCAGGCGCAGGCGAGCGTCGATCCGCCCTCCAAGGTCTATGCGGAACGGTGTAAAGGATACCTGGAAGCGCCGCCGCCGGCCGGATGGCGGGGCGAATTCGCGTTGAAGACGAAATGACGTGCGAAATCAAATCGATTGACGTGAGATAGACGGGAACTGGGAGGCGGAAATGGGCGGGCCGATGAAGGACTGGGGTGCAACCCTGGTGGGGCGTTTGGAAACCGACCGCAGGAGCCTGCTGGGCGGCATGGCGGCGGCCGGCGCGGCGATGGCCGCGGGGCCCGCGCTGGCGCAGATCCCGAACTTCCCGGGCCTGCCCAGCCTGCCGACCGGGCCGGGCGGCATGGACCTCAACGCCCTGGCGGGCCAGGTGGCCGGCGTGCTGCAGAAGATGCAGTTCACCGAGGCCGACGAGATCACCATGGGCCAGAACTACTATCAGAAGTTCATCGACCAGTCGGGCGGGGTCTACAACTCGCAGGTCGACCAGGAGGCGTTGCGCGACTTCGCCAAGCCGGTGTTCGCCACCACCAAGCGCCCGGGCCTGCCTTGGGAGGTCGTGCTGATCGACAACGACACGGTGAACGCCTGGGCCCTGCCCGGCGCCAAGATCGCCGTGCACAAGGGCTTGATCCGCTATGTGGCGACGCCTGAAGAACTGGCGGCGGTGCTCAGCCACGAGGCCGGCCACGCCGAGCTCAGCCACGGCATCGCCCAGATCAAGAACAAGACCTTCACCCAGGGCATGACCGACATCGGCAAGCAGCAGCTGGTCGCCCAGGCCACCCGCAAGGCCGGCGCCGTCGGCGGCCTGATCTCCGACCAGTTGCTGACCGCCCTGGAGGGCCCGATCTTCGACATGATCACCAGCGGCTATTCGCAGAACCTGGAGTTCGCCGCCGATGGCCATATCGTCGGCGTGTTCGACACCATCGGCTACGACAAGGGCCGCGCCACCGACTTCTACAGCACCCTGTTGAAGCTGTTCCCCCCGTCCACCAAGGCCACCACCTCGCTCTACGCCACCCACCCGGGCACCAAGGACCGCATCAAGCGGCTCGACGCGGCGATCAAGAAGGACAAGACCCCGCTCGGGACCAACGTCGGCCACCCCGGCTGGGACCAGCTCAAGACCTCGTTCCCGACCCGGACGCACTTCCGGCTGGCGAACGCCTGATTTCGTCAGAGGGCCCCGCGAGCGCGGTAAGTCCTGCGGAGCCCGTCAGGGCGAAGCAGGAATGGCGGTGACGGAGGGATTCGAACCCTCGATACCCTTTCAGGTATGACGATTTAGCAAACCGTTGCCTTCAGCCACTCGGCCACGTCACCACTTTGAAAACGCTGGGATTCTCGCCCGGCGAATCCGACCGGCGGCGAGCCCTGGAAGATGGGCTCGCGCCGGGATCGCGGTTTCTAGCCGAGGACGGCGGTTCTGCCTAGACGGCGAGTTGGCGCTGGCGGCGCAGCGCCGCCCCTGCAAGGCCGAAGCCCGCGATCATCAGCGCCCAGGTCGCCGGTTCCGGCACGCCCAGGATATTGCGGCCGGAAGCCAGCTCCTGCACGTCCACGTCGGGCGTGAAGGTGGTGGTGAAGGTGTCGCTGGCGTCGATCTGGCCGCCGCGGTTGGTGAGCAGTTGCAGGCCCGCCACCACGAGAACGGTCTGGCCCGGCGCCAGCATCAGCGCATCGGCCGTCGACGCAGCCCCCGAGCAGGAGCCCGTGGTCCCGTTGAGGGTCGGCGAAGGCGGGGTGACGCCGCTCACCAGGGTCGTGGTGGTCATGTTGGCCGCCAGGACGCCCGTGGCGCCGCAGGGCGCCTCGAAGACGCTGTCGAACAGGGTGAGCGCGTCGGGGCTGCCCAGGCTGGTGATCAGCGACGGGTCCCAGACGCCCAGATAGCTGACCGCGATCGCCCCGCCCGCGGCCGTACCGTCGGCGCCGCCGCTGAAGCTGTCGATGTGCAGGGCGCCCGCCACGTCGAACGCCGTCGTGGTGTCGCCGGTGTTGGTGTAGGTCTGGTAGCCGAAGGCGTTGATGCCCATCCGGTCCGTCGCGCCGGAATTCGACGACCCATGCAGCACCGGCAGATCCTCGCCGCCGAAGGCTACGATGCCGCTGACATTGGAGGCCGGATCGTTCGGCAGCGCCACCGGGCCGCCGCCAAGCGCCACGCCGGTGGTTCCGTTGAGCACGAGGCTGGTGTTCGAGGTCGACGACGTCCCGCCGGAGATGCCGTAGGCGATGATCGTCTGCCCGGTCTGGGCCCCATCGCAGACCGGATTGCCGACGCATTCGCGATAGGTCCCGAAGGCCGCCGAGCCGAAGGCCGCCTGAGCCGACGCGCCGTGTGCGCCGCCCAGCGAGACCGCTCCGGCCGCCGCCGCGGCCAACAACGCCATCCTGATCCGCATGATGTTCCCCAAAACCCCGGCGGACTCCGGCCACCGACCGGCGAACAGGGTTAGAGGAACCACATCTGCGGGCAACGCCCCTCGCGTCAGCCGCGAAAAATACGCGCCGAGAAGCGATTGCGTGGCTTGAGGAGGCGCTAGGCGGCCAGGACGCGGCGGCGGCGTAGGGCGGAGCCGGCGGCCGCAAAGCCGCCGATCATCAGGGCCCAGCTCGCCGGTTCGGGCGCGCCGGGCGTGAGCAGGGTCGTCGTGCCGCCGATGTAGCCTTCCTTCACGACGCCATCGACCGTGCGCTGGACGCCGACCGACAGGACCAGCGGAATGTCGTTGTAGGTGGTGGAACCGAGCCCGACGGCGCCGCCGGCCGAGAGCCGGAACGAGAGATCCTGCGAGGCGGGGCCGCCGCCGACCCAAAGGACATCGTAATGGAACAGGCCGAACGGCGATTCCGTGATGTTCTGGGCGAGGTGCGGGTTGAGGGCCGCGAAGTGGCTGGTGAGCACCAGGTCGTTGAGGTTGGGCGAGCCCACGACGTCGAAGGCGGCTGAATTGAGGGTTCCGTCGGTCGCGAAGGTGACCCCATCGGCCAGATGGATGTCGACCTGGGTGAAGCTGGAATTGCCGGTGCTGACCGTGGCTTCGCCATAGAGGCCAAGGCCGCAGCCGCCGTTGCAGCCGTCGACATCGAGGTAGAGCGTCTCAGACGCGTGGCTCGCGCCGGCGCAGGCCAGGGTCGCCGCCCCGATCGCCACCGCCGCCAATTGCTTCGCACTATCGATTGTCACAAGAGCCCCCAACTGCGCCCAGGATCTCGAGAGTGCTTTGATTCGCGAGGACTTTCCGCCGACTCCCGGTTGCAGGGGAAGGCTTCAGCCGTGGGCGAGCCACTCGCGGGCCTGGCGCTGCGCCTCGGCGA
The DNA here is from genome assembly GCF_036501465.1 of Phenylobacterium sp. Lineage (GTDB taxonomy): Bacteria > Pseudomonadota > Alphaproteobacteria > Caulobacterales > Caulobacteraceae > Phenylobacterium. The sequence continues at coordinate 7,363 of NZ_DASYAF010000093.1, forward strand.
TCTCGTCGGAGGCCATCTCTTCCGAGAGCTCCTTGCGATAGACCTTGGCTTCAACCGATCCGCGCATGGCGGCCAGGTTGAACAGCATGTGGGCCGAAACGTAGTCGAGCGGCGCCCCGCCCTGCCCCGTCGAATAGAGCAGTCCCAGGCGGAACAGTTCGTCGCCAGAGGCTTCCGCACTCGGCAGCGGGAGCCCACCATCGGCGACTTGCAGTTGTGCAAGCATGACCTTTGTCCCTGTCTTGGCCGCTGCGACCCCCATTCTGGAGGCGCCTCACCCGGCCTTTGTTGGGACGCATGGAAACAGCCTCGCGCTGAACACATGGTTAAGGCGGCTGTTGTCGGGCCTTCATCTGGCCACAGGCGTTAAAAGGTCGCAGGCTTGGCCGTAGCGGCCCGCGCCCTCGCCAAACTTTCCATGAACCTGTTCAGCCTGAGTTCAGGCGTGGGTGACATTGTAAGCTCCCAACATCGGTAAGCTCGACCGTAGAAGCGATTTTTAGGATGATGCCGGGCCCATGCGCCGCCTGATCTGCCTTCTGGCCGCCGTCGCGGCCGTCGCCAGCCCACTGGCGACGGCGGGCCGCGCCATGGCTGACGATCATCACGGGCGCCACGAACAGGGCAGTGGGCGTCAGGGCATGGGCCGGATCTTCGGCGGCAGCGGCGGCCGTGGCCAGGCCGCCCAACCCTACCGGCCACAGGAATATCGCCCTCAGGAGTATCGTCAGCCCGAGTACCGCCAGGCGGAGCCGCGGGGCCAGGAAAACCGGGGCCAGGAGTACCGCGGCCAGGAATACCGGCCGGAGGCCTATCGCGGCGAGCCCGCCGATCCCCGCTACGGCTACCGCGGCGGCGCGCAGGCCTATGGGGGCGCGCGCGATCCGCGCTACGACCCGCGGGTCTACGCCCCGCCGCCCAGCGCCTATAGCGCCGCGCCGCGCCGCGGCGGCTACATGGGCCCTGAAGGCGCCCCGGTGGTCGGCGACTATGCGGCCAAACGCCTGCGCCCTCCGCCGCCCGGCTATGACTGGATGCAGACCCCACGCGGCTACGCCCTGGTGTCGCGCCAGACGCACCAGGTGTTCGACGTGGTGCCTTACTAGGCGCCGAGCTTCGCGCGCAGCAGCTGGTTGATCACGCCGGGGTTGGCCTTGCCGCCGGTGGCCTTCATCACCTGGCCCACGAACCAGCCGATCGCCTGGGGCTTTTCGGCCACCTGGGCGGCCTGGCCCGGATTGTCGGCGATGAGCTGGTCGATGATCGCCTCCAGGGCGCCGGTGTCGGAAACCTGCTTCAGGCCCTGCTTCTCGACGATCTGCGAGGCGTCGCCCTCGCCGTTCCACATCCGCTCGAAGACGTCCTTGGCGATCTTCGAAGAGATGACGTTCTCCTCGATCAGCCGGACCAGCTCGGCGATGGCGGCAGGCGCGATCGGGCTGGCCTCGATCTCGATGCCGCCGGCCGTCAGCCGCGCGGCCAGGTCGTTGGTCACCCAGTTGGCGGTGAGCTTGGCGTCGCGGCCTTTCGCGGCGGCCTCATAGAAGTCGGCGCGCGCCTGCTCGCTGATCAGCACCTGGGCGTCGTAGGCGGACAGGCCGTACTGCGACTGGAAGCGCGCCTTCTTGGCGTCCGGCAGCTCCGGCAGGGTGGCCTCGATCTTCTTCACCCAGTCCGGATCGAGGACCAGCGGCAGCAGGTCGGGGTCGGGGAAGTAGCGGTAGTCGTGCGCATCCTCCTTGGAGCGCATGGACCGCGTCTCGCCCTTGTTCGGGTCGAACAGCCGGGTTTCCTGGTCGATCTTGCCGCCATCCTCCAGGATCTCGATCTGGCGGCGCGCCTCGTACTCGATGGCCTGCTGGATATAGCGGTAGGAATTGACGTTCTTGATCTCGCAGCGCGTGCCCAGGTGCTTGAAGCTGCCGGTCTCGCGGAATTTCTCATAGTCGCCCGGGCGGCAGACAGAGACGTTCACGTCGGCGCGCAGATTACCCTTCTCCATGTCGCCGTCGCAGGTGCCCAGGTAGACCAGGATGGTGCGCAGCTTCTTCACATAGGCGGCCGCCTCTTCCGAGGTGCGCATATCCGGCATCGACACGATCTCCATCAGAGCCGTGCCGGCGCGGTTGAGGTCGATATAGGTGGCGTTGGGATCCTGGTCGTGCAGCGACTTGCCGGCGTCCTGCTCCAGGTGCAGGCGCTCGATGCGCACGGTGAAGGTCGAGCCGTCGTCGTGTTCGACGATCACCTCGCCCTCGCCGACAATCGGATCCTTGTACTGGCTGATCTGGTAGCCCTGCGGCAGGTCGGGGAAGAAGTAGTTCTTTCGATCGAACCTGGACCAATGGTTGATCTGGGCCTTCAGCCCGAGGCCGGTCTTCACCGCCTGCTCCACACAGTGGCGGTTGATCACCGGCAGCATGCCCGGCATGGCCGCGTCCACTAGGCTGACCTGCTCGTTCGGCCCGGCGCCAAAGCCCACCGCGGCGCCGGAGAACAGCTTGGCGTTCGAGGCCACCTGGGCATGGACTTCCAGCCCCAGGACGATTTCCCACGGGCCGGTGCGACCTTCGATCGTCTTGCTCTTTTCGCTCATGAGGGTTCCCTACCTCTGCAGCGCCAAAAGGCAAAGCATGACACCAGCGTCACCTTGCGCGCGGAACCGAATGAGGCCATCGTTTCGGTGACGAACGTAGAGGCGCTGGGAGCCAAAACCTCGACTGACTGAAATAAACGAGCAGCGTTCGTAATCTCGCCGCGATTTCCGGCGAACCAAGTTCCAGCGAAGCGCTATAGCTTCGCGGGCAAAACCTCAGGGGAAGGACCCACAAGCCATGAAGACCACCCTCGTTGCGGGCCTTGCCGCCCTCGCAACCCTCGCCGCCGTTCCGGCCTTCGCTCAGGCGCCGGCCTCCGGCCCGCTGACCGTCGACAAGTCCACCATCGGCACGATCTGGGCCGACGCGAAGGGCAAGGAGGTCCTGCAGAAGGACGTGCCCGGGATCGAACAGTTCATGGACCAGATCAAGGACATGAC
>NZ_DASYAF010000094.1:0-14135 GCF_036501465.1 Phenylobacterium sp.
CGGCCTCGCGGAACGCCTCCAGGTAGGGATCGGCCGGCGCGATCATCAGGTGGACATCGAGCGGGACCTGGGCGTGCCGCTTCACCGCCTTCACCACATCGGGGCCGATGGTGATGTTGGGCACGAAGTGACCGTCCATGACGTCCACGTGCAGCCAGTCCGCGCCGGCCGCCTGCACCGCCTCGACTTCCTCGCCGAGCTTGGCGAAGTCGGCCGACAGGATCGAGGGCGCGATGATCGGCGTGCGGGCCATGGCGCGGACTTAAACTGATTGGGCTTCAACGCGAAGAGGCGGCTATTCGGGTTCCTCTTCATACTGCTTCATCAGGGCCAGCATGTCCGGAGAGGCCGCATACTTGCGGCGCAGACGCTTGGCTTCCGCGTCGAACACCTCGCAATGCAGGGACCGCAAAGCACGCTCGATCTCGCGCCGACGCGCGGCGTCGTAGGGCTCTTCGCCGGCCCAGTGGCCGCAGTTGATCGCCCGGTCGATATGGACGCGAACATCCTTCGGCAGGCCGGCCAGCTTCCGAAGGTCCGGATCGGCACCATGGCGGAAGTCGCCGAGTTGGCTCGGCGCCATGAGCATCAGCGCAAGGGCGCCCGCCGCGATCATCGAAGATGAGACCCCGCCCTAAATCCCATGGTTGATGCGAGCCTTGGGGTCCGGGCTTGTCAAGGACGGCGCCTTGCGCCGCCGCCGCGCGGCCGGCCTCCGGCCGGTCCTTGAGAAGCCCGGACCCCAAGGCAAACTGGCCGCCATGAGAATTAAGCCGCAGCCTGGCGACTTCCTGACCCTTAGCTCTTCCGCAACCGCGCCACATAGAACCCGTCGGTCCCGCCGTTCAGGTGCTGCGGCAGGATGCGCAGCGCGCCGTCCGCCCTCACGCTGGCCGCCGGCGTCCCGCCTTCGCCGGCCGCGACGGGCTCCAGCGCCAGGCCGGGATGACGCGCCAGCACGCCTTCGACCTGGCCCTCGCCCTCCTCCGGCTCCAGGGAACAGACGCAATAGACCAGCCGCCCCCCGGGCTTCAGGCGGCTGACGGCGGCGTCCAGCAGCCGCGCCTGGACGGCGGCGAGGCCGGCCACATCCGATGGCTTGGCGGCCCACAGCACGTCCGGGTGGCGCCGGAAGGTGCCGGTGGCCGAGCAGGGCGCGTCCAGCAGGACGGCGTCGAAGGTCCGCTTGTCGGGCCAGGTCGCCGCGTCGACCCCCACGGTCTCGGCGGAGAGGCCGGTGCGCGCCAGGTTCTCGGCCAGGCGCTTCAGCCGCTGGGGCGAGCGGTCCACCGCGGTGACGGCCGCCCCGGTCGCGGCGAGCTGCAGGGTCTTGCCGCCCGGCGCGGCGCAGAGGTCGAGCACGCCCTGCCCCGGGCCCACGCCCAGCAGCCGCGCCGGGATCGCCGCCGAGGCGTCCTGCACCCACCAGTCGCCCTCGGCGAAACCCGGCCAGGCCGCCACGTCGCCCCGGCGCTCGGTCCGCAGGCTTCCGCCCGGCAGGACCTCGCCGTCCAGCTCGGCGGCCAGGGCGGCGGCGCGGGCCGGGTCCTTGAATGAGAGGTCGGTGGCCGGCTCAGCGGCGATGGCGGCGGCGATGGCCCGCGCCGCCTCGACCCCGAAGGCCGCGCGCCAGCGGGCGTAGAGCCAAGACGGCGCCAAGAGGTCCGCATCGTCCAGCACCACGGGCTCGCGGGTGAAGCCGCGCAGCACGGCGTTGACCAGGCCCTTGAAGGTCTCGCCGCCCTTCTGCTTGGCGACCAGGTCTACCGAGGCGCCGACCGCGGCGTGCGGCGCGGTGTTCAGCACGGCCAGCTGCGCCAGGCCCAGGCGCAGCACGTTCACCACCCGCTCCGGCGGTGGCTTCTTCAGCCGCGCCTGCAGGGCCGCGTCGATCGGGCCGAGGTGGCGCAGGGCCGCCATAACCAGGGCCCGGGCGAAGGCCCGGTCGCGCGCCGCAAGCGCCGCCAACGAGGAATGGCTCAGGCCCTCATCCAGGCCGGAACGGCCGGACAGCGCAGCGGCGAGCAGGTCGAGGGCGGCGGCGCGGGCCGGCAGGCCGGAAACGCCCGACGGGGCGTCGGAAGGCGAAGGATCGGTCACGGTGCGCGGCGTGCCCCTATCGGGCCGCCGGTGCAAGCCCCCAGATCGTCGGGCCGTCAGGCCGGCTTGGCGTCCCGCCAGGACGAAAGCACCACGAAAAGGAAGGTCGCCATGCCCAGCGCCGCCAGGACCGAGCCCGCGATCACCGCCGGCTCGGCCGACTTGCCGCCCGACAGCAAGACCACCAGCGCCGGGATCATCACCAGCACGCCGGCGGTGGAGAGCCCGTAGTTGAGCCAGCCCAGCCGCCCGCCCTTGCCGCTCAGCGCATAGAAGGTCCCCATCAACGCCAGGCTGGCCCAGCCGACCAGGTTCAGGTGGGCGTGGGCCGGCGCGAGCGTGAAGTCCCCGTGCGACCCCATGATCATGCCCCAGATCATGCCAGTCATGACGCAGAGCGCGCCGGTGGTGAAGAAGGCCAGAGACAGTCGGTTCATCTGCGTTTCCCCCGAAACAGGCCCGGACCGGGTCGTCGCCTTGGTCCGTTCAACCTTTGCGCCTAGATTTAGCCCATGACAGCCGATCTCCCTAGCGCCGCTCCCGGCAAGGCCCTGACCCCGGCCGCCCGCCGCGCCCTGGAAGAAGCCGCCGCGCGCAAGGCCGCCGAGGCGCAGGCCGCCGCTACCGGCGAACAGGGCGGCCCCAAGGGTCCCGAACCCACCCGCTTCGGCGACTGGGAGCGCAGGGGCATCGCGGTCGACTTCTAGCCGGGCCGCTACCCCGCCTGCGCCATCTCCGCGGCGACCCGCAGCGCCGCGGCCTGCGGGTCGTTGGCGGCGGTGATCGGCCGGCCACAGACGATGTGCGAGGCCCCGGCGCCCAGCGCCTCCAGCGGGGTCATGGCGCGGGCCTGGTCGTTTTTGGCCGACCAGTCCGGCCGCACCCCCGGCGTCACCACCAGGAAGTCCTTGCCGCCGAGCGCGCGGGCCAGGGCGGCCTCGTGCGGGCTGGAGATCACCCCGTCGCAGCCGGCGGCGATCGCCTGGTGGATGCGCCGCTCGACCAGGGCGCGGACCGTGCCGCCATAGCCCAGTTCCGGCAGGTCGCCGTCGGACAGGCTGGTGAGCACCGTCACCGCCAGGATCTTCAGGCCCGAGCCGCCGCGCCCCCGCACGGCCGCGGCCATCACCTGCGGCTCACCATGCACCGTCACGAAGTCGCAACCCGAGCCTGCCAGCACCGCGGCCGACCGCTGCACCGTCGTGCCGATGTCGTGCAGTTTCCAGTCGATGAACACCTGCTTGCCGCGCGCCTTCAGCTCGCGCGCCAGGGTCATGCCTTCGCCGGTGGCGAACAGTTCCAGGCCAACCTTGTAGAAGCTGACCGCATCGCCCAGCCGCTCGGCCAGGGCGCGGGCCTCCTCGACGGTGGGCACGTCCAGCGGGACGATCAGTCGGGGGTCCGCTTTGCCAGAGGCGTTTTTGGCGGCGTCTGCGAGCGCGGCTTCGGCCATGGCGAAGGCTCCGAGCAGGAGGGCGCGCGCCGGCGGTTCGGCGGGCGCAGCGATTTGGGCTAAGACCTTCGCATGATCCATTGGGACTTCGCGGTCAACTTCTTCGTCGCCCTGTTCGCGCTGCTCGACCCGATCGGCAACGTGCCAGTGTTCCTGGCCTCCACGGCCGGCGCCACCAGCCGCGAACGCGTGCAGATCGCCTTCGTGATCTCGCTGTTCGTGATGGGCTTCCTGACCTTCTTCTACTTCTCGGGCCTGGCGGTGCTGGCCTTCTTCGGCATCTCGCTACCGGCCTTCCGCATCGCCGGCGGGGTGATCCTGTTCATCCTGGGCCTGAAGATGGTCAACGACGACTTCACCGCCGGCTTCGCCGACGCGGCCGAGGCCGGCGAGGGCGACAGCTCCTATGTCCGCCGCCACATTGAGCGGCTGATCGTGCCCTTCGCCATGCCGCTGCTGATCGGCCCCGGCGCGATCTCCACGGTGATCATCTACGCCAGCCAGGCGCGGGAATACGGCCTGCCCGGCGCGGCGCTCGGCGTGGGGGCCATCGTGGCGGTGTCGGTCGCCACCTTGCTGTCGTTCCTGGCCACGCCTCTGATCAGCCGGGTGGTCGGCAAGATCGGCCTGTCGGTGATCGTCCGCGTGCTGGGGCTAATCCTCTGCGCCATGGCGGTGCAGTTCCTGCTGGCCGGGATCGCCGATTCCACCCATGGCCTGATCCGCCCCGAGGCCGCCGCGCCTTACGCCGCTACGTCTTCCGGAAGCGCGGTCCCTGCGAAGCCATGAGCGCCAGCGCCCAGTCGTCTGGGATCAGCTTGATCGCCGCGGCGATCGCCTTGTTGGGCGCGCCGGGGACGCAGATCGGCCGGTTGGCCTCCACCGCCTCGTAGCCGGCGGCGGCCACCTCGTCGGCCCCCAGCCACAGCCAGGGCGGCGTGGACTGGGTGATCTGGGCCCGCGTGCCCGCCACGTCGTGGAATTCGGAATAGGTGAAGCCGGGGCAGAGCGCGCTCACATGCACCCCCTGGCCCTCCGTCTCCAGGTGCAGGCTCTGGGAAAAGCGCACCATGAACGCCTTCACCGCGCCATAGAGGGTGTGCCCCGCCGCGCCGGGCGCGAGGCCGGCCAGGGAGGCGACGTTGACGATCCGCCCGAACTTGCGGTGCAGCATGCCCGGCAGCACCCGGTGCGCCAGTTCCGACGGCGCGGTGACCATCACCTGGATCACCGCCCGCTGGTCGGCCCAGCGGGTGTCGGCGTAGGCGCCCGGCAGGCCGTAGCCGGCGTTGTTGACCAGAACGTCCACCGTGCGGCCGTGGGCGGTCAGGAAGTCGAGGATCTGGCCCGGCGCCTCGGCCTCGCTGAGGTCGGCGGTGACCGTCAACGCCTCGACGCCGTAGCGCAGCGAGACCTCCTCGGCGAGCTTGGAGAGCCGGTCGGCGCGGCGCGCGGTCAGCGCCAGGTCGTAACCGTGGCTGGCCAGGATACGGGCGAAGGCCGCGCCGATCCCGGCCGACGCGCCGGTGACCAGCGCCAGTCTGCGATCCATTCCCCGCCTCCACGCACTTCTGGGGGGAAACTAGGGCGCTCGGCCGGACGTTCAAGGAAAAGCGGCGCCTTTGTGGCGCGCGACGGCTGCGCCGCATTGAACGGGCTTGGGTTTGGGTGTATCGCGCCGGCCGCGAGACGGCATCGGGCCGCCCAAGGGAGCTTGCTTACGCTCCCGGAGATATTGGATGGCGGATACGGCCGGCGGCGCCCCAGAGGCGCCCGAGGAGTCGCATCACTCCCCGCATCGTGAGACCTTCTTCGCCCTGGCGCTCGGCTCCATGGGCGTGGTGTTCGGCGACATCGGCACGAGCCCGCTCTACGCCATGCGCGAGGCGCTGCGCCACGCGCGCTCCGACATCGACCCTACCCTTTCGGTGCTGGGCGTCGTCTCGCTGGTGACCTGGGCGCTGATCCTGATCGTCACGGTCAAGTACGTCGTGTTCTTGATGCGGGCCGACAACAAGGGCGAGGGCGGAACCCTGGCGCTGATGGCACTGGCCCAGCGCATCGTGCCGCGACGGTCCGGCTGGGTGCTGCTGCTGGGGATGGCCGGGGCGGCGCTGTTCTACGGCGACGGGATCATCACGCCGGCCATGACCGTGCTCTCGGCCGTGGAGGGGGTGCGCGACGCCCCCGGCGCACCGCACGAGATCGCCAAGCTGGTCGTGCCGGTCGCCGCCGGCATCCTGATCGCCCTGTTCCTGGTCCAGGCCCGCGGCACGGCCAGCGTGGCCAAGTTCTTCGGCCCGATCTGCGCCCTGTGGTTCCTGGTGCTGGCCGGGCTGGGCGTCTACCACATCGCCGACGACCCGACGATCTTCCGGGCGCTGTCGCCGCACTACGGGGTGATCTTCCTGATCGACAACGGCTTCCTGGGCTTCGTGGTGCTGGGCAGCGTGTTCCTGGCGGTCACCGGCGCCGAGGCGCTCTACGCCGACATGGGCCACTTCGGTCGCAACCCGATCCGCGCGGCCTGGCTGATCATGGTGCTGCCGGCCCTGCTGCTCAACTACCTGGGCCAGGGCGCGGTGGTGCTGCACCATCCGGCGGCGCATGTGGACCCGTTCTACCGGATGATCCCGCAGGCGATCTATTGGCCGGTGCTGATCCTGGCCACCCTCGCCGCCATCATCGCCAGCCAGGCGGTGATCACCGGGGCCTTCTCGCTGACCCAGCAGGCGGTGCAGCTGGGCTTGTTCCCGCGCATCTCGATCCTGCGGACCTCGGAGACCCAGGCCGGCCAGATCTATGTGCCGCAGGTCAACAACTTCCTGATGATCGGGGTGCTGGTGCTGCTGTTCGTGTTCCAGAAGTCCGACAACCTGGCCGCCGCCTATGGGATCGCGGTCACCGGGGCGATGTTCGTCGACACCCTGCTGTTCTTCGTCATCGTGCGCTGGATGTGGAAGCGGCCGCTGTGGCAGGCGATCGCCGCCTCCAGCGGCTTCGGCGTGCTGGACATCACCTTCATCTCCTCGAACCTGCTGAAGATTCCCGACGGCGCCTGGCTGCCGCTGGTGCTGGGCGCCTCGCTGATCGCGGTGATGTGGACCTGGACCCGCGGCGCCCAGATCCTCACCGAAAAGACCCGGCGCGACAGCGTGCCCCTGCTCGAGCTGTCGGAGATCCTCAAGGCCCGCGCCCCGCACCGGGCGCCCGGCACGGCGATCTTCCTGACCTCGGACGCCTCGATGGCCCCGGTGGCCCTGATGCACAACCTCAAGCACAACAAGGTGCTGCACGAGAAGAACATCGTGCTGACCATCGAGACCGCCGAGACCCCGCGCGTTCTCGACGACAGCCGCATCCGCATCGAGCCGGTGAACGACGACTTCAAGAAGATCATCGTCACCTACGGCTTCATGGAAAGCCCGAACCTGCCCAAGGCGCTGGCGCTCTGCCGCCGCCAGGGCCTGAAGTTCGACATCATGGCGACCAGCTTCTTCCTTGGCCGCCGCTCGATCGTGCCCTCGGCGCAGTCGGGCATGCCGCTATGGCAGGACAAGCTGTTCATCTTCCTGATGAAGAACGCGGCCAACCCCACCGACTTCTACAAGATCCCACCTGGACGGGTGGTCGAGCTCGGGACCCAGGTTACCGTCTAGATGCTGCTCACCGTGCTGATCTACCTGGGCGACGCCGTCTGGATCCTTGCGTTGGCGCTGATGGCCGGCGCCTCGCGCGCGGCCTGGAACCGGATGGACGCGGCGACCCTCGTCCCCCTGCAGCCGGGCCGGGCGGGCAGCCCGCGCGCCCGGCGCAACCTGGCGCTCTCGGCCGCGCCGGGCGTCGCCTTCCTGGCCAGCCTGTTCCTGCTCGCCGGCGTCCGCAGCCTTGGCCTGACGCCGGAGATGGCGCTCATCCTGTTCGGCGTGCGGATCGTGCTGGCGGCGCTGGCCACCCTCGCCCACCTGGGCTGGCTGCGCGCCGTCATGGCCCAGCTCAAGGCCGAAGGGGCGCTTAGGTCTTGAACCCGTCGCCCATTGGCCCTTAAAGGCGCGCAACTCCCTTCGACTCCAGCCTTCAGGACGCAACCGCGCCATGGCCGACAAGCCCGTCAAGAAAGTCGTGCTCGCCTATTCCGGCGGCCTCGATAGCTCCACCATCGTCAAATGGCTGCAGACCGAGCTGGGCGCGGAGGTCGCGACCTTCACCGCCGACCTCGGCCAAGGCGGCGAGGTCGAGCCCGCCCGCCAGAAGGCGATCACCCTGGGCGTGAAGCCGGAATACGCCTTCGTCGAGGACGTGCGCGAGGAGTTCGTGCGCGACTACGTCTTCCCGATGTTCCGCGCCAATACGGTCTATGAGGGCCAGTACCTCCTGGGCACCTCGATCGCCCGGCCGCTGATCGCCAAGAAGCAGATCGAGATCGCGCGCAGGATCGGCGCCGACGCCGTGGCCCACGGGGCGACCGGCAAGGGCAACGACCAGGTCCGCTTCGAGGTGGCCTACTATGCGCTGGAGCCCGACATCCGCGTCGTGGCCCCGTGGCGCGAGTGGGATTTCAAGAGCCGCGAGGCCCTGCTGGACTTCGCCGAGAAGCACCAGATCCCGATCACCAAGGACAAGCGCGGCGACGCCCCGTTCAGCGTCGACGCCAACCTGCTGCACTCCTCCTCCGAGGGGAAGGTGCTGGAGGACCCGTCCGTCGAGGCGCCGGAGTTCGTCCACCAGCGGACCATCTCGCCGCAGGACGCGCCGGACAGGCCGACGGTCTTCACGGTGGACTTCGTGGGCGGCGATCCCGTCGCCATCGACGGCGAGGCGCTGTCGCCCGCGGCCCTGCTCACCAAGCTCAACCAGCTCGGGCACGACAATGGCGTCGGCCGCCTGGACCTGGTGGAGAACCGCTTCGTCGGCATGAAGTCGCGCGGAGTCTACGAGACCCCGGGCGGCACGATCCTGCTCGCTGCGCACCGGGGCATCGAGAGCATCACCCTGGACCGGGGCGCCATGCACCTGAAGGACGAGCTGATGCCGAAGTATGCGCAGCTCATCTACAACGGCTTCTGGTTCGCGCCCGAGCGGGAGATGCTGCAGGCTGCCATCGACCTGTCGCAGCGGATGGTCGAGGGCCGGGTGCGGGTGAAGCTCTACAAGGGCAATGTCACCGTCATCGGCCGCACCAGTCCCTATTCGCTCTACGACCAGGAACTGGTCACCTTCGAGGAAGGCGCCGTGGCCTACGACCACCGCGACGCGGCGGGCTTCATCAAGCTCAATGCGCTGCGCCTGCGGGTGAAGGCCCAGCGGGACAAGCGGATGGCGGACAAGCCCAAGGGCTAGGCCGGCGGATCAGGCCGCCGGCGGGTCAGGCGTCCAGCCGGTTATACGGGTAGCGGTCGCGGATCTCGCTCTGGAAGAACCGGCCCTTGGACTCCGCGTCCAGGAACGAGCGATGCACCTCACCCGGCACGCCGACGTAGACATAGTGCTCGCCGCTCGCGAAGCGCACCAGGAGCTTGGCGCGCTGCGGGTCGTAGTCGATCTCGCGGATCGCTGTTGAATCCACCTGCATGGCCGCCTCCTGTGGCCGATAGGAGCGTAACGGGCGAGCGCGCGTCCCCGGTTCCCGTCGAACCCCGTTACATGCCAAGCTCTGCCGCAAGGCGAAGCGCGGTTCGCCGTCGAGACCTATCGGGGGAAGATCAAATGATGATGCAGCATCGGTGGGTGGCGCTGGTCACCCTGCTCGCGCTCCTGACCTATTTCTGGATGGGGCTGCAGACTGGCGGCGCGCGGCGCAAGTCCGGGATCTCCGCCCCGGCCATGACCGGCGACCCGCTGCTCGAGCGCACCATCCGGGCCCACTACAACACCCTGGAATGGCTGCCGATGTTCCTGGTCAGCCTGTGGCTGTTCGCCATCTACTGGAGCGAGCTGGTGGCCGCGGGCCTGGGCGTGGTGTGGATCGTTGGCCGGATCATGTACCAGACGGGCTATGTCCGGGCGGCCGAGAAGCGCGAGGCCGGCTTTATCGTCCAGGCCCTGGCCGTCGCGGTCCTGTTGTTCGGGGCGCTGGGCAAGATCGGCTGGAGCCTGGCGACCGGCGGAGCCTGACGCCTCAGGTCAGGAACGCCACCGCGAACAGGGCCAGGCCGCCCAGGCCCAGGCCCAGCGAGCCCAGCCAGAAGGGTCGCTTGCGGGTGATGATCGCCACGGTGCAGACGGCGATGCCGATCTCCAGCAGGGTTGCCGCCGCCGTCAGCCAGTGGTGGCGATGTTCGTGCTGGCGGCTGGCCGCCAGCAGCTTGTCGCGCTCGGTCTCGTCCTCCTGGGCCTGTTTCTTGACCTCGGCCTGCTTGCCGGTCTGCTCCTTGGCCGTGTCGGCGTATTTCGCGGCCTTGGCGCCGCCCGCGTCGGCGGCGATGCCATAGATGTGCTTCTTCAGGCTGTCGGCCTGGTACTCGTCCCAAGCGTCGGTTGCCTTGTCCTGCGCCAGCACCGCTTCGCTGGCGCTGGTGATCGCTCCGCCCGCCTCGATGGTCTCCAGGCTGCCGACCGTGGCGGCCAGCACCGCCAGCACCGCGACGGTGATCGAGACCAGGTTGATGAAGGGGTCATGCTCGTGGGCCGCATGCTCGGCGTGTTCGGCATGCTCGTGGGCTTCGAGCGCGGGATCGTAGGTCATGGCGGCCTTCAGGACTAGGCGACGTGGGAGGTGCGTCGCCCCTGGTCTAGCCCAGCCTCAGCCACGAAAAAACCCTGGCCGCGGGGTCCGCGACCAGGGTTCGTTTCGTCGTCCGGACCGAAAGGTCCGACGCGGCGCCTTAGGCCATGACGGCCTTGCGGCGGCGCATCATGGCGCCGGCGGCGCCGAAGCCCATGATCATCAGGGCCCAGGAGGCCGGCTCGGGAACGCCACCGCGCAGGGTGTCGAACTCGAAGGCGTTGTTGTCGGAGGTGAAGTTGATGGTGTTCACGGTGTCCGGCGAGAACTTGTAGATGACCGTGAAGCCTTCCGACTGGTCGCCGTTTCCGGGAGGCGTGCCGCCCCAGATCGCCGTGCCGTCAAGGGTCTGGCTGCCGCCAGCGCCCGAGAAGGTCAGCTTGACGTGGTTGAAGTCGTCAGGCGAGCCCATGTAGAAGCTGAACTCGCTGATGCCGACCAGCGAGGTCAGGGTCGCCGAGCCGCCGCCTTGGACGGTTTCGTAGAACGAGCCGACCGGACCGCCATTGTCTTCCGGCGGCGGAGCGCTGACGCCCGAGTCGAGGCCGGCGTGGCCGTCGCGGGTGTAGGCGAGCGACGGCGTGTCCTGCGTGAAGGTGAAGGCCGGGTTCAGGTCGTCGATCGTGCCGCCCTTGTTGTCGGCGCCGGTGCCGCCCGTGCTGTTGAAGTCGGTGATCAGCGGAATGCCGTCGTTGATGTTTCCGGCGATCGCGGTGATCGAGACGATTTCAGCGGCGAAGGCCGAAGAGGCCGTGAGGCCGAGCGCAACCGCAGCGGTCGCGCCAAGAAGCTTCAGGTTCATCATTTCCCCCAGGGGTCAAACGTCCGAGCCAGTCCTCGGACCTACATCAACTTGGCTATTAACCCCTTCTTCACCGTGATGGGAGTCGTTTCGCCTAATGGGCGAGTCGATTTACGCTGTCAGCGACGATTCCCGCCCAAGCTGCCGCTTCAGCGGCGATTTCTACCAATGATTGCGGAATTTGGAGCGGGCGATGAGATTCGAACTCACGACCCCAACCTTGGCAAGGTTGTGCTCTACCACTGAGCTACGCCCGCGCTCCTCGAGGCCGATATTCGCCCCGAAAATTCGAGAGGCGGCTTATGGCAGACGCCCCCGCCCTTTGCAATGGGCGTTTGCGCACAGGTTTCAGCGGCCGAATCTGGGCTCTTTCAGGCGGCGCTTGTTGATGTGGTCGTCGCGCGCCGGGGCGACCTCTTCGGGGTATTCGCCCTTGAAGTAATAGCGCTGCCAGGCCTCCTTGGTGGCCTCCGGATCGTTGCGGAAAATCCGCTGGTTGAAGTCGCTGCGATGCTTCTCCCACACGTCGTACTGGTGGCGCAGTTCCGGGTTCGTATCCATCCGCCGGATCACCGGCTGGATCTCGTGCAGCGGCTTGTCCTGGAAGAGGGTGATGAAGCAGAAGGGCTCGCCCTTCTCGAAGCGCACCTTGCCCGGCCGGGTGAACAGCCAGTTCATGGTGAAGGGGAAGGGCAGCCAGTCGGTCTCGATCACGCCCGCCAGCGGCTGGATACCGTCCTTCACGTGGTTCGGCGAGCCCATGGCCATCATCGACCAGCCGGGCGGCGTGCGGAACAGATAGCCCGGATGCAGGGTCAGCACCCCGTGGCTGAAGTGGCTGGAGGCCAGGCGGTGGAAGTCCGGGCTGGGATAGTCCGACTTCAGCGTGATGTCCTGCTGGTGGATGCCGCCGTTCCACTCGGCGGTGAAGGCAACCGGGCAGAGCAGCTCCCAGCCCGAGGTGTTGGCCATGTTTAGCGGCAGGCAGCGGTAGGCGTGGCGGGCGTGAAAGGCGTCCATCCAGGCCCGCGTCTGGCGGCCGGGCACGATCTCCGGCGGGCGCTCGGTGGTCGGATAGCACTCCAGTTCCATGGACGGTCTCGCGTGGCGGTCTCGGGGCGAATTCGCCAGAACCCTTAGGCTGGCGCCCTTCGCCCGCGCAAGGACCGTCGCGCGCCTGGCCCGCCCACGGAAAAAGCCCTGGCCGTCGCCGGCCAGGGCTCTCCCGTCCCCCGAAGTCGTTCGGGCTTAGGCCGCCGCGGCGACCGTCTGGCGACGACGGTTGCGCACCATCGCGCCCGCGCCGCCGAAGCCCAGGATCATCAGAGCCCAGCTCGCCGGTTCCGGCACGCCGCCGGCCAGCTTGTCGAACTCGAACGAGTTGGTGTTGGACGCGAAGGTGATCGACTTCACCGGCGCATCGAAGTGGTAGCTGACCGTGAAGCCTTCCGACTGGTCGCCGTTGCCGGGAGGCGTGCCGCCCCAGATCGCCGTGCCGTTCAGCACCAGCGGCGACAGGTTCGGGTTCACGAAGGCGACGGTCATGCTGTTGAAGCTGTCCGGCGAGCCCATGTAGAACTGGAAGTTGCTGATGCTCGCAGCGGCCGTCAGGGTCGCCGAGCCGCCGCCTTCGACGGTCTCGTAGAACGAGCCCGCGACGCCGTTGTCGGCCGGCGGCGGGGCGCTGACGCCCGACAGCAGGCCGCCGACGCCGTCACGGATGAACGACAGGCCGCCGGCGTCCTGGGCGAAGGTGTAGCCGGGGGCGATGATCAGGTTGCCGTCGCTGCTGTTGAAGTCGGTGATCAGCGGATCGGTGATGTTCACGCCGGCGACGGCGCTGATGGTCACCTGATCGGCAAGCGCGCCGGTCGCGGCGAAGGTGGTCGCGGCCGCAGCGGCCAGGGCCAGGAGGCGAAGCTTCATTGGTCCAGTCTCTCTTGTTCGCGCGGACGCGCTTTGATCCAAAACGGCACACGGGTTTGCGGCCGCAACCGACCCGTGCAATCGAAGGGCCATGCTGAATCGCGCGGACCTTTTCGCCCTGCTGGACCGGCTGGGCGTCGCCCACGAGACCATCGACCATCCCGCGGTGTTCCGGGTCGGCGAGGGCGAGGCGATCAAGGCCGCCATCCCCGGCGCCCACACCAAGAACCTGTTCCTGAAGGATGCGAAGGATCAGCTGTGGCTGATCTCGGCGGCCGATCGCACCGTGATCGACCTGAAGCGGCTGCACTCCGTGATCGGCTCGGCCCGGCTGTCGTTCGGAAGCCCGGCGCTGATGGAGGCGGCCCTGGGCGTGACGCCCGGCTCGGTCACCGCCTTCGCCCTGGTCAACGACCGTGCGGCCCATCGCGTGCGGTTTGTCCTCGACCGCGTCCTGGCCGAGGCGGCGCGGGTGAACTTCCACCCGCTGACCAACACCGCCACCACCGGGGTCGACCAGGCCGGGTTCCGCGCCTTCCTCGCCGCGGTCGGGGTTTCGCCGCTGATCGTCGACTTTGCCGCCATGGCGGTGGTGGTCTAAGGGGCGCCGCCGCTGCCCGCGCTGAAGCCGTCGCCCTGTCGAAGCGTTCGCCTGTTGAAGGCTTCAGGGGGCGGGACCATCTTGGGCGACGAAACGTTTGAGCCTGGAACTTCGAGGAGCGCCCCCATGACCCTGATCGGCGAAACCGCCGGCGCGCCGCCACCCGCCGACCTCATCAAGGACGCCACCGACGCCAGTTTCATGGCCGACGTGGTCGAGGCCTCGCGCGAAACCCCGGTCATCGTCGACTTCTGGGCCACCTGGTGCGGCCCCTGCCGCCAGCTCGGCCCCGCCCTGGAAAAGGCGGTCACCGCCGCCAAGGGCAAGGTGAAGCTGGTCAAGGTCGATATCGACGCCAACCCCGCCTACGCGGGCCAGTTGCGCGTGCAGTCGATCCCGGCGGTGTTCGCCTTCGTGGACGGCCGCCCGGTGGACGGCTTCATGGGCGCCCTGCCCGACAGCCAGGTGAAGGCCTTCGTCGACAAGCTCGCCAAGACGGCCAAGGGCGGCCCCTCGCCGATCGACGAGG
>NZ_DASYAF010000095.1:0-3234 GCF_036501465.1 Phenylobacterium sp.
CGGACGGTTCCTCCGTGTGAGCGGAGGCCAAGAGGGAATGCGGTGAGGGGGTCGTCCCCGAATCCGCGCTGTGCCCGCAACTGTGAGCGGCGAGGGCCGCGTCCATATCGCGTCATCTAAGACGCGACGCCACTGAGGCTCATCGGCCCCGGGAAGGCGAGGACGCGAACCCGACGACCCGCGAAGTCAGGAGACCTGCCGTCCAGGTCGCTCGTCCGGGGGTCCGGGTCCAGACCCCAGGCGCGGGAAGGCGCGCGCGCCTTCCGTCGCAGCGGCATCGACCGCCGCTGCGCCAAGCGAATCCCCGCTTTCGGCGTGACACGGTCCCGATGAAAAGGACGGTAAAGCGCCATGACCTGCGCAAGATGGAAGACCCTGGCCACCTCGGCCTCCGCCGCGGCCCTCGTGCTGGCGGCCTCGGCCCATGCCCAGGATGCCCCCCAGGACGCCCCGCCGGCGGCGGCGCCCTCCGACGCGAATGTGATCGTCACCGCGACGCGGGTGCCGGCCACGCTCGCGACCACCCCCGACGTCTATGTGATCACCGACGCCGACATCCAGGCGCGCCAGGCGACCTTCGCGGCCGACGTGCTGTCGACCGCGCCGGGCGTCGTGGTCACCCAGTCGGGCGCCTTCGGCGGCCTGACCGGCGTCTCGATCCGCGGCGCGCCCACCGACAAGACCCTGGTCCTGATCGACGGCGTGCCGGTCAACGACGCCTCCTCGCCCTCCGGCGGCTACGACTTCGGCGCGCTCGATCTCGGCGACATCTCCCGGGTCGAGATCCTCACCGGGCCGCAAGGCGCGCTCTGGGGCTCCGACGCCATCGGCGGGGTGGTCTCCTTCATCACCAAGGAGCCGAACGGCCTTGCAGCCAGCCTCGAAGGCGGCTCGTTCGACACCTGGCGGGCGCAGGCCTCGGCCGGCAAGAGCACCCAGCAATGGGCGCTGGGCGCCAGCATCTCCAGTTTCAACACCCAGGGCATCTCGGCCGCCGACGTGCGCGACAACTACGCCCCCTTCGGCCTGCCCGGCTTCCACAACACCGAGAAGGACGGCGACAACGCGTTCACCGCCGACATCCGCGGCCGCTACGAACTGACCGACTGGCTCGGGTTCGACGCCCAGGTGCGCTACGACCGCGCCGTCACCGCCATCGACGGCTTTCCGCCGCCCGACTTCCTGTTCATGGACACCAACGACGTCGCGGTCAGCGAGAGCGTCGAGGCTTTCGGCCGCATCCGCATCACCGGGCCCTGGGACCTGAAGAACGAGATCAGCGTCAGCGACTACCAGATCGAGCGCGGCGACCACGGCGAATCCGGCGATTCCGGCTCGATCGCCTACCGTCAGGTCTATCGCTACACCGTGGCCAAGGGCACGCCCGAGGACCTGGTCTCCTTCGTCGCCGGGGCCGAGCGGGAAAACAGCACCGCCAGCGTCTCGACCGGCCAGAAGTTCGACCTCGACGCCACCTCCGGCTTCGGGGTGCTGCAACTGCACCCGTTCGGCCCGCTGACCGCCATCGCCAGCGTCCGCTACGATGCGCCCGACACGTTCAAGGCCCAGACCACCGCGCGGGTCGGGGCGACCTACGACCTCGGCTGGGGCTTCAGCGTCCAGGGCTCATTCAACCAGGGCTTCAAGACCCCGACCATCAGCGAAACGGTCTGCGACTTCTGCTTCTCCCCGCGTGTGCCCCTGCAGCCCGAACATGCCCAGGGCTATGACGGCGGCCTGGCCTGGAAATCCGCCGATGGCCGCGTCTCGCTGAAGGTCACCGCCTATCATCTGGACATCCGCGACGAGATCGAGTTCGCCGCCAGCGGCCACTACGTCAATATCGCCCGCACCCGCACGCAAGGGGTCGAGGCCCAGGCGAACCTGGTGCTCGGCTACGGGTTCCGCGTCCAGGCGTCCTATGGGTATGTCGACTCGATCGACGCGACGACCGGGGTGCGGCTGCTGCGCGTGCCGCTGAACACCGGCTCGGCCAGTCTCTACTGGACCCACGGCCGGTTTGACGCGGCCTTCACCGTGCGGGCCGAGGACAACGACCTCGACCTCGGCCTGGACAGCTCCGACGTGATCCGGCCAGGCTTCGTGGTCGCCGACCTGGCCGGCGGCTATGACGTGAACGACCACGTCCGGCTGACCGCCCGCGTCGAGAACCTCGCCAACACCCACTATCAGGAGGTGTTCGGCTTCGGCGAGCCAGGCGCCGCCTTCTATCTCGGCGTCAAGCTGAAGGACTAGGGCGCCCGCCATGACCCCGGCGCCGGCGGCGGTGGCAGGGGTGAAGGCCTGACCCGGTTTCACGGCAACGATTTGTTGTCGTTACCGCGCTAAGCCAAGGCGACGCTCATGTGCCGCCGCGGGAGTCGAGGTCGCGTGTTCAGGACGTTCATCTGCATCACCCAGCAGCACAGCCCATGGCTTCTGGCCGTGGCCGTGCTGGTCTGCCTCATCGCCACCGCGACCACCGTGCGGCTCTACACGCATGGGCGCGGCTTTGAAGGTCCACGCTCCTACCTCTGGCTGATCGGCGGCGGCGCCAGCGGCGGGGCGGGGATCTGGGCGACCCACTTCATCAGCATGATGGCTTACGAGCCGGGCCTGCCGACCGGCTATCTCGCGGGCGGTACGGTCATCTCCCTGGTCATCGCGACCATCGGCGTCGCGGCCGGCCTGATCATCGCCGCCAAGGTCAGGCATCCCGCCGGTCCAGCCGTCGGCGGCGCGGTGGTCGGCGCGACCATCGCGGCCATGCACTACGCCGGCATGTCGGCCTTCCGCACGGAAGGCTTCCTGGTCTGGGACCCGGCCTATGTGGCCGTGGCCATCGCCGCCGGCATCGGGTTCGCCAGCCTGTCGCTCGTGGTCGTCTCAGGCCGCCGCACGCTGGCGGGCGGAATCTGGGGGGCGGTGCTGCTGGTCGTGGCCATCGTCGTCCTGCACTTCGTCAGCATGGCGGCGGTGACCATCATCCCGAACACCAATCTGCGCCCGCCGGCAAGCCTGCTGCCCAACAGCGTCATGGCCCTGGTCGTCGGCGTCCTGACCGGCCTGATCATGCTGGCGGCGGCCGCCACCATGCTGCTGGAGGGCTGGAACCAGCGCCAGGCGCTCACCCGGCTCAACTCGGTCATCAACGCCATGCCCGACGGCCTGGCCTATTTCGACGCCCAGGACCGCTACCTGCTGTGGAACAGCAAGTACGAGACGACCGTCGCC
>NZ_DASYAF010000096.1:0-35126 GCF_036501465.1 Phenylobacterium sp.
ATGAGCGGAGGCATGGCTTGTGCGGCAGGAAGCCCATCTCGCCCCGCGAAGCGGGCTTTCAAACCCCGGACCACACGGACCACACGGAACCCAGCCAGCGGCCCGCGTTGGTGTGGTTCGTGTGGTCCGTGGTTCAAAAAAACCCGCGCGCCGTCAGTCCTCGCGCTTGCGCTCGTCCAGCGCACGTTTCGCGCGGGCGGCTTCCAGCTTCGACGCGGTCCGCGCGGCCTTGTTCAGCCCGAACACCACGCGGTTCTCCCCGGCGCGCGCCTTGGCGTCGGCCTTGGCGCGGGCCTTGCGCGCCCTGTTGAGGTTGATCGGTTCGACCATCGTCGCCTCCGCGCGCAACTCCATCACGCGCCGCCCCGTTTCCCAAGCCTCAACCGCCGAACAACGGGAGACGACAGATGATCGACACCGCACGGATTCGCGAACACATGGACGTGGAAGGCTCGGACGGAAAGCACGTCGGGCGCGTCGACAAGGTCATGGGCCAGGACATCGAACTGACCAAGTTCGACCTCTCCTCCGGCCTGCGCCACCACCTGATCCCGATCAGCTGGGTGGAGATGGTCGACGACGACACCGTGCGCCTGAACCTGACCAAGGACGCCGCCCACTCCGCCTGGCGCGTCGTCCACTAGGGCGGTCGCGGGGGGCTAGCCCGCCCGATCCGGCCCATGCCAAGTTGACGGGCGAAGGGCGCCGCCGCCGCGCGCCGCTCTTCGCACCAGAGTTCGGGCCAGAGTTCGGGAGAGACGGTGAAGCCTGTAGTCCTGTTGGCGGCCGTCGCGGCGGCCGTGTCGCTCCCGTCCGCCGCGTCCTGGTCCTCCGCCCGGGCCGCCAAGCCGGTGGTCTGCGCCGAATGCGTGCAGGCCAACCTGCAGCACCTGGCCAGCGACGCGCTGCGCGGCCGGGCCTGCGGCACGGAGGACGAGCACGCCGCGGCCCACTTCGTGGCCGACACCCTGAAACGCTACAAGATCGCCCCGGCGGCCGGTCCCGACAGCTACCTGGCCCCGGTGTGGCTGCACACGCCGACCGCCGCCGCGCCGCCCAAGCTCACCGTCACCGCCGGCCCGGACGCGGTCACCTTGACCCAGGGCCAGGAGATGATCGCCCTCGACCCGCCGGTCTCGGCGGACGGTCCGCTGGTGACGGTGGTCGACGCCAAGGCGGCGGGCGACGTGAAGGGCAAGGTCGTGCTCTACGACAGCCCGATCTTCGACCCGCCGGGCGTCCAGGCCCTGCGCCAGGCCGGCGCCGTGGCGGTGATCGCCCCGGCCAACGATCCGCTGCTGGCGCGCTGGGGCCAGCTCGCCCAGCGTCCGCCCGGCCGCACCCGGATTTCCGGCGTCGAGTCGGGGCGCCCGCCGCTCGGAACCTTGATCTACGCCCGCGCCGAGGCCATCGCCGCCCTGCGCAAGCTGCCGCCGGCGCAGGCGCGGCTGGACGCGCCGCAGGGGCCGCCGCGCGAGCGCACCACCTATGTCGTGCTCGGCGTGCTGCATGGCGCCGCGCCCGACGCCGACCGCCACGCCATCCTGCTGTCCGCCCACTACGATCACCTGGGGGTGCGCAACGGGGTGATCTTCCACGGCGCCAACGACGACGCCTCGGGCACGGCGGCGGTGCTGGAGTTCGCCCGCATCCTGGGCTCGGGCAAGACGCCCCGGCGCACCGCCTATTTCGCCCTGTTCGGCTGCGAGGAGGAGGGCGGCCTGGCCGCCCGGGCCTTCATGGCCCATCCGCCGATGGCGCTGTCGGACCTCGCCGCCAACCTGGAGTTCGAGATGATCGGGGTCGACGATCCCAAGCATCCCGGCTTCCTGATGCTCACCGGCTGGGACCGTTCGAACCTCGGCCCGACGCTCGCCGAGCACGGCGCCAGGATCGTGCCCGATCCCTATCCCGAGCAGGACTTCTTCGCGCGGTCGGACAACTACCAGCTGGCGCTGAAGGGGGTGGTCGCCCAGACCATCAGCGCCTGGCCGATCCCGCCCACCTACCACGCCGCTTCCGACGACCTGGCCCACGTCGACCTGAAGCTGATGGACCAGGTGATCGGCTCGATGGTCGCCCCGGTGACCTGGCTGCTCGACTCGGACTTCCAGCCGGCCTGGAACCCGGGAAAGAAGCCCTGAGCGGTTCGGCTATTTCACCGACCCGCAGAAGCGCTGGATGCGGCTGCACGCATCCTCCAGCGCGGCGTTGGAGGTCGCGTAGCTGATCCGGAAGAACGGCGAGAGCCCAAAGGCCGCGCCGAACACCACCGCCACGCCCTCGGCGTCGAGAAGCTCGTTGGCGAAGTCGGCGTCGGACTGGATCAGATTGCCGGACGGGGCGGTCTTGCCGATCAGGCCTTCCACCGACGGATAGACGTAGAAGGCGCCTTCCGGCGTCGGGCAGCGGATGCCGCTGGCCTGGTTCAGCATCGAGACCACCAGGTCGCGGCGCTGTTCGAACAGCCGGGCGTTGGGCTTGATGAATTCCTGGGTGCCGTTCAGCGCCTCCACCGCGGCCCATTGCGAAATGGAGGACGGGTTCGACGTCGTCTGGCTCATCACCTTGGCCATCAGCTTGATCAGCGGCTCGGGCCCGGCCGCATAGCCGATCCGCCAGCCGGTCATGGCGTAGGCCTTGGAGACCCCGTTCATGGTCAGCGTCCGGTCGTAGAGCTCCGGCGCCACCTGGGCGATGGTGGCGAATTCGAAGTCGCCGAACACCAGGTGCTCGTACATGTCGTCGGTCAGGATCCAGACCTGCGGGTGGCGCTTCAGCACCTCGGCCAGGGCCTTCAGCTCAGCCGCGGTATAGGCCGCGCCCGACGGGTTGGACGGCGAGTTCAGGATCAGCCAGCGGGTCTTGGGCGTGATCGCCGCTTCCAGGTCGGCGGGCCTCAGCTTGAAGCCGCTTTCCGCGGTGGTCGGCGCGGCGACCGGCTGGCCGCCGGCCAGGCGCACGATGTCCCAGTAGCTCACCCAATAGGGCGTCGGGATCACCACCTCGTCGCCGGGGTTGAGCGTGGCGATCATGGCGTTCCAGATCACCGGCTTGCCGCCCGGCGAGACGTTCACCTGGGAGGTCTTGTAGGTCAGGCCGTTCTCGCGGGCGAACTTGGCGACGATCGCCTCCTTCAGCTCCGGGATGCCGTCGACGGTGGTGTATTTGGTCTTGCCGTCGCGGATGGCCTTGATCGCGGCCTCCTTGATGTTGTCCGGCGTGTCGAAGTCCGGCTCGCCGGCGGCCAGCGAGATCACGTTTCGCCCGGCCGCTTTCAGCTCGCGCGCTTTCTGGTCGGCCGCCAGGGTGGCGGACGGCTTCACGCGCGTAAGGGCGGCGGATTCGAGCGACATGGCGGGCTTCTGAGCTCCCGTGGGGTTCGAGCTGACGGAACGGGGCTCGCTTTAGCCTAAGCCGCCGCGGCGCGGAACCCGCCTAAAGGACTCAGATCAGGTTGTTGTGCGGGTCGAAGTCGCTGAGCGAGCGGCCGATCAGGTCCACGGCGCTGGTGATGCCGCCCGAGCCGCCGGCGAAGATCACCACGTCGGAGCCGATCTGCACCGCCACGAAGGTGAAGTGGTTCTGGGTGATCAGCCGCGTCGCGTCGCTGACCGCGGTCGCGTAGTCGCCATCGGTGATCGCGGCGTAGTCCGAAGGGTTGGGCGTGAAGCCGGCGAAGCGGATCTTGTCCTCCGAGCCGGTCCAGTCGGTGATCCCCGGCACCGTGCCCACCGCGGTCGTGCCGGTGTTGAAGATGAAGACGTCGGCGCCGGCGCCGCCGGCGATCCGCTCGGCGTGGCCGTTGACGGTGATGGTGTCGGCGCCGGCGTCGCCGGTGATCGAGTCCGCGCCCGTGCCGGCCACGATGGAATCGTCGCCGTTGCCGCCGCTCAGGGTGTCGTTTCCGGTCGAATTGGAGGCGATGGTGTCGTTGCCGTCGCTGCCGACCAGCAGGCTGTTCGCCGTGCCGGTGGAGGCCAGGCTGTCGTCGCCCGCCTCGCCGAGCAGCTGGCCCGAGCCACTGACCGAGTCATTGCCCAGGTTGCCGTCCAGCACGCCGGCGCCGGTGATCTTGTCGTCGCCCTGGCCGCCCAGGAGGGTGTCGTCGCTCCCCGCCCCGGTGATGGTGTCGTCGCCCTTGTTGCCCTGGCCGAAGTTGGTCCCGGAACCGACGCTGATCACGTCGTTGCCCTGGCCGCCGTAGATCGTGTCGTCGCCGTTGTTGCCGGTGAGGACGTCGTCGCCGGCGTTGCCCTGCAACAGGTCGCGCGCGCCGTTGACCGCAAGGTTGTCGGCCCCGTCGCCGCCGAACGCCGCGGCGGGCGATCCCGAGGCCAGCGGGTTGAAGACCAGCTCATTGTAGAGGTTGGCGGCGGCGTCGCCGATGTAGAGCTGGCTGCCGTCCGCGAAGGTCAGGCTGCCCGGCGTGTGGCTGAGGTCCGCGATCCCGGGGCCGAACAGCTCGGTCTGGCCACCGAAGGTCACGCTGATGTCGCCCGCCGCATCGCCCGTGTAGATCACCGTGACCCCGGTCGCCGTGCCCGTGGACTGGGCGATGCTGAGTGTGTCCGAGCCGGTGATCGCCAGCGCCTGCGCCGCGGTGATGGTCTCGAAAGCGAAGTTCGACATCGAGGGCTCCTGGTCGGTTGCCGCCTCGGACCCTAGCGGCCTTAGGTCGCCGCCGCCAAGGCTTGGCTTGACCGTCCCGCGGCGATCGGCGACCTCAGGCGCCCATGCGCCGCCTTCTCCAAGTCCTGTCGAACATGGACGCCCAGGCGTGGCGCACCCTGGCGGTGTCCTTCGTCCTGTTCGGCGGCGTGGGCCTGGTCTTCGTGTTCGGCGCGCCGCTCCTGGGGCTGAACGAGGCGGTGACGGTGCAGCAGTGGCTGCACGCCGCGTCGGGACCGTGGTCGCTTCCGGCGGCGGTGGCGGCCTTCGCCATCCTGGCCTTCGTTGGCGTGCCGCAGATCATGCTGATCGCCGCCGCCGTGGTGGCCTTCGGGCCCGAGGCGGGCTTCGTCTATAGCTGGATCGGCACCATGGTCTCGGCGATGGTCGGCTTCTACCTGGGTCGCTTCGCCGGCGCCGCGACGCTCGAACGGTTCTCCGGCGAGAGCGTGAAGCGGTTCATGGACCTGGTCGGGCGAAACGGCTTCTTCGCCAGCTTCATCGTGCGCCTGGTGCCGTCGGCGCCGTTCATCGTGGTCAATATGGCGGCCGGGGTGACGCCGATGCGGGTCACCGCCTTCACCTTCGGGACCGCGCTGGGCATCGTGCCGAAGATCGTGCTGGTGGCCTTCGCCGGCAATTCCATCGTGCGGCTGATGAAGGGCGAGGTGGGCCAGGATGCGCTGTGGCTGGCGGCCATCGCCGCAGGCTGGGTCGTGATCGGCCTGGTCGCGCGGGCCTGGCTGAAGCGACGGGAGAAGGAGACGGCATGAGCCTGAAGCTGTTCCACGCCTGGGGCTCCTGCTCCCTGGCCTCGCTGATCGCCCTGGAAGAGGCGGGCGCCGACTACGAACTCGCGGTCATGAACACCAAGGCCGGCGACCAGCGAACGGCGGAGTACCTGGCGATCAATCCGAAGAGCCGCGTGCCCGCGTTGGTGACGCCGCAGGGCGTACTGACCGAGACGCCGGCGATCCTGTCCTGGATCCCCGAGGCGCACCCCGCCGCCGGACTGCTGCCGCAGGACGCTTGGGAGCGGGCCCGGGCGCACGCTTTCAACACCTACCTCTGCGCGACCGTGCACGTGGCCCACGCGCACAAGCACCGCGGCTACCGCTGGGCGGACGAAGAGAGCTCCTACGCCGACATGACCCGCAAGGTCGCGCAGAACGAGATCGCCTGCTTCCGGCTGATCGAGGAGACGATGTTCCAAGGCCCCTGGGTGCTGGGCGACCGCTACTCGGTCTGCGACGGCTACCTGTTCACCCTGTTCGGCTGGCTGGAGGGCGACGGGGTCGATCCGCGGCAGTTCGCCCGCCTCCACGACCACAGCCAGCGCGTGGCCGCCCGGCCCGCCGTGCGCAAGGTTCTTGCTCTGCAGGGGGCCTGAGCGACCGTTCGACGCAAGATGGTTGCGCCGTTAAGGCCCTTTCGGTAGAGGCTCTCGCCATGCGCACGCGCAACGCCAGCCTGCTTCTTCTTTCGCTGGGGCTTAGCCGCCCCTGGGCGCCTTACTAGGCTGCGCGTCTTCGCGGCCGGGCGTTCAGGGGTTTTCCAAGCCGCCTGACCCCAACGAAACCTCCGCGAAGAGACCAAAACCATGACCGCCCCCGCAAGCGAATCCGTAGCCCCGCGCGCCGAGCGCGCCAAAGGCTCTGAGCAAGACCGCGTCATCGTCTTCGACACCACCATGCGCGACGGCGAGCAGTCGCCCGGCGCGTCCATGTCGCTGGACGAGAAGATCGAGCTCTCCAAGATCCTCGAGGAAATGCGCGTCGACGTGATCGAGGCGGGCTTCCCCATCGCCTCGAACGGTGACTTCGAGGCCGTGCGCCAGATCGCCGAACTGGTCACCGAGAGCACCGTCTGCGGCCTGGCCCGCGCCGGCATGGCCGACATCGACCGCTGCGCCGAGGCGATCAGGAAGGCCAAGCGCGGCCGCATCCACACCTTCCTGTCCACCAGCCCCAGCCACCGCGACCACATCCTGCATGCCTCGCAAGAGGACATCCTGGAGATGATCACCAAGTCGGTGAGCCATGCGCGCAATCTGTGCGGCGACGTGGAATGGTCGGCGCAGGACGCCACCCGCACCGAGCAGGACTTCCTGCGCCGCTGCGTCGACGCCGCCATCAAGGCCGGCGCCGGCACGATCAACCTGCCGGACACCGTGGGCTACAGCTATCCCAGCGAATACGCTGACATGTTCCGCGACATCCTGGAGAACGTGGACGGCGCCGATAAGGTGATCCTGTCGACCCACTGCCACAACGACCTGGGCCTGGCGGTCGCCAACTCCCTGGCCGGCGTGCAGGGCGGCGCGCGGCAGGTGGAGGTCGCCATCAACGGCATCGGCGAGCGGGCCGGCAACGCGGCGCTCGAAGAGATCGTCATGGCGCTGAAGGTGCGCGGCGACCAGCTGCCGTTCTTCACCGGGGTGGAGACCCAGCACATCACCCGCGCCAGCCGCTACGTCTCGGCGATCACCGGCTTCCCGGTGCAGTTCAACAAGGCCATCGTCGGCAAGAACGCCTTCGCCCACGAGAGCGGCATCCACCAGGACGGGATGCTGAAGGACCGCGGCACCTACGAGATCATGAGCCCGGAGACCGTGGGGCAGGGCGCGTCGAACCTGGTGATGGGCAAGCACGCCGGCCGCGCCGGCTTCCGCGAGAAGCTGCGCACCCTGGGCTACGAGCTGGGCCAGAACGCGCTCAACGAGGCTTTCCAGCGCTTCAAGGACCTGGCGGACAAGAAGAAGCACGTCTTCGACGACGACATCGTGGCCCTGGTGGACGACGCCCTGGCCTCGGGCGCCGACCGGATCCAGGTGAAGAACCTGCGGGTGATCGCCGGCACCGAGGGGCCGCAGGAGGCCTTCCTGACGGTGACCATCGAGGGCGAGGAGAAGTCCGCCAACGCCACCGGCGACGGCCCGGTCGACGCGGTGTTCAACGCCATCCACAAGGTCGCCCCGCACGACGCGGTGCTGCGCCTGTTCCAGGTGCATGCGGTGACGGAGGGCACCGACGCCCAGGCCCAGGTCTCCGTGCGCCTGGAGGAGGATGGCCGCATCGCCACAGGCCAGGCCGCCGACACCGACACCCTCACCGCCTCGGCCAAGGCCTACGTCAACGCGCTCAACAACCTCACGGCGCGCAAGGAGAAGTCGGCTCCGGACGCCAAGGTGGCGAGCGGGTTCTAGTCCAACAAAAGCTGTCATCCCGGTTTCGCCACAGGCGAAGACCGGGACCCATGGACTCCGCGTCTCGGGATGAAGCCAGGCGGCGGCGCTCGCGCCTCGTCCGGCATCTCGGTGTTCATGGGTCCCGGCTAAGCGCTGCGCGCTTTCCGGGATGACACTCGGGGATTGCTGATGCTCTGGATCATCCTCACCGCAGCCGCCGCGCCGCTGCAGGTGGCGCGCAATGCGCTGCAGCGCGGGCTGGTGGGCGACGCGGGACCCTGGGGCGCGACCCTGGTCCGGTTCCTGTTCGGCTTGCCGTTCTCGCTGCTGATCTTCACCGCGGTCGCGCTGCTGACACCGGGCGCGAGCCCGCACTGGAGCGCGGGCTATGGCGTCGCGGTGACGCTGGGTGCGGTCGCGCAGATGGCGGCGACGGCGGCGCTGCTGGTCGCCATGCGGCGGGCGGGCTTTGCGGTGGCCACGGTGATGCAGCAGTCGTCCCTGCCGTTCTCGGCGGTGTTCGGCGCGGTGGCGCTGGGCGACCGCATCGGCGCGCACGCCTGGGCCGGGATCGTGGCGACGACCGTGGGCCTAGCGATCCTCTCCTGGCCGCGGCGCGACCAGCTGCGGGGCGTAGGACTCGGCGCGACCATGGGCCTGGCCTCGGGCGCGGCCTTCGCCGTGGCGCTCAACGCCTATCGCCAGGCGGGCCTGGCGCTGGAGCCGCACCATCCGATCTATTCCGGCGTGGCCTCGGTCTGCGTCGCCCAGTCGATCCAGACCGCGATCCTGCTGACCGCGCTGGCGGCCCTCAAGCCCGCCGCGCTGGCGGCGGTGGCGAGGTCGTGGCGCCCGTCGCTGGGCGCGGGCTTCTTCGGCGCGGCCGCCTCGGCCTGCTGGTTCGGAGCGCTGGCGCTGGCGCCGGCCGGGCCGGTGCGCGCGGTGGGCGTGATCGAGGCCCCGATCGCCGCGGCGGCCGGACGGCGGCTGTTCAAGGAACGGCTGAACCTGCGCCAGCTGGCCGGCGGGGCGCTGGCGGCGGTCGGCGTGGCGGTGGCGGCGCTGGGCTGAGCGCTATAAGCTCGCCTTGCATAACGGTCGGCGAGGGAGGCGGATGTGCGCGGCTTGGTTCTGACGATGGCGCTGGCCGGCTTGGCCGCGCCCGCGCTTGCCCAGGAAATGCCGCCCGCCAAGGCCAACTGCGCGGCCATGGACCAGAACCTGCCGGCCGACCTCGCCGCCTGGACCGCCAGGACGCCGCTCGCCGCCGCCGCCAGTCCCGGGGGCCTTGCCAAGGCGACCCTGACACCCGGCAGGGCGATCGTCGCCGAGCTGCCGCAGACCTCGCAGGTGAAGTTCGTCACCCAGCCGGAGCGGCCGGGCGGCAGCGTCAGCCACGGCGGCATGTTCGATATCAAGGTCGACAAGGCCGGGACCTATGTCATCGGCCTGGGCTCCGGCGCGTGGATCGACGTGCTGAAGGACGGCAAGCCGCTCACTTCCACGGCCCACAGCCCGGGGCCTGCCTGTTCGACCCTGCGCAAGATGGTCGACTTCCCGCTCGAGCCCGGCCGCTACGTCCTGCAGGTCTCCGCCAACGCCGACGCCAAGCTGCCGATCCTTTTGGCAAAGCGGCCCTGACCGCGTGAAGGCGCTGGCCGCCAGCCTGGCCCTGGCCGCGGCGGCCATCGTCCTCGCGGCCTTCGCCCAACCCCAATGGCGCTGGGATCTGCCGCCCGGCGTCGCGCCGCCGCCGGTCCCGGCCGACAATCCGATGAGCGCCGCCAAGGTCGAGCTGGGCCGCCGGCTGTTCTACGACGGCGACCTCTCTGTCGATGGCACCGTTGGTTGCTTCAACTGCCACGGCCAGCACCGCGCCTTCACCGAGAGCAATGCGACCCATCCGGGCGTCAAGGGCGTCCCGGGCCGGCGCAACGCCATGATGCTGGGCAATGTCGCCTACCTGAGCTCGCTGACCTGGGGCGATCCCACCCAACGGAGCCTGGAGGCCCAGGTGCTGACGCCGCTGACGGGCGAGCATCCGATCGAGATGGGCATGAAAGGCCAGGAGGCTGAACTGGTCCGACGGCTCTCGGGCGACGCCTGCTATCGCCGCCAGTTCGCCCAGGCCTTTCCGGGCGAAAAGGACGCGATCGACCTCGGCCACGTCGCCAAGGCGATCGCCGCCTTCGAGCGGACCCTGGTCAGCTTCGGCTCGGACTACGACCGGGGCGCCATGAGCGATGCGGCGAAGCGCGGGAAGGCGGTCTTCGCCAGGTTCGCCTGCGCAAGCTGCCACGCGGGCCGCCTCTTCACCGACGCGGACGCCGCCGACCCGCTCGCCGCCTTCCACCGGATCGAGCCGGCGAGCGGCCCCGACAAGGGCCTGGCCGAGATCACCGGCAAGCCGGAGGACGCTGGCCGCTTCCGCACGCCCAGCCTGCGCAATGTGGCGCTGAGTTCGCCCTACCTGCACGACGGTTCGGCCAAAACCGTGCCCGAGGCGATCCGACGGCACGAGACCGCGGCGGCGATCAGCGAGGCGGACATGGCCGACCTCACCGCCTTCCTCGAGGCCCTGACCGACAAGGCGTTCGTCACCGATCCCAGACTTGGTTTGCCCAAGACCCGCTGCGGCAAGCCGCTCTAGCTGTTCCGCCGCCCTATTCCACCGCCAGGATCACGTGCGGCGCCTTGACGAGCGCCGTGACCTTGTCGCCGACCGTCAGTTCCAGGGCGTTGGCGCTCTCCAGGGTGATGGTGGCGGTCAGCGTCTTGCCGCCGCCGATATCGACGCCGGCCTCGCAGTTCACCGCCCCGTCGGTGCGGCCGCTGACCACGCCCGGGATCTGGTTGCGGGCCGAGGTCTTCAGGTTCTCGCCCTTGGCCAGGATCACGAAGCTGGACTTGATCAGCGCGATGGCGGGCTTGCCGGGCGCCAGCTCCAGGTCCTCGATGCTGCGTTTGGTGAGGATGGCGGTGATCTCCACGCCATCGGCGAGCTTCAGCGTCACCTCGCTGTTGACCTCGCCGGGGGTGACGCGGGCGATTGCGCCGCGCAGGGCGTTTCGGGCGCTTGTGCGCATGCCGAGGCTCCAGAAAAGGTCGCGGGCCGGCTCGCCCGCCAGGGTGTTCTCCAGCTTGGCCATGGCCGCGTCGACCTCGGCCTGCACGCGGCGGAAGGCGGCGACGGCGGCCTTGCCCTTCGGCGTCACCACCGCCGCGCCGCCGGCCCGGCCGCCGGGCTGGGCCTCGATCATCGGGCCGTCGAACAGGTTGTTGAGCGCCTGCACCGCGTCCCAGGCCCCGCGGTAGGAGAGGCCAAGGCGGGCAGCCGCGGCGCTGATCGAGCCCAGTTCGGCGATCGCCTCGACCAGCGCGATGCGGTCGAGGCCCACGCGGCCCATGGCCCCGCGGCGCAAGGTGAGGGCGGCGGAAAGGTCACTGTCGGTGGACATGTCAAAGCCTGACCACAGCTTGCGGCGCGATGCGAGGCCGCACAGCACTCTTTATGCCTTGAAATGATGCATAGGGCAGGGCAGAGGTGCGACGTCTTCCGGTAGATCGTAACGAGTCCGCGCCGTCGGGGCGTAGACGGATTGTTTCAGGTCAGCCGGGCCGCCCTTTCACCCTCCCATTCGTACGGCCGCTCTATGATTTCCTCGCTCTTCGGCGCCATCTCCAACGACATCGCCATCGATCTCGGCACCGCCAACACGCTCATCTACATGAAGGGCAAGGGCATTGTGCTGAACGAGCCCTCGGTGGTGGCGCTGCGCAACGTCGGCGGCCGCAAGGTCGTCCACGCGGTCGGCATCGAGGCCAAGCAGATGCTGGGCCGCACGCCGGGCCACATGGAAGCCATCCGTCCCATGCGCGACGGGGTCATCGCCGACTTCGAAGTCGCCGAGGAGATGATCAAGTACTTCATCCGCAAGGTTCACAACCGCAAGGGCTTCGTGAACCCCAAGGTGATCGTCTGCGTGCCGTCGGGCGCCACCGCGGTGGAACGCCGCGCCATCAACGACAGCTGCCTGAACGCCGGCGGCCGCCGCGTCGGCCTGATCGACGAGCCGATGGCCGCCGCCATCGGCGCCGGCCTGCCGATCCATGAGCCCACCGGCTCGATGGTGGTCGACATCGGCGGCGGCACCACCGAGGTGGCGGTGCTGTCGCTGAGCGGCATCGTCTATTCGCGCTCGGTCCGGGTTGGCGGCGACAAGATGGACGAGGCGATTATCAGCTACATGCGCCGCAACCATAACCTGTTGATCGGCGAGACCACCGCCGAGCGCATCAAGAAGGAGATCGGCACGGCCCGCGCGCCGGCCGACGGCGAGGGCCTCTCCATCGAGGTCAAGGGCCGCGACCTGATGCAGGGCGTGCCGCGCGAAGTCCGCATCTCGGAAAAGCAGGCCTCGGACGCGCTTTCCGAGCCGGTGGGCCAGATCGTCGACGCGGTGAAGATGGCCCTGGAAGCCACCCCGCCGGAGCTCGCCTCCGACATCGCCGACAAGGGCATCATGCTGACCGGCGGCGGGGCGCTGCTGCGCGGCCTGGACGCCGAAATCCGCGACCATACCGGCCTGCCGGTGACCGTTGCCGACGACCCGCTCTCCTGCGTGGCGCTGGGCTGCGGCAAGGTGCTCGAACACCCGAAATGGATGAAGGGTGTACTGGAATCCACGCTAGCCTAGCGCTCGGCTGAGTCGCTGCGCAGTGCGGGCGCGGGGGCGCCGCTGGAACGAGGCCTTGAGTGTCCTTAAGGGACAATCCGCTTGGTGAACTGAAGGTCCCGCTGGCCTGGGGTGGCGCGGTGGCCTTGATCGTGGCCGTGGTGGCCGCCGCCGCCCTTTTGCTGTCCGACCGCCGCGAGACCTTCAAGGCCGAGGCCTATGGCGTCTCGCGCAAGGCCAGCGACACGGTGCTCGCCCCGGTGGGCGACGTGCTGGCGACGCCTGGGCGCTGGATCGGCCAGGGCGTGGACTATGTGGGCGACTACTTCGGCGCGGCCTCGGAGAACCACGACCTCAAGGTCCAGCTCAAGCAGATGCGGACCTGGCGCGACGAGGCCATCGCGCTGCGCTCGGAAAACGCGCGCTTCCGCACCCTGCTCGGCCTGAAGACCGACCCGCCGATCCCGATGGTCGCGGCCCGCATCGTCACCGACAGCCACGGGCCCTTCGCCGACACCCGCCTGGCCAACACCGGCGCCGAGCACGGCGTGAAGGTCGGCAACCCGGTGATGAGCGAAGACGGGCTGGTCGGCCGGGTGATCGGGGTCACTGACGGGGCGAGCCGGGTGCTGCTGCTCACCGACATCGCCTCGCGCACCCCGGTGATGATCGACCGCACCAATGCGCGCGCCATCCTGACCGGCGACGGCGGGCCCAACCCCAGGCTGGACTACCTGCGCGGCCGCGACCCGATCCGCGAGGGCGACCGGGTGCTGACCTCCGGCGACGGCGGGGTGGTGCCGCGCGGCCTGCCGGTGGGCGTGGCGGTCAAGGGCCTGGACGGCCGCTGGCGGGTGGTGCTGGCGTCGGACCGGGCGCCGATCGACTATGTGCAGATCATGCTGTTCCAGGACTTCACCCAGGTGGTGAACCTGAAGGAGCTGTCGCAGACGCCGACCCCGCCGCCGACGCCCGGCCCGGGGATCAAGCCGGTGGAGTCCGACCTCCAGGCGCTCGGCAAGCCCGACGCCATCGCCGCGGCGATCGCCAAGCCGGCCGCCTCCGCGCCCGCGGCCAAGACGCCGGTCACGCCGGCCGCGACGGCGACGGCGACCAAGCCGCCGGCAGCCAAGCTCGACGCGGCGAAGCCCTCGGCCGCCAAGCCCGCGGCCTCGAAACCCGCCACGCCCAAGCCCGCCGGCGCGACGGCCAAGCCGAAGCCCAAGACGCCGCCCACCGATGGGGGCGAGGCATGAGTGCGATGCGCGGCTTGCAGCCCTGGCGCTGGCTGGGCGTGCCCATGCTGCAGGTGCTGGTCGCGACCATCCTGTTCGGCATTCCGATCCGGGTCTTCGACCTGCAGGTCCCGCAGCCGGTGTTCCCGATGGCCCTGGCCTTCGCCTGGGCGGTGATCCGGCCTTCGGTGCTGGCGCCCTTCGCGGTGCTGATCCTGGGCCTGTTCCTCGACATCTTCTGGGGCGGCCCGCTGGGGCTCTGGGCGCTCTGCCTGCTGATCGCCTACGGCGTGGCCTTCGCCGGCCGCAGCATGATGGCGGGCCAGGGCCGGCTGATCCTCTGTGGCTGGTACGGCCTGGCCACGGCCACGGCCATGGTCGCCGGCTACCTCTTCGTCCTGCTGGACGCGCGCTCGGCGCCGGGGCCGATTCCGCTTGCCTGGCAATTCGTCGCCACAATCATACTTTATCCGTACTCACAGCGGCTTATCGACCTCTTCGAAGACGCCGATGTGAGGTTCCGCTAAGGGGCAGTCGGATGGCCGAGCCGTCCATCTTCTTCGCCGAGGTCAACGAGCGGCAGGGCGTGTTCCACCGCCGCGCCTTCGTGCTGGGCGGTTTCGCGGGCCTGGGCCTGGTAGCGCTGGGCGCCCAGCTCGCCCACCTTCAGCTGATCGAGAGCCAGCGCTACACCAAGCTGTCGGCGTCGAACCAGTTCAACTTCCGCCTGACGCCGCCGCCGCGCGGCCTGATCGTCGACCGCAACGGCGTGGTGCTGGCCTCCAACCGGCCGAACTTCCGGCTGATGGTGGCCAAGGACAAGGGCATCGATCCCAGGTCGACGCTGAAGACGCTCGCCGAATTCGTGCCGATGGACGACGGCCGCCAGGCGCGGCTGCTTCGCGAGATCTCCAACGCGCCGCGCAAGTCGCCCGTGCAGGTGATGGAGGACATGAGCTGGGAGCAGTTCAGCGCCATCAACATCCGCGCGCCGGAGCTGCCCGGGGTCACCGCCGACATGGGCGAGGTGCGGGTCTATCCCTACGGCGGCGCCTTCGCCCATGTGATCGGCTATGTGGCCAAGGTCACCAAGGAGGACATCTCCGACACCGGCCCCAACGCCGACCCGATCCTGCTGAACCCCGGCTTCCGCATCGGCCGCCAGGGCGTGGAGCAGGCCTTCGACCTGGCCCTGCGCGGCAAGCCTGGCGCCCAGAAGGTGGAGGTGGACGCCAACGGCCACGAGGTGGCCACCGACCCGGCCGGCGACATCAAGGCGATCCCCGGCAAGGAGATCGTGCTCACCCTCGACGCCGACATCCAGAACCGCGCCCAGGAAATCTTCGGCGAGGAGAGCGGCGCAGCGGTGATGATGGACTGCCGCACTGGCGACATCCTGTGCATGTATTCGGGGCCCAGCTTCGATGCGAACAAGTTCGTCCGCGGCCTGACCGCCGTCGAATACAAGGAACTGGCGACCTACGACCACAAGCCGCTGTTCAACAAGGCGCTGACCGCCACCTATCCGCCCGGCTCGACCTTCAAGACCATGGTCGCCCTGGCCTGCTTGGAAAACGGCTACGACCCGGCCACGGTGCACGTCTGCGGCAAGGCCTGGGCCTGGGGCGGCCGGGTCTGGCACTGCGACAAGGCGCACGGCGCGCTGGACCTGAAGACCGCCATCGCCCAGTCCTGCGACATCTATTTCTATCAGGCGGCGCTGACCGTCGGCCCCGACAAGATCGCCGCGGTGGCCCGCCAGTTCGGCCTGGGCCAGATCTTCGATATCGGCATCCCTGGCCAGAAGGCCGGACTGGTGCCCGACACCGCCTACAAGCGCCGCGCCTTTCCCAAGGATCCGGTCTGGCACCCGGGCGAGACACCCAGCATGGGCATCGGCCAGGGCTACACGCACCTCAACCCCCTGCAGCTCTGCGTGCAGTGTTCCCGGCTGGCCAACGGCCGCAAGGCGCTGCATCCGCGGCTGGTGAAGTCGGTGGGCGGCGTCGAGCAGCCGGCCGGCGCGGCCTTCGGCGACCTGCCGTTCGACACCAAGCACATCGACTTTGTCCGCAACGCCATGGCGGCGGTGACGGTCTCCGGCACCGGAGCCGGCCTCAGCAACATGGGGCTGGGCGACATCACCATGGCTGGCAAGTCGGGCACCGCCCAGGCCTTCAACTACGCCAGCGGCCATGGGGTCCACGACCGGGCCGGCGAGTGGAAGTACCGTGACCATGCCTGGTTCATCGCCTTCGCCCCGGTGGATGAGCCGCGCTATGCGGTCAGCGTTCTGGTGGAGCACGGCGGCTTCGGCTCCGGCACCAGCGGGCCTCGGGCGCGGGAGCTGCTGCGCGTGGCGCTCCTGAAGGATCCGGAGATCCGGGCCAAGGTCGAGCATCCGCTGCCGATCCCCGAGGCGCCCAAGTTCGACACCGACCCCGACGTGGTCGACCCGCCGACGCCGGCCGCCCAGGCCGTGCAGGCCGCCGCCCAGCAGCCCACATGACCGTCTCGGCCCTCACGCGACCGGGCGAACGCGACCGGCTGATCGTCAAGCTGGGCGAGATCGACTGGATCTTCTGCCTGACCGTCACCCTGATCGCCGGGGCCGGCGCGGTGATGCAGTTCTCGATCGCCGGCTCGTCCTGGACACCGTGGGCCGCCGCGCACCTGGCGCGCTACGCCCTGTTCTTCGGGATCATGATCGTGCTCAGCGTCATCGACCTGCGGGTCTGGTTCACGCTGGCCTATCCGATCTACGGATTGGCGTTCCTGCTGCTGTTGGCCGTGCCCGTCGTGGGCCACGGCGCCCTCGGGGCGAAGCGCTGGCTGCAAGCGGGCCCGATCCAGGTCCAACCCTCGGAAATCATGAAGATCGCCATGGTGCTGGCGCTCGCCCGCTTCTACCACGGCCTCTCCGGGAAGAGCGCCCAGCTCTCCTGGTGGCTGCTGGTCCCGGCGATCCTGATCCTCGCGCCGGTGGCCCTGGTGGCGAAACAGCCGGACCTCGGCACCGCGATCCTGATGCTGCTCACCGGCGCCATGGTGGTGATCCTGGCCGGCCTCTCCTGGCGGATCATCGCCGCCGGCGTCCTGGGCGCGGCCCTGCTGGTCCCGCCGGTCGTGATGTTCGGCCTGCACGGCTATCAGAAGGCGCGCCTGACGACCTTCATGAACCCGGAGGCGGATCCATCGGGCGCCGGCTACCACATCCTGCAGTCGCAGATCGCGCTCGGCTCCG
This sequence comes from Phenylobacterium sp., assembly GCF_036501465.1. Taxonomy (GTDB): domain Bacteria; phylum Pseudomonadota; class Alphaproteobacteria; order Caulobacterales; family Caulobacteraceae; genus Phenylobacterium. The sequence goes on from NZ_DASYAF010000096.1 coordinate 17,014, forward strand.
GCGGCCTGCTGGGCAAGGGCTATGGCCTGGGCTCGCAGAGCCAGCTCAACTTCCTGCCGGAAAAGCAGACCGACTTCATCTTCGCCACCCTGGCCGAGGAGTTCGGCTTCGTGGGCTGCGTCTCGATCCTGCTGCTCTATGCGGCGGTGATCTTCATGGCGCTGCGCACCGCCTACCTCAGCCACAGCCACTTCGGCCGGCTGGCCGCGGCAGGCGTGACGGCGACCTTCGCCCTCTATGTGCTGATCAACGGCTCGATGGTGATGGGCCTGGCGCCGGTGGTGGGCGTGCCCATGCCGCTCTTGAGCTATGGCGGCACCGTCATGCTGACGGTGATGTGCGGCTTCGGCCTGGTGATGGCCGTCCGCGTCCACCGCTACTCCGAAGTCACCAGCGGCAAGGGCTCGCTGCTCTAGACGCAAAGGGCCCCCGGCGCAGGCCGGAGGCCCCAGCCGTCAGGCGGGTTTGCGGAACCGCAGGATCACCTGGTCGGTGCGCCCGCGGATCTTCGGATCGAACACCCTCAGGCGATGGTCGTCCGCCGGGTTGCGCAGGGCGTCGCTTGCGCCGTCGTAGACGAAGCCCGCCGCTTCCAGCCGCCGGCGGATTTCCGCCGGATCGATGCGGTGCAGGCGCTCGGTGTCGCGTACGCCCGAACCGGCCTCGGCGGCATGGTCGACCACCAGCAGCACGCCGCCGGGCCTGAGCGCCCGGAACAGGCTGCGATCGACCGCCGCCACGTCGGCGTGCTCCATGAACCGGTCGAACAGGTCATGGTAGTTCTGCGACGAGATCACCAGGTCCAGGGGCTCGCCCGCCGCCAGCCGTTCGGCCGGCTGGGTCAGGATCCGCACATTGGCGAAGCGCGGATCGTGCTCCACCAGATGCGCGCCGGCGAACTCCGAGGGGTCGCAGTTGCGGGCCATCTCCGCGGGGATGAACCCATAGACGCGTCCCTTCGGTCCCACGGCCGCGCTCAGGATGCGCGTCAGGTAGGCGTTGCCGACAAAGACGTCGCCCACCCGCTCGCCGGGTTTCACGCCGGCGAACGCCAGCACCGCGGCGGGCTTGCGCAACGTGTCCTTGGCGACGTCGCTGGCAGGACGGCGCGGATCGGACAGCGCCGTGGCCAGGTTGCTCGGGGCGGCGGCCGCGCTGAGCGCGCAGGCGACCGCGATCAGGCCGGCGAAGCCGACCGCTCGATAGGTCTTCATGTTGAAATCTCCAATGAGAACGAGAGTTTAGGGTCGTCGTCTCAGAGGAGGCGGGGTGGTGGGGTCGGCGGGGCTTCGCGCCGGTCCCGCAGAATTTCGGGCGGCGCGAGAAGGTCCGCGCGGGCGACCGACAGCTGGGGTGTGGCGACCGCGGGCGGCGGCTCGGCCATGGTCTGGCAGGCGGCCTGGGCGCAGGGCGCGCGCGGCGCGGCCTGGCCGTGACGGCAGGGGTCGGCGGGCTGGGCGGCGTGGGGCGCGGCCTTGGCGGCCTCGATCCCCGAGCATGGCGCGCCGCAGGCCAGCAACAGGACACCCACGATCCAGGCGGCAAACCAGGTCCGCAGGCGTCCCACGCCGGTCGCAGCGACGCGCCCCACCCGGCGTTGCTACTTCTTCAGCGTCCCGCGGATCTCTCCGCCGGGGTTCGCCGAGGTGTGGATGTTGAAATAGACCTTGCCGGCGTTGAGGTCGGCGATCTGGGCGTCGGTGAGCGTAGCCGTACCCTTGATCGGGCTCGTGCCCGCGTTCATCGTCGGCACGATCGGCGGGCCGTCGCCGCCGGGCGCGCTCGCGTCATGGAAGTGGGCGGCCACCGCGGGCCCGCTGAGGCCCTTGTAGTTGACCGTATAGGTGAAGGTCTTGCCGTCCAGCATGGCCATGACGTCGCCGCTGCCACTGCCCTTTCCAGCCAGTTTGGCGGTGTAGTGGACCATCTGGGCCGAGGCCGCGCTGGCGACGAGCAGGCCAACCGCCGCGACGGCGGCGAACAGGGTGTGACGCATCGGTACTTCTCCCTCGCGTCCGGGCTTCCTCCCGGACCGGCGGCAAGTTGCGCGCCTAAGCGCCCGCGTGCAACGGGATTAGACGCCCAGCGCCTGGTCGGTGGCGCGCACCAGGGCGTCGACGATGCCCGGCTCGGTGGAGGCGTGGCCCGCGTCCCAGACCACCTCGAAGCGGGCCTGCGGCCAGGCTGACTTCAGCTTCCAGGCGGATTCCATGGGCGTGACCACGTCGAAGCGGCCCTGGACGATCCAGCCCGGGATGGCTTTCAGCCGCGCGGCGTTCTTCAGGATCCAGCCTTCTTCCGGGAAGAAGCCGCGGTTGGCGAAGAAGTGGCATTCGATCCGGGCGAAGGCGATGGCGAAGTCGATCTCGTTGAACTTCGAAGGCCGCGCCTCCGGCCCGCGGATCGAGATGGTGTCGCCTTCCCACTGACTCCAGGCGGCCGCCGCCTCGGCCTGGACGCGCCGCTCAGGGTGGGTGAGGCGCTGATGATAGGCGCTGATCATGTCGCCGCGCTCGGCCGCCGGGATCGGGGCGCAAAACCGTTGCCACGCGTCCGGGAACAGCATGCAGGCGCCGTCCTGGTAGAACCAGGCGAGTTCGCGCCCGGTGAGCAGGAAGATGCCGCGCAGCACCAGGCTCTCGACCCGATCCGGATGCTGGATCGCGTAGGCCAGCGCCAGGGTCGAGCCCCAGGAGCCCCCGAACACGCACCACCGCTCGATTCCCAGCCGCTCGCGCAGCCGCTCGATGTCCTCGATCAGGGTCCAGGTGGTGTTGTTCTCCAGGCTGGCGTTCGGCCGGCTCTTGCCGCAGCCGCGCTGGTCGAACAGCACCATCCGCCACTTCGCGGGATCGAAGAAACGCCGCATGGTCGGGTTGATCGCCCCGCCCGGCCCGCCGTGCAGGATCACGCAGGGCCGGCCATGCGGGTTGCCGCATTCCTCGAAATAGATCTCGTGGCCGTCGCCGCTGGGCGACCAGCCGGAGTTGAACGGCTCGTTTTCGGCGAACAGGCCCCGCCGGTTGGCGGCGGCCGAGACGGCGGGCGGGGGCGTCGAGCGTTCCATCGTGGGCCAATCTACTTCGGGAACCGCCTTCCCAGCCAGCCCGCGATGCGGGAAACAGGGCCGATGACCACGGCGACGCTGCAACCCGAGCGATCGGCCCCCGGCGAGGGGCCCATCGCGACCCTGTGGAAGGCCATGGCGCGCTAGGCGCAGTCCACGCCGCGCGCCGCCCAGGCCAGGACGATCCAGCCCGCCAGGAAGCACAGGCCGCCGATCGGCGTCACCACGCCCACCATGCGCGGCGCACCCAGCGCCAGGGCGTAGAGCGATCCGGAAAACAGCAGGACGCCGGCCAGGAACAGCGGCGCGGCGAAGCGGGCGCGCGCGCCGCCCAGCGGCATCACGCCGGCCGCCGCGAAGGTCGCCAGGCAGTGGACGAAGCCGTAGAGCGAGCCGGTGCGCAGCAACTCCTGCGCCCGCGGGTCCTGGGTCCCGTGGGCCGCGAAGGCCCCGAAAGCCACCGAGGCGAAACCGCCCAGCGCCGCCAGAGTGAGCCAGTTCCGCCGGCTCCAGAGGCCACCCATCAGCCCCAGACCTGCGGCCGGCGATCCTTCCAGGGGGCTTCCTTCTCCAGTTGGGCAGCGAGGCGGAACAGCGTCGCCTCGTCGGCGAACTTGGCGGTGAACATCATGCCGATGGGCAGGCCGGCCGTGTCCATCTCCAGCGGCAGCGACAGGCTGGGCTGGCCGGAGAAGTTGAACGGAGGCGTGTAGGGGAAGGTGCGGCCCTGGCGGCGGTTCACTTCGCGCGGCTCCAGGTTCACCGGGTCGATGAAGCCGATCTCCGGCACCGGCGTCCCCAACACCGGGCAGAGGAAGACGTCGATGTCCTCGAAGGCGGCCAGGGTCTTGCGGTTCAGCATCCGGGTGTCCTGCAGCGAGCGCATCACCGCCGGGCCTTCCTGGCGGCGACCGCCTTTCAAGAGCGCCCAGGTGAGCGGCTCCAGTTCGTCCGGCTCGGGCTCGCGGCCGACCAGCTCGATCAGCCGGGCCATGCCGGCGGCGAAGTTGGCCCCGGCGGCCGGGCCGCGGCTGGCGAACAGCGCACGGTAGTCGATGCCCAGGCCGCGCTCGAACACCTCGTGGCCCAGGCTCGCCAGCAGAGCGGCGGTGCGTTCCAGGGCGGCCTGGATCTCCGGATCGATCGGCCGGCCGGACGGCGTCTCCGCCGACCAGGCGATGCGCAGCTTGCCGGGGCTTCGCGTGACCTCCTCGATGTATGGCCGGTCCTTCGGCGGAGCCGGGTAGGGCGAGCCGGGCTCCGGCCAGCCGGTGGCGTCCAGCATGGCTGCGCTGTCGCGAACGGTGCGGGTCACCACATGGTCGACGACGTTGCCCAGGGCGTAGTCGAAGCCGTCGGGCAGGTTCGGGTTGCGGTCGCGGGTGACCTTCAACCCCACCAGGCCGCAGCAGGCGGCGGGAATGCGGATCGAGCCCAGGCCGTCGGAGGCGTGCGCCAGGGGCACGATGCCCGCGGCGACCGCCGAGGCCGCGCCGCCGGACGATCCGCCGGCGATGTGGTTCGGGTTCCAGGGGTTGCGGCAAGCGCCGAGCGCGGCGCTCTCCGTGGTGCCGGTGATGCCGAATTCGGGCGTGTTGGTCTTGCCGAGCGGCACGACGCCGGCGGCCTTGTAGCGCCGGGTGAGGCCGCCATCCTCCGCGTCGACCACGCCGCGCGCGAACTTGCTGCCATGGCTGCGCGGCCAGCCGGCGACCGGCATGCCCAGGTCCTTGATCAGGAACGGCACGCCCTTGAACGGCCCGTCGGGCAGGGGATCCACGGCCCAGCGGCGGGCGTCGTCGTAGCCCTTGTAGACCACCGCGTTCAGGGTCGGGTTGTGCCGCTCGATGCGCGCGATGGCGGCTTCGACCAGCTCCAGCGGGGTCACCGCCTTCTTCGCCACCAGCTCGGCCAGGCCCAGGCCGTCGTAGTCGGAATAGTCGGGCATTTCCAAGGGGCTCATCGCGTGCCTCCGGCGGCCAGGAACGCCAGCTTCCCGACCGGCGGCAGGGTGGCGGACTGGCGCGCCAGGTCGCCGAAGGCGCCCTCGGCGGCGGCGAGCGCGCCGTCGATGTCGGCCTGCGTCATCGCCGCGCACAGGAACATGTTGTGCCAGGGGTGGACGTAGACGCCGCGCTCCAGCATGGCGCTGGAGAAGCAGAACCCCTTGCGCAGGTCCGGGTCGTCGTCGAACAGGAACAGCGGCATGGTCACCGGGCCGGTCTGGCGCATCGCGAACCCGGCCGCCTTGGCCCGTTCGGCCAGGCCGTCGCGCAGCCGCTCGCCCAGCCCGGTGATCCGCTCCAGGTAGTCGGTTTCGCGCACCAGCCCGAGCGTCTCGATGGCCGCGGCCATGGGCGCGGCCTGGAACCAGAAGGAGCCGGTGACGAAGATCTTCGCCGCGGCGTTTCGGGCCTTGTTGTTCCCCACGAACACCGACAGCGCGTGGCCGTTGGCGACGCACTTGCCGAAGGTCGACAGGTCCGGCTGCACCCCGATCTTCGCCCAGGAACAGTCGCGGGCGATGCGCAGGCCGGCGCGGACGTCGTCCACCACCAGCAGGGCGCCGGTGGCGTCGCACAGCTCCCGCGCGCGCCGGGCATAGGCCAGCTCCGGCTCGGCCTGGTCGATGAAGGCGTCGTGCTTGAAGGGCGCGGCGAAGATGCAGGCCAGGTCGTCGCCGGCCTGGGCCACCGCGGCTTCCAGGCTGGCCACGTCGTTGTAGTCGCAGATGATCTGATAGGCGCGGTCAGTCTCGAGGGTGCCGGTGGGGCGGGGCACGCACCAGGGCGCGGCGCCATGATAGGCGCCCTTGGCCCGCACCACGGTCTTGCGCCGGGTGTGGGCGCGCGCCGTGGTCAGCGCCATGGTGGTGGCGTCGGTGCCGTTCTTGCAGAACATCGCCCAGTCGGCGTGGCCCACCATGGCCACGAAGGCCTCGGCCAGCTCGACCATCAGGGCCGTGGGGCCGGTGAGCGTGTCGCCGAGGCCCAGCTGGCGGACGAAGGCGGCGTCGATCTGCGGATTGGCGTAGCCGAACAGGTTCGGCCCATAGGCGCACATCATGTCGAGGTAGCGCTTGCCGTCGACGTCCCAGATGTGGGCGCCTTCGCCACGCTCGAAATACTGCGGATAGTCGTCGGGCAGCAGGGCCGTGGACTGGTGGCCGTACATCCCGCCGGGGATCACCGCCGCCGCCCGCTCCCGCAACTCCCGATCCCGGCTGTTGGCGCGCGCCATGGCGGTCTCCCTTATCGACGATCACACATTACGCGGGCGCGCCGTTACGTCTACCGGGACTCCGTGTAGAGGCGAGAGGCCATGTCGATGCCGATCCGCCTTGGGCTCTTCTATGGGGCGATCTTCATCGGCACGGGGGTCAGTTCGCCCTACATGCCGCTGTGGTTCGCCCACCACGGGCTGAATGGCGGGCGGATCGGGTTGATCCTGTCGCTGCCCATGCTGGCGCGAGCGCTGAGCGCGCCGTTGCTGGCGGTCTGGGCCGACAGCTTCCGGCTGCGCCGCACCGCCCTGATGGTGATGGGCGGGCTGGTGGCGGCCGGCTATGTGCTGATGGCCGCGCCCCTCGGTTTCGTGGGCTGGGCGCTCGTCTGGTTCCTGGCCGCCTCGCTCTACACCACCATGTCGCCGCTGACGGACGTCATCGTGCTGGCCCGGGCGCGGCGCGATGGCTTCAACTACGGCTGGCCGCGCGGCATCGGCTCGGCGGCCTTCATCGTCGGCAACGTCGGCATGGGCGCGATCCTCGGCCGCGCTTCGCCGGACGCGGTGCTGGTCTGGATGACCGTCGCCATCGCGGTCAACGCCGTGGCCGCCCGCGTCCTGCTGCCGCCCGATCCCGTGCACGAGGAAGGCGCCGGGACGGCGCTGGCGGACCGGCTGACCGGTCTTGGCGAACTGCTGCGCGATCCGGCCTTCATGACCGCCGTCGTGGCCTGCGGGCTGATCCAGTCGGCGCACGCCTTCTACTACGCGTTCTCGACCCTGGCCTGGAAACGCCAGGGCATAACGGAATCCATGACCGGGGTGCTGTGGGCCGTAGGCGTGGTGGCCGAGATCGGCTTCATGTGGTTCCTGGAACCCTGGCGGCGGCGGATCGGGCCGCGCAACCTGCTGGTCCTGGCCGGGATCGCCGCCGTGCTGCGGTGGAGCGCCTTGGCCGCCTCGCCGCCGCTCTGGCTGCTGTTCCCGCTGCAGACCCTGCACGCCCTCAGCTATGCGGCCACCTTCTTCGCGTCGCTGCAGCTGGTGGAGCGGCTCTCCACACCGCGCAACGCCTCGGCCGCCCAGACCCTCAATTCGGCGCTGTCCGGCGGGGTGCTGTCGGGGATCGCCACCATGATCTCCGGCTGGCTGTTCGACCGCGTGGGCGCGCAGGGCTATCTGTTGATGAGCGCCATGTGCGTGGCGGGCCTGCTGGGCGCGCTGCGGCTCTATGGCGAACGCCGGCTCGACCCGGCGTAGGAAGCCATTTGCGGAGGTCAGACATGCGCCTGTTCGGATGCGTCTGCGGTCAGTTCCATACCACGGCCGGGGCCATGGGCATGCGGGCCGGCGAGGCGCGGGTCGCCGCCCCGGTGCCGTTCTATGTGATCGACCATCCGGACGGCGTCGCCCTGTTCGACTGCGGCCTGCACGCCGATGTCGCCAATGCCGACGACGACTACCGCCAGGCGTTGCAGGCCCAGGGCCAGGACGTCACCTTCGGGCCGGACGACACCGTCGCGCGCCACCTGGAGCGACTGGACATCGATCCCGGCCGGGTGCGCTGGATCGTGCTCTCGCACCTGCATTTCGACCACGCCGGCGGCCTGCACCAAGTGCCGAACGCCACCCTGGTGGTCCAGCGCCGCGAATGGGAGGCCGGCTTCGACCGCGAGACGGCGCGGCGCTATTTCCTGCCCCGGCGCTACTTCGATCTCGGCCACAAGGTGCTGCAGGTGGACGGCGAGCACGACCTGTTCGGCGACGGCTCGGTGGTCACCATCCCCAGCCATGGCCACACGCCGGGGCACCAGTCGCTCAGGGTCCGCAACGAGCAGGGCGACCACATCCTGGTGGGCGACGCCTGCTACACCTGCGAGGCCGCCGAGACCCGATCGTTCCCGGTTTTCGCCGACCATGACGCCATGAACCGGTCGCTGGACGGTCTTCTGGCCCTGCGCGGGCCGGACACGGTGATGGTTTTCGGCCACGATCCCGGCCAGTGGGGCGAGAACGCGCTGCTGCCGGCGGCCCGCGCCTGATCCGCCGCGCCTGACCTCGGGTCACGCTTGCGTCAACCTGCGCACGGGCGAAGATGCCTGGACGGAGGACCGTGATGCGCGCCCTGCAAGTCAAGGAGCCCTACGGGCTGGACGCCCTGGAGGTGGTCGAGGCGCCGGATCCCGTGCCCGGGCCGGGCGAGGTGCTGGTGCGGATGCGCGCGGTCTCGCTGAACTACCGCGACCTGCTGATGGTCCAGGGCGTCTATAGCCGTGCGCCGAAGATCGACGCCATCACGCCCTTCTCCGACGGTTGCGGGGTCGTCGAGGCGGTCGGGCCGGGGGTGAGCCGGGTGAAGCCGGGCGACCGGGTGGCGACCCTGTTCTTCCAGCGCTGGATTTCCGGGCCGCCGAACCTCGACAAGCTGAGCTCGTCGCTGGGCTCGCCGATCCCCGGGGCCGGCCGCGAACTGGCGGTGTTCAGCGCCGACGGGGTCTCCAAGGTCCCGGATTTCCTCACCGACCAGCAGGTCGCGACCCTGCCGTGCGCGGCGCTGACCGCCTGGCGGTGCCTCTTCGAGGACGCGGACCTGCGCCCCGGCGACACCGTGGCGCTGCTGGGCACGGGCGGGGTTTCGATCTTCGGCCTGCAGTTCGCCCATGCGGCCGGGCTTCGGACCCTGATCACCTCGTCCTCGGACGGGAAGCTGGCGCGGGCCAAGGCGCTGGGCGCGGACCATCTGGTCAACTATCGCCAGACGCCCGAATGGTCGAAGCCGGTGCGCGAGGTGACCGGCGGCGTCGGAGCCGACCTGATCATCGAGGTGGGCGGCGGCGGGACCATCGAGCAGAGCCTGAAGGCCATCCGCATCGGCGGCCATATCGCCATCGTCGGCGTGGTGGGCGGCTTCGGCGGCGGCTTCAACCCGGCGGTGCTGATCGGCAACTCGGCCAGGCTGCAGGGGCTTTCGGTGGGCTCGCGCGACATGTTCGAGGCCATGTGCCGGCTGATGGAGCTGCACCGCATCGCCCCCGTGGTCGACAAGCTATTCCCCTGGACGGAGGCCAAGGCCGCCTTCGCCGCCATGCAGGCCGGCGAGCATTTCGGCAAGATCGTTCTGGAGTTCTGAGCGCGGCCAAGAGCGCCGCAACGGAGGACGCGATGAAGACCAAGGGTATCAACCACCTGGCGCTGGTGTGCCGCGACATGGAGGAGACGGTCGCCTTCTACGTCGAGGCGCTCGGCATGCCGCTGGTGAAGACCGTGGCCCTGCCGGACGGCGGCCAGCACTTCTTCTTCGACTGCGGCGGCGACACCCTGCTGGCCTTCTTCTGGTGGCCGGACAGCCCGGCCGCCGCGCCGGGGATCGCGGCGGTGAAGGACTTCCCGGCCGAGCCCAAGTCGGCGGTGGGATCGATGAACCACGTGGCCTTCCACATGGACGAGGATCAGCTCGAGGCCTCGATCGCGCGCCTCAAGGCCGCCGGCGTCCACGTCTCCGTGCCGGTGGTGGTCAATCACGACGACAGCCCCATGGGCGTCAGCCGCGAGATGCACGAAGGCGTCTGGGTCCGCTCGGTCTATTTCCGCGACCCCAACGGCATCATGCTGGAGTTCGCCGCCATCCTGCGCGACTTCCGCCCGGACGACGTGGCCCACAAGCCGGCCCGCGCTGTCGAGCCCGCCCTGCAAACCGCCGGGGTCTAGGGCCATGCCGCGCCTGCGCCAGGTGTCTCGCGCCGCGGCGACCTCCGAGGTCGTGACCCGGACCTACGACCTGCTGTTCGGCGCGCGCGATCCGGTGGCCGAACCCGGCACCACCACCGGCACGCGCGGTGACTGGTGGACGGTGTTCGCCTTGGTCCCCGACGTGCTGGAGCACGCCAACCGCGGCTTCGCCCTCTACCGCAGCCCCAAGCGCAAGCTGGACCCGGTGCTGCGCGAGCTGGCCCAGACCCGGGTGGGCTGGGACAAGGCCAGCCAGTTCGTCTTTTCCCAGCACTGCAAATCCCTGCGCGGGCTGAAGGTCCCCGACGCGAAGATCGCCGCGGTGCCGCACTGGCAGACCGCCGACTGCTTCGACGCCCGGGAACGCGCGGTCCTGGCCTATGCCGACTGCCTGGCCCTGCAGGGCGGGCGCACGCCGGACGCGGTGTTCGACGCCCTGAAGGGCTTCCTCTCCGATGAGGAGATCCTGGAGCTCACCTACATCGCCTGCCTCTACGACATGCACGCGGTGATGAGCCGGGCGCTGCGCACCGAGTGGGACGACCGCGATGAGTCCATTGTGGAGGTGCAGTCGCCGGAAGGTTTCAGCGCACGAGACTTCCTGGATATTGGCCGAAGAGAATAGGAAGTCATCCGTAGAACTACGGAGATATAGGGCTTAGGAACACCTAAGCGATCCCTCCGCTGTTAACCTATCAAAAGTCAATATTTCAAAATCTATAAAGTTAAGCTCAGATTCATCACACATCTTGACCACGACTTAAACTCGTTGGGCGAAGGATGCGCGCGTCGCTCCGGAGCCTCGAATGACGATTGGTCTTGTAAACGCCGCGTTCTCCACGGGCACCAACATCGATCAGATCGATGTCGGCCTGATCCCGTTGGGGACGTTCACGGCGGAGAGCGCCACCGGTTTCACCATCGCGATCGCCAGCGACAACTTCGTCCTCGGCGGCTCGGGCCTCACCTTCGACAGCCTTGGCCATCCGACCGGCGGGGTCATCACCTCGCTGTCCGACCAGTACCTGGGCCAGACCCAGTTCAGCCTGAGCGGCTTTTCGATCTCGGCGGCCTCGCTGCAGTCCTGGGCGAACAACGACGACAACGCTTCGCTGATGAACGGGATCTTCGGCGGCGCCGACACCGTAACCGGCGGCCCGCAGGCGGACCTGCTGCGAACCTATGCCGGCAACGACTCGATCTCGGGCGGCGGTGGGGACGACACCCTGGACGGCGGCGCGGGCGACGACACCCTGGACGGCGGGACCGGCCACGACGTGTTCACGACGGGCGGGGGCCACGACGTCATCAACATCGGCCTGGGCCACTCCGTGGTCTCCCAGACCGGCGCCGATGCGATCACCGACTGGGCCTCCACCGACATCATCACCTTCGCTCACGGCCCGGTTGGGGCGGCCGACTATGTCGAGACGAGCGCCGCCAGCTTCGCCGCGGCGACCACCGCCGCCAACGCCCTGATCGCCAACGGATCGGCCAATGTGGTGGCCGTGGCGGTCGGATCCGACGTGGTGGTCTTCGCCGACAGCGGCAATGACAACGGGGCCGCCGACGACGCCGTCATCCTGCAGGGCCGCAGCCTGAACGACGTCAGCATCAGCAACTTCACCCTTTCCGCGGCGAGCGGTTCCGGCTCGGCGACCACCAGCGGGACGCCGACCCAGCCCACCGGCGGCTCGTCGACCGCCGTGGCCTCCTCGACCACCGGCACCGCCGGCAACGACCAGATCACCGCGACCGCCCAGGCCTCCGAGGTCCATGCCGGTTCTGGCAACGACACCGTGATCGGCGCCCAGACCAGCGACTACCTGCGCGGCGACGACGGCGACGACTCCATCTCCGGCGGGTCGGCCTTCGACGACATCAACGGCAACGCCGGCAACGACACCCTGCACGGCAACCTGGGCGACGACTGGGTGGTCGGCGGCAAGGACAACGACGTCCAGTACGGCGACGCCGGCGACGACATCGTCTGGGGCAACCTGGGCGACGACACCCTGGACGGCGGCGACGGGAACGACCAGGTGCGCGGCGGCCAGGGCGATGACTCGATCTCCGGCGGCGCGGGCAACGACTACATCTCCGGCGACCGCGGCAACGATACGGAACAGGGTGGCGCGGGGGCCGACACTTTCCACGGCAGCCAGGACGCCGGCATCGACAGGGTGCTGGACTTCCACTACGCGGAGGGCGACCGGGTGATGCTCGATCCCGGCACCACCTACACGGTGAGCCAGACCGGCGCCGACACCGTCATCGACATGGGAAGCGGCAACCAGATGATCCTGGTCGGCGTGCAGCTCTCGACCTTGCCGTCAGGCTGGATTTTCGAGGGCTGAGCGGGCAGCTTGCCGCCTGCGGGCCGGGGCGCGGCCCTTCGAGAGACCCGGTCCAGATGATCGACGCCAAGCCTTGGCCTGACGCCCGCGACCTCTGGGCCCTGCTGCACAATCCCCTGCCGGACGGCCGCAGGCTGGCGCGCGCCTGGAGCCGCGACGGCGACACGCCGGTCTGGCTGTCGCGCAGCGCCTGGGGCATGGCGGCGCTGGGCGCGGCGATGGCGGCCCGCCTCGGCCGCGAGGTCCGGGTCTGGCTGCCGGACTACTTCTGCGGCGAGGCCCTGCTGCCGCTCAGGGCGCAGCGCGCGACGATTACCTTCTATCCGGTGGACAGCCGGGGTCGGCCCGACTGGGCGTGGCTGCGCGCGCAGCCGACCGCGCCGGATATCCTCTTCCTGGTGCATTTCTTCGGCCACGCCAGCGACGGCGCCGAGGCGCGGCGGTTCTGCGACGCGGCCGGCGGCTTGCTGGTCGAGGACGCGACCCACGCGATCGGCCCCAGCAACGGCATAGGCGTCGATGGCGACGTGGTGTTCTACAGCCCCTGGAAGTTCTTCCAGACGCCCAACGGCGCCCTGATGCTGCTGCGCCCGCGCGCCGAGGCCTGGGCCGAGCCGGTCGGGCGCGCCCTGGCGGGCTTCGGCCGAGCCGTTTCCCCGGGGCTGCAGTGGCTGAAACAGGCCGTGCGGACGCGGGCGGCCGGCGCGTCGCGGCAGGGCGGCTTCCCCGCCAGCAGCCCTGAGGACTACTTCGTCGACGTCGAGTTCGAGTCCATGCCGCTGCGGCCACGGCCGTCGCCGGTCACCGGGCCCTGGCTGGCGGGTGTCGATCTTGCCGCCGCCGCCGCCCGGCGGCGCGCGAACGATGCGGCCTTGCGCGACTATCTGGCGGACCTGCCGGGCTGCGCGCCGTTCGACGCCGAGCCGGCCCATGGGCCGTTGCGCTCGGCGTTCCGCCTGGCGTCGCCCGAGCAGGCGAGCGCCGCCTATGCCCGGCTGCGCGCGGCCGGCATCGAGGCGCAGCCCTGGCCTGGGCTGCCGCCGGAGGTCACCGATCCGAAGTCGATCGCGGTGCAACTGCGCCGGACGGTCCTCAACCTGCCCTGCCACCAGGGCCTGACGCCGGACGAATTGATCGCGGCGCTCGAGCGTTCGGGCCTGAAGGCTAGGTCGCCGGCCGCCGCCTAGCGCTCCAGCCCGGCCACGATCTGCTCGGCGGCTTCTTCGGCGGAGAGCGTGGTGGTGTCGATGCGGATTTCCGGATTTTCCGGCGCCTCGTAGGGCGAATCCACGCCGGTGAAGTTCTTCAACTGGCCGGCGCGGGCCTTGGCGTAGAGGCCCTTGACGTCGCGGCGCTCGGCCTCGGCGATGGGGGTGTCGACGAACACCTCGACGAACTCGCCCTCGGCCATCAGTTCGCGCGCCATCCGCCGCTCGGCGCGGAACGGCGAGATGAAGCTCACCAGCACGATCAGGCCGGCGTCGACCATCAGCCTGGACACCTCGGCGACCCGGCGGATGTTCTCCACCCGATCCTCCTCGGTGAAGCCGAGGTCCTTGTTGAGGCCATGGCGGACGTTGTCGCCGTCCAGCAGATAGGTGTGGCGGCCTTCGGCCAGCAGGCGCTTCTCCACCAGGTTGGCGATGGTCGACTTGCCGGCGCCCGACAGGCCGGTCAGCCAGACGACCTTGGCCTTCTGGCCCTTGGCCGCCGAACGCGTGGCCTTGTCCACGTCCAGCGCCTGCCAGTGGATGTTCTGGCTGCGCCGCAGCGCGAAGTGCAGCATGCCGGCGCCGACCGTGCGGTTGCTGATCCGGTCGATCAGGATGAAGCCGCCGAGGTCGTGGTTTTCCGCGTAGGGATCGAAGGCGACGGGCGTGTCCAGCGCCAGGTTGCAGACCCCGATCTCGTTCAGCTCCAGCCGCCGCGCGGCCAGGTGCTCCAGGGTGTTGACGTTGACCTTGTACTTGGGCTCGGCGACCTGGGCGGCGACCGTGCGGGCCCCGAGCTTCATGAGGTAGGGCCGGCCCGGCAGCATGGGCTCCTCGTCGAACCAGACGAGCGTCGCCTCGAACTGGTCGGCGACGGCGGGCGGGCTTGCGGCCACGGCCAGGACGTCGCCGCGGCTGACGTCGATCTCATCGGCCAGGGTCAGCGTCACCGACTGGCCGGCCACCGCTTCGTCCAGGTCGCCGGTGAAGGTGACGATCCGCGAAACCGTGTTCTCACGGCCCGACGGCAGGGCCTTGACCTTATCGCCCGGCCGCACGACGCCCGAGGCGATCAGGCCGGAGAAGCCGCGGAACTCGTGGCTGGGCCGGTTCACCCACTGCACGGGCATGCGGAAGGGCTTTTCCCTGAGCTCGTCCTCGACCGGCGCCTCCTCCAGCCAGCGCATCAGCGGCGGGCCGTCGTACCAGGGCGAATTTTCGCTGGGCGCGGTGATGTTGTCGCCCTTCAGCGCTGACATCGGGATGGCGTGGAAGCCGGTGATCCCGATCTGGGCGGCGAAGGCTGCGTAGTCGGCGACGATCTCGTCGAAGCGGCTCTGGCTCCAGTCCACCAGGTCCATCTTGTTCACCGCCAGCAGCACGTGGCGGATGCCCAGCAGGCTCACCAGATAGCTGTGCCGGCGCGTCTGGGTCAGCACGCCCTTCCTCGCGTCGATCAGGATGACGGCGGCGTCGGCGGTGGACGCGCCGGTGACCATGTTGCGGGTGTACTGCTCGTGGCCGGGCGTGTCGGCGACGATGAACTTGCGCTTGTCGGTGGAGAAGAAGCGATAGGCGACGTCGATGGTGATGCCCTGCTCGCGCTCGGCGGCCAGGCCGTCGACCAGGAGGGCGAAGTCGATCTCGCCGCCCTGGGCGCCCCACTTCCTGCTGTCGGCTTCCAGGGCCGCCAGCTGATCCTCGAAGATCATCTTGGAGTCGTAGAGCAGCCGGCCGATCAGGGTCGACTTGCCGTCGTCCACCGAGCCGCAGGTCAGGAAGCGCAGCAGGCTCTTGTGCTGGTGGGCGTCGAGATAGGCCTCGATGTCCTGGGCGATCAGGGCGGATTGGTGGGCCATCAGAAATAGCCCTCCTGCTTCTTCTTCTCCATGGACGCGGACTGGTCGCGGTCGATCACCCGGCCCTGGCGTTCGGAGGTGGTGGCCAGCAGCATCTCCTGGATGATCTTCGGCAGGGTGTCGGCGGTGCTCTCGACCGCGCCGGTCAGCGGATAGCAGCCCTGGGTGCGGAAGCGGATCGAGCGCATCTGCGGGACTTCGCCGGGGCGCAGCCGCATCCGCTCGTCATCGACCATGATCAGGGTCCCGTCGCGCTCCACCACCGGCCGCTCGGCGGCGAAGTAGAGCGGCACGATCGGGATGTCTTCCAGGTAGATGTATTGCCAGATGTCGAGCTCGGTCCAGTTGGAGATCGGGAAGGCGCGGAAGGTCTCTCCGGCGGCCTTGCGGGTGTTGTAGAGCTTCCAGAGTTCCGGCCGCTGCATCTTGGGGTCCCAGCGGTGCTGGGCCGAACGGAAGGAGAGGATCCGCTCCTTGGCGCGAGACTTCTCCTCGTCGCGACGGCCGCCGCCGAAGGCCGCGTCGAAGCCGTATTTCTCGATCGCCTGCTTCAGCCCCTCGGTCTTCCACATGTCGGTGTGCAGGGCGCCGTGGTCGAAGGGGTTGATGCCGCGCGCCACCGCCTCCGGGTTCTGGTGGACCAGCAGCTCCATGCCGCTCTCGCGGGCCATCCGCTCGCGCATCTCGTACATCGCGCGGAACTTCCAGGTCGTGTCGACGTGCAACAGCGGGAAGGGCGGCTTGGCCGGATAGAAGGCCTTCTGCGCCAGGCGCAGCATCACCGAGGAGTCCTTGCCGATGGAATAGAGCATCACCGGGCGTTCGCACTCGGCGACCACCTCGCGGAAGATGTGGATGCTCTCGGCTTCCAGGCGCTGCAGGTGAGTGAGCATGGGGGCGGAGGCGCGGGATTCCGGGGCTTTTGAGTGAGGCGCCCGTTCCAGCGCGTCATTGGGGGCGTCCATCAGCGGACCTTACAGCATGGATGACCAGAGCCGCCCACAATCCGGCGGCTGCCCCGGGACTTAGAGAGGCTTGCCGGTCCGGGCAAGGCGGGGCGGCTGCCAGTTATTCTTCGGCCGCCCGCAGCGAAGCGGCAGGCAGCGACCGCAGCCGGCTCGCGCGCCAGGCGAATTCTGGCCCCCGCTTTGCAGCCTGAGAGGCGAACTGTCCAAGAATGGATCGCCAAGGACCCGATGATGCAGACGCCCGCCCAGACCATCGCCCCGCCGCCCAGTGGCCTCAACTTCGTGAACTATTTCGGGGCAGGCGTGACCGACGCATACCGGAGCGCGATCCTCGACGCCGAGCAGGACCTGAAAACCCATTTCACCGACCCGGTGACCGTGACGGTGAGCTTCGACCTGCAGCCGATGGACGCCGGGGTCAGCGCCGCCAGCACCTACAACCTGGTCCATGTGAGCTACGACACCCTGACCGCCGCCCTGAAGGCGCACGCCACGACGGCGGCCGACGCCCAGGCGATCGCGGGCCTGCCGAGTGTTGATCCGTCTCACGGCGCGGGCTTCGACCTCGCCGCGCCGGAGGCCCGCGTCCTGGGCCTGGCGCAGCCGAGCGCCAACATCGATGCGGCGGTGGTGCTGAACAGCAACCTGTCCTTCAGCTTCGGCCAGGATGCGGTGGGGGCCATCGAGCATTCCCTTTCCCAGGGGGTCTTCGGCCGCATCGGCGGTCTCGGCGCCAACCAGACCGGCGCCTATTCGCCCATGGACCTGTTCCGCTTCACCGCCTCCGGCGAGCACGACTTCACCGGCGGCGCCGATGGTCAGGCGACCTATTTCGGGCTGAACAGCGGCGATGTCACCGCCTTCCAGTTCCACAATTCCATCAACGCCGGCGGGGCGACCGACGGCCTGGCCCTGGCCGACTGGGACCACACGGTGGGCGACGCCTTCGGCCCGGGCGGCCCAGGTTCGAACGACACACTCTCGGCGACCGACCTGCAGGTGCTGGACGTCCTGGGCTGGACCCCGGCCGCGGCGGTGGCCGCGCCGGCGCCGGCTCCCGTCCAACCGGAACCGGTCCACATGACCATCCTGCACCCGGGCGAAGGCTGGGTGATGCTGGCCTAGCCGAACAGGTCGGCCTCGCTGATCGGCGCGCGGCCGTAGAGCTGGTCGACCGACAGGCGGTCCATCAGCACCATCATCTTGGTGGCGATGGCGACCTGGTTGGCCATGACCCGCGGGCTGAGCTTCTTGATCACGCCCATCGGGTCGGCGCGGAAGAAGTACTGGGGCGCGCCCATCAGGCCCAAACCCGGGATGCCGGCGGCGCGCGGGGCCCCGCCCTCGCCGGGGGCGAAGCCGCTCTCCACCAGGGCGGAGCGGGAGTACTTGGGATTTTCGCCTGACGTGGCGGCGTGGAAGATGCGGTTCATGGCCGGGGCGTCGGTGGCGGTGGGCAGCCACATCTCGGGCGCCGGCAGGCCGGTCGGGGCCCACTTCATGTCGGCCGCGCTCCACTCCATGGCCGCCATCTGCTCCAGCGACAGGTGGCCCACGATCTTCTTCACCATCTCCGGGTGCGCGTTCATCACCCCGCGCGTGCCGGCGGGTTTGCCCGAGCCGGTCTCCTTGTCGGCCACCGCGCCGGCGGCGTAGTGGCCGGTGGGCAGCGAGCAGACCAGGGTGCGCTTGCGCCG
>NZ_DASYAF010000097.1:0-33857 GCF_036501465.1 Phenylobacterium sp.
CGGCCCGCGCGCGGGGCCGGATCGATGCGGCCGAAGAGCAGCGGCTGGTCCGCGTGCTGCTGGGCGCGCCCAGGCTGATCGCCGAGTCGATCAACCTGGAAGACTCGGTGAAGGCGGTGGCCGCCGAGATCGCCAAGGCGCGCGACGTCCTGTTCCTGGGCCGCGGGCCGATGTATCCTCTGGCCCTGGAAGGTGCGTTGAAGCTGAAGGAAATCAGCTACATCCACGCCGAGGGCTATGCCGCCGGCGAGCTCAAGCACGGGCCGATCGCCCTGGTCGACGAGAACACCCCGATCGTGATCCTGGCGCCCTTCGACAGCTATTTCGAGAAGTCGGCCTCGAACATGAGCGAGGTGATGGCGCGCGGCGGCCAGGTGGTGTTCATCACCGACCCCGAGGGTGAGAACCAGGCGCCGAAGGGCGCCCGCGTGGTGGTGACGGCGCCGAAGAGCGACCCCTTGATCGCGCCCCTGGTCATGTCGGCCCCGATCCAGCTCTTGGCCTATTACGTCGCCGTCCAGAAGGGCGCCGACGTGGACCAGCCCCGCAACCTCGCCAAGTCGGTGACGGTGGAATAGGACGCCCCGCATCCGTGCAGCGAGCGGGAGAGGCGGAAACGACAACGGCCGCCCCCGTGAGGAGGCGGCCGCGCCAGTTCAGACCCTTGAGGGCCGGAAACTTACTTCTTCGGAGCGGTCGACGACATCGCGCCGGTGGCCGGCGGAGTCGCGGCCGGAGCAGCCGGAGCCGCCGAGGCGTCAGCCGGAGCGCCAGCGGCCGGAGCGGCGGCCGGAGCGGTCGCCGAGGCGTCGGCGGCCGGCGGGGTCGCTGCGGCCGGGGCCGCGGCGGCGGAGTCAGCGGCCGGAGCCGCAGCAGCGTCGTCGGCCTTCTTCTGGCAGGCGGACAGGCTCAGAGCGAGGCCGGCGGCGACGGCGACCGAAGTGATGATACGCAGCTTCATGGAAAGGCTCCCCTGGAGGACAATGGAGGACGATCCCCCCGACAATGGGCGACTCTTACACGGCTTCGTGAATTCCCGAAATCGTGATCGTGCGTCCGGTGCGATTTTTCGTCGCTGCCGCTGTGGATTTCAAGAGCGGCGTCCGCTAGCCAGACACTCAGGCATGGGCCGGTCAGGTCCGCGGAACAGCCGTTACGCGCCGAACGGAAGGGCCTTTTGAAAGTCCCCGATTCGGCGTGCGATCAGGCGAAAAGGAACCAGCGATGACGGGCAAGCGGGTGCGCAAGGCGGTGCTGCCGGTGGCGGGCTTGGGCACCCGGGTGCTGCCCGGCGCCAAGACCACGCCGAAAAACCTGCTCAACGTCGTGGACCGGCCGATCCTGTCCTATGTGGTCGAGGAAGCGCGCGCGGCGGGCATCGAGCACTTCGTCTTCATCGTCGGCCGCGGCCAGGGCGCGATCGAGGACTACTTCGACGCCGCCCCGGAGATCGAGGGCGCGCTGGAGGCCAAGGGCAAGGCCGACATCCTGGCCGAGGTGCGCCGCGACCTGGGCGAACCGGGCCAGATGAGCTTCATCCGCCAGATGGCGCCCCTGGGCCTGGGCCACGCGGTCTGGTGCGCCCGCGACGTGATCGGCGACGAGCCCTTCGCGGTGATGCTGCCCGACATGCTGATGGCCGCGAACCCGCCCGCCTTGGCCCAGGCCGTGGCGGCCTACGAGCGGACCGGCGGCAATGTGGTGGTCGTGGAGCCCGCGCCGGCAGGCGAAACCCACAAGTACGGCATCGTCGCGCTCGACGGCCAGGACGGGCGGCTGAACCGCATGACCGGCATGGTGGAGAAGCCGCCGCTGGGGACCGAGCCCTCGAACCTGTTCATCTCCGGCCGCTACATCCTGCAGCCGGACATCTTCGAGATCCTGCAGACCCAGCCGCGCGGCGCAGGCGGCGAGATCCAGCTCACCGACGGCATGGCGACCCTGATGAAACGCCAGGATTTCCACGCCCTGGAGTACGAGGGGACCACCTACGACTGCGGCGACAAGATCGGCCTCCTGCGCGCCAACCTGGCCTTTGCGCTCGCCCGCCCGGAGCTCGCCGACGAGGCCCGCGCGGCGATCAGGGCCCTGCTCTAGAACCGGCGCCGTTCCCGTGCGTTCACAGCACCGTCGCATTGGGCGCCTAGCCCAAGGGCCTGCGGTCGGCTGACGCAGATTCGATTGGCGGACCGGCGTTCCCTGCGTTAGCCGTTCGGCGGGGGACGATGAACGGAGCACACGATGCGCGTTCTGATCCTCGGCGGCGACGGCTTCTGCGGCTGGCCCACCTCGCTGCACCTTTCCGCCCGCGGGCATGAGGTCGCGATCGTCGACAACGGCGCACGCCGGCGGATCGACCGCGAATTGGGCGCCGCCTCGCTCACGCCCATAGAGCCGCTCGCAATCCGCCTGGCCGCCTGGGAAGACGTCTCGGGCCGGACGATAGCCGCCCACGACCTCACCGTCGGGCGCGACTTCGAGGCGCTGGTCGCCCTGCTTGGCGATTTCCGCCCCGACGCCGTCGTCCACTTCGCCGAACAGCGCGCCGCCCCCTATTCGATGAAGTCGGCCGAGCACAAGCGCTACACGGTCGGCGGCAACGTCGGGGCCACCCACGACATCCTGGCGGCCATCGTCGAAAGCGGGCTCGACATCCACCTGGCGCACCTCGGCACCATGGGGGTCTACGGCTACGGCTGCGCCGGCGCGGCGATCCCCGAGGGCTATCTTACCGTCAAGGTGGAGACCGCGGAGGGCTGGACGGCGCGCGAGATCCTCTATCCGGCCAACCCGGGCTCCATCTACCACCTGACCAAGACCCAGGACGCGCTGGCCTTCCAGTTCTATGCGCGCAACGACCGCCTTCGGATCACCGACCTGCACCAGGGCATCGTCTGGGGCGCCCAGACCGCCGAGACCCGGGCGGACCCGCGACTGATCAACCGCTTCGACTACGACGGCGACTACGGCACGGTGCTGAACCGCTTCCTGATGCAGGCGGCGGCGGGCTACCCGCTGAGCGTCCACGGCTCCGGCGGCCAGACCCGGGCCTTCATCAACATCCAGGACACCGTGCGCTGCATCGAACTGGCCCTCGCGAACCCGCCGGCGCGGGGCGAGCGGGTCAAGGTGATGAACCAGATGACCGAGTGCTGGCGGGTGCGCGATCTGGCCCAGATGGTTTCGCGGCTGACCGGCGCGGCCATTGAACACCTGAGCAATCCGCGCGAAGAAGCCGACGAGAACGACCTGGTGGTCGAGAACCGCCGCCTGCTGGCGCTGGGCCTGGAGCCGATCACCCTGGAGGACGGCCTGTTGCTCGAGATCGCCGAGATCGCCCGCCGCTACGCCCACCGGGCGGACCTGTCGAAAATCCCCTGCGTCTCCTGCTGGAACGCCGAACGGGCCGCCGCCACGGCGCCGTCCATGGGCGAGGTCGGG
The DNA here is from genome assembly GCF_036501465.1 of Phenylobacterium sp. Taxonomy (GTDB): domain Bacteria; phylum Pseudomonadota; class Alphaproteobacteria; order Caulobacterales; family Caulobacteraceae; genus Phenylobacterium. The sequence continues at coordinate 3,442 of NZ_DASYAF010000097.1, forward strand.
GTCGGCGTGATGGCCGCGGAATAAATTGCGGCTGCTGGCCTTCGGCTACGGCTACTCGGCCCGCGCGCTCGCCCATCGCCTGATGCCGCAAGGCTGGAGCGTTGCGGCCACCATCCGCCATCCCGCCGCCACGGCCCGCCTGGATGTGGAGGGGGTGAATGCGGTCCCGGCAGGGAACCAGCGCGAACTGACCCGCGCGGTCGCCGAAGCCCGCGCGATCCTGGTCAGTTCGCCACCGGACGCCGAGGGGTGCCCTGCCCTGCGCCTGCTGATCCCGGCGCTGGCCCGCGCCAAGGCCTTCCCGGACTGGATCGGCTACATCTCGACCACCGGGGTCTATGGCGACCGGCGCGGCGGCTGGGTGAACGAGACGAGCCCGCTGGCGGCCCAGTCCGTCGAGGGCGCGCGCCGGGTGGGCGCCGAGCGCGACTGGCTGGAAGTCGGCCGCGGCATGGGGCTGACGGTGACCGTCTTCCGCCTGGCCGGCATCTATGGCCCCGGCCGCTCGGTTTTCGACCGGCTGCGCGCCGGCGACGCCCGCCGCATCGCCGCGCCCGGCCAGGTGTTCTCGCGCATCCACATGGACGATCTGGCGGCGGGGCTGGAAGCCTCCATCGCCCGCCCGCGCGCCCAGGGGATCTACAACCTCTGTGACGACGAGCCCTGTTCGAACAGCGAGGTGATCGCCCATGCCGCCAGGCTGCTGGGCATGACGCCGCCGCCGGAGGTCCCGCTGGCCGAGGTCAGGCTGCCCGAGGCCGCCCGGCGCTTCTACGCCGAGAGCAAGCGGGTCTCGAACGCCCGCGCCAAGGCCGAACTCGGCTGGCGGCCGGCCTATCCGACCTATCGCGAAGGCCTGGCCGCGATCCTGGCGGCGGAAGTCCCCTAAGTGGCATCCCGGTTTCGCCGCAGGCGAAGACCGGGACCCATAGACTCCGCGTTCCGGCAAGGATCACGGCGGCGACACCGCAGTTCATCCTGAAGCACGGTATGCATGGGTCCCGGACAAGCGCTGCGCGCTTTCCGGGATGACACTCGATATCTAGCCCGCCAGTTCCGAAACCACCGCCAGCAAACGCGCGATGTCCTGCGGCCGTGACAGGCGGTGGTCGCCGTCCTTGATCAGGGTGAAGGTCACGTCCTGCCCCTTGATCGCCAGCGCCAGTTCCAGGGCGTGGCGCCAGGGGACGTCGGGGTCTTCGCCGCCCTGCAGGATGCGCACCGGGACCTCGATCGGCACGGGCTCGGAACCCAGGATCGACCAGCGGGCGCCGTCCTCCAGCAGGGCGCGGGTGATCGGATAGGGATCGCCATATTCGGAGGGCCGCAGCCACACGCCGTGCGCGGCCAGGTCCGCGCGGCCGTCCAGCGGAATCTCCGGCGCCATCAGCTTCTCGGTGAAGTCGGGCGCAGGCGCGATCAGCGCCATCGCCGCGATCCGCTCGGGCCGCGCCATGGCCGCCAGGCAGGCGATCCAGCCGCCCATGGAAGAGCCCACCAGCACCAGCGGCCCTTCGGTGAGGTCGTCGATCACCGCCAGCGCATCCTCGCGCCAGCGGCTGATGGTCCCCTTGGCCTGGAAGTCGCCGCTGGATTCGCCGTGGCCCAGATAGTCGAAGCGCAGGCAGGCGTGGCCGCTCGCCAGCGCCCAGTCCGACAAGGCCTGCGCCTTGGTCCCGGTCATGTCCGAGCGGAACCCGCCCAGCCAGACGAGGGTCGGCCCGCGGCCCGTCACGCGGCGCCAGGCCAGCTGTTCGCCGTCGCTGCGGCCCAGCTTTCCACTCGTTTCGGTCATCCGTCGACTGATAGCGCGCGGCGGTCTTTACGCCATCCCGTTTCGGCGTAGACAGGCGTCGTGGCTCTACCCCCTGATTTCACCCTTCTGCAGGTCGTCCCGGAGCTGGAGACCGGCGGCGCCGAGCAGACGACGATCGACGTGGCGCGCGCGGTGATCGCGGCCGGCGGCCGGGCGCTGGTGGCCACGCGCGGCGGGCGGATGACCGCACGGCTGGAGAGCGACGGGGCGCGCCTGGCGCAGATGCCGGTGCAGTCGAAGAACCCGCTGGTGATGCTGGGCAACGCCGCGCGCCTCACCGACCTGATCCGCACTGAGAAGGTGAGCCTTGTCCATGCCAGGAGCCGCGCGCCGGCCTTCGCCGCGCTGTGGGCCGCGCGCACCACCGACACGCCCTTCGTCGCCACCTATCACGGGGTCTACAAGGCCCAGAGCAGCCTGAAGCGCTGGTACAATGCGGTGATGACCCGCGGCGACCTGGTGATCGCCAACTCCGACTACACCCGCGCCCACGTGCTGGCCGAGCACAGGGTCGATCCGGACAAGGTGGTCTCCATCCCGCGCGGGGTGGATCTGGACCGCTTCAATCCTTCCTGGGTGACGCCCGACCGGGTGGCGGCGCTGCGCGAGGCCTGGGGCATCGCGGCGCGCGACGGGCGCACCCGCTTCCTGCTGGCCGGGCGGCTGACCCGCATCAAGGGCCACCTGACGATCATCGCCGCCGCCGCGCAGATGAAGGCGCAGGGGCGCGAGGATTTCCTCATCCTGTTCGCCGGCGACGACCAGGGGCGCAGCGACTACCTGGACGAGCTCAGGGGCGCGATCGCGGCGGCGGGCCTGGACGACCAGGTCCGCATCGTCGGCCACTGCGACGACATGCCGGCCGCCTATCTGCTGGCCGACGTCGCCATCCTGCCCACCACCGTGCCGGAGAGCTTCGGCCGCGCCGCCGTGGAGCCCCAGGCCATGGGCCGCCCGGTGATCGCCTCCAACCACGGGGGCACGACCGAGACGGTGGTCGACGGGCTCACCGGCTGGCTGGTCGCCCCCGAACAACCGGACGCCTGGGCCGCGGCCATGACCAGCGCCATCGAGCTTGGCCCTGGCCGGCGCGCCGAGATGGGCCAGACCGGCATGAACCGCACGCGCCAGCTCTATCGGGTCGACGCCATGTGCGCCGCGACCCTCGCCGCCTACGAACAGGTGCTGCAGGCCCGCGGGCTTTCGGGATCCTCCTCAGGGATCGACGCCTGATGCCCCGCCGCACGGTCGAGAAGATCCTGGTCATCAAGCTGTCGGCGCTTGGCGACTTCGTCCTGGCGCTGGCGGCGATGAAGCACATCCGCCAGGCGCACCCCAAGGCGCACATCACCCTGCTCACCACGCCACCGTTCGCGGCCCTGGCCAAGGCCTCGCCCTATTTCAACGCCGTGGAGACCGACGGGCGGCCCGAGGGCTTCGCCCAGTGGATGGCCCTGCGCGCGCGCCTGCGCGCGGCGGGCTATTCGCGGGTCTACGACCTGCAGACGTCCAGCCAGACCAATCGCATCTTCCAGGTCCTGCGGCCGGCCCCGCCGACCTGGTCGGGCGTCGCGTTCGGCTGCTCGCTGCCGCACAAGAACCCGATGCGCAACCACATGCACACCTTGGAGCGGCAGGCCGACCAATTGATGTACGCCGGCGTCTGGCCGGACGCGCCGACCGAAGCCGGCGCCGCGCCCGGGCCGGACCTTTCCTGGGTGCTGACCGACGAAGCCGGCCGGCCGATCCCCGGGGCGGCGACCAACAAGCCCTACGCCCTGTTCGTGCCGGGCGGCTCGGCGCATCGGCCGGAGAAGCGCTGGCCGGTGGAGCGCTACGGCGAACTCGCCCGCATCCTCTATGCGCGCGGCCTGGACATCGTGGTGATCGGCGGGCCGCAGGAGACCACCCTCGCCCAGCAGATCCAGCGGGCCGCGCCGCGCACCCGCGACCTGACCGGCCGCACCGACTTCGCCTCCATCGCCCGGCTGGGCGCCCGCGCGGCGCTGGCGGTCGGCAACGACACCGGCCCGCTGCACCTGGCGGCGGCGGCCGGCGCGCCGACGGTGGTCCTGTTCTCGGGCGCGTCGGACCCGACGCTCTCGGCGCCGCGCGGCAAGGTGGCGGTTTTGCAGGCCGAAAAACTGGCCGATCTGCCTGTGGCGAAAGTGGCGCAGGCGGCCGCTTCCGTGCTGCCGCAACCTTAAGGAGCGCCTTGATAGCCTGAGGGCGCTAAATCATATAATCTTCGAAGCAACGGGATGCGTTCGCGCCTCCCGTTTCTGCATTTTGAACTCCAGATCTCTGCAACAGCCACAGGAGCCCCGCCTATTCGCCGCCCCATGAACACGCCGCCCGTCAAGGACGGCCTCCGCATCAACGACGACATCCGCGTTCCTCGCGTCCTGCTCATCGATCAGAACGGCGAGAAGCAAGGCGTGATGCCAACCTCCTCCGCCCTGGAGGCCGCCGAGGAAGCCGGCCTGGACCTGGTGGAGATCGTCCCCACGGCGGATCCGCCCGTTTGCAAGATCCTGGACTACGGCAAGTTCAAGTTCCAGGAGCAGAAGAAGAAGAACGAGGCGCGCAAGCGGCAAAAGGTGCAGGAGATCAAGGAGATCAAGCTGCGCCCGAACATCGACACCCACGACTACGATGTGAAGGCCCGCTCGATGCACCGCTTCTTCGAGGAAGGCGACAAGGTGAAGGTGACCCTGCGCTTCCGCGGCCGCGAACTGGCGCACCCGGAACTCGGCATGAAGCTCCTGCAGCAGGTGAAGGTCGACTTCGAGCCGGTGGCCAAGGTCGAGTACGAGCCGCGCATGGAAGGCCGCCAGATGATCATGATCCTGGCGCCGCGCTAGGAACCGCCCACAATCCCTTCCGTCATGGCCGGGCTTGTCCCGGCCATCCATACGCTCCGATAGTGCCAAGACGTCCACGCTCGGTGGTTATGGGTCCCCGGCGCAAGGCCAGGGATGACGACGGGGGAAACATGAAAACGCTGACGCTCGCTTCGGTCGCCTTCACGGCGGCCGTTTTCGTTTCCGCCCCTGTCCGGGCAGCCGACGATCCGGCCGCGCCCTATCCGCCGTTCAAGATCGCCGACCAGCTCTATTACGTCGGCGCCAACGACTATTCCTCCTACCTGATCGTCACCAAGGCCGGGCTGATCGTCATCGACGGCGGCGACAAGCCGGTGGGGCCGCAGGTGGTGGCCAACATCAAGGCCCTCGGGTTCGACCCGAAGAAGATCAAGGTGCTGCTTAGCACCCACCAGCACTTCGACCACGCCGCCGGCCTGGCGGCGATCAGGCGGGCCGCCGCGCCCGACGTGAAGTTCTACGCCAGCGCCAAGGACGGGGCGATCATCGCCGCCGGCGGCCGGGGCGATCCCTTCCTGAAGGGCGACCGCTTCACCTATGAGCCGGTGAAGCCCGACGTGATCGTCAAGGACGGCGACAAGGTGCGGCTGGGCGGGATGACTTTGACCGCCCACGTCACCGCCGGCCATACGCCGGGCTGCACCACCTGGACCTTCCCGGTGACCGTGGCCGGCAAGACGCGCCAGGCGCTCGACTTCTGCTCGGCCTCGGTGCTGCCCGGCTACAAGCTCGGCAAGACCGAGACCTACCCCGGCCAGACGGCGGACTACGAGAAGACCTTCGCCACCCTGAAGACCCTGCCCTGCGAAGTGTTCGTCGCCGCCCACGGCAGCTTCTTCGACATGCATGCGAAGAAGGCCAAGCTGGACGCGGGCCAGACCGACGCCTTCGTCGACCCCGACGGCTGCAAGGCCTTCTTCGACAAGGCCGAAGCCGCCTTCCGGGCCGAGCTCAAGAAGCAGAACCCCTAGGGCTTTCACCGCTGCGCACTGTGGCCGCTGGCCAACGCTTCGTCGCGAACGGACGAACGTTGCTCGCCTGAGCCTTGCCGTGGGTTGGGCGCGGGCCTAGGTCACGGGCCATGTCCGACACCGCGCCCCGGGAGGCGTCTGCGCCGTCCCCGTGGGCTGCGCCGTCGCTGATCGGCGTCATCTTCATCAACATGCTGGGCTTCGGGATCATCGTCCCGTTGCTGCCCTTCTTCGCCAAGTCGATGAACGCCGCGCCCTGGCAGATCAGCCTGATCTTCTCGGCCTATTCCATGGGCGGCTTCTTCGGCGAGCCGTTCTGGGGCCGCCTGTCCGACCGCTATGGGCGCAAGCCGCTGTTGATCTCGACGATCAGCGGCAATGTGCTCTGCTACCTGGCGCTGGCCTTCGCGCCCAATGTGATGGCCGCCTTCGTGATCCGCTTCCTGGGCGGGCTGATGAGCGGCAACGGCGCCGTCGTGCAGGGCTACATCGCCGACGTGACCCCGCCCGAGCGGCGCGCGCGGATGCTGTCGCGCCAGGGCGCGGCCTGGAACGTCGGCATGATCGTGGGCCCCGCGGTCGGCGGCGCTTTCGCCAACACCCACATGGGGCCGATCGGCTTCCGCATCCCGATGTTCATCGCCTCGGGCCTGTCGGCGCTGGCGGTCACGGCGGTCATCCTGGTGATCCGTGAGAGCCGGGTGCGCGACACCTCCTTCAGCCACAGGCCCAGCCGCTGGGCGGCGGTGGGCGATGCGGTGCGCAACCCGGTGATCGGGCGGCTGATGCTGCTGACCTTCCTGGTCGGCTGCGCCTTCACCGGCATCGAGAGCCAGTTCGGCCTCTGGGGGCTGACCCGGTTCGGCTGGGGCCCCAGGCAGATCAGCGTCTGCTTCGCCGCCGTGGGCGCGGTGGCGGCGTTCACCCAGTTCTTCGTCACCGGTCCGCTGTCGGAGCGGTTCGGCGAAGGCCGCATGTTGGCCATCGGCATGGCGGTCAACGCCAGCGCCTCGGCCCTGCAGCCGTTCTCCACCGGCCTGCCGATGACGACGGCCTTGATGTGTGTCACCGCCATCGGCCAGTCGGTGGCCTGGCCGAACGTCGGCGCCCTGATCTCGCGCACCGCCGACCCGCACCGCCAGGGCCAGATCCTGGGCCTCAACAACGCCTGCGGCTCGTTCGCCCGGTTCGTCGGGCCGCTGGCGGCGAGCCTGACCTTCGCCGGGATCAGCATCAACGCGCCGTTCTGGCAGGGCGGGATGATCGTCTTCCCGGCCATCTTCCTGGCGATCAGCGCCGCGCGCCGGGCGCCGCCGCGCACCGTCCAGGGCCATGTCGGCGAAGAGCCGGTGTCCGACTCCAGCGCCGAGCTGGGAGCGGGCCATTGAGCCATTCCCCCGAGAATCGGGCCGCCCACAGCATGACCCCGCAGGAGGAACGCCGCGCGCTGATCGTGCTGTTGAGCGTCATCTACCTGATGATCGCCGGCTTCGGCCTGGTGATCCCGCTCCTGCCGTTCTTCGCCAAGGCCTTCGATGCGCCGGCCTGGCAGGTGACCCTGCTGTTCTCGGCCTTCTCGGTCGGCCAGTTCATCGGCGAGCCGTTCTGGGGCCGCCTCTCCGACCGGATCGGGCGCAAGCCGGTGCTGATCATCACCATCGGCCTGGTGGCGGCGAGCTATGCGGCGCTGGCCTTCGCGCCGAACATCGCGGCCGCCTTCGCCATCCGCTTCATGAACGGGGTGTTCGCCGGAAACATCTCCACCCTGCAGGGCGCCATGGCCGACATCACTCCCCCGGAGCGGCGGGCGAGCCGCATGGGGATCATGGGCGCGGCCTTCAGCGCCGGTTTCACCACCGGCCCGGCGATCGGCGGCCTGCTGGCCCAGCCCAGCCGGGGCGCGCTGGGCTCCCAGCTGCCGCTCTTGGTGGCGGCGGGCTTCGCGGCGGCCTCGGCGCTGGCGGTGTTGGTCCTGGTGCGCGAGAGCCGGCCGGAGCCCAACGCCCATCACCGGCAGCGGCCGCGGATCGAGGGGCTGAAGGACGCCTTCGCCCATATGGTGATCGGCCGCATCCTGCTGATCAGCTTCATCGTGGTGATCGGCTTCGCCGGCATCGAGGCGACCTATGGCCTCTGGACCCAGGCGCGGTTCGGCTGGGGGCCGAAGGAGATCGGCCTGGCCTTCATGGGTATCGGCCTGCTGGGCGCGTTCTGCCAGGGCTATCTGTCGGGCCGGCTGGTGCGCCGGTTCGGCGAGGCGAAGACCCTGACCGGCGGGCTGGTGTTCATGGGCCTCGGCCTGGTGACCCAGGGGCTGTCGCCGGTCTGGGAGGTGGCGATCCTTGGTTTCGCCTTCGTCTGCATCGGCCAGTCGATCTGTTTCCCGAACCTGACCGCGCTGATCTCCCAGGCCGCGCCGCCGGACCGCCAGGGCGAGATGCTGGGGCTGAACATGAGCGGCATGGCGCTGGCCCGCATCGGTGGGCCGGTGTTCGCCGGCTGGCTGTTCTCCAGCATAGCGCCCGGCGCGCCGTTCGCCTCGGCGGCGCTGCTGATCGTGCCTGGCCTATGGTTCGCGGGCGAGGTCCGCAAACGCGTCCACATGATCGCCTGAGGAGGCCGCCATGACCGACACACCGAAGCTTCGGCTCTACGGCTTCTGGCGGTCGATGGCGACCTATCGGGTGCGCGTGGCGCTGGCGCTCAAGGGCTTGGCGGCCGAGGAGGTCGCGCTCGACCTCGACGCCGGCGATCAGTTCGCGCCCGACTTCCTGGCGGTGAACCCGGAGGGCGCGGTCCCGGCGCTGATCGTGGACGACGCCCCGGCGCTCACCCAGTCCATGGCGATCCTGGAGTATCTGGAGGAGCGGTTCCCCGAGCCGCCGCTGCTGCCCGCCGACCTCGCCGCCCGCGCCCGGGTGCGCTCGATCTGCGCCCTCATCGTCGCCGACACCCATCCGCTGATCGTGCCGCGCGTGCGGACCTATCTCATCGAACAGGTCGGGCTCGACGCCGCCGGTTTCCGCGCCTGGGGCGGCCACTGGATCGGCCGCGGCCTCTCGGCGCTGGAGACGCGGCTGGCGCGCGATCCGGCCACCGGCGCCTTCTGCCACGGGCAGGCGCCGACTTTCGCCGACCTCTGCCTCGGCAGCCTGGCGGTTCCGGCCAGGACCCTGGGCGTCGACCTGGCGCCTTATCCGACCGTGGCCCGGATCACCGCCGCCTGCGAGACGCTCGACGCCTTCGCCCGCGCCCACCCCTCGCGCCAGCTTGGCGCCCCGCGGAGGGCCTCCTGATGTCCGCCCCCGACGTCACCGCGGTCAGGCCGTTCCTGCCGGCCAAGGACTTCGAGCTCTCCAAGCGGTTCTACCGGGCGCTGGGCTTCGAGATCCTGCTGGACGACGTGATCGCCATCTTCTCCTGTGGCGGAGCCGGCGGCTTCATCCTGCAGAACTACTATGTGGCCGACTGGGCGGAGAACGCGGTCATGCAGCTGATCGTGGACGATCTCGACGCCTGGTGGGCGCACATCGAAGCCCTGGACCTTCCGGCCAACTTCGGGGTGCGCCCGCCCAAGGCGCCGGCGCTGCAGCCCTGGCACATGCGGGTCGCCTATCTGATCGATCCCTCGGGCGTTCTGTGGCACGTGGGCGAGCGGCGCGAGGGCCTGCGCCAGGACGGCCCCTGACCCTTGCTTTCGCGAAGGGTTTCGCGTATCAGCCCCACCCTTCGGAGCCGCCTGGCCCATGGCATGCCAGGGCGGCTCATCAATACACCAGAGGACGGGGCTCTCGGGCTCCGCAGTGAAATGCCGAAACTGAAGACCAAGTCGGGCGTGAAGAAGCGCTTCAAACTGACGGCGTCTGGGAAGATCAAGGCCGGTGTGGCTGGCAAACGCCACCGCCTCCTGTCCCACAACGCCAAGTACATCCGTCAGAACCGTGGCACGAAGGTGATGAGCGAGGCCGACGCCAAGATCATCAAGCTCTTCCTGCCCTACGGCCTTTGATCCGGGAGTTCTGACAGATGGCACGCGTTAAGAGGGGCGTTGTCGCCCACGCCAAGCACAAGAAGGTCCTGGAGCAAGCCAAGGGCTTCTACGGGCGGCGCAAGAACACCATCCGCACGGCCAAGGCCGCGGTGGATAAGGCCGGCCAGTACGCCTACCGCGACCGCAAGGTCCGCAAGCGTCAGTTCCGCTCGCTCTGGATCCAGCGGATCAACGCGGCCGCCCGCGTCGAAGGCCTGACCTACGCCCGATTTATCCACGGCCTTGAGAAGGCCGGGATCGAAATGGACCGCAAGGTCCTCGCCGATATCGCCGGCGCCGATCCAGCCGCTTTCAAGGCCATCGCCGACAAGGTTCGCGCCGCGCTGGCTTGATCGCGTAGGGCTTCGGCCCTGAAGCAATCTCGAAGCCCTTCGGCCGAACCGCCGGAGGGCTTTTTGCTGTCCGGTTTCGATCGTCATGGCCGGGCTTGTCTCGGCCACCCATGAACACTGCCGCCCGCGATTTCGTCTGACGTGTCGGCGCGTATGGGTCCCCGGGACAAGCCCGGGGATGACGGAGTGGATGAAAGTGCTCTAGGACACCGCCCACATGACCGATCTTTCGAACCTCGAGGCCGAGCTCTCGGCCGCTGTCGCCGGGGCCGCCGACATGGCCGCCCTGGAAGCCGTGCGCGTGGCCGCGCTGGGCAAGTCCGGCTCGATCTCCGAGCTGCTCAAGACCCTGGGCTCGATGAGCCCCGACGAGCGGCGCGAACGCGGGCCGCTGATCAACGGGCTGCGCGACCGTATCTCCGGCGCCATCGCTGAGAAGAAGGCGGCGCTGGAGGCCGCCGAACTCGACGCCAAGCTGGCCGCCGAGCGGGTCGACCTGACGCTGCCTCCGCCGCCGGAGCGCCGTGGCCGCGTCCATCCCACCATGCAGGTGCAGGACGAGATGATCGCCATCTTCGCCGAGATGGGCTTCGGCCTGGCGGAAGGCCCCGACATCGAGGACGACTTCCACAACTTCACCGCGCTCAACTTCCCGCCCAAGCACCCGGCGCGGGAGATGCACGACACCTTCTGGCTGCCCGAGGATGCGAACGGCGAGCGCAAGGTGCTGCGCACCCACACCAGCCCGGTGCAGATCCGCACCATGCTGCAGGGCCAGAACGACAAGCTGCCGTCCTGGATCGCCACCAGCCAGGCCCCGCCGATCCGCATCGTGGTGCCCGGCCGCACCTATCGCTCGGACAGCGACGCGACCCACACGCCGATGTTCCACCAGATGGAAGGCCTGGTGATCGACCGGGCCATCCACATGGGCCACCTGAAGTGGACGCTGGACACCTTCATCGCCCGCTTCTTCGAGACGCCGGTGGTGGAGACCCGCTTCCGCCCGCACCACTTCCCGTTCACCGAGCCCAGCGCCGAGATGGACGTGCGCTGCGACCGGTCCGGCGGCGACGTGAAGATCGGCCAGGGCAGCGACTGGATGGAGATCGTCGGCTGCGGGATGGTGCACCCGAACGTGCTCAGGAACTGCGGCCTCGACCCCGACGAGTGGCAGGGCTTCGCCTTCGGCTTCGGCATCGACCGCCTGGGGATGCTGAAGTACGGCATGCCCGACCTGCGCGACATGTTCGCGAGCGACGTGCGCTGGCTGGAGCACTACGGCTTCTCCGCCTTCCAGGCGCCCAACACCGCCACGGGGCTGAGCTGATGGCCGTTGAATATAAGTCGCTCTCCCCCAGGGGGAGGGACTTGCCATGAAGTTCACCCTTTCCTGGCTGACGGAGCATCTCGAGACGACCGCATCGGTGGCCGAGGTCGTCGACGCCATGACCATGGCCGGCCTGGAGGTCGAGCATGTGGAGGACCCGGCGGCGAAGCTGGCCAGGTTCTCCGTGGCCAAGGTCGTGGAAGCGGTCCAGCACCCCAACGCCGACCGCCTGCGGGTCTGCCAGGTCGACACGGTCGACGGGCGCAAGGAGATCGTCTGCGGCGCGCCCAACGCCCGGGCCGGGCTGACCACGATCTACGCCCCGATCGGCGCCTATGTGCCGGGATCCGGAATCACCCTGGAGGCCAGGCCGGTGCGCGGCGTGGTCTCCAACGGCATGCTCTGCTCGGGACGCGAACTGGAGGTGGACGCCGACGCCGACGGCATCGTCGAGCTCGATGGCGCGCTCGCGGTGGGGACACCGGCCGCCGAGGCCTTCGGCCTGGAGGCGGTGATCGACTTCGAGGTGACGCCCAACCGGCCCGACTGGCTGGGCGTGGTCGGCATCGCGCGCGACCTGGCGACGGCCGGCCTCGGCAAGCTGAAGGACGTCTCGGTGGCGCCGGTGGCCGGCAAGGGCCTGACGCCGATCGAGATCCGCGTCGATGGCGACGCCTGCCCGATGTTCGCCGGGCGGCTGATCAAGGGCGTGAAGAACGGGCCTTCGCCCGACTGGCTGCAGCGCAAGCTCGCCTCGGTGGGCCTCAGGCCGATCAGCGCGCTGGTCGATATCACCAACCTGATGTCCTACGACCGCTGCCGGCCGCTGCACGTCTATGACGCGGCCAAGCTCACCGGCGGCTTCATCGAGGCGCGGCTGGGCCGCGAGGGCGAGACGCTCGAGGCCCTGGACGGCAAGACCTATGACGCGGGGCCCGAAGTCTGCGTGATCGCCGATGCGTCGGGCGCCATCGGCCTGGGCGGCGTCATGGGCGGGGAATCCACCAAGGTCAGCGAGACCACCACCGACGTCTTCGTGGAAAGCGCCTATTTCAACCCGATCCGCACGGCCCAGACCGGCCGCACCCTGGGGCTGACCTCGGACGCCCAATACCGCTTCGCCCGCGGCGTCGACGCCGGCTTCGTGGTCCCGGGCCTGGAACTGGCGACGCGGCTGATCCTTGAGATCTGCGGTGGCGAGGCCTGCGACATCCGCGTGGCCGGCGCCCCGCCCGCGCCGCCGCCCGCCTTCGCCTTCGACCGGGCCTATGTGAAGAAGCTGTCCGGCCTCGATGTGCCGGCCGCGAAGATCGACGCGATCCTGACCACGCTCGGCTTCACGCTCTCCGGCGACCAGGTCCAGCCGCCCACCTGGCGGCGCGACGTCGAGGGAAAGGCCGACCTGGTGGAGGAAGTGGCGCGGATCGAGGGCTTCGACGCCCTGCCGGCCGAGGCCCTGCCGGCGGCGCCACGCCAAGCCGGCGGGGTGCTGACCGTGCGCCAGCAGCGCATGCGCAACGCGCGCCGCGCCATGGCCGCGCGCGGCTACGCCGAGGCGGTGACCTGGAGCTTCATGCGCACCGAGTGGGCCAGGCTGTTCGGCGGCGGCGACGAGCGGCTGGTGCTGACCAATCCGATCGCGGCGGACCTGGCCTGCATGCGCCCCTCGATCCTGCCCAACCTGATCGAGGCGGCGGCCAGGAACGCCCGCCAGGGCTTCGCCGACGCGGCGCTGTTCGAGGTCGGCCCGGTGTTCGACGGCGACCAGCCGGGCGACCAGCGGACCCTGGTGGCGGCGGTGATCGCGCCGCACGCGCCCCGGAGCTGGGCTGGCGCGGCGGCCGATCCGCTGTTCGCGCTGAAGGCCGACCTGATGGCCCTGCTGGAGGAGATGGGCGCGCCCAACCTGCAGGTGGCGCAGGGGTCGGCCTCGGCCTGGTGGCATCCGGGCCGCTCGGCGCGCCTTCAGCTCGGGCCGAGGACCGTCGTGGCCGAGTTCGGCGAACTGCATCCCGCCATCCTCAAGGCGCTCGACGCCGAGGGGCCGATGCTGGCCTTCGAACTGGACCTGGGCGCGATCCCGGAGCCCAAGCGGAAGCCCACCAAGACCAAGGCCGCGCTTGACCTGTCGCCGCTGATGCCGCTCCGCCGCGACTTCGCCTTCCTGTTGGATTCGATGACACCGGCCGGCGATCTGGTGCGGCCGATCCTGGGGGTCGACAAGGCGCTGATCGCCGACGCCCGGGTCTTCGACGTCTACCAGGGCAAGGGCGTGCCGGAGGGGCAGAAATCCGTCGCCGTCGAGGTCACCGTCCAGCCGACCGAGAAGACGCTGACGGACGCGGAGATCGAGGCGCTGTCCCAGCGGATCGTCGCCGCCGCCGACAAGGCCCTGGGCGCTAAGCTTCGGAGTTGAGACGTGGGCGCGGGATCCGCGCCGCTTCGAGCCAGGTCTTGAGCGGGTGGGCGTACTGGCCGAGCGCGCCTTCGCCCAGGTCTTCGTCGACGCCCAGCGGCGCGGCGCAGGGGCCCGGTTGATAGTAGGTCCCGAAGGCGCGGTCCCAGACCGAGAAGACGGTCGCGAAGTTGTGGCCGGCGATTTCGACGTCGCGCGCGTGGTGCCAGCGATGCATGGCCGGCGAGTTGAACACCCAGTTCGCCCGCCCCAACGTCCAGGGCAGGTCGGCGTGGATCACATAGCCCCAGTAGTGGCGAACCAGGGCGTTGGCGGCGAGCGCCCAGACCGGGAAGCCCAGCGCGCTCAACAGCACCATGTCCATCAGGGTGCCGGCCCGGTCGATGGGATGCATGCGTTCCAGGCTGAGCCAGGTGAGCTGCCGGTCGCTGTGGTGCACGGCGTGCGCCGGCCACAGCCAGCGGCTGTGCTGTACGCGGTGGCGCCAATAGCCCAGGAAGTCGCCGACCACCACGGCTGCGGCGATGGTCGGCCAGCGCCCCATCCAGGCCCAGAGCGGGGCGCTGCCCAGCTGCAGGCCGCGGCTCGCCAGGGTGCTCACCACGACGGCGACGCCGATCGCGAGCAGCGGCCCGGTGGCGATGGCGTCCACGACCACCATGGTGGCGTTGATCCGGGCTTCGCCGGCGGCGGCCCGCGCACTGCGCAGCGCGTCACGCCAGCCCTTGGTCAGCCAGGCCAGGGCCGCGAACGCCAGGGCGCAGGCCAGAAGCGGCCCGGCCTGATCGATCAGCGGCTGGACGACCCGGCGCAAGGCCTCGGTCAGATGCGGCGCCATCGCGGCCCTCGGACGCGCCAAGGCGGCGCGGGCCTACGATGCCGTGGCGAGCCGAATCTTCGATTAATGCGCCGCGCGGCCGCTCAGCCGCCGAGGCCAGGCAGGGCGGCTCCGCCTTAGAACGGGATCAGGTTCCGTTTGCGGGTGTAGGCGAGGTAGCCCACCGAGGCGCCCAGCCGGAAGCCGACGCCGGCGCGGATCGGGGCGAGCGTGATGTCGTCGGCGCGCTGATAGTTCACGCCCAGGCCGCCGATGAAATAGGCCGAGCCCTCGACGCCGGGGAACCGCTGGAAGATGTCGCGCGGATCCTCCAGCGAATAGCAGAGGGTGAAGACCCTGGCGACATTGCCGCCGAAGTCCCAACCGAACGACGGGCCCTGCCAGAAGACCTCCATCGGCTGGCGGCCCTTCATGTAGAGCAGGCCGCGGCCATAGCGCAGGCCCGCGCCGATGGCGCCGGAGCCCTCTTCGCCGGCGATGTAGGCCGTCGGCCGGCCATTGTTCTTGAAGACCCGCTCCACCGCGCCGCCGGCCGATTCGGCGGTCACGCCCATGAAGTCGGAGACCGAGTGGACGATCTCGTCCTCGGAATAGGTCTGCTGCCCGCCGCGCGGCCGGTTGTAGGGGTCGTCCTGCGGCGCGCCCTGAGGCTGCGCATTCTGCCCGCGGGTGGGATAGGCCGGCGTGGAGTTCGGCGGTGGCGGCGGCTCCAGCCCGCTGGTGCGCGGCTGCGCCGGCGGCAGCGGGGTCTGCGCCCGCGCCAGGCCGGATGCGCCCAGGGTGAGAAGGCCCGAGACGAGAAGGGTCCGACGGTCCATGGGCGCAATTCCTCCGTAGTTCCGCGCGCGTTTCAGCTCCGCCCAAGGTGTTAATGGAATGTGTCGCCTTAACGGTGGATTAACCGTGTTTGGACCGCGGCAGGGACGCGGGTCTCGCGATCACACGCAAACGTGCTAGAGGCTCGCGCCAAGATGACCACCGCCCTCGACCACATCCGCAACTTCTCCATCGTCGCGCACATCGACCACGGCAAATCGACGCTTTCCGACCGGCTGATCCAGGAGACCGGCGCGCTCACCCAGCGCGAGATGACCGAGCAGGTGCTGGACAGCATGGAGATCGAGCGCGAGCGCGGGATCACCATCAAGGCCCAGACCGTGCGGCTGACCTACAAGGCCGACGACGGCGAGACCTACATCCTGAACCTGATGGACACGCCCGGGCACGTGGACTTCGCCTACGAGGTCAGCCGCAGCCTGGCCGCCTGCGAAGGCTCGATCCTGGTGGTGGACGCCTCCCAGGGGGTCGAGGCCCAGACGCTGGCCAACGTCTACCAGGCCATCGACAACAACCACGAGATCGTCCCGGTCCTGAACAAGATCGACCTGCCCGCCGCCGAGCCGGAACGCGTGCGCCAGCAGATCGAGGACGTGATCGGCCTGGACGCGTCGGACGCCGTCCTCACCTCGGCCAAGACCGGCGCCGGCATCCACGACCTGCTGGAAGCCATCGTCCACCGTCTGCCCGCGCCCAAGGGCGACGCCAATGCCCCGCTGAAGGCCCTGCTGGTCGACGCCTGGTACGACGCCTACCTGGGCGTCGTGGTGCTGGTCCGGGTCATCGACGGCTCGCTGCGAAAGGGCCAGCGGGTGCAGATGATGCAACAGGGCTCCAGCCACCTGATCGACCGGATCGGGGTCTTCAACCCCAAGCGCACCGAGGTCGAGAGCCTGGGGCCGGGCGAAATCGGCTTCATCACCGCCCAGATCAAGGAAGTGGCCCAGGCCGCGGTCGGCGACACCATCACCGACGAGCGCCGTCCGGCCGAGACCCCGCTGCCCGGCTTCCGCGATGTGCAGCCGGTGGTGTTCTGCGGCCTGTTCCCGGTGGACGCCGCCGACTTCGAGGACCTGCGCGCCGCAATCGGCCGGCTGCGCCTGAACGACGCTTCGTTCAGCTATGAGATGGAGACCAGCGCGGCGCTGGGCTTCGGCTTCCGTTGCGGATTCCTAGGCCTGCTGCACCTGGAGATCATCCAGGAGCGGCTCTCCCGCGAGTTCGACCTCGACCTGATCGCGACCGCGCCCAGCGTGATCTACAAGATCGGCCTGACCGACGGCTCGGAGGTCGAGCTGCACAACCCCGCCGAAATGCCTGACCCGGTGAAGATCGCCACCATCGCCGAGCCCTGGATCAAGGCCACCATCCTGACGCCGGACGAATATCTGGGCAGCGTCATCAAGCTCTGCCAGGACCGCCGCGGTTCGCAGCGCGAACTCTCCTACGTCGGCAGCCGCGCCCTGGTGATCTACGACCTGCCCCTGAACGAGGTGGTGTTCGACTTCTACGACCGGCTGAAGAGCGTCTCCAAGGGCTATGCCTCGTTCGACTACCAGATCGAGGACTATCGGGTCGGCGACCTGGTGAAGATGTCGATCCTGGTCAATTCCGAGCCGGTGGACGCGCTCTCCATGCTGGTGCACCGCGACCGCGCCGAGGCCCGCGGGCGCGGCATGGTCGAGAAGATGAAGGACCTGATCACCCCGCACATGTTCCAGATTCCGATCCAGGCGGCGATCGGCGGGCGGATCATCGCGCGCGAGACGGTCCGCGCCCTGCGCAAGGACGTCACCGCCAAGTGCTATGGCGGCGACATGACCCGCAAGCGCAAGCTGCTGGACAAGCAGAAGGCCGGCAAGAAGCGCATGCGCCAGTTCGGCAAGGTGGAGATCCCGCAAGAGGCCTTCATCGCCGCCCTGAAGATGGACGCGGACTAGGGCCGACCTGCCCCCAGAGGCCCGCCATCACTTGACCCTGCGCGCGACCGGCGCAGACTCGGCCGCATGGGGCGGTGGCGGACCTTGATAGGATGGACCAGCGTCGCTGCGCTCGCCCTCGCGGGGCCGGCGACGGCGGTGGGCCAGGCGCGTCCGGCTCCGCAGGGGCCGTCGCAACTGTTTCCCGAGGCGCGTCCAGCGGCCCCGACAGGCCCGCCGGTGATCTACACCTTCGAGCAGCTCCTGGTGGCCCAGGTCTCGCCGGAGCTGCGCGCGGCCTTGATCCCCCTGCATAGCCTGGGGGATGTGGAAGAGGTGCTGAAGGTGCGGGGCCTGTCGTTCGGCTGGCGGCGCGTCGAGGTCAATTCCGCCGGCATGCAACCGGACTTTGCGCGAAAGCTGGCCGCCCTGCCGCCGCACGAGGTGTTCATCGTGCCCCAGGGCCAGGGCGCGGTGATCGCGACGATCGTCCAGCAACGCCCGGCCCCGCCGGGCGCGGCGGCCGCCGCGCCGCCCGCACGTCCGAAACCTTGAGGCGCGACGCCGGTCGCGCTCCCCCGGCGGGCGTGCAAGCTTGACGGCGGGGCCGCCATCATGGACATGGCTTGGGCAACGAACGGGGGGAACTGTTCCGATGCGTAAACTGATCGTGCTCGCCGCGGCCGCGTCCGCCCTGCTGGTGGCCAGCTGCAACACCATCGCCGGCGCTGGCAAGGACGTGCAGGCCGCCGGCAAGGCGGTCACCCGCACCGCCGACGACGTCAAGCGCTAGGCGTCGCGCCGCTCGTCTGCTGGCGGCTGAAAACTCACGAACGGGCGGCGAAAATGTCGCGCGCCGCAGGTGCGGCCGATCGCCCTTCCCGGCTTCCTTTGTGCCGCCGTTGGGACCATATGAGCGCCCATGGCAGAGATTGTTCATCCGCTGCGCCGCTCGGTCTTTCGGGGCGTCACGGGTCATTGCCCGGCCTGCGGCAAGGGCGCGCTGTTCTGGAAATACCTGAAGGTGAACGGCCGCTGCGAGGCCTGCGACACCGACCTCGCCCGCTATCCAGCCGATGACGGTCCGGCCTATCTGACCATCCTGCTGGTCGGCCACCTGGTGGTGGCGCCGATGCTGTTCTTCTCCATCGTCTGGAAGTCCAACCCGCTCTACGCCCTGCCGATCATCCTGACCGGGCTGGCGGTGCTGACCCTGACCGTCCTGCCGCGCGTCAAGGGCGGCTGGATCGGGCTGATGTATGCGCTGGGCGTCAAGGACACCGACGCGCACCTGCACACCGCCGACTACGCCGACTGAGGCCGCCCCCGGCGGCCGGAACCTGCGCCCTGACCAACCGTTGCTGTCCCCGCCAAGGCTGTTTGGGGACGCACGGAGGAGAGACGCGTGGGCCTGATCCTGATCATCATCCTGATTCTGCTGCTGCTGGGCGCCCTGCCCCGCTGGGGCTATTCGCGCAGCTGGGGCTATTTCCCGAGCGGTGGCCTGGGCCTGATCCTGGTCATCATCATCGTCCTGGTGCTGATGGGACGCATCTAGCCAAGCCCACTAGCCTAGACGGCAAACTCGCCTAGCATCTCCCCTCGAGCGGAGGGGGATGCATGGCTGGCAGCGGGGCCGAAGCGGACGCGCCGATCGAGCGCATGGGCGCCTTGCAGCGGCTGAAGGCGATCCTCGGCGGCTCGGCCGGCAACCTTGTCGAGTGGTACGACTGGTTCGCCTATTCCTCGACCAGCCTCTATTTCGCCAGCCAGTTCTTTCCTAAGGGCGACGCGGTCGCCCAGCAGTTGCAGACCGCCGCCATCTTCGCCGCGGGCTTCGTCATGCGCCCGATCGGCGCCTGGCTGATCGGGGTCTATGCCGACCGCGCCGGGCGCCGATCGGCGCTGACCCTTTCGGTGGCGCTGATGTGCCTGGGCTCCTTCGCCATCGCGATCCTTCCGACCTATGCCCGGATCGGGGCGCTGGCGCAGTACGGCCTGCTGGCCGCACGCCTCGTTCAGGGGCTCTCGCTGGGCGGCGAATACGGCGCCAGCGCCACCTATATGAGCGAGATGGCCGGCAAGACCCGGCGCGGCTTCTGGTCATCCTTCCAGTACACCACCCTGATCGGCGGCCAAGTCACCGCGCTGCTGGTGCTGGTGGTGCTGCAGCACACCCTGTCGAAGGACGCCCTGGGCGCCTGGGGCTGGCGCATCCCCTTCGCCATCGGCGGCCTGCTGGCCATCGTGGTCTACGCCATGCAGCGCAGCCTGGACGAGACCGGCGCCTACCTCGCCGAGAAGGCGCAGGACAAACCGCGCGGCCGCACCATGACCCTGCTCCGCGAGCATCCGCGGGAGGTGGGCATCATCATGGTGCTGACCGCGGCGGGGTCGCTCAGCTTCTACGCCTTCACGACCTACATGCAGAAGTTCCTGGTCAATACGGCCGGCTTCTCCAAGGACACAGGCACGGCGATCATGGCCGCGGTGCTGGTGATCTACATGCTGATCCAGCCGGGCGTGGGCTGGATCTCCGACCACGTGGGACGCAAGCGGACCATGGCGGCGGGCCTGGCGCTGGGCGGGGTGGCCACCTATCCGGTGATGACCGCGATCAGCCACACCCACGTGGCCGCCGCCGCCTTCGGCCTGGTGATGGTCCTGGTCCTCTGCCACTCGGGCTATGCGGCGGTGAACGCGGTGGTGAAGGCCGAGCTGTTCCCGGCCCACGTCCGCGCGCTCGGCGTCTCCCTGCCCTATGCGCTCGCCAATGTGCTGTTCGGCGGCACGGCGGAGTATGTCGCCGGCTGGCTGAAGGAGCATCGGATCGAGAGCGCCTTCTACGCCTATGTGGGGGTGATCATGCTGGCCGGCGCCCTGGTGGCGGCCCGGATGCGCAACACCAACCAGACCAGCCTGCTGGCCGATGACTGACCCCCAGTGATCGACCTTGGCCCCCTCGATCTCAGCCCGCTGAACGCCGCCGCCCTGGCGTTCTTCATGGTCTGCTGGCTGTTCTACCAGCCGCTGCTGAACCTGCTCAGCCGTCGGGGCCGCGCGGTGATCAACACCGATCTGACCGTGGTGCGCGGGGCGTGGATGCACAACATGACCCGCCGCGAAAGCCGCCTCCTCGACGGCCAGCTCCTGGCGCAGACGCTCAGCTCCTCGTCCTTCTTCGCCTCCTCCAACCTGATCCTGATCGCCGCCGCGGCCAGCGTGCTGTTCGGCGGCCAGACCAGTTTCCGCAACGTCTCCAGCCTGGTGGTGGTCAAGACCTCCTCGCGGGTGCTGTTCGAGGCGCAGATCGCGCTGGTGCTGCTGACGCTGGCGCGCGGCCTGCTGGACTTCATCTGGGGCATCCGCCAGCTCAACTATGTGCTGGCCGCTATCGGGGCCACACCGGAAGGCGCGGACGATGCGACCCACCACGCTTTCGGCGATGTAGCCGGGCGGCTGCTGAACCCGGCGCTGCACTCAGTGAACTCCGGCGTGCGCGGCTACTATTTCGCGCTCGCCGCCGCGGCCTGGCTGTTCGGGCCGGTGACCTTCCTGGCCGCCACGGCCGGCGCCGTCAGCCTGCTGATCTGGCGCCAGCGCCGCTCGTCCGCCGCCGGGGCGATCGCCGACCTTCGCCGGCTGCTGGAGACCACATCCGAAAAATAGCCCCGGGCTGTCGAATCCGTCCGGCCTTGCGCGTCTCCCCGATGACGCGGCCTCTCGCGTCGGCCAGACTGGCCTCGCCGGCCGGCCTCATCGGGAAAGGACGACCCATGCAGTACCTGCTGATGATCTATTCGGACGAAAGCCTCTACGCGCCGGAGACCAAGACCGATCCGGCGGTCCTTCAGGAAATCACCGCCGGTCACATGCGCCTTGGCGCGGAGTTGCATGAGAAGGGCGCCTGGGTCGGCGGTGACAGGCTGAAGCCGTCGGACACCGCCACCACCGTGCGCACCCTGGGCGGCGTGCAGAGCCTGCATGACGGGCCCTATGCCGAGACCCGCGAGCAGCTGGCCGGCTACTATGTGGTCGAGGCGCCGGACCTGGACGCCGCTATCGGGTGGGCCAAGAAGATCCCCGGCGGCCCGAACTACGCCGTCGAGGTCCGCCCGATCCATATGATGTAGCCCCATGAGCCGGGACGCGGAGCGCATCCTGGACGAGGCCGTACGCGCGGCGGGCGATCGCATCCGCGCGGCGCTCGCCATGCGCTTCCGCGACCTGGACCTGGCTGAGGAGGCCTTCGCCTTCGCGAGCCTGAGGGCCATGGAGACCTGGTCGCGCGACGGACCCCCGCGCGATCCCGCCGCGTGGCTCTATTCGGTCGGCCGCCGGCGGGCCTTCGACCTCGGCCGCCGGGCCCAGGTGCGCAATACCGCGGTGCTGGACGAGCCCGCGCCGCAGCCCGACCCGGAGACCCTGCTGATCGCCGCCTTCGAGCCGATCCCCGACGAGCGGCTGCGGCTGATCTTCGTCTGCTGCCACCCGGCGCTGGCGCCCGAGGCGCGCATCGCGCTCACCCTGCGCACGCTGTGCGGCCTGTCGGTGGAGCGGATCGCGCGCGCCTGGCTGACCAGCGAGGTCGCCATGACCCAGAGGCTGACGCGGGCCAAGCGCAAGCTGCGCGAGACGGCGGTGCGGTTCGAGATTCCCGCGCCGGACGCCTGGGGCGAGCGGCTGGAGACCGTGCTGGCGACGCTGGAGATCGCCTACGCCCAGGCCTATGAGGACGCCGCCCTGGCCAGCGACGCCGCCGACCTGGCGGCTGAGACGCTTCGGCTCACCGGCCTGCTCGCCAACCTCCTGCCGGACGAGCCGGAGGTGCTGGGCCTGGCCGCCCTGGTGCGATTGACCGAGGCGCGGCGCCCAGCCCGGATCGATGCGGCCGGCGCCATGATCCCGCTCTCCGAACAGGATGTCGGGGCCTGGGACCGCCGGCTGATCCGCGAAGCCGCCGCCCACATGCGCCGCGCCGCCGAGCTGGGCCACAGCGGCCCCTACCAGCTGATGGCCGCGATCCACGCCACCCACGCCGCGCGCATGGAGACCGGCGTCACCGCCTGGGGCGACGTGGTCCAGCTCTACGACATGCTGCTGAGCGTACGGCCATCGGTGGTGGCGCAGGTGAACCGCGCCGTGGCCCTGGGCGAAGCCGAGACGCCGGAAGCGGGGCTGGCGGCGCTGGCGGCGCTCGGCGACGAGCCGCGGCTTTTGACCTGGCTGCCCTATCAGGCCGCGCGCGCCGGCCTGTTCGCCAAGGCCGGGCGCGACGCCGAGGCCGCCGAGGCCCTGCGCGCGGCGCTACAGCTCCAGCCCGCGCCGGCCGAGCGGCTGTTCCTGGCCGGACGGCTGGGCGCGCTCAGCCGCTAGGCCCAAGCGTCCCTTTCCGAGGAGGCCCCTTTCCAAGCAAGTCGGGGCTTGGAATAAGGCTCGCGATGGACGCCGATCCCGCTCTCGCCACCGCCCCGTTCCGCGACCCGCTCTATGCGCCGCGGCGCCTGGACATCGAAGATCGCGGCGGCGGCGAACGGCTGCTCTCCAACCCGACCCCCTACGCGACCCGCTTCCAGACCATGACCGCCGCCCTGGCGCACTGGGCGGGCGCCGCGCCGGACCGCATCTGGCTCGCCGAGCGTTCGGGCGCGGGCTGGCGCAGCGTCACCTTCGCCGAGGCGCACCAGACCGTCGAGGCCCTGGCCGGCGGCCTGCGGGCGCGCGGGCTTCCGAACCGGCGGCCGCTGATAATCCTGGCGCACAACGGCATCGAGCACGCCCTGATCGCCTACGCGGCCATGAGCCAGGGCTGGCCGATCGCCCCGGTCTCGCCGCAGTACGGGCTGAAGGGCGCGAACCTGGAACGGCTGGCGCGGGCCTGCGCGACGCTCAACCCCTCGGCCGTCTACACCGACGACGCGGCCCTGTTCGCCGATGGCCTGTCCGCCCCGGCCCTGGCCGGCCTGCCGGTGATCGCCTCGAAGAACGCCCGGCCCGGCGACATCGCCTTCGCCGACCTGCTGGCCGGCCCGCCGGCCGCGGCGAGCGCGGACCCGAGCGACCATGCCAAGTACCTGCTCACCTCCGGCTCGACCGGCCATCCGAAGGCGGTGATCTGCACCCACCGCAACGTCTCACTGAACTCGGCCCAGATCGACGCCTGCTTCGTCGACCCCGACCCGCCGGTGATGGTCAATTCCGCGCCCTGGAGCCACAGCCTGGGCGCCAACTCCATCCTGCACATGAGCCAGCATCGCGGCGGCACGCTCTACATCGACCATGGCCAGCCCACGGCGGCGCGGTTCGGTGAGACCGTGCGCAACCTCGCCGACGTCTCGCCCACCTACCAGAACATGGTGCCGGCCGGCTGGATGCTGTTCGTCGACGAGCTGGAGAAGGACGAAGCCCTGGCGCGCCGGTTCTTCGAGCGCGTGCGGGTGATGCAGTACGGTGGCGCGGCGCTCGGCCAGGCGGTGGCCGACCGCATCCAGGCCGCGGCGGTGCGCACCGTCGGCGAGAAGATCAGTTTCGCCTCCGGCTATGGCGCGACCGAGACCGGCCCCACCGCCTGCAATGTCCACTGGCCGAACGCGCGCATGGGCCTGATCGGCCTGCCGATCCCGGGGACCTCGGTGCGGATGATCCCCATGGCCGGCAAGCTGGATTTCCGGGTGAAGGGGCCGCAGATCACCCAGGGCTACCTTGGCCTACCGGAACGCTCGGCCCAGGCCTTCGACGACGAGGGCTTCTACATCCTGGGCGACGCCGCCCGCTTCGTGGACCCGGCCGACCCGATGCAGGGCATGGTGTTCGACGGGCGCCTGTCGGAGAACTTCAAGCTGGCCAGCGGCACCTTCGTGACGGTCGGCGATCTTCGGATCGGGGCCATCTCGGCGATCGGCGGGGCGGTGACCGATGCGGTGGTCTGCGGCGAGGGCCAGCCGGCGGTGGGCCTGCTGCTCTATCCGAACCCGCGCCTGGACCGCGCCGAGATCGCGGCGGCGGCGCGGGCGGGGATCGAGGCCTACAACGCCCGCGCCCGAAGCCCTGCTGGAGGGGGCTCCGGCGCCCGGGTGGCGCGCGCCCTGCTGCTGCCCGATGCGCCGGATCCGGTCAGCGGCGAGATCACCGACAAGGGCTACATCGCCCAGGCCCTGGCCCGCCAGCGGCGTGGCGGCGCGGTCGCGCGCCTGTTCGCCGAGACCCCCGACGAGGATGTGATGGTGTTCCCATGAACGGCGCCGACGCCCTGATCTCGACCCTGGTCGCCAATGAAGTGACCGCCTGCTTCGCCAACCCCGGCACCAGCGAGATGCAGTTCGTGGCCGCCCTGGACCGCGAGCCCGCGATGCGCCCGGTGCTCTGCCAGTTCGAGGGCGTGGCCACCGGCGCCGCCGACGGCTACGGCCGCATCGCCGGGACGCCCGCCTGCACCCTGCTGCACCTGGGTCCGGGCTACGGCAACGGCCTGGCCAACCTGCACAATGCACGTCGCGCCTTCACCCCGGTGGTCAACGTCATCGGCGACCACGCGACCTATCACCGCCAGTACGACGCGCCGCTGAACTCCGACATCCCGGCGATCGTCGCGCCCAACTCCCTGTGGGTGAAATCGGCGGACAGCCCGGACGCGGTCGCCGGCCTGGCCGCCGAGGCGGTGGCCGCCAGCTTCGGCCCGCCGGGCGGCCCGGTGAGCCTGATCCTGCCGGCCGACAGCGCCTGGCTGGAGACCCGGAACACGACAAAGGGGACCGAACCGGTCATCGCGCAACGGCAGGTGCGCCCGGCCCCAGCCAGCGCCGCCGTCGAGGCCGCAGCCCGGGCGCTCAAGGCCGCGAAAAATCCCGTCGTGCTGATCGGCGGCCAGGCCTGCCTGGCCGAGGGCCTCGTCCAGGCCGCGCGCCTGCAGGCCGCCGGCGTCACGGTCTATAGCGACACCTTCATCGCCCGCACGGCGCGCGGCGCCGGGCTCTTCGCGCCCAAGCGGATGCAGTATTTCGGCGAGATGGCGCTTGCCGAGCTGGAGGGCGTCGACCTGATGGTCTTCGCCGGGACCACCACGCCGGTCGCCTTCTTCGCCTATCCGAACCGCCCCAGCGTGCTCGTCCCCGAGGGCTGCGCGACCATGACCCTGGCGGCGCGGGCCGAGGACGCGGCCGCCGGCCTCGCCGCCCTGGCCGATGCGCTGGGCGCGCCGAGGGAAGGGCCGGTCCAGCCGCTGAAGCTGCCGGACGCCATGCCCACCGGCAAGCTCAACGCCTATACCGCCGGCGCGGCGATCGCCCGGCACATGCCGGAAGGCGCGATCATCTGCGACGATGCGGTCACCTCCGGGGCTGGCGTGGCGGCCGCGGCGGCCACGGCGCGTCCGCACGAGGTGCTGGCCCTGACCGGCGGGGCGATCGGGGCCGGCCTGCCGCTCGCCATCGGCGCCGCCGTGGCCGCGCCCGACCACAGGGTGCTGTCGCTGAACGGCGACGGCGCGGCGATGTACACGATCCAGTCCTTGTGGACGATGGCGCGGGAGAACCTCGACGTCACCGTGGTGGTGTTTGCCAACTACACCTACCGCATCCTCAATGTGGAGATGCAGCGCACCGGCGCGGGCGAGGCCGGCGCCTCGGCGAAGAAGCTGCTGGAGCTCGGCGACCCGAAGATCGACTTCGTGGCGCTGGCCACGGGCATGGGCGTGCCTGCGGTCCGCTGCGACACCGCCGAAGCCTTCGACGCCGCCATCGCCGCGGCCATGGCCCAGCGCGGCCCGATGTTTATCGAAGCGGTGATCTGACCAAAGAAAAAGCCCGCGGGACGAACCCGCGGGCCTGATCTCGATCCGACGATCGAAGCGGGGCCGATCAGCCCTTCTTCTTGTTCGTCGGCAGGGTGCAGTTGCCGGCAAAGGCGCAGGCGATGGCTTCCTTCGGCGTGTTGGGATCGGTGTAGTTGATCACATAGCCCGGCAGGCCGTCGGCGCAGGCCACTTCCAGCCGCAGGGTGCCGTCGGGGGCCTTCAGCGGGGAGCCGGTCTGCGAAACCGCGCAGTCGTTCTTGTTGAACTTCTTCAGGTCGGCGGTCAGGCCCGCGTAGTCCGCCTTGCCAAGGCTGCACTTGAAGCCGGCCAGCAGGGCGTGGCCGCAGTCGAGGACCGTGCCCTTGCCGGTGGCCGGGAACATGCCGATCGCGCCGCTTCCGTCGCCGCAGACCAGTTCAACGACCTCCTTGTCGCCCTGCTGCGGGAACACCGCGTAGCGGGTCACGTTGCAGTTCGACCCAGCGGCCTTGGCGAGCTTGGTGTAGAGCCCGGCCTGCTCGGCGCTGGCCTGGCGGCTGTCGGTCAGGGTGCAGGAGCCGGCCGGCACATTGGCGCAGTTCAGCGTCTGGGTGACCTGGCCCTGGGCGTTCACCTTCAGGATGACGCCCTTGCCGTCGGTGCAGGCGAACTCATAGCCCTCGGTCCCATCGGTCAGCAGACCGATGAAGCGGTGGTCCTTCACCGCGCAGGGCGGCGTGGCCTGGGCGGCGAGCTTGTCCTCCAGCGCCGTGCGGGCGGCCGGGCTGCCGAGTTCGCACTTCACATTGGCGTTGGCCGCGTCGTAGGCGAGGCAGTTCAGCGCCTGGGCGTCCTTGGTCAGCGAGAGCGGTGCGCTGGCGGTGATGATGTAGCCCGCCCCATTTGGGCACAGCGCCTCGATGATGGTGTTGCTGGTGGTCTGGCCGATGCCGCGCACCTGCGACGGCGTGCAGGGCACCTTGGCCTTCTGCGCCAGGGCGGCGATGCCGGCCGAGAGATCGAGGTTGGCGGGCAGGATGCAGCCGTTGGTCGGCGGCTTCTGGTCGGCGGGATAGTTGGCGACGATGCAGCTGTAGACGTTCGGCGGATTGGTGCCGTTGGTCTGGATCAGGAAGCCGATCTTGCCCGGGCCGCAGGCCACCTCGTAGACCTTCGGCGCGATGCCGGTCTTCGGATCCTTGCCGCCCTGGCCCGCGAAGCGGGCGTCGGAGACCTGGCAATCGACGCCCGCGGCCTGGACGATGGCCGGAGCGTCGGCCATGCCTTGCTTGCGCGCACCCGAATCGACGGTCGGCGGCTTGGCCGCGGGGGCCGCCATCGCCGTGACCGGCGCCATCACCGCGATGAACAGGGCGGCGAGAAGCCCCAATCTCATAGGCCTCATGACTTCAGTATCTCCCAGGCTTTTTGCGGGCGTTGGCCCGTTTTCGGCGCCCATAAGCGCCATGAACCTCCCGGGGGTCAAGATGAGGGCGCAATCGCGACGAAGTCCGGCGCACTTCCAAGGGTTTAGCGAACAGCGTGCGCTCTGCGAGGGCGACGCGAACCCGCCCGCGCCTAGGCGCCGCGCACCCGCAGATGGGCGCCGGCGACGCCGGTCACCTCCACCGCCGAGCCGGCTTCCAGCGCCTCGGCCCCCTCCAGCTCGGCGGCCCACTCCTTGCCGTCGATGAACACGCGCCCCGCATGGGCGCGGAAGGCGGTGACCGCGCGGCCGCGGTGGCCGACGAGGCGGCCGATGTTGTCGTTGATGTCATGGGCCGGGTGCAGCAGCGAGCGCGGCAGGTAGCGGCGCGCCAGCAGCACCGCCGAGATGGTCACCAGCGCATAGACCAGCACCGCCTGGCCGGGGCTGAGGCCCGCGTAGGCGGCCAGCACCGCCACCAGGGCGGCCGTCGCGGCCGGCCACAGCAGCCAGCCCGAGCCGGTCAGCAGCTCGATCACGCCCAGGATCCCGCCCAGCGCCAGCCAGGCCCACAGGGCATGCGCCTGGTAGAGGTCGATCAGCGCGGTCATGGGTCAGCTCCCGGTGGAAGGGGCGGTCGGCGGGACGCCCGTGCCGCCGCCTGGGCCGCCTGGACCGCCGGTGTTGCGCGGGCGGGCCGGGCGCGGCGGCGGGACCCCGGGCTGCTCGGCCTGGGCGGTCTTCACCAGCTCGGTGATGCCGGCGATGGAGCCCACCAGCGCGCCCATCTCGGCGGGCACGATCACCGTCTTCTGCTGCGGGCTCTCGGCCAGCTTGCCGAAGGCTTCCACGTATTTCTGGGCGATGAAGTAGTTGATGGCGTTCACGTCGCCCTTGGCGATGGCGGTGGAGACCAGCTCGGTGGCCTTGGCCTCGGCCTGGGCGGAGCGCTCGCGCGCCTCGGCGTCGCGGAAGGCCGCCTCCCTGCGGCCCTCGGCCTGCAGGATCGCCGACTGCTTCTGGCCTTCGGCCACGGTGATGGCGGACTGCTTCTCGCCGTCGGCCTCGGTGATCACCGCGCGCCGCTCGCGCTCGGCCTTCATCTGCCGGGCCATGGCGTTGGTGATGTCCGGCGGCGGCTGCAGGTCCTTGATCTCGATCCGCGCCACCTTGACGCCCCAGGGATTGGTGGCCGCGTCGATCACCTCCAGCAGGCGCGAGTTGATGTGGTCGCGCTGGCTCAGCACCTCGTCCAGCTCCATGTTGCCGACCACGGTGCGCAGGTTGGTCATGGTCAGCTGGGTGATGGCGAAGTCGAGGTTGGTCACCCGGTAGGCGGCCGCGGCGGCGTCCATCACCTGGATGAAGACGATGGCGTCCACCTGGACGGTGACGTTGTCCTTGGTGATCACCTCCTGCTGGGGAACCTCCAGGACCTGTTCCATCATGTTGATGCGCCGGCCGACCCCCTCGACGAACGGGGTCAGGATGGAGATGCCGGGCTTCAGCGTGCGGGTGTAGCGGCCGAACCGCTCGACGGTGAATTCGCGCCCCTGGGGCACGATCTTGATGGCGCCCAGGGCGACCATCAGGGCCAGGACCAGGAAGACGACCGCGACCACGGCCAGACCGATACCCATCCGACGTTCCCCCGTTGGTTGCGGCAAGCCTAGCCAAGGACGGCCGCGCGCGCCATGGAAACCCGAACGGTCCGCCCGACGCCGCCGGGGCGCCGGTCATGCTCGCGCCGCGATCGCAGGTCTGATAGCGCTCGCCCATGACCCGAACCGCAACCGCCGTTCTCCTGGCCGTCCTGCTGGCGACGCCGTGCGCCGCCGCAGCCGCCGCGGCCGCGAAGCCCGCCGCCAAGCCGCCGGCCGCCCAGCCGGCCAAGCCCGCGCCCGCGCCCACGCCCACGCCGGCCCCCGCCAAGCCCACCTCGCCGATCGCCGACTTCGACGCGCGCAATCCGCAGAGCGTCATCACCCTGCTCAACGCCAGCGGCGGCAAGGCGAACCTGGTGCGCAAGGACGCCGACGGCGTGCTGGTCGCCTTCACTTCCCTGGCCGCCAACTTCAGCGTCCTGTTCGCCGGCTGCGACGCCCAGGGGCGCGCCTGCAAGGCGGTGCAGTTCGATTCGGTGGCCGAGCAGGCCGGGCCGAGCTTCGCCCAGATGAACGCCTTCAACCAGACCGAGGCGCTGTGCCGTGGCTACGAGGACAAGACCGGCAAGCCGCACGTGCTGTTCTCGACCCTGCTGTTCGCCGACGACCCCTACGACCACTTCCGCACCGAGATGCAGGCCTGGACCGGCTGCATCGCCGACTTCCGCGGTTTCCTGAAGGACCCGAACGGCTATCTGGCGTCGGCGCCTTAGGGCGGTTGCGGCCGATCGGCGTCGCGGCCATGCTCAAGCTCGGCAGGCGTGGGGGGCGGCGGATGGACGTGGACCTGGAGGCGCGGGTCGCGAGGCAGTTCCCGTCGCTGTATCTCACCCTGGTCAGCGTCCTGGTCGGCCTGGTCCTTTCCGACCTGCTGTCCGAGATCCATTCGCGGATGGTCCTGTGGCCGCTGACGATCGAGACGTGCCGGACCTGGTGCCAGATCTTGGGCAACACCCTGGCCGTGCTGGCCGCCTGGGTCACCTATTCGCACCTGGGGCTGATCAAGCGGCGGGTTCCGACCGTCTGGGACACCCTGGACGCCGTTCTGGTGCTCATCACCATCCCGTCGAACGCCCAGGTCGGCCGGCATGAGGCGGCGGGCTGGTTCCTGGCGGCCGCCTGTTGGAACCTGCTGGCCACCATGGCGGTGCGCATCAACCT
>NZ_DASYAF010000098.1:0-3914 GCF_036501465.1 Phenylobacterium sp.
CGGCGGCGGGCGCAGGAACGGGAGGGGTGGTCGAGGGCGCCACGGGCGCAGCGGCGCCCGGCGCGGTCTGACCCGCCGGCGTCGCGGCGGATGCGGCGGGGGCCGCGGCGGCCGGCGGCGGGGCCGAGCCGATCGGGGTTCCCTTCTTCGAAATCACCCAGGCGTCGAAGTCGGCCTGGCTCACCACCTTCACCTCGATCGGCATGAAGGAGTGGTCCATGCCGCACAGCTCGCGGCAGGAGCCGTAGTAGGTGCCGATGCGGTCGGCCTTGAACCAGGTGGAGTTCACCTTGCCCGGGATGGCGTCCATGATCACCCCGAAGGCCGGCACGGCCCAGGCGTGGATCACGTCGGCGCCGGTGGTGAGCACCTGGACCGTCTGATTGACCGGCACCACCACGGGCGCGGTGGTCGCCAGCCTGAAGGGCACGCCGGCCGCCTTGGCCTTGTCCTCTGGCAGGATGTTGGAGATGAACTCCGGCATCTTCTGGTCGGGATATTCGTAGCCCCAGTACCACTGATAGCCCGTGGCCTTCACGGTCATGTAGGGCTTGGGCATGTCGTGATATTCGAACAGCAGGCGGAACGAGAAGACCGCGATCACCACCAGGATCAGCACCGGGATCAGGGTCCAGATCACCTCCAGCGGGGTGTTGTGGCTCCACTTCGCCGGCGTCGGGTTCGCGCGCTTGTTGAAGCGGAAGATGCAGATCAGCAGCAGCACCGCCACGAACAGGGTGATGGCCGTGATGATCGGCATCAGAATCGCGTTGTGGAAGAAGATCGCGTCCTTCTTGAGCGGCGTGACGCCGGCGGTCATTCCGATCGCCTTGTCGATGGGCTGGCCGATCACCTCCTCGGCCATGGCCGCCGCGCCCCAGAGCGCCGTCAGGGCGCCTGTCGCGATCCCCGCCGCCAGCGCCCGCATCCCCTGAAACCTAGACTTCATGTCCCCTCGGTCTGGTTGGCCCGACCGTCGCGTCGAACCTGTCGATCCGTGCGACTGTACAGAACGGCGCACGCTGACGCTCTCGCGCCCGCCCTGGCCTGCTCAAGGGGGTGCATACGCGCATCGTTGGGGCTTGCCAAGGCGCAAGCCGGCGCCCATGACCGCATCGTCTGCACAAGGGCCCGGAGAGCGCCGGACCGCCGGCCGGAACAGCTTTCGCGGGCAGGGGTTTCGACGACTCATGTTCCCGGAACCGACATGCATTTGAGCCCCGACCAGGAAGCCGCCATCCGCCGGGAATTCGAGGCGCTGACCAACCTGGAGCCGGCCGAACTCAAGGCCTGGCTGAAGACCCCGGAAAGCCACAAGGTGGGCATGGTCCGGCGCGGCGAGAGGGAATCGGTCGGCCGCCAGTCGGCGAAGAAGATCCTGGCGATCAAGGCCACGCCTGTGGCCGACCTCACCGACGCCGACTACGCCCACATGAAGAAGGTCATCGGCTATTGCCGCCGCCACCTGGCGCAACGCCCGCACGGCGAGGTGAAGGACACCCGCTGGCGCTGGAGCCTGATGAACTGGGGCCACGACCCCCTGCGTGGCCGCCGCCACCCGCACGCGGGCTAGGCCGCCGCGGCCCCCGGAGGGTGACGCGCGCGCCGGGCCTTCCTATGTTGGCGCCATGAACGCGATCTCGCCTGCTTCCTCCATCCTCGAAACCGCCGGCGTCGACCCCAAACGCGCCGAAGCCATCCTGGGCGACGCCCTCAAGGGCGCCGACGACGGCGAACTGTTCGTGGAGCGCAGCGAGAGCGAGAGCTTCCTGTTCGACGACGGGCGGCTGAAGTCGGCGGCCTACGATTCGACCGAAGGCTTCGGCCTGCGGGTGGTGGCGGGCGAGACCGCCGGCTACGCCCACGCCAGCGAGATCAGCGAAGCCGCCATCGGCCGCGCCGCCGATTCCGCCCGGCTGGCCAAGCGCGGCTATTCGGGCGTCGCGGCCGAGGCGCCGCGCGCCACCAACGCCAAGCTCTACGGCGACGACAATCCGCTGGCCTCGCCCGACTTCTCCGACAAGGTCGCCCTGCTGCAGGAGATCGACGCCTGGTGCCGCGCCCGCGATCCCAGGGTCGTGCAGGTGATGGCCTCGCTGGCCGGCGAGCGCCGCGCGGTGGAGATCCTGCGCGCCGACGGCCGCCTGATTCGCGACGTGCGCCCGCTGGCCCGCATCAACATCCAGCTCACCGTCGAGCGCGACGGCAAGCGCGAGGGCGGCTATTCCGGGGCCGGCGGCCGCGCCGGCTTCGAGGCCTGGATCACGCCGGAGCGCTGGCGCGAGCAGGCCGAGGAGGCGCTGCGCCAGGCGCTGGTCAACCTCGACGCCATCCCCTGCCCGGCTGGCGAGATGGACGTGGTGCTGGGCCCCGGCTGGAACGGGGTGCTGCTGCACGAGGCGGTGGGCCATGGCCTGGAGGGCGACTTCAACCGCAAGGGCACCTCGGCCTTCTCGGGCCGGATCGGCGAGCGGGTCGCCGCGCCCGGCGTCACGGTCTTCGACGACGGGGCGATCCAGGGCCGCCGCGGCTCGCTCACCGTCGACGACGAGGGCACGCCCACCGGCCGCACGGTGCTGATCGAGGACGGCATCCTGGTGGGCTATATGCACGACCGGATGAGCGCGCGGCTGATGGGCCTCAGCGCCACCGGCAACGGGCGCAGGCAGTCCTACGCCCACATGCCGATGCCCCGGATGACCAACACCGGCATGATGGCCGGGACCTCCAATCGGGAGGAGATGATCGCGTCCACCAAGCGCGGCCTCTATTGCGCCAACTTCGGCGGCGGCCAGGTGGACATCACCAACGGCAAGTTCGTCTTCCAGTGCACCGAGGCCTATCTGATCGAGGACGGCAAGGTCACCACGCCGGTGAAGGGCGCAACCCTGATCGGCGACGGCCCGTCGGCCCTGACGAAGGTCACGATGATCGGCGACGACTTCTGCTTCGACAACGGCGTGGGCGTGTGCGGAAAGGCCGGCCAGAGCGTGCCGGTGGGCGTGGGCCAGCCGTCGCTGAAGATCACCGGCCTCACCGTCGGCGGCACCGCCGTCTGACGCCTGGAACCGTCGCCTGACGCGCTCCAGATGCAACCTAACCTGCGTATATTACGGAGTAAATAATTGCGCCGGGCATGATCTGCGCGCAATTCTGTCCGCGAATTAATCCACCTTACGGCCATTTAATTGGCTTCCGGGCCCCGGCGCAGGTCAGTTGCCCCCGTTCTTGGGGAGTGAGTGATGCTGCTGTTCATCCTGGCGCAGGCCGCCGCTGCGGCGGCGCCGGTTTCGCCTGCGACTCCAGCGACGCCGGCGCCCGCCGTCGCCCAGACCGGCGTCATCAGCTACGCGTCGGACTTCTTCGCCTTCGCCCACCCGAACACCGCGCTGGACATGGTGAACCAGCTGCCCGGCTTCGCCCTCGACACCGGCTCCAGCGTCCGTGGCTACGAGGGCGCGGCGGGCAATGTGCTGATCGACG
The DNA here is from genome assembly GCF_036501465.1 of Phenylobacterium sp. GTDB lineage: Bacteria > Pseudomonadota > Alphaproteobacteria > Caulobacterales > Caulobacteraceae > Phenylobacterium. Next base: position 3,484 of record NZ_DASYAF010000098.1, read on the forward strand.
GCCAGCGCCCGGCCGTGAAGACCGAAGGCATCGACTCCATCCTGCAGCGGATGCTGGCGACCCATGTGGCGCGCATCGACATCATCCGCGGCGGCGCGCCCGGCATCGACATGCAGGGCAAGACGGTGATCGCCAACGTCATCACCAAGAAGGAGAACGGCGCGCGCGGGATCTTCCACTACGCCGACCAGCACGACAGCGATGGCCGCCGCTTCGGCACCCTGCGCCTGGAAGGCTCCGGCAATATCGGCGAGCGCACCTACGAAGGCGGGCTGACGGTCACCGGCTTCATCGACGATGGCTTCGGCGACGGGCCGCGCAAGGAGCTGAACCCCGACGGCTCCGTCCTGGAAAGCGGCCATATCCACGGCCAGGGCTGGGGCACCCAGGTGATAGGCACCGCCGCGGGCGAAACGCCGCTCGAGGGCGGC
>NZ_DASYAF010000099.1:0-3079 GCF_036501465.1 Phenylobacterium sp.
ACGACGATCGCCATCTCCACGACCTCGAACCAGGCGACGGGCTCGAGCGGGGCGGTGAACCGGACCATGACCTATGCCCCCGGCGGCGACCTGACCCGGGACTATCACAACGCCACCTTCGACTGGGCCTACGGCTACAACGTAAGCGTCGTCGTGTCCCCACCTTTCCGGCGCGCGGCTGATCATCGAAGCTCGGGGGTCCGGCGAGGGCCGGCCTGGAGTTAAGATGATCATATCCGATCAACATAGGTCGGAGCCCGTGGTCCGGCGGATGGAAGTCTTCACCGGCGCGGGTCATCGTCGGGAGTGGCCGGCCGAAGTCAAGGCGCGGATCGTGGCCGAGACCCTGGTTCCAGGCGAGACGTTGAGCGCGGTGGCGCGCCGCCACGGGCTGCGGGTGGACCAGCTGTTCTCCTGGCGCAAGTTGGCCCGGCGCGCCGCGGAGCAGGCCGGGGGCGTATCGTTCGCGCCGGTGGTCGTGACGCCAGCCGCCCCCGCCGCCCAGCGCCGCCGGCCTGAGCATCGCCGCAACGATGGCCTCATCGAGGTGGACCTGGCCGCCGGTGTGATCCGCATCGGGCGGGGCGCGGAGGTGAGGGCCATAACGGCGGTCATCCGGGCGATGAGCGGCGCCGCGTGATCGGCCCGGCGACGCGGGTGATGGTGGCCACGGCGCCGGTGGACTTCAGGAAGGGCATGGACGGCCTGGCGGCGCTGGTGAAGGAGCGGATGCGCGCCGATCCGTTCAGCGGGGTCGTGTGGGTGTTCCGGTCCCGGCGGGCGGACCGGGTGAAGCTGGTGTGGTGGGACGGCACGGGGCTGTGCCTGCTCAGCAAGCGCCTGGAGCAGGGAAGCTTCCGCTGGCCCAGGGTCGAGGACGGGACGATGCGCCTCAGCGGGGCCCAGCTGGCGGCCCTGCTCGAGGGCCTGGACTGGCGCCGCGTGCACCAGGCCCGGCGCGTGGCGGCGCCTCTGGAAGCACACTGACAGAGGGCCGCGACAGATTGACTCAGGGCTCACGCGGGGGCGCCTCAAGGCCTTCGGAATATGCTCTGATCCTCTTCGATGACGACCCAGGTCGACACTCTTCCGGACGACACGACGACGCTGAAGGCGATGCTCCATGCCGAGCGGTCCGCCCACGCCGCCGAGACCGAGCGGCTCAGGCAGATCATCAGGGAACTCCAGCGTCACCGGTTCGGCCGGCGGGCGGAGAGCCTGCCCGTCGACCAGCTGGAGCTGGCCCTGGAGGAGGTCGAGCAAGGCGAAGCGGCGCGGGCCGCCGGAGCCGAGAGGGCCCGTCCCGCCAGGTGTGTCGGCCCCCGCCGGCGTAATCTCGGCCATCTGCCGGCGCACCTGCCCAGGATCGAGCAGGTGATCGACGTCGAGGACAAGAGCTGCCCCTGCTGCCGTGGCCCGCTGCATCTGGTCGGCGAGGACGTGGCCGAGCGCCTGGACGTGGTTCCCGCCCAGTTCCGCGTGCTGGTGACGCGCCGACCGCGATACGCCTGCCGCGCCTGCCAGGAAGGCGTGGTCCAGGCCCCCGCGCCGGCCAGGCTGATCGAGGCCGGCCTGCCCACCGAGGCGCTGGTCGCCCATGTCGCCATCGCCAAGTACGCCGATCACTGCCCGCTCTACCGTCAGGCCCAGATCTATGGCCGGCAAGGCATCGACCTGGACCGCTCCACCCTGGCCGACTGGGTCGGGCGGGCCGCCTTCCTGCTGCGGCCGGTGCACGCCCGCCTGCTGGACAAGCTCAAGGCCTCCTCCAAGCTGTTCGCTGACGAGACCACCGTGCCGGTGCTCGATCCGGGGCGCGGGCGGACCAAGACCGGCCAGCTGTGGGCCTACGCGAGGGACGAGCGGCCGTGGGCCGGGGCCGACCCGCCGGGCGTGGTCTACGTCTACGCCACCGACCGCACCGCTTCCCAGCCGATCAAGCATCTCGCCGGCTTCCAGGGCGTACTGCAGGTGGACGGCTATGGCGGCTATCGGCCCCTGGCCGAGACCGGCCTGGTCAGGCTCGCCTTCTGCTGGGCCCATGTGCGCCGGCCGTTCTACGAACTGGCCGCCGCCGGCGACGCGCCCATCGCCACCCAGGCCCTGGAGCGGATCAAGCGCCTCTATGCCGTGGAGGCGGACATCCGCGGCCTCGCGGCCGATAGGCGCGTCGCCGCGCGCCAGGCGCGAAGCCGGCCGATCATCGAAGAGCTGGAGCCGTGGCTGCGGTCCCGGCTCGCCGCCGTCAGCCGCAAGGGCAAGATGGCCGACGCCATCCGCTATGCCCTCGCCCGCTGGAGCGGCCTGACCCTGTTCCTCCACGACGGCCGGATCGAGATCGACTCCAACGTCGTCGAACGCTCCATCCGCCCCATCGCGCTCACCCGCAAGAACGCCCTCTTCGCCGGCTCCGACGGCGGCGCCGAGCACTGGGCGGTCCTCGCCTCGCTCATCGAAACCTGCAAGCTCAACGGCCTCGATCCCGAAACCTGGCTCGCGGGCGCCATCACACGCATCGTCCACGGCCATCCCCAGAGCCGCCTCGACGAACTGCTGCCATGGGTCCAAGCTCCCGCTCGAGCGGTGGCCTGACGACGACGCTTACGGTTCACCGCCCCGGTGACCGCGTCGTGTTCGGCGATCACGTGGCCGGCGGTGTCATGGACGTAGGCCGTCTGCGGCGACCCCGCGCCGAAGGTCTGGCGCCACACCCGCGCTCCGCCGAAGTCGTAGGCGTAGGCCCCCGGAAGAATGGACTACCATTGTCGTTTGCCGGAAATCGCCCCCTTATCGCAAAGAACTTGTCAGTAAGGCAAAGGTTCTTCGCCCGCTGGCAGGCTGCACTTCCGGTGCTATATGTCTCGCATGGCGCTCCAGGGGCCAACCCACTGGAATCCGATTCGTTAACCCCGTCCCCATCGACATACGCAATCACTACCAAAGCTCAATTACAGGCTTCTTCTTCCCATGGGTTGGGAAATCTTGCCGAGTACGTAGCTGCTTCCTTCAGAAGTTCCGGATTCCGTTTTCGTATATAGGACATCGACTCGTCCAGTTTTTTCTCCCAGACAAATCTATG
>NZ_DASYAF010000100.1:0-1875 GCF_036501465.1 Phenylobacterium sp.
GACATCCCCCGCTCCGAAGCCGGCAAGGTCCAACGCCGCCAGGTCCGCGCCCCGTATTGGGCGGGGCGGGACAAGCAGATCTGAGACCGTGAAACCTCAGGATTGACCGCCAAGGCCGCCAAGATCGCCAAGAAGAAGAGGTCGGCGCTCTCCCTTGGCGTCCTTGGCGGTAAAAAGCTCAAGTGCCCGCTTCGCAAGGGATGGAAGGGATTCTAGGGCTGCGCCTCTTCCAGGTACCGCCGTTTCACGTGGCGTTTGAAGGCGTCCGTGGAGAGCGGCGCGCCGGTGGCGTCGGCGACCAGGGTTGCGAAGCTGGTCAGGCTGGCGCGCTGGTGCACGCGCGGGCGGACCCAGTCGAAATAGGGCGTGAAATCGCCGCGGCCGAGTCCGGGCAGGATGTCGGGCGCGTCGGCGGTGGCGCGCTCGAACAGCTGGGCGGCCAGCATCGAGCCCATGGCGTAGTTGGGGAAGTAGCCGATCAGGCCGGCGGCCCAGTGGATGTCCTGCAGGCAGCCCTGGGCCAGGCTCGGCGGGGTGCGGCCGAGCAGCCGGGTGAAGAGTTCGTTCCAGGCGCCGGGAATGTCGGCCACCGCCAGGTCGCCGCGCATCAGCGCCTGTTCCAGCCGGTAGCGCAGGATCACGTGCAGCGGATAGGAGATCTCGTCGGCCTCGACGCGGATATAGTCGTTGTCGAGCCGCCGCCAGCTGTTGACCACATTGGACAGCGACCAGACGGCCGGGTCGCCGCCGAAGGCCTCGGCCATCTGCGGCGCCAGATAGCCGAGGAACTCCTGGCTGCGTCCGGCGAGCATCTCCAGCGACAGCGACTGGCTCTCGTGCACGGTCATGCCGCGCGCCATGCCGGCGGGGCGGAAGGCGAAGTCGCGCGGCAGGTTCGCCTCGTACATGGCGTGCCCGGCCTCGTGCAGGGTGGCGTGGATCGCGAAGGGCGGATTGGCCACGTCGTAGCGGGTGGTGAAACGCACGTCGCCGGGACTGTGCGGCACCGAAAAGGGGTGCGGGGCGGAATCGATGCGGAAATTGTCCGGATCGTGCCCGACCGCCACCGCCAGCCGGTGCGACAGCGCCGCCTGCCGCTCGACCGGCACGGCCGGGAAGGGGATGGGGTCCGGCCAACCGGCCTGACGCTCGCGCACCTCGGCGATCAATGGCGGCAGGAAGGCGGCCAGGTCGGCGAAGATCGGGTCGATCATCGCCTCGCCGACGCCCGGATCGTATTCGTCGATCATGGCGCCATAGGCCGTGGTCCCCAGCACCTCGGCCTTGGCGGCGGCGATTTCGCGGGTGATCGCCAGCAGCTCGGCGAACGGCCCGGCGAAGCTGGCGAAATCGTTCTCCGGCTTGGCCCGGGTCCAGATCGCCTGCAGCTGTTGCGAGACGCGCGACTTGGCGGCCTGAATATCCTTCGGCACCGCGGCGGCGTGGACCCACTGGCGGCGCATCTCGCTCAGGTCGGCGCGCTCGTCCGGTTCCAGCGCGCCCGCCATGGCCTCGGCCTCGGCCAGCTCGTCGCCGGCGGCGTTCGAGCCGATCAGGTCGGCGGAGACCTCGGTCAGGGCCGCCATCTGCTCGCTCCTGGCCCAGGCGCCGCCGGCCGGCATGTGGGTCTGGGCGTCCCAGTTCAGCATCATCTGGGCGGCGGACAGCTTGCCGGCGGTGGCGAAGCGGTGGACGACGCGGGTGAAGGCGTCGGGCTGCGGGGCGGGCTTGTTCACCTCAGTCTTCCACGGCGAAGGTCAGGCCCGCGTGCGCCTCGAGCCGCTTGATCAGGGCGTCGCCCATGGCCGAAGCCGTGGTCCAGCAGCCGCCCGGCGTCGTTTCCCGCGACACATCCCGCGCGAGGCAGACGGCGCT
>NZ_DASYAF010000101.1:0-50234 GCF_036501465.1 Phenylobacterium sp.
GCTCCGGATGGCGGAAGCGGGCCAGCAGCACCCGGCCGTCCAGCACCACCGCGGCGTTGGCCGGGAAGACCAGGTCCGGCAGGCCGCGCACCGCCTCGATGATCTCCACCTGGGCGCCCAGCGCCGTGAGCGCGGCGCGGAGCTCGCCCGAGGCGGCCCGGGCGGCGGGCGCGCGCTCGGCGGTCCAGGCGGACGGGCGCATCCAGGGATTGATCCGGTAGCTGACCTCGAAGGCGCTGGGATCGGTCATCAGGAAGCGCGGGCGGGGATCCATGGCGGCTCCTTGGGGCGATGGGGCCATCCAAAGATCGGTCCACGCGGCGCTAGCGAAAAGCGGGCAGGATGCTACATTTTGCCGGTTCAGTTGGCGATTTGCCTTATATAGATGGCGATATGATCGACGACCTCGACCGCAAGCTTCTGGCCCTGCTGCGCAACGATTCGCGCGAGCCGGTGGCCTCCCTGGCCGCCAGGCTGAAGGTCTCGCGCGGCACGGTGCAGAACCGCATCCGCCGCCTGCAGGCCGACGGGACCATCCAGGCCTTCACCGTACGCACCCGGCCCGAACTCGAAGCCAATCGCGTGCGCGCCATCATGTGCATCGCGGTGGAGGGCGGCCGATCCGCGGCGGTGATCCAGGCCCTGCGCGGCTTTCCGGAAGTGGACAAGGCGCACACCACCAACGGCCGCTGGGACCTGATCGCCGAGCTGGACGTCGCGACCCTGGCGGAGTTCAGCCGCACCCTCGACCAGGTCCGCCTGGTCGACGGCATCGCCGCCACCGAAACCTCGATCCTGCTGGCCACCCAGAAGATGTGAATCAAGTGGCCTTCTCCCCTTGCGGGAGAAGGTGTCGGCCGAAGGCTGACGGATGAGGGGTTGCGTTGCGCCGCCCAGGCGTTTCGGCGCTTTTGACGGGATGAGCCTTTCGACCCCTCATCCGACCTGCTCCGCAGGCCACCTTCTCCCACAAGGGGAGAAGGCGCTCGTCACGGCTCCCGCTCCCTGGATGGATGGACTAAGGGAGTGCCTATGAACGCCCCCGTGAAGACCGACGCCCTGCCGCAGTGGAGCCTGGCCGATCTCTATTCCGGCCGCGACGACCCGAAGATCGAGGCGGACCTCGCCAGGGCCAAGGCCGACAACGACGCCCTGGTGGCGCTGAAGGGCCGCTTTGTCGCCAGCCGCAGGGACGCCCGGCTTCTGGGAGAACTGCTGGACCGCGGCATCAGCCTCTACGAGGCGGCGACCAACGGCCTGTGGAGCGTCGGCGCCTATGCGGGCCTGGCCTCGTCCGTGGCCCGCGACGACCCGGCCTGGGCCAAGTTCGAGGGCGACCTGCGCACGCGCGCCTCGCAGATCGCCGCCGACAGCCTGTTCTTCACCCTCGAACTCAACGAGCTGGACGACAACGAGATCGAGTCCGCCTTCCGCGCCCACAAGCCGGCGGCCCGCTGGCGGCCCTGGATCCGCCGCGTGCGCCTTACCCGGCCGCACGAGCTGTCGCCCGACCTGGAGCGGATGCTGATCGACCGCGGGCCCGCCGTCGCCAACTGGAGCCGGCTGTGGGACGAGACGCTGGCGCGGCTCACCGCCAAGGTCGGTCGCGAGAGCCTCACCCTGTCGGAGGTGCTGAACCGCCTCTCCGACCCCGACGCCGTGCGGCGCAAACAAGCGGCCCAGGCGCTGTCGAAATCGCTGGCCGAACGCACCCCGGTGCTGGCGCTGAGCCTCAACACGCTCGCCTTCGAGAAGCAGGTGGAGGACCGCTGGCGGAAGTATCCGGACCCCGCCGCCTCGCGCCACATCGCCAACGAGGTGCACGCCGACGCCGTGGCCGCCCTGGAGGCCGCCGTGGTCGAGGCCTACGGCCCGGTCAGCCACCGCTACTATCGGCTGAAGGCCAAGGCCATGGGCCGCGACGTCCTCGACCACTGGGACCGCAACGCGCCGCTCGATACCGCCCAGCCCAAGACCTACGGCTGGGACCAGGCCCGGGCCATGGTGCTGGAAAGCTTCACGGCGCTCGCGCCGAAATTCGCCGACACCGCCGAGACCTTCTTCACCCATCCCTGGATCGACGCTGCGCCACGGCCCGGCAAACAGTCGGGCGCCTATTCGCATCCGGTGACGTCGGAGCGGCACCCCTACGTCTTCCTGAACTACATGGGCGAGCGCCGCGACGTCCTGACCCTGGCGCACGAGCTGGGCCACGCGGTGCACCAGACGCTGTGCGCCCCGCTCGGCACCCTGCTCGCCGACACCCCGCTCACCTTGGCCGAGACCGCCTCGATCTTCGGCGAGGGGCTGGTGTTCGAGCGGCTGCTGGCCAAGGCCTCGAAGGCCGAGCGCAAGGGCCTTCTCGCCGGCAAGATCGAGGATGGGATCAACACGGTGGTCCGCCAGATCGCCTTCCACCGCTTCGAGACCCGCTTCCACGCCGCGCGCGCCCAAGGCGAGATCGCGGCCGACGAAATCGGGGCGATGTGGCTGGAGACCATGGGCGAGAGCCTGGGCCCGGCGATCCGGCTCAACAGGGGCTACGAGCACTATTGGGCCTACGTCAGCCACTTCGTGCACGCGCCGTTCTATGTCTACGCCTACGCCTTCGGCGACCTACTGGTGCGCGGGCTGATGGAAAAGCGCCGCGAGGACCCGGCCGCCTTTGCGCCGCTCTACGAAGACCTGCTGGCCGCCGGCGGCACCAAGACCTACGTCGAGGCGCTGGCCCCGTTCGGCCTCAACCCGCGGGAAAAGGCCTTCTGGGCGGCCGGCATGAAGCAGCTGGAGCGGCTGGTGGACGAGTTCGAGGCGCTGGTGTGAGGTTCGCCGTCACGACGGATGGCCGCGAGTACGTCCACGTCGAACCGGACGGGTCGGCGCGCGAACTCTCGGAGGATGAGCGCGCATACCTTCGCGAAGAGTTCAATCCGATGGATGGCGCGAGGCCCTACGTGAAGAGCCGCTACCATCAGCTCACGCCGGACAGGAACATCCGGGGGTTTCTGCTGCGCAGCAAGCTGCCCGCCGGCCTGGCCGTCGCCGCCGCGCCGGATCAGACCTCGACTTGAGTCTGATGTCGGCCAGGCCCGAAAGCTTGCATCATCCGGGAGATTGAAGGGCGGGCGCGTCCCGGTAGGTCTAGTTCTGCCAGGTCCTTGAGCGGCCGATCTCGCGGTGCCGGGCGGCGAACTTCGCGCCGGCGCCTTCGTCGCGCCAGTTGTGCACGAGGTCGCGGCCCAGCAGGCGCGCCAGGCGATCCTCGCCTTCGCCGATGAAGCCGTCGGGCACATGATAGCGATAGGCCTCCTGCGGCTGGATGTATTCGCGGCAGAAGTAGGTGGCGAGGTTGAGCCGCAGGCCCGGCTTCTTGCGCGGGAAGCTGCCGTGCCAGGTGTTGCCGTGCCAGACCACGGCCGAACCCGCCGGGACCTCGATCGGGATCACGTGCTCGTAGCGCCGGTTGCCGTCCAGGCCGGTCTCCCACTTGGTCGGCTGGCGATGCATCCGGTGACTGCCGGGCACCATGGCCAGGCAGCCGTTCTCCTCGGTGTAGTCGGTCAGCGCATAGTTGGCGTTGGCCACGTGGCTGTAGGCCGAGAACGGCTCGGGGATGCCGTTGGCGCTGTCGGAATGCAGCAGCAGTCCGCCGCCGCCCGGCCCCTTCAGGTGGCAGGTGAGGCTGGAGAGGATGCAGTGCTTGCCGAGCAGGTAGGTGATGAGCGCGAGCTGTTTTTGGTTCAGCACCGCCTGTTTGAAGACCGGGTCCTTGTAGAGCAGGTAGGGGATCAGCTCGACTTCGCTGTGTTCGGTCTCGGCCTCCGGGTCGAGCGGCTTGCCCATCCGCGCCTCGGCGATCTCCAGGATCTTCGCCTTCAGCGCCTGGGTGGTCGCCGCATCGAGCGCGCCTTCGATCACCGTGAAGCCATAGGCCTCCAGCTCGGCGAGGTTGGTCTCCAGGCCGAGCGCGCGGATCTCGCGGTAGATGTCGTTGAGGTCCGGCGTGGCGGTCCAGTCGCCGATCTCCATGGCCTTCCCCTTCTTGCTGCCTTCGGCGGCTTGCCCGCGGGGCGAAAGCCTATCGCGAATTCGAGCGCCGCGCGATTTCGTGGGCGTCCTGTCGGAACTGGACGACGTAAGACGTCCTAGAGGCGAAGGACGCAGGAGGAGAGCATCATGAAGACCTTCCGGACGATCGCCGCGGCCAAGGCTCTGGGCCTGGCCCTGGTGGCCGGCCCCGCCATCGCCGCCACCGCCGCCGCGCCGCAGCCGCCGGCCGGGACCTATACGATTGACAAGGCCCATACCTCGGTGACGTTTCGCGTGAGCCACCTGGGCTTCTCGCACTACACGGCGCGGTTCTCGCGCATCGATGGCAAGCTGCGGTTCGATCCCGCGCACCCGGCCGCGATGAGCGTGGAGGCGACCATCGACCCCATGTCGCTGGCGCTCAACGCGCCGCCCAAGGGCTTCCACCAGCAGCTGATGGGCAAGGGCTTCTTCGAGGCGGCCAAGTTCCCGACCATGACCTTTAAATCCACCAGGGTGGACGTCACCGGCGCCAACACCGCGCGGGTCACCGGCAATCTCACCCTGCACGGCGTGACCCGGCCGGTGGTCCTCGATGTGACCTACAACGGCGGCTATCCGCCGATGGCCATGGATCCGGGCGGCGCGCGCGTCGGCTTCTCGGCGCATACGATGCTGAAGCGTTCGGCCTTCGGTATCAGCCAGGGCCTTCCGGCGCCCGGCTCCAACATGGGTGTCGGCGACGATGTCGATGTCGCGATCGAGACGGAGTTCAACGGCGGCAAGCCGCCGGCGGCGCCGGCGAAGAAGTAGCCCGGCCTATTCGTGGGCCAGCAGGTAGCGGACGCCGCGCGCCGCCAGCGCCGTGGCGACCGCCGCAGCGGCCAGCCAGGCGGCGAGGTCGGTGGCCCAGCCGTCGACCGCGAAGCCGAAGGCGGTGATCAGGATCGCGGCGGCGAACGCCACGCCCGTCCAGTGGACGGTGCGCCCGATCCAGCCTGAAGTCCCCACGTCCGACGTCAGTTCGCGGGGCCAGAAGAGGTTGGGCATGTCTCGCTCCCTGGCGGCGGCTTCGGCAAGCCTGACCGTTGCGTGACATGTACGCAGCCACGCTGTCCGTGGACGAGCATCCAACGCCCAGCGTTTAGATACCGTTGCTATGGGATGCGGCAGTTTGGCTCGGGTCCGCCCAAGCCCGCGGCGCCCTCATCGCGCCTCCAGCCAGCCTCGCATCTCGGCCGCGTCGCGCCGGCCGGCCAGCATGTAGCGGGTGTCGATCCCGGCCGTGACCAGGTCGAAGCCGCGCTCGATCATCGTCTTCGCATAGGCGGTGCTGGCGCAATGCACGCCCACCTTCAGGCCCTTGGCCTTGCAGGCGGCGAGGATCTTGTCGAAGGCCGCCATCAGGGCCGGGGCGTCGGAATCCTGGCCGGGCGGCCCGCCGATCGAGAGCGAGAGGTCCGAGGGGCCGACATAGACCGCGTCCAGGCCTGGCGTGGCCACGATGGCGTCCACATTGGCCAGGCCGTCGGCGGTCTCGATCATGGCCAGGGTCAGCATCTCGCGGTTGGCGTGGCCCTGGTAGTCGGCCCCGCCATAGATCGCCGCCCGCGTCGGGCCGGAAGAGCGGAAGCCGTCGGGCGGATAGCGGCAGGCGCGCACGAACGCCGCGCACTCCTCGGGATCGTTGATCATCGGGCAGATGATCCCGTAGGCTCCGGCGTCCAGCGCCCGCATGATCTCGCCCGGCTGGTTCCAGGACACCCTGACCAGCGGGACCGCCGGCGTGGTGGAGATCGCCTGCAGCATGGCCAGCATCTCGGAATAGCCGATCACCCCATGCTGGGTGTCGATGGTCATGGTGTCCCAGCCGGCGCTGGCCATCAGCTCGGCGGAGAAGGCGCAGGGCATGGAGCACCAGCCGTTGATCGCGGGCTTGCCCTCAGCCCACAGCGCCTTCAGCCGGTTCTCACGCATGCCGTCGTCTCCCTGGATATCCGATCAGCCTAGCATCACGCTTCCGGATGATCCCCGGCCTGTTCTAGGTTGCGCGGCGGGCGGTCGTCGAGACGCCCGCAAGGAGGTTCGCCATGACGTTCGGGGTGAAGTTCGCCGGCATCGGGCTCGCGCCCGCCCTGGCGCTGGTCCTGGCCCACGCCGCCGCGGCGGAGCCCCGGGTGCTCGTCAAGTGCGACGGGCCCCTGCCGCAGGCCATGAAGTTCACCCGGGCCACCGACTGGAAGCCCTATCCGAACCCCGACCGCAGCGTCACCATCACCCGGGACGGTGGCCGGTTCGGCATCGAGCTGGTGGGCGAGGTCTCCTACACCTCCAACGCGGTGTTCCCGATGCCCATGCAGGGCATCAGGACCTTCAAGGTGCTGCGCAGCGACGGGGCCGAGCAGTTCCACCTGGAGAAGGGCGAAGGCGGCAAAACGATCCTCAAGCACACCATCCGCGGCGGCCGCGACGGCTCGCACCTCTACAACATCCGTGAGTCGATCCTGGCCAATTGCAGCGTGGTGGCGCCGGACGTGGTGGTCAGCGAGCCGCAGGCGGCGGGCACGGGCGCTTAGGGCTGCGGGGAGCGAGGCGCTCCCGGTCCCGTTGGGGGGTAGGACCGGGAGCTGGGCTCGCGTGACGCCAGATACGCGGCGTGCGGCATGGGCGGAGCTTGGAGGCCGGCGGTAAGTGCGCGGTTAAGGTTCACACAGGTTTTCAGGCGCGCGCCAAATTTCGCCGACCATCCCCGCCGCGCCTTGGGCGAAATCGCTCGCGCGCCTGGCCGCCCTCAATACTGCCCGTACCGCCCCTTCACCGAATCCAGCAGCTTGGCCGGGTCATAGCCGACGCCGTCCTTGAAGACGATCTCGACGTTCTCGACGTCGGTTATGGTCTTGGACGGGTCGCCCTTCACCACCACCAGGTCGGCGTCCTTGCCGGGTGCAACCGTGCCGATCCTGTCGGCCAGGCCCAGGTAGGTCGCCCCGTTCAGGGTGGCGATCTTCACCGCCTCTTCGGGCCGGAAACCGGCCTCGACCAAGAGCTCGATCTCCCGCTGGTCGCCGAAGCCCGGGATCACCCCGCCGTTGCCGGTGGGGTCGGGCCCGGCCAGCAGCAGGCCGCCGGCCGCCACGAACTTCCGCTCCAGGCCGAGGTCGTTCTGATACTCTTTCACCGTGTCGGCATAGCGCTCGCGCGGCGCCTGGTTCACCAGGTTGCGGGCATAGAGATAGGCCTCGCGCGCCTCCGGCGTCAGCACCGCCATGGCCTTGGGGTTCAGCGGCGCATGGCCCGGCACGCGCTGCTCGAACACCGGCAGGGTCGAGGTCACCGCCACGTGCTTGCCGACCAGCAGCTTGATCAGCGCGTCCGCCTCCGGGCTCTCCGGGGTCATCTTGAGCAGGGTCTGGTTGCCGGTGCTCTGCGAGCACTTGTCGGGCGTCTTGCCGGCGTCCAGCTGGGTGTTGACGAAGAAGCCGTGCTCCAGGTCGTCGATCCCCAGGTCGGCGGCCTCGGGATAGGTCACCGAGCACAGGTGGCCGGTGAGCTTCAGCCCGCGCTTGTGGGCCTCCTGGATCGCCGCGCCCAGCTCAGCGCGGGTGATGTTCATATAGGCCTTGAACGAGGTCGCCCCCATGTCGGCCCAGTAGTTCACCATGCGCCGCGCATCGTCGGCGTCCTTCAGCGGATGCATCTGGATGAAGGGGCTGTTCGGACCCTCCAGGTAGGGCGCGGTCACGTCCATGTGCGGCCCGAGCATGCGGCCGGCGTCGATCTCGGTCTTCACATTGAGGTCGACATAGGGCTCGACCGAGCCGGTGGTGCGCATGGTCGTCACGCCGGCGGCCAGGTAGAGCCTGGGCGAGGAGAAGGTCATCTGCGGCACGATCAGCGGCGGCTCGGAGTGGCCGGCGGCGTCCATGTTCGGTCGGGCGATGTAGTACATGTGGTCGTGCAGGCCGACGATGCCGGGCATCACGGTGTGGCCGGCCAGGTCCAGGACGTCCGCGCCGGCGGGCGTCGCCAGCTCTGGCCCGCCCACCGCCACGATCTTCCCGCCGGAGAGGACCACTGTGCGATCCGTCTGGGCCGGCGCGCCGGTGCCGTCGATCAGCCGCACGTGGCGCAGCACGACGCTCTTTGCGGCGACCTTGACGTAGGGCTGCACGGCCCGGCTGAGCAGCGCGGGCGGGGCCAGCACCTGCGGCGCGGCGTGCGCGGCGGCCGCCAGGGCCAGGGCGGCCGCCGTTCCCAGGATCACCGATTTCAGACTCATTGCACCCCTCCCAAGCTCGCGGCGCGGACCCTAGCGCCGCGACGTCAGGCTTGCCATTTTTCAAACGCTTGTTAGTCACGAGGCCCTATTTCAGCACTGCGATTTTTCCAGTTGAGGATTGCCGGATGGCCGAGGACGTGAAGTCGGCGCAGACTCCTGCGGCGCAGATCGATGACGACCGTCCGGTCCATGTCGAGGAGCCTCTGCCGCCCGAGGTCCAGGCGCCGCTCGCCGAGTTCGAGGGCCGCGAGCCGCCGTCGCCACAGTGGTTCAAGGACGCCATCGCGCGTGCGCCGGAGCGGGTTTTCGTCGAAAGCCTGGGCAGCCGGCTCGAGGTCCTGACCTGGGGCCAGGTGGGCAAGCCCGGCCTGCTGTTCGTGCATGGCAACTCCGCCCACGCCGACTGGTGGAGCTTCATCGCGCCGTTCTTCGCCGACGACTACCGCGTGGCCTCGATGTCGCTGGCCGGCATGGGCGCGTCGGACTGGCGCGAGCGCTACAGCTTCACCGACTTCGCCGACGACGCCGAGGCGGTGAGCCGCGCCGTCGGCCTGTACGAGGGCGGCCGCAAGCCGACCTACATCGGCCACTCCTTCGGCGGCGGCCAGGTGTTCTTCGCCGCCGTGCGCCATCCGGACCGGATGCATGCGGCGATCATGGTCGACACCGGCTTCGGGCCACCGCCCGAGGAGATGGCGCGGCGCGCGGCCGAGATGGAGCGGATCCGCAACATCCCCACCACCGATCGGCCGAGCCGGGTCTACCCGACCATGGAAGCGGCCCTGCTGCGCTTCCGCCTGATGCCGCCGCAGCCGGCCGGCAACCCTTTCATCGCCGACTTCATCGCCCGGCGATCCTTGAAGACGGTCGTCCAGGCCGATGGCTCGACAGGCTTCACCTGGCGGTTCGATCCCAACATGTGGGCCAAGCTGGACCGCGAGCGGGCGATGAGCGGACAGTTCGGCCAGGAGGGCGGCGTCTCGACCCCGATGGTCCACATCTACGGCGCCAAGAGCCGCATCGTGGAGCACCGCAAGGCCGGCGCGCCCTCGCCCTTTCCGCCGGGCATGATCGAGATCGAGATCCCCGACGCCCACCACCACATCATGATCGACCAGCCGCTCGCCCTGGTCGCCGCGATCCGCGCCCTGCTGGCGGCGTGGCCGCCACACGCCTCCCCTGCGTAGCGGGGGAGGTGGATCGGCGCGGCGCGCGACGAGACGGAAGGGCCCCCCTCCGTCAGCTTCGCTGACACCTCCCCCGTCGTCTTCGCGACAAGGGAGGAGCCAGGGCGCCTTGAGCGTTTCGGCGGTCTCGTGTAGCACCGCCCCGAGCGCTTCGAGTTGAGAGAGACGAGATGGCCGGCAAGGCGTCCGAATACCACCACGGCGACATGGACATCCATGAGCAGCAGGCGACGTTCCACCTGGTGATGGGCATCACCAAATGGGGCTCGCTGATCATCGCCGCCCTGCTGCTTTTCCTGACCCTGTGGTTCTGCACGCCGGCGGGCTTCCTCTCCGGCCTGATCAGCGGGGCGATCGTGCTGATCCTGGGCATTCTGCTGCTGCGCAGCCGCAGCGATTCCGCCCACTAGGCCGCGCCCCGAGCCCCGCTTCCATCGCTGTCGCCAAGGCTTCTCGGCCGTTGCTTCGCCGCGCGTGGCGCTGTGTCTGGACAGTAGGCGCGAACCCACCCTAAGGTCCGACCCGGGCCGCGTCGGAGTGACGCCGTTGGGGGACCAAGCGTACCATGGCCGTCATCGCCGTCACTCGTGAGCGCCGCGCCGGCGAGACCCGCGTCGCCGCCACCCCGGAGACGGTGAAGAAGCTGATCGGGGCCGGGTTTTCGGTCACGGTCGAGGCCGGCGCCGGAACCGCCTCCTCCTATCCCGACGCCGACTACCAGGCCGCCGGCGCCGCGCTCGCCAAGACCGCCAAGGACGCGCTCGGCAAGGCCGACATCGTCTTCAAGGTGCGCGGCCCCGAGGCCGAGGAGATCGCCGCCCTGAAGGCCGGCGCGCTCGTCGTGGCCACCCTCAATCCCTATGTGGACAAGGCCACCGTGGCCGCGCTGGCCAAGGCCAAGGCGACGAGCTTCGCCATGGAATTCGTGCCGCGCATCACCCGCGCCCAGGTGATGGACGTGCTGTCGTCACAGGCCAACCTCGCCGGCTACCGCGCGGTGATCGAAGGCGCCGAGGCCTATGGCAAGGCCATGCCGATGATGATGACCGCCGCCGGCACCATCGCCGCGGCCAAGGTGTTCATCATGGGCGTCGGCGTCGCCGGGCTGCAGGCTATCGCCACGGCGCGCCGGCTGGGCGCGGTGGTCACCGCCACCGACGTGCGCCCCGCCACCAAGGAACAGGTGGAGAGCCTGGGCGCCAAGTTCCTTGCGGTGGAAGACGAGGAATTCAAGAACGCCCAGACCGCCGGCGGCTACGCCAAGGAGATGAGTGCGGAGTACCAGGCCAAGCAGGCAGAGCTGGTCTCCAGCCACATCGCCAAGCAGGACATGGTGATCACCACCGCCCTGATCCCCGGCCGCCCGGCGCCCAAACTGGTCAGCGCCGCCCAGGTCGCGTCCATGAAGCCCGGCTCGGTGCTGGTCGACCTGGCCATCGAGCAGGGCGGCAACGTCGAAGGCGCCAAGCTCGGCGAAGTGGTCACCACCAAGAACGGCGCGAAGATCCTGGGCGTGCCCAACCTGCCGGGCCGCATCGCCGCCGACGCCTCGGCGCTCTATGCCAGAAACCTGTTCGCCTTCGCCGGCCTGTTCCTCGACAAGGAGGGCAAGTTCGCCCCCGACTACGAGGACGAGATCCTGAAGGCCGCGCTCGTCACCCAAGGCGGCGCCGTCGTGCACGAGGCCTTGAAGTGATCCCCCGAGTGTCATCCCGGAAAGCGCGCAGCGCTTGTCCGGGACCCATACGCGCCGGCGGCTCGGGGATGGCTTCGGCGGCGCGGGTTTTCTTAGGATGCGGAGTTCATGGGTCCCGGTCTTTCGCACGCGCGAAAACCGGGATGACACGGGAGGAGCTGTAGCTTGGAAGCCGTCGACCCGACCGTCTTCCGCCTGGCGATCTTCGTCCTGGCGATCTTCGTGGGCTACTATGTGGTCTGGAGCGTCACGCCGGCGCTGCACACGCCGCTGATGGCGGTCACCAACGCCATCTCGTCCGTGATCATCGTGGGCGCCCTGCTGGCGGCCGCGGCGCACGGGGCGGACGGTCAGCTCACCCCCAACGTCATGATCTCCAAGGGCGCCGGCGCGGTCGCCGCGGCCTTCGCCAGCGTCAACATCTTCGGCGGCTTCCTGGTCGTGAGGCGGATGCTGGCGATGTACAAGAAGAAGGCGCCCGCCGCGAAGAAGGAGGGCGCGGCGTGAACGCCAACCTCGCGGCCATCCTCTACCTCGCCTCGGGCGTCCTGTTCATCCTGGCCCTGCGCGGCCTTTCCAGCCCCACCACCAGCCAGGCCGGCAACCGCAACGGCATGATCGGCATGGCCATCGCGGTCGGCACGGTGCTGGCGACGCTCTGGGGCCGGGGATCGCTCGACGGGCTGACGCTCGCCCTGATCGTGGGCGGCGTGGCCATCGGCGGCGGGATCGGCGCGCTGATCGCCCGGCGCGTGGCCATGACCGCCATGCCGCAGCTGGTGGCGGCCTTCCACAGCCTCGTCGGCATGGCCGCCTGCCTGGTGGCCGTGGCCGCCATCCACACGCCGGCCGCCTATGGCATCGCTGAGCCGGACGGCTCGGGCGTGGTGATGCATTCGCTGATCGAGCTGGCCGTGGGCCTGGCGATCGGCGCGGTCACCTTCACCGGCTCGGTGATCGCCTTCGCCAAGCTGAACGGCAACATGAGCGGCGCGCCGATCCTGCTGCCCGCGCGCCACCTGCTGAACATCGCGCTGGCCGTCGGGATCGTGGCGCTGATCGTGCTGCTGGTGATGAGCCACGGCGCCGCGCTTTGGGCCTTCTGGGCGATCTTCGCGGCGAGCCTGATCGTCGGGATCACGCTCATCATCCCGATCGGCGGCGCCGACATGCCGGTCGTGGTCTCGATGCTGAACAGCTACTCCGGCTGGGCGGCGGCGGCGCTGGGCTTCACGCTCGAGAACACGACCCTGATCATCACCGGCGCCCTGGTGGGCTCGTCCGGCGCGATCCTCAGCTACATCATGTGCAAGGCGATGAACCGCAGCTTCATCTCCGTGATCCTGGGCGGCTTCGGCGCGACCGAGGCCGCGGCGGGCGGCGGACAGGCCGAGACCCGGCCGGTGAAGCAGGGCAGCGCAGAGGACGCCGCCTTCATCATGAAGAACGCGTCCAAGGTGATCATCGTCCCGGGGTACGGCATGGCGGTCAGCCAGGCGCAGCACGCCCTGCGGGAGATGGCCGACAAGCTGAAGCACGAGGGCGTGGAGGTGAAGTACGCCATCCACCCGGTCGCCGGCCGCATGCCCGGCCACATGAACGTGCTGCTGGCCGAGGCCAACGTGCCCTACGACGAGGTCTTTGAGCTGGAGGACATCAACGCCGAGTTCCCGGCCGCCGACGTGGCCTTCGTGATCGGCGCCAACGACGTCACCAACCCGGCCGCCAAGACCGACCCGCAGAGCCCGATCTTCGGCATGCCGATCCTCGACGTGGAAAAGGCCCGCACCGTGCTCTTCGTGAAGCGCGGCATGAGCTCCGGCTACGCCGGCGTCGAGAACGAGCTATTCTTCCGCGACAACACCATGATGCTGTTCGGCGACGCCAAGAAGATGGTCGAGAGCATCCTGAAGAACCTCGACTAGGGCTCGGCGCCCCGGCGCCGGCGTCGCTGGCCTGTCGTCTTTCCAGGCTTTATTTCAGGCAAGCGGCGCCGCTGACCTTCCGGCGCCACATCCGCGATCATAGATGGCGGAGCATCCCCAACCCCGGAGACGCCGCATGAAATACAACCAGCTTGGCCGGACCGGCCTGTTCGTGTCGGAGATCTGCCTGGGGACCATGACCTTCGGCGGCTCCGAGGCCGCCGGCATGTGGAAGGCCATCGGCGCCCTGCAGCAGGGTGAGGTGGACGCCATCGTCGGCCGCGCCCTGGAGGCCGGGGTCAATTTCTTCGACACCGCCGACGTCTACTCCTTCGGCGAATCCGAGCGGCTGCTGGGCCAGGCGTTCAAGAACCTGGGGACCAGGCGCAAGGACGTGGTGATCGCCACCAAGGTCTATGGCGAGATGGGACCCAGGCCCAACGACCGCGGCGCGAGCCGCGGCCACATCATGGATTCGGTCAGGACCAGCCTGGAGCGGCTGCAGAGCGACCACATCGACCTCTACCAGATCCACGGCGCCGACAGCGTCACGCCGATCGACGAGACCCTGCGCGCGCTGGACGATCTCGTGAGCCAGGGCCTGGTCCGCTACATCGGCGTTTCCAATTGGTCGGCCTGGAAGATCGCCAAGGCCCTGGGGCTCAGCGAGGCCAAGGGCTACGCCCGCTTCGAGACCCTGCAGGCCTACTACTCCATCGCCGGCCGCGACCTGGAGCGCGAGCTGGTCCCGATGATCGCCGAGGAGAAGCTGGGCCTGATGGTCTGGTCGCCGCTGGCTGGCGGCCTGCTGAGCGGCAAGTTCGGGCCGGGATCGAACAATCCGGAGGGCGCGCGGCGCACCAACTTCGACTTCCCGCCGGTAGACAAGGACCGCGCCTGGGCCTGCGTGGAGGTCATGCGCGAAGTGGGCGAGGCCCATGGCGCCTCGGTGGCCCGGGTGGCCTTGGCCTATATCCTGCGCAAGGCCTTCACCATGAGCGTCATCATCGGCGCCAAGACCATCGAACAGCTCGACGACAATCTGGCGGCTGCCGAGCTGACGCTGAGCGACGATGAGATGAAGCGCCTGGACGAGGCCAGCGAGCTGCCCAGCGAATATCCCGGCTGGATGTTCGCTCGCCAGGGCGGCGCGCGGCGGCCGAAGCCGTTCGTCAAGACCAAGTAGTCGGGGAGCCCGCGCCGATGTCCGTCGCTCCCGCTTCCGCCAGGCCGCCACGCGGCGAGATGGTGGATATCGGCGGCCGGCGGCTGCGCATGGTGCGCGCGGGCGAGCCCGGCGGGCGGCCGACCGTGGTGCTGGAGCACGGCGCCTTCGGCTGCGCCACCGACTGGACAGTGGTGCAGGAACGGCTGGCGGCCAGGGGGCTGGCGAGCCTGGCCTATGATCGCGCGGGCCTCGGCCATTCCGATCCGGGTCCCAAGCCGCGCGACGGCAAGGCCATCGTCGCCGACCTCGCCGCCCTGCTGCGCGCCGTGGACGAGGCCGGGCCCGTCGTGCTGGCCGGTCACTCCATGGGCGGGCTGATGGTGCGGCTGTTCGCGCTGACACATCCGGAACTGGTGCTGGGCGTGGTGCTGGTGGACGCCGTGACGCCGGACGTCATCACCCACCCGGTGGGCGGGCCGGGCGTCGACGCCTTCAGCCGCATTCTGGGCTGGACCAGCGAGGGCGCGAAGCTCGGCATGATGCGCCCGCTGGCGGCGGTGGCCGGTGACAAGATCGGCCTGCCGCCCGAGGCCTCGGCCGAGAAGCGCCGTATCTTCGGCTCGCCCAGCCACGCGCTCTGGGCCGCCGAAGAGGTCCGCCATTGGCGCGCCACCTCCGACCAGGCCCGCGCCGCGGAGTTCCCGCCGGCCCTGCCGGTCGCGGTGATCACCGCCGGCGCCCACACCGTGACGGCGCTGAAGGAGATCCAGTCGGTCCCGGCCATCGCCTCGCTGAACGGCTATATCGAGCACGTGGGCAAGGCCGGCCACGCCAACCTTCTGGGCCCGCGCTTCGCCGACCCCATCGTGCGCGGCGTCGAGCACGTGCTGGCCACGGTCAAGCGCTAGGCGGGTTCGCGGACGATCACGCCGCAGGCGGCCAGCAGGCGTTCGTAGGCCAGGGGTCGCGCGTCTTCGACATCCGGCAAGGTCGAGCGGCCGACGGCGCGGACCTCGAGATCGCGCGCGGCGGTGACCTCGAAGCGGCCGTCCCAGACCCCAGTCTCGCCGGCCTTCAGCCGAAGGGGCGCCAGACCGCCGCGCGCGGCCTCGCCGGGCTCCCGCGAGAAGCGTACCGCCTGGGCGTCCGCCTCGATCCGCGCCCCGGCCAGGGTCGCTGCGAAGCGCTCGCCTCCAGCCAGTCGGGCAGCCAGGCGCGCGGTCCGGTCGCCGCCAGGCGGCCGGCTGGTTCCGGCGGCGCAAAGGCAGGCGACGGCGGCGAACCGGGCGAGGACCGTTGGGCTCGCTGCGCGCAGGTCGGCGCGGGTCATCGCAAGACGCCCGGCCTCGTCGGCCAGGCAGGCTCGCGCCAGGGCCGTCGCGTTCGGCGGGTCGGGGTTGGGCTCCGGGCAGGCTGAGGCGTCGGCGTGCCGGGCGCGCGGCCGGGCGTAGCGGAGGTCGTCGTTGGCCGGATCGTCGATCCAGGTCTCGCCGCGCGCCGCAAGCCAGGCGCGGATCTGCGTGCGGACCAGGCCCAGCATCGGGCGCAGCAGGAAGACGCCACGGCCCTGCGGCCAGGCCGGCGAAGGCGCCCACTCGCGCGGGTCCGGCGTGGTCGAGCCGGCGGCCCGCATCCGCGCCGCCTCGGCCAGGTCGGAGGCGGTGTGACCCATCAGGATCACCCGCGCCCCGGCCGCTCTCGCCGCCTCGGCCAGCAGGGCGTGCCGCGCGGCGCGGGCGGCGGCCGGCAGGCCGGTCGCGGGCTTCTCACCGATCCAGCGCAGGGCCTGGAAGTTTGCGCCCAGCCGCTCCGCCGTGGCGGCGCAGGCTTCCGTCCAGGCGATGCTCTCGGGGCGCAGGCCGTGGTCGACGGTGAGGATGAGCAGCTTGCGGCCAGCGGCCCGCGCCCAGCCGGCGGCGGCCAGGGCCAGAGCCAGGGAATCACCGCCGCCGGACAGGGCCACGGCCAGCGGCCGCGGGCTGTCGCCAAGCAGGCGGCGATCGAGGACGGCGCCGACCGCGGCGGCGAGGTCGGACGAAGCTTCCGGCGCGCGCGCCGCTACGTGCACTTCGCCTGCAGCTTGACGGTCGCCGCCCGCTCCTTGATCGCCGGCGGGGCCTTGGGATAGCGGCGGGGAAGCTCGGCCAGGGCCTGGCAGGCGTCGGGCGACTTCTTGAGCTGCACTAGCGAGCGCGCCAGCTCCACCACCGCATCGGGCGCCCAGGCGGTCTGCGGCCAGCCGCGGATCGCGCCGATGTAGGCGCCGGCCGCCTTCACATAGTCGCCGCGCACCGACAGCGTCTTGCCCCACCAGTAGCGGGCCTCGGGCGTCTTCGGCGTGTCCGGATAGGTGGTGACGAAGGCGCTGAACGCTTTCTCGGCGCTGTCGTAGTCGCCGCTCAGCATCATCTGCCGCGCCTTGGCGAAGTCGGCGTTGGCGGCGGCCGCGGCGGCCCTGGGGTCGGCGGGCGGCGGCGGTTCGGCCGGCGTCGGCGGGCTCGCCGCCTGGGCCGCGGCCTGCGCCGCCTGGGCGGCTTCGGCCATCTTCTGCTCGTCGGCGGTCAGCCGGTCGCCCAGCGACTTGAGCTGGGCGCGAAGCGCGGCGTTGTCGCGCCGCGCCTGGTCCAGGTCGTGGGTCGTGGAGTCAAGCGAGCCGTTGACCCGCTTCAGGGTCGCCTCCAGGTCGCTGAGGCGCGTCGACAGATCGCCAAGCCGCGAGTCGGTGTCGGCCGGTTCGACCACCACCGGCACGCCGGTCTTCTGGCCCTTGAAGACGATGTCGCGCAGCTCGCGGACCACCTTTTCCATGCGGTCCAGCCGCTTGGCGTCGCGGGCGTCGAGCGGGTCGTCCATGGGGGTCTGGGCGACCGCCACAGCGATGGGCGCGGCGACCAGGACGATGGCCGCCGCCGCCCCGAACAGGCGCAGGCGTTTGGGCGTCATTGCATCCGGGCGCCGCTGACGATGGCCGTGTGGCCGTTGCGGTTATGGGCCTCGGCCTGCTCGCCGGTGCCGGTGTCGATCGGCCGCTCCTTGCCGTAGGAAACGGTGGTGATCCGGTTCGCCGACACGCCGTGCGCCACCAGATACTCCCGCACCGCATTGGCGCGCCGTGCGCCCAGGGCGAGGTTGTATTCCTGGGTGCCGCGCTCGTCGGCGTTGCCCTCGATGCGCACCTGCACGGCGGCGTAGCGCTTCAGCCAGGTCGCCTGGGCGTCCAGCAGCGGCGCCGCGTCGGCGCGGATGTTGTACATGTCGTAGTCGAAGTAGACGCGGTCGCCGACGTTGACGACGAAGTCCTTCTCCGACCCCGGCAGGGCGGCCTCGGCCACGGGTGCGGGCTCCGGCGCGCGCGACACCGGGCGCTGCGGTTCAGGGCCCGGCCGCGACGGCCCGGCCACGGTGGTCGGATAGGCCGGCTTCGGATGGTGCGCGCAGGCGGCCAGCGACAGGGCGGCGGCGGCCGCGAGCGTCAGTCGCAGGGCGCTTCCGGCATTGCGGGTGGAGGTCATCAGAAGCGTCTCCTTCGAGGGTGCGGGATTAGCACAGGTTAGGGTCTTACTTAGGATTCGAGCGCGCAAGTGAAACGCTCAAGCGTGGCTTTAGTTGACCGGGCTCAGTTCAACAGGGGCGACCAGGCGGCGTCCGACGCGGCGCCTGGATAGGGAATGGGTTGCTGGGTCCGGCCGGTGATGTCGACGGTCCACAGCTTCCGCTGGCCGCCGGGGCTCTCGCGGGTGAACACCAGCACCCGGCCGTTCGGGGCCCAGGCGGGGCTTTCGTCCAGATAGCTGGTGGTGAGGATCCGCTCGTCGGTGCCGTCAGGCCGCACCACGCCGATGGAGAACTGGCCGCCGACCTGCTTGGTGAAGGCGATGAACTCGCCGGTCGGGCTCCAGACCGGGGTGTTGTAGCGGCCATTGCCGAAGCTGATCCGGTGCGGGTTCGAGCCGTCGGCGCCCATGATGTAGAGCTGCGGCGTGCCCGAGCGGTCGGAGTTGAAGGCGATCTTCGTCCCGTCCGGCGAGTAGGAGGGCGAGGTGTCGATCGACGGGTCGACCGTCAGCCGGGTGGTGGCGCGGTTGCGCAGGTCCATCACATAGATGTCGCTGTTGCCGCCGCGCTCCACCGAGAAGGCCACCTTCGAGCCGTCGGGCGAGAAGCGCGGCGCGAACACCATGCCCTTGAAGTCGCCAAGGCTCTCGCGGCGCGCGGTGTCCAGGTTCAGGAGGTAGATCTTCGAGCCATCGGCCCGAAGCTCCATGTAGGTGATCTCCTGGCTGTTGGAGGAGAAGCGCGGCGTCATGATGGTGGCCGCGCCGTCGGTCAGGTAGCTGGGGTTGGCGCCGTCCTGGTCCATGATCGCCAGCGTCTTGGTCCGCCCGCCGCGCCCGCCCTTTTCGGCCACGAAGACGATCCGGGTGTCGAAATAGCCCTTCTCGCCGGTCAGCTGCTCGTAGATCGCGTCGCTGATCTTGTGCGCCACGCGCCGCCAGTTCTCCGGCGTCGAGGCGAACTGCAGGCCCAGCAGCTGCTTTTCGGCGAACACGTCCCACAGGCGGAAGTCCACCTGCAGGCGGGCGTCCGAGGCGGTGACCTGGCCATTGACCAGCGCCTGGGCGTTGATCTGCTGCCAGGCGGGAAAGCGCGGCTGGATGGCGACGGTGAGGTCGTGCTCGACGAAGCTCGCCGGGTCCAGCGGCCGGAACAGGCCCGAACGCTGCAGATCGGCGGAGATCACGCCGGCGATGTCCGCCCCGCGCGTGCCGGTGAAGCCCGGGATCGCGATAGGCAGGGGCTGGACGTCGGCGCGGTTGACGTTGACCTCAATGTCGGCGCGGGCCGCGGCCGGGACCAGCCAGGCCGAGGCGGGCAGGGCGGCCATGGCCGCCAGCACGGTTCGTTTCGAAACGGGCGTCATCGGGAGCAGGCCTCTTGGGCGTTGAAGTTGACCGTGATTCGCTGGCCATAGAATTCCTGGGGCAGATTGCGGAACGGCGCGGCGGCATAGACCGCGCTCACCGCCCGGCCCTGAGCGGCGCGCGAGACCGGCGTCACCGGACCGATGATCTGGGCGGTGGCGTTGCCCACCACCTGGCCGCCTTCGCCAATCGTGAAGATCACCTTCAGCTTCACGTCGCGCCCGCCTTCCACGTCGCAATTGGGATTCCAGCGCCGCTGCAGCTCGTCGCTAAGGCCGCGGATAGCGGCGGCCGATTGCGCCGCGCCCAGGGTCGGGTGCGGGGTGGGCGAGGTCTGCGCCTGGGCCGGGCCCCGGGTCGCGGCCGACGGCGCCTTGGTTGCGGGCTTGGCCATGCTGGAGATGCTGGCCGAAAGCGCGTCGAGGTCCAGGCTCTTCTGCGGCTTGGCCTGGGCTTTTGGCTGCGGTTGGGGCGGCTGCGGCTTGGGCGGCGGGGCGGGCTTCGGCTCGACCTTGGGGATGGGCTTGGGCGTCGGCGCGGGCGGGACCGGCTTGGGCGGCGGCGGGATCGGCTTCGGCGGGGCCGGCGTGGGCTTGGGCGGCGGCGGCGGCGGCGGCGCCTGCGGCTGCGGCTCGGGGGCCTGGGCCTGCTGTTCGACGGGCGCCTGCTCGGCCGGCTTCGGCTCGGCGGGCGCGTGGGTGACGATGGTCACCGGCACCACCTCGCCCACCTTCAGGTTGCGGGTGAAGCTCCAGGAGATCATCAGCAGCACCGCGACGGTCACGTGCAGCAGCACGGAGCCGATCATCGCAGGCTGGATCTCCCGGCGGGTCACTGGGCGCCAGCCTCCGCGGGCTTCTGCTCCCCGCCGGACTGGCCGCCAGACGATGGGCCGCCGGACGATGGGCCGCCGGTGTCGGTGATCAGGTTGATCGAGGTGAAGCCGGAGGTGGAGAGCGAGGCCATAACCTGGGCCACGATCGCATAGGGCGCCTTGCCGTCGGCGCGCACGAAGATCGGCTTGCCGGTATTTGGCCCGGCCATCTCCTTCAGCCGCGGCGACAAGGAGCCGAACGGCACCTCGTCCTCCTTCACGAAGATCTGGCCGTCAGCGCGGATGGTGACGGTGAGCGGTTCGCTCTGGTCCTGCAGCGAACCGGCCTCGGTCTTCGGCAGCTCCACCGGCACGCCGGCGGTCAGCAGCGGGGCGGAGATCATGAACACGATCAGCAACACCAGCATCACGTCCACCAGCGGCGTGACGTTGATTTCCGACAGCGCGCCGCGCCGGCCGCGCCGGCCACGGCGGCGCCCGCCCCGACCGCTGGCCGCGAAGGCGTCGTTGGCCGAAAGCGCCATGGCCTAGACCCGCTCCGCCAGCCGCCGCTGGATGGCGGTCGACAGATCGTCGGCGAAGCCCTCCAGCCGGGCGGCGAACTTGCCCGCGTCGGTCGAGAACTTGTTGAAGGCGATATAGGCGGGAATGGCCGCGATCAGCCCGATGGCGGTGGCGAACAGGGCCTCGGCGATGTGCGGCGCGACCACCGCCAGCGAGGTGTTCTTCTGCACCCCGATCGCCTGGAAGGCGTTCATGATCCCCCACACCGTGCCGAACAGGCCGATGAAGGGCGAGGCGGTGGCGACGATGGCCAGCGAGCCCAGCCCGTCCTCCAGCCGCCCGGTCTCACGCGCGATGGCGGCGTCCAGCACCCGGTCGATGCGCTGGATCAGGAAGGCCGCCTGGCCGTCGGTGGACAGGCCCTTGGCGCGGGCGTCGCGCCACTCCTTCAGCGCCTGCTGCAGCATGCGCGGCAGGACGTGCGCCGGCCGCTCGCCGGCGGCGTTGGCGATCTCCTCCAGGCTCTTGCCGGAGGCGACCTCGTCCTCGAACTCCCGCGCCTGGCGGCTGATGCGCGAGATGCGAAAGGTCTTGTCGATGATCACCGTCCAGGACCACAGCGAGGCGCCGGACAGGCCCAGCATGACCAGCTTCACGACCCAGTCGGCCCGCATGAAAAGAACGAAGAAGTTGAGGCTGTCCGGCGAGGCGGCGGCGGCGGAATCCATGCGAGGCCAGAAGCTCCCAAGCGGCGTTTTAGGCGGCTAACGCGAATCAACGCGGAAGATGATGGGTCGTGTCCCGATGCAGTGGCGATCTTAAGGCGAAGTTGCAAACCCCTGGGTGACCGAGGGGGCGACCGAGGGAGCGAACAGGGGCGCGAGCGCTTCGGCCAGCCCCGGCGGCGGCTTGCGCGCCCGGCCCTTCAGGTCGATGCAGGCGGCCTCGACGCGCGCCTCGGCGATCAGGTCCTCGCCGCGGGTGATGCGCTGGGTGATGAACAGGCGCGGACCGCGCACGGCGTCGTAGGTGGTGCGCACCAGCAGCGCGTCGTCGATCCGCGCGGCGCGCTTGAACGCGATCTCCAGCCTGGTGACCGTGAAGGCGGCCGGGTCCTCGCGCTCCAGCAGCACGGCGTGGCTGACGCCGGCGACCCGCAGGAAGTCGGAGCGGCCGCGCTCGAAATAGCGGGCGTAGTTGGCGTGGTAGACCACCCCGGTGAAGTCGGTGTCCTCGTAATAGACCCGCACCGGCAGGCGGTGCTCGCGGCCGACGATGTGGCCGGCGGAGGGTTGGTCCGGATCATTCATGCCAAGCCTCGTCATCCCCCGGTCGGTTGGAAGCCGATCCGGGGGACCCATAGGGCCGCTTCCCATCCTGCAATCCAGCTTGGGTCCCCCGGATCAGCCTGGCGGCTGACCGGAGGATGACGGTTGATTTTGTCATTCGTCGAAAAGATCCCCTGCCGTCGGAGGGGAGGCTCCCTTCGGCGCCGCCAGCCCCAGATGGCCGTAGGCCTTGGCGCAGGCCATCCGCCCGCGCGGCGTGCGTTGGATGAAGCCCTGCTGCAGCAGGAAGGGCTCGATCACGTCCTCCACCGCGTCGCGGGCCTCGGCGATGGCGTAGGCGAGCGTCTCCACGCCGGCCGGCCCGCCGGCGTAGTTTTCGATGAGGGCGCGCAGGTATTTGCGGTCGAGCGCGTCGAGGCCGTGCTCATCGACGTCGAGGCGGGCCAGGGCGCTGGCGGCGGCCTTGCGGTCGATGATCTCGGCCCCGTCGGCGGCGGCGAAGTCGCGCACGCGGCGCAGCAGGCGCCCGGCGACCCGGGGCGTGCCGCGGGCGCGCGCGGCGATCTCGGCGGCGCCGTCCGGGTGCAGGGCCAGGCCGAGCTTGCCGGCGGCCTGGGTCAGCACCGTCTGCAACTCGGCGTGGGTGTAGAACTCCAGCCGGATCGGGATGCCGAATCGGTCGCGCAGCGGCGTGGCCAGCAGGCCCGCCCGCGTCGTCGCCGCCACCAGGGTGAAGGGCGCCAGATCGATGCGGATCGAGCGCGCCGACGGGCCCTCGCCGATCACCAGGTCCAGGACGTGGTCCTCCATGGCCGGATAGAGGATCTCCTCGACGTTGGCCGCCAGGCGGTGGATCTCGTCGATGAACAGGACGTCGTTGGGCTCGAGGTTGGTGAGGATGGCGGCGAGGTCGCCGGCCTTGGCCAGCACCGGGCCGGAGGTGGCGCGGAAGTTCACCCCCAGCTCGCGCGCCACGATCTGGGCGAGCGTGGTCTTGCCCAGCCCCGGCGGGCCGAACAGCAGCACATGGTCCAGCGCCTCGCCGCGCGAGCGGGCGCCCTCGATGAACACCCGAAGGTTCCCCTTGGCCTGCTCCTGGCCCACGAACTCGGCCAGGGTCTGCGGCCGCAGCGCCTTGTCCGGCGCTTCGAGCGGCGCGGGCTCGCCGGAGACGAGGCGGGTCATCCCATCCACCGCTCATCCCGGCGAAAGCCGGGACCCATAGGATCGTTGGATTGAGCCATCATCCGCGAAACATCCGCTGATTCAGCTCGGGTCCCGGCTTTCCCCGGGATGAGCGGGGGTTTTGTTGTCACCTTCCCAGCTCCTGCAGCGCCGCCTTGATCAGGGCGGGCGCCTCGGCCTCGTCGCCCAGGCGCAGGGCGGCCTGCTCGACGACGCGGCGGGCGGCGGGCTCGGCGACGCCCAGGTGCATGAGTGCGGCGACGGCTTCGCCGGTGACGCTGGGTTTCGCGGGTTCGGCGCCGCGCAGGGCGGCGGCGTGGAAGGCGGCGACGGGACCGTCGGTGATCGGCTTGTCCTTCAGTTCGGTGACGATGCGCAGGGCGAGCTTCGGCCCGACGCCGTTGGCGCGCGAGACGGCCGCCTGGTCGCCGCGGGCGACCGCGCCGGCCAGCTCGGCCGGCGGCAGGACGTCCAGCACCGCCAGCGCCGCCTTTGGCCCCACGCCCTGGATGGTCTTCAGCGCCAGGAAGGCCCGGCGCTCGTCGCGGCCCAGGAAGCCGTAGAGCGTCATCCCGGCCTGTTCGGTCCACTGGGTCTCCACGTGGATCACCACCGCCTCGCCGATGGCCGGCAGGTGGCCGAGCGTGCGCGCGCCGCCGCGCACGACATAGCCCACGCCGCCCACGTCGATCAGGGCGTCCTCCTCGCCGACCTCGGCGACCAGGCCCGAGAGGCGGCCGATCATGGGCGAGATCCTGGGCGCACAGAGGGTCCTGGCTCCCCGGCTCGGCCTGCGCGGCTGCGCCGCTCCGTTGGCCGGGGATGAGCGGGTTTATGATGAATCACGTTCGGCATCTGTTCCGAGCATGCCGTAAACCATGCCGCTTCGCTTGATCAATCGTGAACGTCTCGGGATCACGGCCCCCGTCCGGGGCGCGCCGGTTAACCAGACCGCGCAAGGAATTAAGCAGGATCATCCTGGCGTCCGGACAAACTTGTGCAGTTCTGATGACGCGGCTCTGTGTCTAGGGTGGCCGCAAAGCCGGGGATCCGATGACCGATCACCAGACGCCGCGCACGGGCTCGCACCCGGCGGTCTATCTCGTCCTCTACCTGCCGTTCGGCATGGCGACGGGCTATGTGACGGTGACCCTGGGCTGGTTGCTGCAGCACGCCGGCGCCACCGTCGAAGCCATCGCGGTGCTGGCCGGCATGGCGCTGCTGGCCAACACCTGGAAGGTGGTCTGGTCGCCACTGATCGACACCACCCTGACCGCCAAGGGCTGGTTCGCGATCGGGACGCTGGCGACCGCGGCCTCCCTGGTCGGCATCGCCGTCCTGCCCACTGACCCGAAGCTGCTCGGCCTGTTCAACGGCCTGGTGTTGGCAAGCTCGGTGGCGGCCACCGCAACGGCCATCGCCGTCGACCGCTTCATGGCCTTCGACGTGCCGGACAACCTCAAGGGCCAGGCCGGCGGCTGGAGTCAGGCCGGCAACCTGGGCGGCGCGGGCCTCGGCGGCGGCGCAGGCCTCTGGATCGCCCAGCACTCGGGCCAGCCGTGGATCGCCGGCGTCCTGCTGGCCGCGGCCAGCCTGGCCTGCCTGCTGCCGCTGCTCTCGATCGAGGAGCCGGGCCGGGTGGGCCTGGGCAAGAGCTACGCCGAGACGCTTGGCGAAACCTGGCGCGACGTGCTTTCCCTGGTGAAGACCCGGATCGGCCTGCTGGCCTGTTTCCTGATGCTGCTGCCAATCGGCTCCGGCGGCCTGCAGCAGCTCTGGGCGGCGATCGCCAAGGACTGGGGCGCGGGCGCCGACGAGGTGGCCCTGGCCAGCGGCGTGCTCTCCGGCCTGGCCGGCATCGTGGGCTGCGTGGCCGGCGGCTACATCGCCGACCGGATCGACCGCAAGCTCGCCTACGCCCTCTACGGCATCGGGCTGTCGGCGGTGGCGGTGGCCATGGCGCTCACCGTGCGCACCCCGCTCAGTTTCCTGGTCTACAGCGGCGTCTACAACCTGGTGGTCGGCCTCTGCTACGGGGCCTATTCGGCGGTGACCTTGGAGGCGATCGGCCAGGGCGCGGCCGGCACCAAGTTCAACCTGATCTCCTCGCTTTCCAACGCGCCCATCCTGCTGGTGACCCTAGTGGACGGCTGGGCCGAGACGCACCTGGGCGCGGTGGGCATGCTCTATGTGGAGGCGGCCATGGGCGTGAGCGGCGTGGCGCTCTACGCCCTGGTGGCGGTGACGACGCGGGGCCTCACCTGGAACGTCTTCTTCGGCAAGGGCAAGATCGAGCCCGTCTAGCCTGAAGTCAGGCCGCGTAGCTGCGCGCCCGGCGCGCGTGCGCATGGGCGATAGCCACCGCCAGGGCGTCGGCGGCGTCGGCGGTGGTCTCGCCGGCGGTCGGCAGCAGGCGGCGGATCATGAAGCCCACCTGGGCCTTGTCGGCCGCGCCGGTCCCGACCACGGCCTTCTTGACCACGGTGGCGGCGTATTCGGCGACGACCAGCCCGGCGCGGGCCGGGACGATCAGGCAGCAGGCGCGCGCGTGGCCGAGCTTCAGCGCGCTCCTGGCGTTCTCGTTGACGAAGGTCTCCTCCACCGCCGCTTCGTCCGGTGCGTGGGCGACGACGATCGCTTCGATCGCCTCGTAGAGGCTCGCCAGCCGCTCGGCGAAGGGCAGGGTGTCCTTGGGCGCGATCACCCCGTGGGCCACGTGCGCCAGCCGCGCGCCGTCCACCACCACCACGCCCCATCCGGTGCGGCGCAGGCCGGGGTCGAGCCCCAGGATACGGATCGGCCGAATCGCGTTCATCGTCTGTTCCAGTGTGCCCTGGGGAGATGGGCGCGGGAAGGGTTGACGAAGGATGAGCGAGCGCTCCCGTCGTCCTAAATCCGATCTTAGGCATTTGCGGATCAGATGGGCATGCCCGCGGAGTCGCCTCCCGAAACCTCGCGGGGGAGAGGGTCTGCCATGTCCACCCGAAGCAATGTCCATCGCGTGGTCAACGACCACTTCGAGCCCGACGAGCTCAGCGATCCGAAGGCCCAGCGCGCCCTGCGCGGGAACCTGGAGAGCATTGACTACACCGCCTATTCGGCCAACCGCCGGGTGATGGGCGCGGCCCTGGCCGGCGTGGACGCCAAGCGCTTCGAGCAGCTCGCGCTCGCCACCTCCCAGGCCCGGGCGCTGTGGGTCGCCAAGGGCATCGCCGCCGCCGATGCGTCCCGCCCGCTGTCCGCGGCGCAGGTGGAGGAACTGGCCACCCTGCGCGCCGCCTTCGAGGAACTGGCCGAGGTCTACGAAGCCATGCGCCGCATGGTCGAGCGCGGCTACATGGAATACCGCGAAGCCTAGCCGCTACCTGCCTTCCGGTTCCTGGCGCCGACCCGGCGGCCGGATACGGGTATCGATATTACCTGGGACATTACGCCGAATTCACGGGCCAGTCGGGGTCGGCCTGTCGATAGTCGCCGCCGGCAGGAGCACCGGCGTGAGCAGCAAAAACAGGTTCTGGTGGGCCGGCGCCTGCGCAGCCGCGGCATTGTCGGCGGCGGCCGGCCAGGCCTGGGCCGACTGTCCGACGGGCGCGCCGACGGGTGTCTTCAAGGGCTCGACCGGCGGGATCGGCGCCGAGCGGGTCGAGATGACCCTGAACCTCGTCTGCGCCGACGGCCGGTACTTCGCGCAATTCTTCACGTCGCAATCGGATTTCGAGGCGAGCGGGGCGACCGGCGGGCCCGGGCGCGTCAGCCTGACGTTCGACGAGCGAGCCGGGTCGGGAACAGCCGAGCTTGCCCTCGACGGCGACAAGCTCTCCGTAGCCTTCCACACCGGCATCAACCGCGGCGGCGCCACCCTGGTCCGCGCCGGCCCGCCCCTGGCGCCGGATGCGATGAAGCCGACGCTCGCGCTCACCACCGCCCAGTGGCGCGAGGATGTGGCGGCCTTCGCCGCCGAGCTGCCGAAGCGCCACGCCAATGCGTTCTTCCATCAGCCGCGGCCGGCGTTCGAGGCTGAGGTCGCGCGTCTCGACGCGCGGTTGGGACGGATGAACGGCGACCAGATCTTCGTTGGCCTCGAACGCATCGCCAACGGCATCGGGGATGGCCACACCGGCGTGTCCTTTCCGCTGGACCGCCAGATGATGCCGATCCAGTTCGCCCGCTTCGGCTCCGACCTGCGTGTCGTGGCGGCGGGCCCCGGCCTGGAGCGGGCGCTGGGCGCGCGGCTGGAACGGATCGGCGGGCTCCCGGTCGCCGAGGCCTGGACCCGCGCGCTTACGCTCACGCCGCAGGACGAGCTCCCCGAGCTGCAGGAGGGCCGCGCGGTGACCTATCTGCGCTCAGGGATGCTGCTGCATGGCCTTGGGATCACGCCGGCCCGCAACCAGGCGACCTACGTCCTGAAGACCGACGCGGGGCGGCTCATCACCCTGAAGCTGACGGGCCTGGGGCCGGGCGTCACGGTCCCGATGACCCGGGCGACGGCCGCCACGGGCCTGGCGCACCAGAACCCCGGCCGGGCGTTCTGGTGCCAGGACCTGGCGGCCAGCCATGCCGTCTACTGCGCCTTCCACGGCTACCAGACGCTCGGGCGCGACGCGCGTGAGATGTTCGAGCTGATCGACAAGGCTCATCCGGGCAAGCTGATCATCGACATGCGCGACAACGGCGGCGGCGACAACACCGTGGGCTACGGCTTCCTGATCCGGCCCCTGAAGGCCCGCGCCGACCTCAACCAGACCGGCCGGCTCTATGTGCTGGTGGGGGCGCTCACCTTCTCGGCGGCCATGAACAACGCCGCTCAGTTCCAGGACGACACCAAGGCGATCCTGGTGGGCCAGGAGATCGGCGAGAAGCCGAATTCCTACCAGGAGCCGCGGCAGTTCCGCCTGCCCAATTCGCATCTGATCGTCCGCGCCTCGAGCCTTTACTACAAGTTCCGCGAGCATGGACCGAACGCCGTGGCGCCGGACAAGGCGATCACACCGACCTGGGATGACGTGAAAGCCGGTCGCGATCCGGCGCTCGATTGGGTCCTGGCCCAGCCGACGCCCTGAGCACCCCAGCCTGAAACGCTATGCGCCGCCCAAGGGGCGGCGACGGCTGGTGGTCGAGGTCGAAAGCGGCCACGGCGGCGGCGCCGTCGCAGACAGGCCCGGGAGGCGGCCTCGCCGCCTCCCGTCCGATCAGTCTTATTCCGCGCCGGGCTTCGGCGCGCTGGCCTTGCCGGCTTCTTCGGCTTCCTTGCGGCGCGCGCCGGCCAGAATCGCCGGCAGGGCGTAGTTGCCCTCGTGGCAGGCGTATTCGTAGACGATGCCGTTCAGCGGATAGAAGTCATATTCGCCGCCCCACGGCTTGTCCCAGGTGTCCGGGTCCTCGACCTGGAATTTGTAGTTGATCCGGGTGGGCGAGACGCGGGTGAAGCGCTCGGTGATCTTCAGGTTCTTCCAGGACCCCATGAAGTTCTGGCTCTGGAGCATGTTGGTGGTTTCCACCACCAGGGTGTTGCCCTCGTAGTGGCCGATGGAGTCGCCCATGTAGGTTCGCACGCCGTCGGTGCGGTGCGTGCCGTTGATCCGCACGATCCGCGTGTCGTGGATCAGCTCGATCTGGATCACCGCCGTGTCGGGCGTCTGGATGATGTAGTAGCTGTTGTTGTAGTAGCCGTTGGCCAGCATCGGCGGGCCGGCGTTGCGCCCGAAGCCCATGATGCAGCGGTCGCCCAGGCCACGGACCTCATAGCTGTCGTAGGAATCGCGCGGGAAGCCCGGCGCGCGGGGCGCGCTCGCCTTGCGGGCCGGCGGCATGCCGTTGTCGGTGGTGAGGATCGAGGAGCGGTACTCGCCGTTCACCTCCATGATGTGCGAGCCGGGGTCGATCCAGAAGGTGTTGTAGCCGCCCACGTCGCCACCGGCGGCGGCGAAGTCGGGACGGATGGCGACCAACTTGGCTTCCGGCGAATCCTTGTCGGTGACCTTGCCGGGCCCCTTCTTTTCGTCGGTGGGCCGGTCGGCCTCTTCCAGGGCCTCGGCGAAGGCCTTCTCAAGCCCCTTGGCTTCCTGCGGCGAGAGCGTGCCCTTGTTGGTCAGCTTCGTGTTGCGGGTCAGCGGCGTCATGGTCGCGTTCGACCAGTAGCCGCCGAGATCCGGCGCGCCCCAGCTGGTCTTCGGCGGGGTCCAGCCCGGCGGTGAGACGGTGGGGTCGACGTCGGCCTTGGCCTTGACGACCTTCGCGGGCGCCGCCTTGGCGGGCCCTGCTTTGGCGTCCTTGGCGGTGTCGGTTGCGGCCATCGCCACGCTGGTCGTGGCGAGCGCGGTTCCCAGTGCGAGAATGAGGGCGCGGCGCATGATCAAACTTCTCCCCGTCATAGGTTCTATGAGCCTGTGTGTATCATAACACGATCCGCAGCGGACATAGGCCAAGTGTAACACGGCTCTTCGTCGCAGGCCGAGCGCTTAGGCGGCCGCCCGGGTCAGCACGGTCATCGCCATTTCGCGACGCAGGGAAAAGCCCAGCTTCTCATAGACCGCGATGGCCGGCGCGTTGTGGGCGTAGACGTGCAGGAACGGCTGCTCGCCACGCGCCAGGATCGCCGTGGCGACCCTGCGGCTCAGCACCGCGGAATAGCCGTGGCCGCGGTGGTCGGGGTGGACGCAGACGCCGCTGACCTCGGTGAAGCCGGCAGGCTTCATCCGCTCGCCGGCCATGGCCGCCAGCCTGCCGTCCACCTTCACCCCGATGAAGTCGCCGAGCTGGTGGGTGCGGGCGAAGAACGGACCGGGCTCGGTCAGGGTGGCGAGCGCCAGCATCTCGGGCGCGTCGGCCTCGGTCAGGGCGACGATCTCGAACCCTGGCGGGCCGGCGGCGAAGTCGGTCAGGCCGGCGCAGGCCATCTGCCAGACTTGGCGCGGCTCGCTCGCCGCCCCCGGAACCGGCGGGAACGCCTCGGCCTCCACCAGGGCCAGCGCACCCTGCTCGGGGAGAAGGGCGGACAGCGCCGCCAGGCTCTCGGGCGTGCGCTCGGCGGTCGCGGCGAACAGGCCGTAGTCGGCGATCATCCGCACCGCGCGGCCGCCGCCCGCCCCGACGTGGACCTGGGCGAGATGCGCCTGGCGGGTGGTGAGCGCGCTCCAGACGGGGCGGTCGAGGGGATGGGGCAAGGCGTTCGGTCCGGTTCGGACTGTCGAAATAGGGCCGCGGAGCCGGTCTTGCCAGCCGATCGCGGCGACCGATGCGCGGCTTGTGCGTTTCGAAGGCTCGGACCCACAGACCGCGAGCGTATTTGCGTGGCCGCGAGCCCCCCAATCCTCAGCCCAACACCCGCCAACCCCCTCGTCCAGGCCCTTCAGGCCCACCCCGCGGCGGCGCCGGCGCTGGCCCTCCCCACCGACCCGACCTTGCCCCCGGTGGTCGACCAGGCGAAGCGGCTGATGCTGGGGGACGGCGAGCTGCTGCGGCAGATGGCCGACGCGGCGGCCGGCCTGGCGGTAAGCCTGGCGATGGCCGGGGTGATCCTGGTGGGCACGGTCTGGGCCGCAGACTGGGCCTCGCGCCTTGTCGCCCGGGCCATCGGCCGCGCCCATCGCCGCGGGCCGCCCGACACCACCCTGATGAGCTTCGCCGCCTCCCTGGTGCGCTACATCGTGATCATCGTGGGCCTGATCGCCATGCTCGGGCAGCTGGGCGTCAAGACCACCTCGGTGATCGCCGTCCTGGGCGCGGCCTCCCTGGCCATCGGCCTGGCGCTGCAGGGGGCGCTGTCCAACGTGGCGGCGGGCGTGATGCTGCTGATCCTGCGGCCCTACCGGGTGGGCGATTCGGTGGAGATCGCCGGCAAGGCGGGCACGGTCCGCGGCCTGGACCTGTTCAGCACGCGGCTCTCCAGCAGCGACAACCTGAGCGTCCACGTGCCCAATTCCAAGGTGTTCGGCGACACCATCGTCAACATGAGCTCGCCGGTCTCGCGGCAGGTCACCCTGGATTTCGTCATCGACTACGAGGACGACGTGGACCGCGCGCTGCTGACCCTGCTGGCCTGCGCCGGCGCCGATCCCAAGGTCAAGGACCAGCCCGTCCCCTGGGCCAGAATGACCGCCATGGGCGAGCGCGGGGTCACGGTCTCGCTGCGCGCCTGGTTCGCGGTGGCCGACTTCGACGGCGGCCGCTACGACCTGATGAAGGCGGTCCGCGAGCGGCTGGAGGCCGAGGGTTTCACCTTCCCCTATCCGCAGCAGGTGGCGGTGGAGGCCCGCAAGTTCGAGCCGCCGCACTCCCGTCGCGCCCGCTCCGAGGCCCCGTCGGGCGCGAGGGCCAAGCTGGCGGCGAAGTCCGCCGCGCCAGCCCGGCCGCGCCGCGCCAAGGGCTGAGGCGATCCGTCGCCGCCATCGTGTCAGTCCCGAGACGCTCGCGCCACGGATGGGCCGCAAACGCCATCATGCTCGCGCCGGAAGATTGACATGGCCGTGCGCTTCCCCGCCACATGACCGACGAGGGATGACGCTGCGTAAGTTCCGAGGCTGAGCATGACCCTGCCCACAGAAGCCGTCACCTTGGCCGGCAGCGGCCTGACGTTCATCAACGACTACGATGACACCGTCACCGCGGCCTATCGCTCGGCGATCATCACCGCCGAGAATTTCCTGCAGCAGCACTTCACCAACCAGGTGACGCTGAACGTCGACTTTTCGTTCGCGCCGCTCAGCCCCGGCGCCAGCGCGCAGAACAACTTCACCGAGGTCAACGTCAGCTACGCCAGCTATGCGGCGGCGCTGAACGCGCATGCGACCACCGCCGACGACAGGATCGCGGTCGCCAACCTGCCGGCGAGCGACCCTTCGCACGGGGTCGGATTCGCCCTGCCGCAGGCCTATGCGACGATGTTGGGCCTGGCGTCCCAGACCAACGAAACCGAAGACAGCGTCACCCTCAACAGCAACCTGCCCTTCACCTTCGGCCAGGACGCGGTCGGGGCGATCGACCACGAGATCACCGAGGGGCTGTTCGGCCGCGTCTCCAGCCTGGGGATCGCCGAGCATCGCTGGAACCCGCTGGACCTGTTCCGTTTCACCGCCGCGGGCGCGCGCGACTTCACGGGCGGCCAGGATGGGATCGCCACCTTCTTCGGCATCGCCCCCAACGACGTCTCCGCCCTGCCGTTCCACAACTCGGTCAATGCGGCGGGCCAGTTCGACGGCGACGACCTGGGCGACTGGGACTTCTCGGTGCGGGGCGACTCCTTCGGGGCCGGCGGGCCGGGTGATGCGGGCACGGTCTCGGCGACCGACCTGCAGGAGCTCGACGTCCTGGGCTGGAACCCGACCAGCTCCACCGGCCCGTTCGTCCCGGCCCCCGACGACTTCGCCAACAGCCTGACCGACACCACCCACGCCTTCGGCCACATCGCCATCGGCGGCGCGGCGACCGGCGCGCTGCAACAGGCGGGCGACCACGACTGGTTCGCCGTGCAGCTGCAGGCCGGCGTCACCTATGCGGTCACCGAGACCGGCCACACCGGCGGCGGCGGAACCTTGGCCGATCCCTTCCTGCAGCTGCACGATTCCACCGGCGCGGTGGTGGCCACCAACGACGACATCGTCGACGGCTCCGACCCTGACTCGAAGATCGTCTTCACCGCCACCCAGAGCGGGACCTACTATGTGGACGCCGGCGCCTTCGTGGACGGCTACGC
Organism: Phenylobacterium sp.; assembly: GCF_036501465.1. Taxonomy (GTDB): domain Bacteria; phylum Pseudomonadota; class Alphaproteobacteria; order Caulobacterales; family Caulobacteraceae; genus Phenylobacterium. The sequence goes on from NZ_DASYAF010000101.1 coordinate 32,714, forward strand.
GGGCTCCTACACCGTCGGCGTGACCCAGACCGGCGGCCAGGCTACCGGGCCCGCCGGCATGGTGCTGACCGGCACGGGCGGCGACGACAGCCTGGTGGGCGGCGCCGGCGACGACACCGTCACCGGCGGCTCGGGCCACAATGTGCTGCGCGGCGGGGCTGGCGACGACGTGATCAACGGCGGCTCCGGCTTCAACGACATGAACGGCAACATGGGCGCCGACACCCTGCATGGGGGCACGGGCTCCAACTGGGTGGTCGGCGGCCAGGGCGACGACAGCCTGACGGGCGGCGGCGGCTTCCAGGACATCGTGCTGGGCAACCTCGGCAACGACACCCTGCACGCCGGGACCCAGGACGAGGTCATGCGCGGCGGCCAGGGCGACGACGTGATCGTCGGCGGCCCCGGCGACGACTTCATCTCCGGCGACCTGGGCAACGACACCGAGACCGGCGGCGCCGGCGCCGACATCTTCCACGGCTCGTCCAATGTGGGGCTCGATGAGGTCACCGACTTCAACTACGCCCAGGGCGACCGGGTGGAGCTGGACCCTGGCACCTCCTTCGCGCTCAGCCAGGTGGGAGCCAACACGGTGGTCACCTTCACCAACGGCAGCGAGATGATCCTGATGAACGTCCAGTTCCAGTCGCTGCCCAGCGACTGGATCTTCCAGGGCACGCTCAGCCACCTCTAGCGGTTCGCCGCGACCTTCCGGAAAACAAGAGGCCCGCGGCCGGGGAGGGTCGCGGGCCTTGGCGTCCGCCAAGCGGCCGGGGAGCCTGGGGCGGACTGTTTGGAGGGCCGGGGGAGACCCTCTTGCTGGATGTACGCACCGGCTGGGCGGTTAGATGCGCGAGGCCATCTGCAAACTGGTGGAGGCCTTTTCGGCGGCTTCCTGGCGGATGCCGACCTGGCAGGCGGCGCGGGCGTTGAGGTCGCGTTCGCTGCGGCAGAAGTGGCGGGCGGCCTGATCGACACGAGCCGAGAAGGCGGCCTGGCCGGCGGCGCTGGACATGTTCAGGTCGGAGACCTGGACCCGTTCGGCGGCGTGGGCGGCGGTGGACAGCACCGCGACTGGCAGGGAGGCCAGCACCACGGCGGCGAAACCGGCGAAACCATATTTGGCGGGGGACTTCATAGCTGGGTCTTCCTCTTCGAATGTGGCTGGCGCTGCGGGCCGCCGATGAAGAGGGAATACTTTCAGACTTCAGTTAAGTCCCGTGAAGTCTACGTAATGACGCCGATTTAACAAACTTACTTAGGATTAATTACTTAAAATTCATGTAATAATCTGAACGGCCTGTAATGTTCGCGGGAGGGGCGAGCTACCCCGCATGGTCCGGCACGCCGATCAGCTGCAGGAAGGTGATGGCGACCACGGACTGCTGGGGCAGGTTCGCATAGCCGGGCTTGGGCTTGGCCTCGATGTTGATCGTGGCGATCAGCCAGGCGTCCGGGAAGGCGTGCAGGTCCTGCTGCGGCAGGGCCTTGAGCGTCGGGCACAGCGACCGCGACCGCTCGGCGCAGGCGCGGTGCAGCGGGGCGATGGCGCCGGCGTCGAACAGGCGGCGGTCGTCCTTGAAGTCGGCGGGCAACCAGACGCCCAGGTTGCGCCGGCGGATGTCGGCGGCGTCGGTCCAATGGCCGGTCTGGCTCCAGCGGTCACCGTTCGCCGTCGGCTTGCCGCACATCGGGCACAGCATCTCGCGCACGCTCTTGCGCTGGCGGAACAGGTGGTTGCGCGAATAGAGCGGGTGGCCCTTGCCGGGGTTCTCGACCTGGTTCACGGCGATGGCCCCATCGACGCTGGGGCAGGGGCCGATCGTCGTCATCGGCTCCTCCGACCAGCTGGTCACCCAGGGGACGTCGACGCCCACCTTCAGCTTCGAGGTCTTGGTGGTCATGTCAGGGCTTTGGCGCGGCGGCGGCGGGAGGCGTGGCCGGGGCGGCGGCCGCCGGATCCGGCGGCGGCGCGCGGCGGATCGAGACGATCTTCACCGGATGGACCAGAATCTCGCCCTTCATGGCGCCGACCCCGGCGTTGGGGTCGGTGGGCTCGCCCAGGATCTGGCGGACGACCGGCATGCCGTCGGTCACATGGCCAAAGGCCGCGAAGCCGGGATCCGTCGCCGTGGCGTCGAGGTAGCTCATGTCGCCGACGCAGATGACCCAGTCGGCCTGGGCGGTGCCCGGCGCGTAGCGGCCCATGGAGATGGTCCCGTCGCCGTGGTGTAGGCCGGTCTTGAGCGTGCTCTCGTGGGCGATCGGCGGCAGCTTCTTCTTCACGTTGTCGCGCAGGCCGCCCTGGATGGAGCCATAGTCGTTGGTCGTTTGGCCTGGCGGCTTGGACGCCCGATAGAAGGTCGAACCGTCGTAGAGCTTGCGGTCCACGTACTTCAGGAAGTTGGCCGTGGTGATCGGCGCCTTGTCGGCGGCCAGCTCGACGGTGATGGCGCCCTCGGTGGTGGTGATGACGACCCTCGGGTTGGGCTTGGCGTCACTCGTCTGGGCCTGGGTCTGGGCTTGGGCGACGGCGGGCGCGGCCAGGCCGGAAGCGATGGCGAGGGCGATGAGCGTGCGGCGAAGGAGCATGTCGCCAGTCTAGCCTCAGCGCTCCCAGAAGTGGAAGGCGCGCCAGCCGGCGAGCAGGGCGTTGAGGTCCAGGCCGAGCGTCAGGCTGGCCTGAGCCGCCCAGCGGAACAGGTAGCTCCCCAGCCCATGCGGCGCCAGCAGCGCCAGCAGCAGGAGCAGCATCACGAGCCCCTCGGCCCGGCGGCTGCGGAACTGCAGCGGGGCCGGCAGGAAGGGCCGCAGGATCGAAAAGCCGTCCAGTCCCGGCGCAGGCAGCAGGTTCAGCATCAGGGCCATCACCTGCAGGAAGGCCAGGACGGTGAGCGCGGCGAACAGGGCGAGCGGCCCGGGCCCGGCGACGCCCCAGCCCGCCCAGAACGACAGGCCGAAGCTCAGGACCAGCAGGACCAGCAGGGTCGCCGCCGGCCCCGCCGCCGCCGCCGCCGAGCGCCACAGGGGCCCGCGCAGCAGGTCGTTGCGGATATAGACCGCGCCGCCCGGGAACCCCACGCCGCCCATCAGCAGCGCCACCAGCGGGATCACCAGGCTGACGCCCACGTCGCCATAGCGGCGCGGGTCGAACGACAGATAGCCCTTCTCGGTCACCGTGCGGTCGCCGCCCAGCCAGGCGGTCGCGGCGTGGGCGAACTCGTGGACCATGACCGCCAGCACCCAGCCCAGCAGCACGAAGGCGAAGCTGAGCGGCCCGCTGGGCGCGGCGACCAGGGCCGCGCCCATGCCGATCCACAGCAGCAACAACCCCGGCCCGACCAGCGGATTGGCGGGCTTGGGCGGCGCGGGCGGGGCCGTCGTCGTCGGGGGTGTTGTCTGGGTCACGAGGCTGCGCTTAGCACATCGATCGCGCGGCGGGACGGGCCGAGCGCGAAAGCGCTGGCGGCCAGCAGGGCGAGGAGGCGTGCGCGCGGCGTCACTTCCGCAGGGCCGCCGTCTTCTCCCGCACCGCCTTGAACTCCGAGCCGGCGTTCCAGGTCGGCCATTCGCGGCTGTTCGCCAGCGCCTTGCCGACTTCGTAGAAGAGGTCGATGTCCTGGGCCGCGCCGCGCAGGTCCCAGGCGGCGCTCCAGTTGTCGCAGACCTGGTGGTAGCAGCGGGTGGTGTAGTCGTTGACCCACTTGTCGCCGGCCGCGCGGCCGCCCGCCAGCAGGTCGGGACCCGCGGCCATGCCCATGATCAGCTCGGTCGGCACGCCACGCTTGGCGACGCTGAAGTGGTCGGCGCGGTAGAACAGCGCCTTCTCCGGGTGCGGGTCCGGCGTGATCGTCCGGTGCTGTTTCGCCGCCGCCGCGGCGAGGTCCTTGTCCAGGCTGGACTTGCCGTTCCCTACCAGCACCAGGTCGCGGCTGGGGCCGGCGGTCTGCACCACGTCCATGGTGAAGTTGGCGACGCTGGTGGCCAGCGGGAACTTCGGATGGGTGGCGTAGTATTCGCTGCCCAGCAGGCCCCGCTCCTCGGCCGTCCAGACGCCGAACACCAGGGTGCGCTGCGGCCTCGGGCCGTGCGAGAAGGCCCGCGCGATCTCCAGCACGCCGGCCACGCCCATGCCGTCGTCGATCGCCCCGTGGCGCACCGTGTCGCCGCTGGCGTCCGGCGGGCCCTGGCCGAAGGCGTCCCAGTGGGCGGCGAAGGTCACGGTCTCGTCCGGGTGCGTGGTCCCGGGGATTTCGGCCAGCACATTGTGGCTGGTCAGCCGGTCGGTCTTGACCGGGAAATCGGCGGAGAAGCTCGCGCCCTTCAGCGCCACCGGCCTGAAGCCATAGGTGCGCGCCCGGACCTTCTCGGCCTCGAAATCGAGGCCGGCCTGCTTGAACAGCTGCACCGCCAGATCGCGCTGCATCCAGCCTTGGATCAGCGGATGGACCTTGTCGGCGTCGGTGCGGACCACGTCGTAGCTGTCGCCGTTGGATGCCACGACCGTCGACCAGGGATAGGCCGCCCCCGCCGTCTCATGGACGATGATGCAGCCCAGCCCGCCGCGCCGCGCGATCTCCTCGAACTTGTAGATCCAGCGGCCGTAGTAGGTGGCGGCCAGCCCCCCGAACTTGCCGGCCACCGGCTCGCCGGGCTTGGCCTCGAAGTCCGGGTCGTTGATCAGGACGACGGCGATCTTGCCCTTCAGGTCGACGCCCTTGAAGTCGTCCCAGCCGCGCTCGGGCGCGGTGACGCCATAGCCCACGAAGACCAGCGGCGCCTTTTCCACCTGCACGCGGCTGACCGGCCGCTGGGTCCAGACCATCACGTCCTTGGTCTCGGCGAGGGGGCGCGTCCGGCCGCTGGAAGTCAGGGCGAAACGCGTCGCCGCCGGATCGACCCGGAAGCGGATCAGCGGCACCGCCTGGGTCCAGCCGCCCGCGTCGCCGGCCGGTTTCAGCCCCGCGGCTTTGAACTGGGCCTCCAGGTAGGCCAGCGTGCCGGCCTCCCCCGGGCCGCCCGGCGCGCGGCCGGCCAGCCTGGCGTCGGCCAGCACCTTCACGTCGGCGCTGAGCCGCTGCGGCGAGATGGGACCGGTGTCGATCTTGGGTTGGGCGGAAGCGGAAACGGCGAGGGCGGTCAGGGCCGCGGCAAGCAAGGCGATGCGCATGGCTCAACCCTAGCCCGAAATTCCGCGCCCGCCAGTTCGCTTGGCGGTCCACGGGCCGGCCCAAAGAAAAAGGGCCGGCGCCTCGCGGCGCCGACCCCTCTGTCTCACGCGGCTCAGAAGAGCGCGGTGTCGGTCCTCAGGCGCTTTGCAGCTGGCCCGCGGACGTCTTGCCGTTGCGCGGGTCCTTTTCCAGCTCGAAGCTGACCTTCTGGCCTTCGTTGAGCGAGGTCATGCCCGCCCGTTCGACGGCCGAGATGTGGACGAAAACGTCCTGTCCGCCGCCATCAGGCTGGATGAAGCCGAAGCCCTTTTGGCCGTTGAACCATTTCACGACGCCTGTCGCCATATCAGTATCCCCTTCCGGGTCTTGAGTATTCACGCGCCCCTCGTGGGCTGCGCGATCAAATTTTCGGAGAGGATCGAGGGCAGTTCCGGCTCCCGATTAGAAATCGGGGATGGAGAGCGGGCGAGCCAAAACGATATTCGATGCCTTAGCCTCGCATCATCCAGGGCCGAGAACAAGGAAAATCTCGGATTTTCCGAAAAGCCGAGACAAAGCTGGCAAGCGCGGCTAGAAAATCTGCTTTGCAATTCCTATATATAGCTCTGCTCACGGCGCCCATCGGGGCGCCTCGAAAGGATTTTCCCTCATGGCCATCCGCGGCGCCGGCGATCGCGAAGTCCTCACAGTCGCGCGCGATAACGACCGCTGGGCCGTGGAATATCGCGGCGTCTTCTCCGACCACACCGCGGAGAAGGAAGAGGCCAAGGCCTCGGCCAACAAGCGCGCCCGGGCCCTGCAGGACGAGGGCCGCGCCTGCCAGGTGCGGGTGAGCGGCGAGCACGGCTTCTACGGCGACGCCTGAGCCGCCCCCGCTGATCGTCCCGCTCGCTCCGCCGCCCCGGTCGCGGACTAGCTCTTCAGACCCGCCTGAATCGACTTGGCCTTGTCCAGGTGCATCTGGACGGTGGGCGCGAGGTTGGCCGCGCCGCCCTTGAGGCCCGCGTCGGAGCCGTCCTTGGCGTAGCCCTGCAAGAGGTCCAGCGCTTCCTGGTGGGCGGCGACCTGCTGGTCGATGTAGGTCTTGTCGAAGTCGGCGTCGCTGGCGCTGTTCAGGTGGTCGATGAAGCCCTGGCGGCGATCGTCGAGCTTGGCGGCCGGCGTCTGGTTGGCCGCGGCCATCAGCGGCTTCATCATCGCCGTGCTCTTGGTGTGGTCCTTGACCATCATCTTGGCGAAGGCGACCACGTCCTTGTTCTTCGAGCGCTTCTGCGCGATCTGCGCCGCCTGGACTTCGTACATGTCGCCCTGGCTGGCGTTGGAGACGAAGGCGCCGGTGTCATGCGATCCCAGGGTGTTGGCGGAGGTCGCGCCCACCGCCGCGCCCGTGGCGTCCTCGGCCTTGTTGGTCGCTGTCGCGGCGCTGGTGGCGGCGTTCGCGGCGGTGTCGCTGGCCGTGCTTCCCGCATTGTTGGCCGCGGTCTTGTTGCAGGCGGCGAGCGACAGGGCCGCAAGCGCGGCGGCGCTCAGCATCAGGGTGCGCTTCATGGAACTCTCCCGGGTTAGGTTCGCGAGCCCAACGTCCGGATGGCGGCAAAGCTCCGCCGCCTGCCATTTGGCGCCTATTTCTCCGCCGCGGCGACCTTGGCTAGGCCGGCGTTCAGCCAGCCGCTCTCGTTGGAGTTCTTCGACGCCTTGAGCAGGGTCTGCAGCGCCTGTTTGCGGGCGGCCAGCGCCGCGGCGTTCTTCGGCTCCACGGCCAGCGCCGCGCCGGTCAGGCGCAGGGCGAGCGCCGGGTCCGAGGCCGCGACCGCCTGGGCGCGCGCCGCCACCGGCCCCGCGCCGCCGGCGATCCTGACCAGCTCGGCCGCCGCTTCGCCGGGCGAGACCGCGTACATGGTCGCCGGATCGGTGTCGAACCAGCCGGCGTAGCCCTCGTAGATGCCGCGCACCGACCAGCTCACCGCGCCGTAGCCCTCGCCCACATAGAGCTCCGGCGGCAGCTTGATCTCGCGCATCAGGGTGTAGACGTCCTTGCCCTGGTTCATGCCCTTCACCGTGGCGTCGTGCACATAGAGGATGGCGTCGCGGTACTGCTTCAGCACCTTCTGGACCTTGGCGGCGCCGACGATCGGCACGCCGTGGCTGGGCAGCACGATCTCGGGCTTCAGCGCCAGGACCTTGTCGATCGATTCCACATAGTTCAGCGCCGGCCGCGGCGGGGTGCCGCGCAGCGTGTACATGTTGGGGAACGACGCATAGTAGTTGTCGCCGATGAACAGCGCCTTCAGCTCCGGGATCCAGACGTTGAGCATGTCCGGGGTCTCGCCCGGCATCGACAGGCAGTCGAAGGTCAGGTCGCCCAGCTTGAACTTGTATTCCTTGTCGAACAGCACGTCCGCCAGCTTGGGCGCGGCGTAGTCGCCGGGGTTCAGGCCGGCGCGGATGGCGCCGCCGGGGCCGGCCAGCGCGCCCACCGAAGCCTGGTACTGGGCGGCGTTGCGCAGGGCGAAGAAGCCGGCCAGCCGTTCCATGTAATTGCGGAATTCCACCGAACTGGCCTGCTCGATCACCTGGGTCCCGGGCTCTTTCCAGGCCCTCACGCCGCCGGTGTGGTCGCCGTGGCTGTGGGTGAGGATGATGTCCTTGATCGGCGCCTTGTCCTCGGCGCGCAGCATGGCGTGGTGGCGCTGGGCGTTCATCGGCAGCGACGTGTCGATGATCACGTCGCCGGCCTTGGTGGTGACCATGAAGGTGTTGCCGAACCCGACGGCCTGGAAGATGCGCCCGCCCGCGAAGCTCAGCGCCTTGGTCCGGTCCGCCCCGGCGCTGGTGGGCTGGTTCGAGCCCAGGGTCTCCTGGGCCGGCGCCAGCGTCGGCGCGGCCAGGGCGGCGAGCGCCACGAAGGCGGCGATCGGGGCGGCGAAGATGGTGCGCATGGAGACGGTCCCCCGAAGCTTGTGAGCGACTTTCGGTGGCGGCAGTACGCCATCGGCCTTATGCCGGGAAACAGCGCGGCCGGATCATTCCGCGCATCGGAACAAGAGGCCAGGCTTGAGCGACCAGGACCCCCCTAAAGACGGCGACGGCGCGCGCGAGGAGGCCCGGCGCAAGCTGCTCGGCCGGGCCATGGTGATCGGCCTGTTGGCGCTGACCGCCCTCTACGCGGTGGTGACCTTCCTGGGTCGGCGGTAGAGGGCGCCGGCGACGCGGCCTATTTCGCCTCGGCCGCCGCCTTCATGGTCGCCAGCAGGCCGGTGAACTGCCGGGTGCGCTGCTCCTTGTCCTTGGCCTTGTCTTCCGCCTCGTGCTTCGGCAGGGCGTCGGCGTCATAGACCAGGGTGTAGAGCAGCTTCGACGTCTTCTTGTCGATCGGCTGGATCTCCACGGTGCCGTGGTAGTCGATCGGGCTCTTGGGCTGGGAGTAGGTGTAGGACCAGGCGGTCTTGGCGACCAGCAGCTCGCGGACCCGCCCGGCGATGGTGCGCACCGAACCGACCTGGCCGTCGGGGCCCGCCACCGTGCAGGTGGTCTTGAACCAGGCGCCGATCAGGCAATAGCCGCTGATCTTCGGCCAGGCCTTGTCGGCCGGGGCGTTGACCGTGGTCTCCAGCGGAATGGTGACGAAGTCCTCGGCGCGCGCGGCGCCGGCGGCCAGCGTCAGGCCGGAAAGGGCCACGCCGGCAAGCGTGGCGGCGAGTTTGAGTTTCATTGGTCTCCCCCTGGTTTCTTGGTGGTTCGGGGCACTGTGCCCCGGCGACCCTGGGTAAGCCAAGGCCTTCGGTGAAGGCGCTCAGGCGGCCGGCAGGCGCAGGCTCACCTTCACGCCCGAGGCGCTGGAGTCGTAGGTCACGTCCGACTTCAGGCTGTGGGCCATGGCCTTGATCAGCCGCGCGCCGAGGCCGGTGCCCTTGGCCGCGCCGTCCGCCAGGCCGGGGCCGTCGTCCTCCACGCACAGCAGCAGGGCGCCGTCCTGCGGGATCAGGCCCACTCGCACCTCGCCGGCCTGGCCGCGCTTGTAGGCGTACTTGCAGGCGTTGGTGACCAGCTCGTTGACCACCACGCCCACCGAAATCGCCTGGTCGGTGGGCAGCTTCACACCCTCCACCGTCAGCACGATGCGCCGCGGCGACTCGGCGGAGGACAAGGTGCCCTCCAGTTCGCGCACCAGGGGCTCCAGATAGTCGCGCATCTCCACCACCTGCACGTCCTCGGAAGCATAGAGCCGGCGGTGGACCTGGATGATCGCCTCGATGCGCCGCCCGGTGTCCTTCAGCGCCGCGCGCGCCTCGCCATCGACGGCCGAGGCCTGCATGCGCACCAGGGACGAGACCAGCTGCAGGCTGTTGGCCACGCGATGGTTCACCTCGTGCAGCAGGGCCTCGAGGCGCTGGTTGGTGGTGCGCAGCTCGGCCTCGGTCGTGGCGTGGCGGCGGCGCAGCTCGGCCTTCTCCAGGGCCTGGACCATGGCGGTGTCCAGCAGGTCGAAGAACTCGTCGCCGACGGTCTTGACCACATAGTCCGCTGCGCCGGCCTTCAGCGCCGAGACCGCCACCCGGCTCTCGTCGGAGCCGGTGACATAGATGACCGGCGGCGGGTCGGGCATGGCGCAGATGCGCTCCAGGGCCGCGAAGCCGCCCAGGCCCGGCATGAAATGGTCCATGGCCACCACGTCGATCCCGCCGGCCTCCAGCAAAGCCAGGCCCTCCTCGCCGCTGGCCGCCAGAGCGACCTCATAGCCGCGCCGCTGCAGGGACCGGCGCACCAGTTGGCGCAGGCCCTCGTCGTCGTCGACATAGAGGATACGGCGCTGCGGCTCGCTCACCCGCCCGCCTCGACGTCAGGGACCTGGATCACCGACAGGAACAGGCCAAGCTGGCGGATCGCGTCGGCGAAGCTTTCGTAGTTCACCGGCTTGGTGATGTAGACGTTGCAGCCAAGGTCGTAGCAGCGCTGGATCTCGGCCTTGTCGTCGGTGGTGGTCAGCACCACGACCGGCGTGCGCTTCAGCCGGGCGTTGGACTTCACCCGCTCCAGGATGTCGATCCCGCTCATGTCCGGCAGGTTGAGGTCGAGCAGCACCAGGGCCGGGCCGTTCAGCGCCGGGCCGTCACGATCGGCCTCCAGGTAGCGCAGGGCGGTGGCCCCGTCGGTGAAGTGGCGGATGGCGTTGTTGATCCCCGCGCGGCGGATGTTCCGCTCGATCAGGCGGGCGTGACCCTCGTCGTCTTCCACCATCACGATCGTGACATGCTGCTGTTCACTCATCGGCTTACTCACCACTGGTCAAACGAGGGGGGAGTGAAACGCGGAAGGTCGCCCCCTGGTCAAGGGCGGACTCGACGGTGACCCAGCCGCCCAGCCGGTAGGCCAGGGCGCGGACGTGGGCCAGGCCGATGCCTTCCCCCGGCTGGTCCTGCGCGCCCGCCCGGCGGAACAGCTCGAACACCCGCTCGTGGTCCTTCGGGTCTATGCCCCGCCCGTTGTCCTTCACTTCGTAGACCACACGCCCGTCCTGCAAATGACCGGACACCTCAACGCGGCCAGCGCGGCCAGGTTTCAGGTATTTGAGCGCGTTCTCCATAAGATTTGAGAAGATCTGTTCCAGTCCGAGGCGATCGCTGACCACGGCGGGCAGGTCCTGCGCCACGACGATCTCCGCGCCCAGTTCATTGCTCTTGTGTTGCAGGCTGGCGATGACGTTGCCCAGCAGGGCGCTCACGTCCACGCGCTCGGGGGTCAGCACCCGGCGGCCCTGGCGGCTGAGCTGCAGGATGGCGTTGATCAGCCGGTCCATCTTGCGCGTCGAGGCGCGGATGAAGCCGATGGATTCCGGCAGGTCGACGTTGACCGCGGTGCGCGCCTCCTCCGCCACGATGGCCGGCGCCTCGGCCTCGGCGCGCTCCAGCAGGCCGGAGAGCGGCTTGGCCGCGGCCTCGAGCTCGGCGGTGAAGCCCATGATGTTGACCAGGGGCGCGCGCAGGTCGTGGCTGACGATATAGGCGAAGCGCTGGATCTCCTGGTTGGCGCGCTGCAGCTCGGCGGTGCGGCTGGCGACCTCGTCCTCCAGGCCGGCGTTCACGCGGCGCAGCTCGTGGCGCGAGGCGCTGAGCGCGCGGGTGTAGCGCAGGATCACATAGATCGACCCGGCCCCGACGAACAGCAGCAGCAGGCCCGCGGCGATGGAGATGGTGATCAGCCAGCGGACCGAGCGCAGCCGCTCAGCGTTGCGCAGCTGCAGCAGCCGCTTCTCCTCGATCTCCATGCGGTCGGCCTGGGCGCGGATGATGCGTGTCGAGGTGACGCCGGTGTCGCTGAAGAACCGGGAGGCGTCGTCGGCGCCGCTGCGGGAGAAGGCGATGGAGATGTCGATCGCCTGGAACTGCTCGGCGAGCCGTTTCTCCAGGACGGCGATGTTGTCCCGCTGGGTCGGGTTGTCGATGGTCAGCTGACGCAGGAAGCCGACCTGGGCTTCGATCTGGCCCTTGAGCTGGTTCACGCCGGCCACGAAGCGTTCGTCGTGCGACAGCAGATAGCCGCGCCGGGCGGTCTCGATCCGCTCGTCCATGGTGCGGAAGTCGGCGATGGCGGTGTCGACCCGGTAGGTGTGGGCCACCCAGTCGGTATAGTTCAGGTTGCGCGACAGCACCGTGGCCGCGGCCATGGCCACCCCCAGCAGGGTGACGAAGCCCAGCACCACCGCACCGACCACGAGGATGTTGAAGGTCCGCTCGGCGCGGGCCCCGAGGATGGCGCTGTCGCCGAACTCAGCCGGCGAGGGACTCAAGCTCGGCCGCGTCGATGTCTTCGTTGGAGTAGACGTTCTGGACGTCGTCATCGTCGTCCAGCGCCTCCAGCAGTTTCATGAGCGTGGCCGCCGCCTCGCCGCTGAGCGGCGTGCGCGCCTTGGGCCGCCAGGCGACGGCGGTCGACTTGGCCGCGCCCAGCGCCGCCTCCAGCCCCCCCGCCACCTCCGAGAGGTCGCCGAAGGCGGTGTAGATGGTGTTGCCGTCCTCGTCGGACTCCACGTCCTCCGCGCCGGCCTCGATGGCGGCGTCCATCACCTTGTCCTCGGAGCCGGCCTCCGGCGCGTAGACGATCTGGCCCACCCTGTCCCACATGAACGAAACCGAGCCGGTTTCGCCCAGGTTCCCGCCGTACTTGGAGAACGCGGCGCGCACGTTGGAGGCGGCGCGATTGCGGTTGTCGGTCAGCACCTCGACGATCACGCCGACCCCGCCAGGGCCGAAGCCTTCGTAGCGGATCTCCTCATAGGTCTCGCCCTCGCCGCCGGCGGCCTTCTTGATCGCCCGGTCGATGTTGTCCCTGGGCATGGACTCGGCCTTGGCGTTGGCCACCGCCAGGCGCAGGCGTGCGTTCATCGCCGGGTCCGGCAGGCCGGCCTTGGCCGCCACGGTGATCTCCCGCGAGAGCTTGGAGAACAGCTTGGAGCGCACGGCGTCCGCGCGGCCCTTGCGGTGCATGATGTTCTTGAATTTCGAGTGGCCGGCCATGATCCGTCGGAGGTCGTTGCGGTTGCGAAGGGCTGCTTCTAGCCTTCGCCGGGCCGGACCGGAACCCCCAGGCGCCAGGCGGGTTAGCGCCGAGGGCGGGCAAGCCGGAGGCTGAGATGAGCGAAGAGGTCCTCGACCACACCGAAGCGGCCGCCGAACAGGCCGCGCCGCTGACCAACGGCGAAATGGTCCACTGGATGGCGAAGAAGCCGATCCGCGTCGGGGCGGGCGGCCTGTCGGCGGCGGCGGCCGGCGGCTTCGTGCTGGGCGCGGCGACCGCGGTGGCGGCGCTGGCGCTGATGGGCTGGATCGGGCCGGAGCGCCGGCTGGCGGACTTCGACCGCTAGGCCTCTTCCTCCAGCGGCTCACAGTCGAAGCGGTCGATCTGGCCGCCCATCAGACGGAAGACGGCATCCTGCGGCACCTCCAGGTCCAGGACGGCCTGGCGCGGCAGGCCGGCGTAGAGGCCGCGCAGGACGCGCCCGGCGATGCCGTGGCTGACCACGATCACCCGGCGCTCGGCCTCGGGTGGCAGGTCCGCCAGGAAGCCGCCGATACGCGCCGCGACGTCCTCATAGGTCTCGCCGCCCGGCGCGGCGAAGAACCACTCACGGGTCGCGAAAAGCTCCGGATGGGCCTCGGCGATCTCTCCGCGCAGCCGGCCCTCCCATTCGCCGCAGGCGATCTCGGCCACCCTGGCGTCGAACTCGATCGGCAGGCCGGTGCGCCGGGCGACCGCCTCGGCGGTCTGGCGCGTGCGGCCGAGCGGGCTGGAGACCAGCCGCCAGGCCGGAGCCGCCGGCTCGCGCGCCACCAGGTCGGCGGCGAGGCCGGCCATGGCGCGGGCCTGCCGCTCGCCCAGCGGCGTCAGCCTCGACTCCTGGTGGCCCTGGATGCGGCGCGCGACGTTCCATTCCGTCTCGCCGTGGCGCAGCAGGATGATCATCGCCGCGGGCTCATCGTTTGCGGCGGACCACTGGGTGCGAAGTCGAAAGCCCGCCGTCCACCGCGATGGTCTGGCCGTTGACGTAGGAGCTTTCATCCGAGGCCAGGAATAGGCCGGCGTTGGCGATCTCGTCGGGCACGCCATAGCGGGTGAGCGGATTGAGCTGGCCGATCTTGTCCTCATTGCCGCGCGCCCGCGCGCCTTCGAAGATCGGCTTGGTCATGCCGGTCTCGATCAGGCCGGGCGCGATGGCGTTCACCCGTACGCCCGTGCCGTAGAAGTCGTTGGCGGCGGTTTGCGCCAGGCTGATGACCCCGGCCTTGGAGGCGGAATAGGCCGGGCCGCCGGCGCCGGAACGGATGCCGGCCACCGAGGCGGTGCAGATGATCGAGCCCTTGCCCGCCGCGATCATCGGGACCGAGGCGTATTTGATCGCCAGGAACGGGCCGATCAGGTTCACGCGCAGGATCTCGGTCCAGTAGTCGGCGGACTGCTCCGGGATCGGGACCCAGCCGCCGGAGATGCCGGCGTTGGCCCAGACCACGTCCAGCGATCCGTACTCGGACTGGGCGCGGGCCACATAGCTCTGGACGAAGCCGTCGTCGCCGGCGTCGCCCTGCAGGGCCACGGCCTTGCCGCCGGCCTTGGCGACCATGTCGGCGGTTTCAGCGACCGCCTCGGTCTTGTCGACGCAGACGAGGCAGGCGCCCTCGCGGGCGAAGATCAGGCTGGCGGCGCGGCCGATACCGCTGCCCGCGCCGGTGATGATGGCCGTGCGGCCGGAAAGGCGTCCCATGTGGTCCCCTGAGGTCTAGGCCGTCGCCTTGGCGCGCTGCGCCGCGGCGGTGATGGCTTGGGCGAAGATGTCGTAGAGGCCGGGCGGCAGGTCGTGGCCCATGCCCGGGATGATCCGAAGCTCCGCCCCTGGAATGGCCGCGGCGGTGGCCTCGCCGCCGACCTTCATCAGCAACGGGTCGTCCGCGCCGTGCAGCACCACGACCGGGATCCTCAGCCCACGGAGCTCCGCCGTGCGGTCGCCGTCGGCGCCCACGGCGTTGCGCTGGCGGACCACGCCCTTCGGGTTGAAGGCCCGCTGGTGCTCGGCGACCACCCGCTCGCGCATCTCGGCCTCCGTCCATCGATAGGCGGGGCTGCCGATGGTGACCATGTTGGCGATGCGGTTGGCGACGAAGGCTTCGAAGTCCTTGGCCGGGTCCGGCGGCGGCAGGTTCAGCACCGCTGCGGCTTCCGGGGTCGACTTGAAGGCCTCCTGAGCCCCCGTGGTGGACATGATCGAGGTCATCGAGGCCACCCGGTCGGGATGGTCGATGGCCATGCGCTGGACGATCATCCCGCCCATGGAGACGCCGACGATGTGGGCCTTCTTGACGCCCGCCGCATCCAGCACGGCGACGGCGTCGTTCGCCATGTCGCGCAGGGTGTAGGCTTCGCTCGGCCAGGACGAGAGCCCGACATCGCGGTTGTCGAAGCGGATGGCGCGGTAGCCCTGGGCCACCAGCGTCTCGCAGAACGCCTCCGGCCAGCGGGTCATCTGCGAGCCCAGGCCGTTGACCAGCAGGATCGCCTCCGGCCCAGCCTTGCTTGAGCTGGCGTCGCCAAAGCTCTGCCACTCGATCTCGACGGCGCCGTTCTTCGCGCGGGGCATCCCTGACCTCCCTCTTCCCTTTCGTGTCATCCCGGTTTGGCGTCAGCCAAGACCGGGATCCATAAGCGTCTGCGTTCGACGGCTGAGCTGCGACGTCGGCGCCCATGGGTCCCGGACAGGCCTTGCAGGCCTTCCGGGATGACACCCGTACGCGGTCACGGGATCAGCAGCACCCGGCCCACGGCCTGGCGGCTTTCGATGTAGCGGTGGGCGGCGGCGGCCTCGCTGAGCGGGAAGGTGCGGTCGATCAGCACCTTCAGGCTCCCGTCTGCCACGTCCTGGATCAGTTGCTGGATGTTGTCGTGCACCCGGTCGGTGGCGATCTCGGCGCCCAGGAAGACGCCGGAGAGGCTGCGGTTGCCGCCCATCATCGAGCCCACGTCGACCTTCATCGGCTCGCGCCCGGCCGCGCCGACCATCGAGACCCGCCCGCGGTAGGCGAGCGAGGCGATGGAGGTCTGCAGCGTCGGGCCGCCCACCGGGTCGACGATCACATCGGCCATGTGCTTGTCGGTCAGCCGCCAGACCTCCTTGGCCACATCGTCGCGGGCGTAGTTGATCCCGTGGGTCAGGCCATAGGCCTTCAGCTTCTCCAGCCGCTCGTCGGACGAGGCGGTGGCGATCACCATGGCGGCCCCGGCGCGGGCGGCGAGCTGGATGGCGGCGACGCCCACGCCCGAGGCGCCGGCCTGCACCAGCACGATCTCGCCCGCCTGCATCCGCCCGAACTCGAACAGGCAGTCGTGCGCCGTGCCGAACGGCACGGGAATCGCCGAGGCTTCCAGCAGGTTCATGCCGGCCGGGATCTTCCAGGCGGTGCGGGCGGCCACGGCGCGCAGCGCCGCGTGGCTGCCGTGCGCGCCGGTGGTGACCACCTTGTCGCCGACCTTGAGGTGCGTGACCTCCTCGCCGACCTCGACGATCTCGCCGGCGGCCTGGTAGCCGACGATATGCGGCTTGGTCACCAGCGCGCCGCGGAAGCGGTTCAGGGTGTCGCCGCCCTCGATCGAGACCGCCTCGACGCGGATCACGATGCCCTTGGGATGGACCTGCGGGTCGGGGGCCTCCTCGTAGCGGAAGACGTCGGGGCCGCCGTTCTCGTAGTAGACCGCAGCCTTCATGGCCCGCTCCCGGTGAAACATCTGTTTGACACCACCCATTCCACGGCCAACCTGGGGGCGCAAGACAGCAGGCGGCGGAGGCGACGGCGATGACGCGGGCTCTGGTTCTGGGCGGCGGCGGCCCGGTGGGGATCGCCTGGGAAAGCGGCCTGGTCGCCGGCCTGGCGCAGGCCGGGGTGGACGTCGGCGCCGCCGATTTCACCCTGGGCACCTCGGCAGGGTCTTTCGTCGGCGCGCGGCTGGCGCTGGGCGCCGATCGGGCGACCTTCGCCGACCCGATCCTCGCCGACCGCATCGCGGGCGAGGAGACCCGCCCGGCCGGGGGCGGCGGGCCGCCGCCGGACCTTTCCACCCTGATGAAACTGATGGCCGAGGCGCAAGGGGGCCTGCGCAACCCCGCCGAGGTGCGCGCCGAGATCGGGGCCTGGGCCCTGGCCGCCCCGACTATGGACGAGCAGGCGTTCATCGACAGCTTCGGCAAGTCGTTCGCCACCTTGCCGATCGACGCCTGGCCGGAGCGCGGCTTCGCCTGCACGGCGGTGGATGCCGAGACCGGCGCCTTCCAGTTGTGGACTGAGGCGTCCGGCGTCGGCGTGGTCCGCGCCGTGGCTTCGAGCTGCAGCGTGCCGGGGGTCTATCCGCCGGTGACGCTGAACGGACGGCGCTACATCGACGGCGGCATGCGCTCGTCGACCAACGCCGACATGGCCGCGGGCCACGAGCTCGTGCTGGTGGTCGCGGTGCGGCTGGGCGCGGCCGGCGGCGCACTGGGCGAGCGGATCACCGCGCGCTTCAACGAGGAGGTCGAGAGCCTGAAGGACGGCGGCGCGACAGTGGTGACCATCAGCCCGGACGAGGAGGCGCTCGCGGCGTTCGGCCTCAACCTGATGGATTTCCGCCGGCGGCCGGACGCGGCCCGCGCGGGCCTCGCCCAAGGCCTGGCCTATGCGGCGGACGTGAAACCCTACTGGAACCGCCAGGCATGACGCGGGGCCTGGTGCTGGGCGGCGGCGGGCCCATCGGCATCGCCTGGGAGAGCGGGCTGCTCGCGGGCCTGGCGGAGGGCGGCGTCGACCTGGGCCAGGCGGACTCCATCATCGGCA
>NZ_DASYAF010000102.1:0-1888 GCF_036501465.1 Phenylobacterium sp.
ATGCGGCGGCGCATGGAGGCCGAGGGCTACGACGAGGTGAAGACGCCGCAGATCCTCGACAAGACCTTCTGGGAACAGTCCGGCCACTGGGAGAAGTTCCACGCCGGCATGTTCGTCTGCGAGACCAACGAGGGCGAAGTCCTGGCGGTCAAGCCGATGAACTGTCCCGGCCACGTGCAGATCTTCAAGCACGGCCAGCGCTCCTATCGCGAGCTGCCGATCCGGCTGGCCGAGTTCGAGGGCCTGCACCGCTATGAGAGCTCGGGCTCGCTCATGGGCCTGCTGCGCGTGCGCCAGATGGCCCAGGACGACGCGCACATCTTCTGCACCGACGACCAGATCGAGGCCGAGTCGGTGGCCTTCATCGAGCTCCTGAAGCAGGTCTATGCCGACCTGGAGGTGGAACTCGATTCGGTGAAGCTCGCCCTGCGTCCCGACCTTCGCTTCGGCACGGACGAGAACTGGACCATCGCCGAGGACAAGCTGGAGCGCGCCGCCAACGCCGCCGGCCTGCAGGTGGAGCGGCTGCCGGGCGAAGGCGCCTTCTATGGCCCGAAGCTGGAATTCCACCTGCGCGACGCCATCGGCCGCACCTGGCAGTGCGGCACGCTACAGCTCGACTATGTGCTGCCCGAGCGGCTGGACGCCTCGTACATCGCCGAGGATGGCCAGAAGCACCGGCCGGTCATGCTGCATCGGGCGGTGCTGGGCTCGCTGGAGCGGTTCCTGGGCGTGCTGATCGAGCACCATGCCGGCGCCTTTCCGCTGTGGCTGGCGCCGACGCAGGCGGTGGTCGCCACCATCACCTCCGACGCCGACGCCTATGCGGTGAAGGCGGCAGCCGCGATGAAGAAGGCGGGGCTCAGGGTCGAGAGCGACCTGCGCAACGAAAAGGTCGGCTACAAGGTGCGCGAACACTCGCTGGCCAAGGTCCCGGTGATCGCCGTGGTCGGCCGCCGCGAGGCCGAGGAAGGCAAGGTGGCGCTCAGGCGCCTCGGCTCCAACGACCAGCGGATCCTGACCCTCGACGAAGCCATCGCGGAGCTGGTGAAAGAAGCGACCCCGCCGGATTTGCGGTAGACGGCCGTCCCTTCCAGACTTCTCCCGTGGGGAGAAGGAGGGGCCCATCGCGCCAGCGATGGGAGGATGAGGGCGTACGCCCGTTCAGGATGAATCTGAGAGGCCGTAACCCCTCGCCCTCCCACGGCGCGGCGCGCCGCGGGGCCCTCCCTCTCCCTCTGGGAGAGGTCTATTAGCCCGGAAACACCCCCGCCCGCGTGAGCGCTGATGGCGCGTCCTTGCCCAGTTTTTCGCCGACCCAGCGCGCGGTCTCGATCAGCTTGCCCAGGTCCAGCCCGGTCTCGATGCCGCCGCGCTCCAGCATGTAGACCAGGTCCTCGGTGGCGATGTTGCCGGTGGCGTCGGGGGCGAAGGGGCAGCCGCCGATGCCGCCGGTGCTGGCGTCGATCACGTCGACCCCGGCCTCCAGGCTGGCATAGACATTGGCCAGGCCGGTGTTGCGGGTGTTGTGGAAGTGCATGCGGATGCGCGCTTCCGGCGCGACCTTGCGCACCGCCTCGATCCGCCGCCGCACCGTCCAGGGGTCGGCCACGCCGATGGTGTCGCCGAGCGCGATCTCGCCGATGCCGGCCCGCGCCGCCTCGGCGGCGATGGCCGCGATCTGCGCCTCGCTGACCTCGCCGTCGAAGGGGTCGCCGAAGGCCACCGATATGGTCATGGACAGCACCGGCCCGCCCTCGGCGGCGCGGCGCTCGGCGATGCGGACCATGGTCGCCGCCTGCTCGGCGACCGAGGCGCCCTGGTTCCTGATGCCGAAGCCGTCGGAGGCGCAGACCACCACATTGGCCTCGTCGCAGCCGGCCGCGAC
>NZ_DASYAF010000103.1:0-21493 GCF_036501465.1 Phenylobacterium sp.
TCTTCTACGCGCCGGACCGCTGGCATGAGGGCCGCGACCTGCCGCCGGCGCCGGGCGGCGAGAGCCTGCGCGCCGATGTGGACGCCATGCTGCGCCGGCGGCGCGCGGCGCCGCCGCGCGGCGACATCATCGACCTGCTGCTCGCCGCGCACGATCCCGAGACCGGCGAGGCGATGGACGACGAGACCCTGCGCGACAACCTGCTGGGCTTCATCGTGGCCGGCCACGCCACCAGTTCCGTCGCCCTGACCTGGGCGACCTATCTCGCCGGCGCCCACGCGCCCACGGCCGCGCGGCTGCGCGCCGAAGTGGCGGCAGTGGCGGGCGCGGGGCCGATCGGGCCGGAGCACGTGGAAGAGCTGGTGTTCACCCGCCAGGTGGTCTGCGAGACGCTGCGGCTCTATCCGCCGGGCTTCCAGCTCTACCGGGTCTGCGTGCGCGAGGCGGTGGTCGGCGGCCATCGGTTCAAGCCGGGCGACAAGGTGCTGATCCCGGTCTACGCCCTGCACCGGCATCGGCGCTTCTGGCGCGATCCCGACGTCTTCGACCCGGATCGGTTCGCGCCGGGCGAACCCATGCCGGACCGGCACCTCTACATGCCGTTCGGGGCCGGCGGGCGGGTCTGTCTGGGCGCGGCCTTCGCCATGACCGAGCTGGTGGTGATCCTGGCGACCCTGATGCGCGGGGCGGACTTCTCGGTGAAGCCGGGCCATCGCGTCTGGCCGGGCACGGCGATGGAGATGCTGCCGCGCGGCGGCCTGCCGATGCGGGTGACAGCGCGCGCCGTCTGAGCTCTAGGATGGGGCGTGCTGAACGCCGAGGTCCCGCTGCCGCTGATCTACCTTTTGCCGCTGCTGGCGGTGGCGTTCGACGTCTACTGCCTGGCGAGGCTCTACCGGGCGCGCAGCGTCGAGCGACTGAGCAAGGCGCAGTGGGCGGCGGTGATCTGCGTCTTCACCCCGTTCGGGGGGATTTCGTTCCTGATGCTGGCCTGATGCTGGCCTGATGCCGGGCCCGGCGCCAGCCTGACACCGGGCCTGGAACCTTCGTCACACTTGCGCGTTAGCGAGGTCTGCCCCGGCCGACTGGGCCGCGGGCACGCTGCTGCTTGGAGAGACAAGAGAAATGAAAACCGCCATCGCCGCCCTCGCGCTCGCCGCTGTCCTGGGCGCCGGCCTCGCCGCCCAAGCCGCGCCGCACCATCGCCACAAGGTCTGCACCTGGCACCATCACCACCGCGTCTGCCACTGGCGCTAGGCGCCAGGGCTGGCTCCAGGCCCAAGCGATCAGTCGCCCTTGAACACATAGAGGATCGAGGTCTGGGGCTTGGGGCCATCGTCCATCAGGACGAACAGGTTCCGCAGGCGCAGGAGCGTTTCGACGGTGAAGCTGGCGGGCGGCAGGCGAAAGCCCGCCCCGTCCGGCAGCAGGGTGAAGATCGTGGCCTTCTCATTGCCGCTGCCGGCCGCGCTGACGTCTGGGCCGAGCCAGGCCCTGACCTGCTTCAGCGCGTCCGGATCGGCCCGTTCGATCCGCACGAGACAGCTGTGGATCTTGAGGGGCGTCTGCCCGGGGCGGGGCTGCGTCTGCTGGTCGGCGAACAGTTGAACGCGGCCATCGCGGGTCGCCTTCGCGCGAGCGATCGCGGCGGGCGAGGGCGCAGGCGGGATGGTTCCGCCGCTCGGGATGGCGATCACCGGGAAGCTGGCGGGATCGATGGGCGCCCAGCCGGGCGCCTGGGTGGCGGCGGCGACGGCGGCCACATCGCTGTCGCCGCTCATGCAAGCCTGATGGAAGGCGTCGAAGAGCCCGCTCGCCCGGGTCGCGCCCGCCGACAGTCCCAGGAGCGCCACCGCGGCCAGGCAGGCTAGTTTCATCCCGACGCTCCCGGCTCTGCTGCTATTCCGTGTCCGCCAGCTGCTTGACCACGTCGGTGAGGTAGTCGCGGCCGGTGTAGACCGCCTTGGCGGACATGTGCTCGTTCAGGCCGTGGGCGCCGGAGCCCTCCGGGCCGGACCAGAAGCCGGGCACGCCATAGGTCGGGATGCCCACCGGGATCAGGTAGAGCGCGTCGGACGCGCCCGTCGACATGGTTGGGATCACCGGCACGCCCGGCCAATACTTCGCCGCCACGCTCTCGAAGGCGCCCATCACCTTGGGGTTCATCGGCGCGGGCGTCGACTTGGGCCGGATCGGCGGCAGCGGGATCAGCTTCACGCCGGGGTCGCCGATGGCCCTGTCGAGCTGGGCCTTGGTGTCCTCCATGGTGTCGCCCGGGAACATCCGGCAGTTGATGTTGGCGCCGGCGCGCTGGGGCAGGGCGTTCTCGGCGTGGCCGCCGTCCAGCAGGGTCGCCACGCAGGTGGTGCGCAGCATGGAGTGGAAGCCGCGGTCCTTGTTGAGCTCGGCCTCGGCGGCCTTGTCGTTCGGATCCTTGGAGATCGCCACCATGGCGTGGCCCATGGCGTCGTCGCGCCCGGCGCCGGCCTTGGCGAAGAAGGCGCGGGTGACGTCGTTGAGCTGCAGCGGGAAGTCGTAGTCGCGCACCTTCAGCAGGCCCTGGGCCAGCTGGTAGATGGCGTTGTCCTTGATCGGCACCGAGGAGTGGCCGCCGGGATTGGTGGTCTCCATGCGGAATTGCTGGACCACCTTCTCGCCCACCTGCACGCCCTGGGTCGTCACCTTGCCGTTGGCGTCGGCGCGGCCGCCGCCGCCCTCGTTGAGCGCGAACTCGGCGTCGATCAGGGCGCGCCGGTTGGTCGCCAGCCAGCTCGCGCCGTTGAACGCCTCCAGGGTCTCCTCGCCGCAGGTCAGCGCCAGCTTGATGGTGCGCTTGGGGACGAACTTGCCCTCCTTGAAGCGGACCAGCATGTCGACCCAGGTGGCGTCGATCACCTTCATGTCGGACGTGCCGCGGCCGTAGAAGACGCCGTTCTCCTCATTGAGCACGAAGGGGTCGCGCACCCAGTCGGCGCGCTTGGCCTCGACCACGTCGAGGTGGCCCAGGAGCAGCATCGGCCTGGCGGTCTTGGACGAGCCGTGGAGGATGGCGACCAGGCCGCCGTCCTTCGGGTGTTCCGGGGTCGAATAATAGACCAGGTCGGCGTCGGCGAAGCCGGCGGCCTTGAGGCGCGCGCCCATCTTGGCGGCGGCGGCGGTGCAGGAGCCGACGCTGAGCGAGGTGTTGGTCTCGACCAGCTCCTTGTAGACCTCGCGGAACTTCACCTGGTCGGGGCGCAGCGGCGCCGGCGTTCCCTGAGCCAGGGCCGGGGCTCCTCCCGCCAGATTCCCAGCCAAACCCAACGCCAGGACGGCGGTCAGTACGCGATGCAGCATGTCTCGATGGCCCCGAAAGAAGACTTGAGCGGCGACTATGGCGGGGGAGACCTCACCGGTCGAGGGGCTGCGTCGGACCGGTGTTCGGCGAGCCAGGGATCCAAGGCGATGCGCCGGACGCCGGCGTCGCCGGTGACATAGGCCGTGCGGCCGTCGGGGAGGATATGCGCGCCCCAGGGCTTGTCGGCGTTGACGGCGTCGCCGAGGTCGATCGGCGGGCCCCAGCCGCCGTTCCGGCGGAAGGCGATGCTGAGGCGCCCGAGGCCGCCGGCGACCTTGCCGTAGTCGAACAGCATGAAAGACTGGTCCGGGGCGACCGCGGGATCGTGGGTCGAGGTGGCGGGATCGCCAAGGGTGACGAACTCGGGCGGCAGATAGGCGCCGTTCCGAAGCGCCGAGCGCCAGATGTGCATGGCCTTGGTCGGCTTGTCCCAGCGCATGAAGTAGAGCGCGCCGTCGGCGGCGATGCTGGCGAAGTCGATGAACACGTCGCTGTTGATCGTGTCGTCGAGCCGGACCGGCGCACCCCAGCCCGCGCCCTTGCGGTCCACCCGCCAGATGTTCGAGCCGGGGGCCGGGCCGCCCCTGAAATAGTCCTGGACGAGGGGCTTGCCGCCCGGCGTCGCCGGCCGATCCGAATTGAACAGCAGATAGCGGCCGTCGGGCGCGACGACCGGGTCCTGGTCGAACCATCGGCCGGAGAAGCCGGCGACGCGTGGCGGGCTCCAGTGTCCGCGGATGCGGACCGAGACCATGATCATCTTGCGGGGCCCCTCGCTGCGGTCGAAGAAGACGGTGTTCCCATCGGGCGTGAAGGCCACGGTGTCGTCGCTGTCGGGATGGAGGATCCCGTCCAGGGTGACGGTCCGGGACGCGGCAGGCGCGGGGGCCGCGGACACGCCGCAGACGGCGAGCCCGGCGGAAAGGCAGGCCATGGCGGCCCAGACGGGAAAGCGGGTCATGCGCGGCCTCCGGCGGACGCAAGACCCAACGGCAATCCGCCGCGGGTTCAAAGGCCGTCCGCTATGGCCGGGCGCGCGCCTGCGACGGGCGGTCGTGGGCGGGCGAGCGCTCTACCGCTCGAGGGGGGCCCGTCAGGTGACGATCGGCCCGCGCATCAGTGGGCGGCCATGGCGCAGGCGGCCGGCGCGGGGCCGGGCCTCAGGGGCCGGGCGGCGGTGGGCTTCGTCCAGAGGGCGGGGTCCTCCAGGCCGAGACGCCAGATGGCGACGCCGCGGACGTGGCGGGCGAGCGCGGCGGCGCGCTGGGCGCGGAAGGCCGCGGCGTCCAGCCACCAGACCTGGTGCGGCTTCCCGTCGCCGCCGTTGTAGGCGAAGTGCGGATTGCCGTCCGGGGTGGCGCGGACGACGTGGGCGTGGTTCAGCCTGGCCAGCGCCTCGGCTTCGGTGACGGAGACCACCTTGGCCACGCCGCCCTTTCCGTCCGGGTTCTGCGGCCAGTCGTAGCCATAGGCGCCCAGGGCGACGATGGTGTGGGTGGGATCCAGCACCGCCAGGCGCGCGTCCAGCGTCTGGGCGAGCCAGTCGTCTCCGGCGATCGGCCCCGGCGTCGAGGTCGCCCAGCACTGGTCGTAGGCCATCAGCACGACGGCGTCGGTCGCCTTCGCCAGGCTGCCGATGAAGGCCGGGTCCTGGCCCATGGTGGCGGTGACCCAGAGCTCGCGCCCGGCCGGCTTCAGCGCCGCATGCAGGCGGGCGAGGAACGGCGCATAGGCGGCCAGGCCCTTGGGGGTCAGGTTCTCGAAGTCCAGGACATAGCCGCCGTAGTCCTCGGCGGCGGCCTTGGCGACCAGCTGGTCGGCCAGCGCGCGGCCGGCGGCCGGATTGGTCATGGCGGCCTCGGCGGCGGCCACGTCCCAGATCTCGTCGTGGGCGTTGGAGAGGACCGGGAAGACCTTGGGGCTCCCGGGGCGGGACTTGGCGCGCAGGGCGGCCAGCGCCCGATCCGGCTGCCAGCGGACGTGACCTTGCGGGCTGTCCACCGCCGCCGACATGGGCGCCAGCACCTGCAGCGCGCCCGCGTGGGCGGCGAGGGAGGCCTGCGACGTGTCGTCCCATGGCAGGTAGAAGCCGGCGAGCAGCGGGGCGGCGGACGCCGCGCGCGCCGCCAGCAGGGCCATCGCCGCGATCAAGGCCGCAAACCGCCCCTTCGACATGGACCCGCCTCGGCAAACGGCGGACCGGACCGCCAGAAGGCTGTCTAGCGACAGGCGCGGCGACCTCCAAGCCGCGCGGCCATTTGCGGAAGCTTTGCAATTTCGCGTGAGAGGGGAGCCTTCTATCTTTTGAAACCAAAAACCCGTAGGGAATGGCTAAGCTCGTGCGGACTGGCGCGAGGCGGGGGTGAGTGATGTCTCTGAAGCGTCTTGCGATCTGTGTTTCGGCCCTGGCGCTCGCCGCCGCGGGGTCCGCCCGCGCGTCGGAGTGGATCTACTCGACCACCTCGGGCGGCGTGACGACCGACATCGCCGAGGCGAACATCGCCTACAACGGCTTTGCGGGCGGCACCTACAATTTCACGATCCAACTCACCGCCCTGACCTCCAACGTGTCCAGCGACGGCATCCTTCTTAGCGGCGTCGAACTGGTGTTCAACAACGTGAACAGCAGCGGCCACCAGGTCGATCCGACGGGCGCGACGCTGGCCGGTCAGAGCGGCCAGCTCATCGATTTCGGCACCGGCGCCGGCTTCAGCAACGGCTTCAAGGACGTCTCCGGCGACCCCAACCACTGGGGCGCCGAGGTCGCGTCGGCGACCAGCCTGGCGAAGACGGACTTCAGCCAGCCGGGCGGCAGCAAGGACATCTTCCTGGCGACCGTCGGCACGGGCTCGCAGGGCGGCCAGCCGGACAACCTGATCGTCGGCGACGCCACAAGCTACAGCGGCTTCAACCCGTCGGTGACCAACCACCAGCCGGACATCCAGGGCACCGGCACCTTCATCGTCAAGGTGCAGGACACGGTGACGCCACTAGTGTCGGGCATCGTCTTCCAGTTCGGCACCTCGGGCGGCTCCAATACCTACGCCGGCCGTTGCGTCGCGAGCTGCGGCATCTGTGACCTGACGCCGGTTCCGGAACCGACCGAATGGGCGCTGATGCTCGGCGGCTTCTTCGGGATCGGCGCGCTTCTGCGCGCGCACCGCCGCCAGGCCCTGGCGCGGGCCTAACCACACACGCACCTAGGCTTCGAAGGGCGCGCCTTCCTGCGCCGGAGGCGCTTCGGCCGCTTCGCGCCGGGCCTGGGCTTCCAGGGCCGCCTCGCGCGTCGCCGCCGCATCGGCCGGGGCGCCGTCGGCGATCCGCGGCGCGAAATCGGTGAGGTGCAGGTTCTTCAGGCGCAGCGCCTCGCCCGCCTCATCGAAGAAGAACGGCAGGGTCGCGTAGCGCGTCCCGCGGGTGACCGGCGTCGCCTCGTGCAGCAGGGAGCAGGAAAAGATCACCGCCCCGCCGGTGGGCGGCCGATAGGTGCGCATGCCGTATTCGGGGAACCGCAGGTCGCCGCCCTCGAACGCTTCGGCGTTGAGGTTGATGGAGCAGGCGAACTGGCGGTGTTCGGTGCCGGAGGTGCGGTTGTCGCGATGGGGCCGGAAATAGCCGCCCTCGTCGGCGTCGTAGCAGGCGACGATGTAGCGTTCGATGCGGGTCACCTGGAAGCGGTAGGCCTTGCGGATCTCCGGGATCAGCCGCTTGACGATGCTGAGGCGCATTTCGGTGCGCAGGCCCTCGTCCTCGATGTTGGCGTCGCGGCGGCGCTTGAAGTCGTCGAGCACGCCGACGGTGCGGCCGTTCTCCTCGCGCATCACGCCCGAGGGCCGGCCGCCCTGGTCGTGGTAGTGGGCGATCAGCCGACGGCAGAGGTCGGGGTCGAGGACCCGGGGCACGATCATCACCGGGGCGTGCATCGGAACCCCGGCGTGGCCGTCGGCCGGCGGCAGGGCGCGCAACTGTTCGAACACCTGGGCGGTCTGCGAGGCCGGGGCGGTGAACAGCACGCGCTGGGACGGGTCGATCACCACCCAGCCGGGCTGCTCGGCGCCGTCGGCGGTGCGCGCGCCGTAGAGCTGGGCCAGCTTGCCCTCGAAGTCCGCGAAGAAGCGCATGCCGTCGCGGTTGCGCGCCTTGGCGTAGTCCTCCGGGTCGCGGATCACCAGGAAGCAGGCGATGTTGGCGTCGCTCAGCAGGTCCATGTTGCGCCCGACGGTGTCGAAGACGGCGGTGCGCTCGGCGCGGTCGAGCGGCGGGAAGCCCATCAACAGGTAGCGGCCGGCGACGGTCGAGAAGTTGAAGTTCGGATTGGTCGGCGAGGGCGCGAAGAACCAGGGGGCCTGCTCGCCGGTTCGAAGGTGTGTCATCGCCGCTCCGTCTGTCGGGACACCGAACGCGCCCCGCGATGATCGAGCCCGGCGTCGGCATGAACCGACAGGCGAGCCGAGGCAAGCCCCGCCATTCGCCGCGCCGGGCGAACAGACGGCCTGGATCGGGCGGGCCGATGACCGGACTGTGTCGGCGCGAAACAATCCCGAGCGCCGCGGCGATCGCCTCACAAGTCCTTATAACAGTTACATAAAATGAATCGCGACAATGCGCCACAGCAGAGCTTTTTTGCTGAGGCGACACCGATCCCGGACCGTCGTTCGCTCAGTGGGGGGGACGATCATGGCCAAGCTCTCGGTGGTGCTCTGCGTACACAATGAAGAACGGCGGCTGGCGCGATGCCTGGACGCCCTCGGCTTCGCCGACGAGGTGGTGCTGGTGCTCGACCGCTGCACTGACCGCAGCCGCGCGATCGGCGAGGCGTTCGGCGCGGTTATGATCTCAGGCGTCTTCCCGCTGGAGGGCCCGCGCCGGGCGGCCGGCATGGCCGCGGCCAGCGGCGACTGGATCTTCGAATTGGACGCCGACGAGATCGTCAGCCCCGAGCTGGCCGCCGAGGCGCGCGCCGCCATGGCCGACGACCGCTGGGCGTTCCGCAAGGTCCCGGTCGACAACTATGTGGGCGAGCGCGTGATCCGGCACGGCTGGGGCGGCGCCTTCGGCACCAGCCTGGCGGCGCGGCTCTACAAGCGCGGCGCCAAGCGCTGGGGCGGCGAGCGGGTGCATCCTGGCGTCGCCTTCGACGGGCCGGAGGGGCCGAGGCTCACCCAGCCGCTGCGCCACCAGTTCGCCGAGACCGTCTCCGACGTGTTCCGCCGGCTGGACCGCTACACCGACCTGCGCGCCCAGGACCTGCGCGAGCATGGCGGCAAGACCGGCGTGGCGGACAACGTGCGGCGCGGCATCCAGCGGTTCTGGAAATGCTATGTGCGCCGCCGCGGCTGGAAGGAAGGCGGCTGGGGCCTGATGATCGCGATGATGGCCGGCCTCTACCCGGTGCTTTCGGCCCTGCGCGCCGAGCTGGACCAGCCGGCGGCGGTCGGCGAGGGCCAGCCCGCGCGGCTGGCGCAGGCGGCATGACTAAAATTCGACACAATATGGAACGGCTCGCGCCGCTGGGAGCTTGGCTATCGACTGGAGGCTCTGCGATGAGAAACCTGGCGCTTGCCCTGGAACTGCGGCGCTGGCGGCGCGCGGGCCGAACCGCGCGGCTGTGGTGGCGCGACGACGACGCGGCGGGCTCGGCCACGACGCTGGAGCGGCTGCTGCTGGACCGTCTGGTCGCCGTCGCCCGAAAGGCCGGAACGCCCGTGACCCTGGCGGTGGTGCCGAGCGGCGAGCTTTCCGGCCTGGCCGTGCGCCTGGCGGAGGCCCCGGCGCTGGTCAGCGTCGCCCAGCACGGGACCGATCACCAGAACCGCCGGGCCGGCGCCGCGGCGGGCGAGCTGCCGCATGACTGGACCGCCGCCCAGGTGCGCGAGGCGCTGAACCACGGCTGGGCGCGGATGGCGACCCTGCCGCGGGCGATCAAGGTCTTCATGCCGCCCTGGAACGACCTGCATCCGGCGCTGGCCGCGGTGCTGGCGGAGGAGGGTTATCAGGCCCTGTCGGCGAGCGGCGGGCTGGGCGAGGCGGCGGGCAGCGGCCTGCCGCGCCTGGACGGTCACCTCGACCTGATGCGCTGGCGCGGAGGGGTGCGGTTCCGGGGCCGCGGCCGGTTCGCGGCGAACCTGACGGCCGAGCTGCGCCGCCGGCGGCGCGCGCGGCGCTGGGACGCGCCGATCGGCCTGCTCACCCATCACCTGGCGCACGACGCCGCCGCCTGGAGCTTCCTGGCCGAATTCCTCGCCTGGACCCGGGCGCGGCCGGAGTTCGCCTGGACCTCGCTGCAGGAGCTGTTGTCCGGCGCCGGCCAGGCTGGTGAAACGACCGGGCGGACCGAGCAAGGCGCCCGATCGCTGGCCCACGCGGCCTGATCCGAGCGACGGGGCGGCGGTGATAAGCGTGACGGTTGGGGTTCCGTTTCGACGGATGCCTGCTAGGGTTGCAGCCCAGTTGGTTTTGAAGTCCTCGCGCCGTATGCCCGAGCCATCCGCACCCAGCTATGAGGCCCGCCTCGACGCTGTCCTGGAAAGCGTGACGGACGCCTTCTACGCGCTCGATGTGGGCTGGACCTATGTGGTGTTCAACCGGGCGGCTGAGACCTACTTCGCGGTGGCGCGCGACCAGGTGCTGGGCAAGGTCATCTGGGACCTGTTTCCCCAAGGGGTCGGCACGCCGTTCGAGGCCGCCTGCCGCGCGGCCATGGAGCAGGGCGTTCCGGCCACCTTCGAGACCACCTCGCGGCTGCGGCCGGACCGGACGGTGGAGCTGAACATCAGCCCCATGCGCGGCGGCGGCATCGCGGTGCGCCTGACCGACATCACCGACCGCAAGCAGGCGCTGGAGCGCCAGCGGCTGCTGGCCAACGAACTCAACCACCGCGTGAAAAACACGCTTGCGACGGTGCAGGCGATCGCCGCCCAGAGCTTGCGCGGCGCCGACGTGCCGCCCTCGGCCCGCGAGCGGTTCATGGCCCGGCTGGTGGCCCTGGCCAAGGCCAACGACGTGCTGGTCGCCGAGACCGACGCCGGGGCCACGCTGGGGGCCATCGCCGAGGAGATGGCTCGCCCCCACGGCGACGGGGAGCGCTTCGTGATCGAAGGGCCGGCGGTGCGGCTTGCGCCACAGACCGCCACCGCCATGGCGCTGGGGCTGCACGAACTGGCGACCAACGCGGCCAAGTACGGGGCGCTGTCGGCGCCAGACGGGCGGATCTCGCTGACCTGGGGCCTGGAGGGCGAGGGCGAGCGGCGGCGGTTGAAGCTGACCTGGCGCGAGACCGGCGGGCCGGACCCGGGAACGCCGGGGCCGCCCGGCTTCGGCAGCCGGTTGATCGAGCGGGGACTGGCCTCGGAGCTGAAGGCCAATGTGCGGCTGGTCTATGCGCCGGGCGGGGTGGTGTTCAGCCTGTCCGCGCCGCTGGGCGAGAACGTCGCCGAAGGCTGAGGGTCATTTCGCGGGCGCCTGTTCCAGGGTTTCCTGGGCCGAGACCGCCCGCCAGCCGCCCTGGCGATAGACGAAGACATCGGTGAAGCGGATGTGGGCGCGCACCGCCCCGTCCGGGCCGCGCACGGTGTTGAGGCCGTGGACGACGGCGGCGTTTCCGTACAGGCCGACGGCGAGCTCGCTCAGCGCCTGGTCGCCCACGCCGCCCGTGGGGGCGGCGGTCGGGGCGGCCGCGGCCAGGGCGGCGGCCTTGTCGCGCCGGACGCCCTGCCAGGTGGTGTCGACGAAATCGGAGGCCAGCAGGCGTTGCAGTGTCGCGCCGTCGTGCGCCTTGAGGGCGGCGACCCAGGCGGCTTCGGTCGCCGCGACGCCGGCGACGGTCTGCGGCTGGCTCAGCGGATCGAGTGCGGCCTCGGCCGCCAGCGGAGCCAGGATGGCGACAAGCGCGGCGGCCATGGAGGCGAAGCGGATCATGGCCGCAGTCTGCGCCGGGCGCCGTCACCCGGCAATCGGGCGCTGCGGCGGAGCCGGGGGGCAGCTCCGCCGCTCCCGCACGAAGCCGCGAGGTGAGATCGCAGCCGCGCGGGCCGGTCCCGGCGTCTCCGGGGCCCGCGATCCAGCAATCGCAGGCGCGGATCGGCCGGGACCGCCCGCCGCGCCAGCCCCCCGGCCGACGGATCGGGCCTGTGACCGTGTCCTGATCCCGCAGGCGCGGGCAGGCGCAACGCCGCGCGCCGGCATGCAGCAGGTTGCGCGGACTAGCTGGCGCTTTCCCGGTAGACCGGGCCGCGGGCCAGGGAGCGGGTGAGCGGCAGGCGCAGCAGGAGGTCGCCGCCCAGGGCCGCGGCGGCGGGGCCGAAATCGCCCGACAGGTGCTGGCGCAGGGCCTCGGGAATGGAATCCTCCGGCGCCACCGGGTCGCGGGCCGCGAGCTCCAGGAAGCGCCGGTTGTCGGCCTCGGTCTCGCCGGTGAGGTCTTCCACCCGCTCCAGGATGATCGGATAGGCGGCGGGCGTGCGGCCCACGTCCAGCGAGGGGGCGAGCACCAGGCCGTCCACCACCTCGGCCTTGGGGGTGGCGACGCCGTGCAGGATGCCGAACAGCACGGCGCCTGAGATCACGTCGACGGTGACGGCGAACAGCTGGTTGCCGGCCGGCAGCACCCAGCCGTCGGCGATGGTGCCGCCGGCCCCGATCCGCAGGCGCATCAGGCCGTTTGGATCGATGCGCACCATGGCGTGGTCATGGATGAACCGGCCGGGCGCCAGGATGTAGGGCCGGGTGGTGCGGTAGAAACCCTCGTAGGCCGGGCCGCGCAGGGCGGTGGCCGACAGGAACTGCTCCATGCCCATCAGCGGCAGGCCGGCGAGCGCGCTCTCGGCCGCCGGCGCGTGGCCAGCCACGACCTTCAGGTCCGCGCCGATCAGCTCGGCGAAGGCCGCCAGGCTGCGATCCCAGTCCAGGGTGGTGAAGCCAGCGATCCGCTCGGCGATCAGGCCGGAGAGCAGCGACAGGTTGTGGGCCGAAGGCTGGACCGCGCCGGACACCCAGCGTCCGACCACGGACTTGTCCACGCCGAGGTCCGCCGCCAGCCGCGAGCGGCTCATGGACAGGACCTTCAGCACCAGCTCCAGCTTCTTGGCGAAGGGTTCGCTCATCGGTGCTCCCGAACAGCCCGAACCGGGGCCCCCACCCTGGGTTTCGCCGCCCGGGACCGGCTCTGTCAATGCGGATACGGACCACGTTCTGCGATCGGCGCTCTGCGTATGCGCCGCGGCGCCCTAAGCCGCCGTAAAGCGGTTGCCTTAACGGCGCGGGCCGCCCCTACTGCGGCGATGACCGGCCAAGGCGTTTCGCGAGGTTCTTCTGGGCGGCCGCTGGCCCTGATCACCGGCGCCTCGGCGGGCATCGGGGCGGCGTTCGCACGGGCCTATGCCGCGCGGGGCCATGACCTGGCCCTGGTGGCCCGCCGGGCCGAGCGGCTGGAGGCGCTGGCCGGCGAGCTTTCGGCGGCGCACGGGATCGAGGCCTTCGCGGTCCCGGCCGACCTGGCGGCCTGGGAGGCGCGCGACGGCGTGCTGGGCGCGGTGGCGGCGCGCGGGCGGCACGTGGACGTGCTGGTCAACAACGCCGGCTTCTCCATCGCCCAGAGTTTCGCCGGCGTGCCCTGGGAGCGGCAGCGCGATTTCCTGATGACCCTTGTGGTCAACGCCTGCGGGCTGGCGCATGGGGTGATCCCGGGGATGGTCGAGCGCGGGCGCGGATCGATCATCAACGTCGCCTCCCTGACCGCCTTCGCGCCCGGCGTGGCGGGCCACAGCCTCTATCCGGGCGCCAAGAGCCTTGCGGTGAAATGGAGCCAGTCGCTGGCCGCCGAACTGGGTGACAAGGGGATCCGGGTGACCGCCGTCTGCCCGGGTTTCACCCTGACCGAATTCGCCGAGGCCAACGGCACCAAGCAGGTCATGGACCAGGCGTCGCGCCGCTTCTTCCAAACCGCCGAACAGGTGGTGGAAGAGACCCTGGCCGCCAATGCGCGCGGCAAGGTGGTGCTGGTTCCCGGGTGGCATAACAAGGTCGCCGTCGCGATCCTGAAGGCGACCCCGGAATTCATCGCCATCCCGCTGATCAAGCGCGGGGCGGCGAAGTACCATCTGGAAGATTCTTAGGGGTAGTTGGGGAAGGGACCGGCCTCATGGCGCACTTCGACGTGGTGATCATCGGCTCGGGCGCCGGCGGCGGGACCATCGCCCAGCGGCTGGCCGACGGCGGCAAGTCCATCCTGATCCTGGAACGCGGAGACCACCTGCCGCGCGAGGCGGAGAACTGGAGCCCCAAGGCGGTCTTCGTGCAGCACCGCTACCGCACCAAGGAGAAGTGGTACGACAAGAAGGGCAAGCCGTTCTCGCCCACGACCCACTACTGGGTGGGTGGCAACACCACCTTCTATGGCGCGGCGCTGATGCGCTTCCGCGGCCGCGACTTCGACGAGGTGCAGCACGCCGGCGGGGTCTCGCCGGCCTGGCCGATCAGCCTGACGGACCTGGCGCCCTATTACGCCGAGGCCGAAACCTTGTGGCGGGTGCATGGCGCGCGCGGCGACGATCCGACCGAGGAGGGGAACGAGCCGCCCTACGCCTTCGCCGCGGTCCACGACGACCCGGGCATCGCGGCGCTGCGCGGCCACTGGCAGGCGCAGGGATGGAAGCCGTTCTCCCTGCCGCTGGGCATCAACCTCGACCAGGCGCATCCGGTGACCTCGGTCTGCATCAAGTGCAAGACCTGCGGCGGCTATCCCTGCCTGCTGAAGGCCAAGTCGGACGCGCGCACCATCGCCATCGAACCGATCATGGACCGGCCGAACATCACCCTGCTGACCGGGCGCAAGGTGACCCGGCTGGAGACCGATCCCTCCGGCAGGACGGTGACCGAGGTGGTCTGCGAGACCGAGGGCGGGGAGGAGCGCTGGACCGGCGACGTGGTGGTGCTGGCGGCCGG
Organism: Phenylobacterium sp.; assembly: GCF_036501465.1. Classification (GTDB taxonomy): domain Bacteria; phylum Pseudomonadota; class Alphaproteobacteria; order Caulobacterales; family Caulobacteraceae; genus Phenylobacterium. Next base: position 14,279 of record NZ_DASYAF010000103.1, read on the forward strand.
GGCGGCCAATTCGGCGGCGCTGCTGCTGGCCTCGGCCAATGCGGCGCACCCCAACGGCCTGGCCAACGGGTCCGACCAGGTGGGCCGCAACTACATGTTCCACACGCTCACGGCGGTGGTCTCGCTGACCGCCGCCCATGTGGACGTGACCTTCCCCAAGACCCTGGCCTGCAACGACTTCTACTGGGGCGAGCCGGACGGGACCTACGACAAGCCCATGGGGCACATCCAGCTGCTTGAATACATGAGCGGCCAGACCCTGGAGGGGCAGGTTTCCGACTGGCTGCCGCCGGGCCTGGTGCCGGACGTGATCAGCGAGGGCGTCGCCGAGCGGATGCTGTCGATGCTGGTGATCAGCGAGGACCTGCCGCTGGCCGAAAACCGCGTCCACCTGACCAAGGACGGGCGGATCTGCCTCGACTACACCTACAACAACCTCGAGGGGCACCAGCGGCTGGTGAAGAAGCTGAACGCGTCGCTGGCCGGCTTCGTCGACCACGCCCATCCGATCAGCCAGCACCACTTCGATTTCGGAAGCCTGCTGCCGCTCTATGGCACGGCGCACCAGGCCGGTACGATCCGCTTCGGCAAGGACCCGAGGAACTCGGTGCTCGACACCTTCTGCAAGGCCCACGAGCTGGACAACCTCTACGTCACCGACACCAGCTTCTTCCCCTCCATCGCCTCGGTGAACCCGACGCTGACCACGGTGGCCAATGCGCTGCGGGTCGGCGACCACCTGTGGGACCGGCTGGGCTGTTCGCGGCCCGCCGAACACGCCGGAAAAGTGCGCCGGCCGCAGGCGCACAAGGCTGGGGAAAGCCTGGCCTGACCGCCGGGAACCCGATCCCCCTCCAAGCGTTGCCGTACCGGGACGATGCGTGCGCGGCTGCGACCGCGGACAACGACGCGCCTCCCAGGGGAGTGTGTGGGCTTGATCCGAGCGGGAGGCAGGAACGTCCGCGCTATGGCGGCGGGGCTGGCGGCGTTGACGCTGGCCGCCTTGACCCTGGCCGCGGCGCCGGCGGCCTGGGCGGCCGGCCAGGGCGACGACCAGACGGTCGACAAGCTGAAGGACTTCAGCCTCGAGGACCTGACCAACCTCACCGTGACCTCGGTCTCCAAGCACGCGGAGCCGCTCAGCCAGGCGCCGGCCTCGGTCTTTGTGATCACCGCCGAGGACATCCGCCGCTCGGGCGCCACCAGCCTGCCGGAGGCGCTGAGGCTGGCCCCCAACCTGGAGGTGGCGCGGATCAACGCCGGCCAGTACGCGATCACCGCGCGCGGCGGCAATTCGGCGGAGAGCTCCAACAAGCTGCTGGTGCTGATCAACGGGCGCAGCGTCTATGAGCCGATCGGCTCGGGCGTGCTGTGGCAGCAGGTGGACGTGCCGGTGGCGTCCATCGTGCGCATCGAGGTGATCAGCGGGCCGGGCGGGACCCTGTGGGGCGCCAATGCGGTGAACGGGGTGATCAACGTCATCACCGGCGCCCCCGGCCCGGACGGGCTGAAGCTGGACGTCGGCGGCGGTGACCTGGAGCGCAACGGCGCGGCGACCCTGAGCGGCCACCTGGGGGGGCTGGGCGTTCACGCCACGGTCTCGGCCTTCGACCGCCAGGGGCTGGACCGCGCGCCGGGCGACACCACCGACGACGGCATCCGCGGCGTGATGGGCAACCTGCGCCTGGAAGGCGGCGGGGACGGCGGGGCGGCGGCCTATTCCCTGTCGTTCAAGGCCTATGACAACCACGAGGATCTCAACGACGGGCGCCTGTGGGGCGGCGACGTGACCGGCCACCTCGGCAAGACCCTGGCGAACGGCTCGCAGATCGAGGCCCTGGCCTATGTGGCCACCGACGATCGCTCGGACCTGAACACCCACGAGCGCCGCGACACCTTCAATGTGCAGGTGCAGGACTCGCTGGCGCTTGGCGACCACCAGCTGGTGGTCGGCGGCGAGGCGCGGCTTTGGCGGGAGTATTTCCTGTCGACCAACATCTTCCAGTTCGCCAATCCGCGGGCGAACATCGGGCTGGGGGCGGTCTTCGCCCAGGACGTCGTCGCGCTCCGCCCCGACCTCAAGCTCACCCTCGGCCTGAAGCTGGAGGACAACAGCTATTCCGGCATGGACTGGATGCCCAACGTCCGCCTAGCCTGGACGCCCGGCGGCGGCGGCGCGCTGCTGTGGGCGGCCTTTTCGCGAGCGGTGCGCACCCCCAACCGCATCGAGCGCGAGCTGCAGGCGAGCGGCATCCTGGTGCCGTCGCCGGACTTCCAGTCGGAGTCGCTGCTGTCCTATGAGCTGGGCTACCGCGGCGAGTTCTCCAGCCGCGCGTCACTCTCGCTCACCGCCTACTACGACATCTACGACGACCTGCGCACCGACCAGACCAATGGCGCGGCGGTGCTGCCGATCATCCTGCGGAACGGCGCCCAGGGGCATGCCTATGGCCTCGAGGCCTGGGGAACCTTCACCCTCACCGACTGGTGGCGGCTGCGGGCGGGCGCCAACACCCTGCAGCGCGACTATCAGCTGAAGCCGGGGCAGGACGACCTGACCGGGCTGCAGATCGCCGGCATCGACCCGACGTACCAGGCGCAGCTGCGCTCTGACATGACCCTGACCCCGAACGTCGACCTCAACCTCGCGCTCCGGCGCGTGGGGCGCACGGCTACGGTGCTCGGGTTCGACAGCGCGCCGGCCTACACCGAGGCCGACGCGCGGCTGGCCTGGCGGGTCCGGCCGGGACTAGAACTGTCGCTGAGCGGGTTCAACCTGCTCAATCCGCGACACATGGAGATCGACGACGCCTCGACCGCGCCGATCCGCTTCATCCCCCGCAGCGTCTATGTGGGCCTGAGGTGGGGTTTCTGATGGCCCAGGCGGGAAAGGCCCGCTGGGCCGTCGCGGTCGCGGTCTTCGTCGCGGCGCTGGCCGCCTCGCCGGCCACCGCCAGCGTGGACAGCGAGAACCTCGAGCTCGCGGTCAAGGCGACCTATCTCTACAAGCTCGCGCCCTTCGTGAGTTGGCCGCAAGCCAGCTGGGCGGCCCCGAACGCGCCGCTGACGATCTGCGTGCAGGGCGTCGATCCCTTCGGGCCGCTGCTCGACCGCGCCATCGGCGGGCAGGTGGTGGCGGGCCACCCGCTGGCGGTGCGCCGGCTGGCGCGGCTGGCGGCGGACTCCGGCTGCCACATCGCCTACCTGGCCGGCGGCGCCGCCCAGTCGCCGGCCCAGGCGCTGGCGGCGGTGGAGGGCGCCCCGGTGCTCACCGTGACCGACGAGGGCCGGGGCGGCGCGCGCGGGATCGTCAACCTGGTGCTGGACGCGGGGCGGGTGCGCTTTGCGATCGACGCGGCCCAGGCGGACCGCAACGGAGTCGCCATCTCCTCGAAGCTGCTGGCCCTGGCCGTGGCGGTGAAGCGATGAACCTGCGCGACGCCATTCCCGCCGCGGCCCAGCGCAGGCTGGCCGACCGGCGCATGGTCTCGGTGGCCTGGACCAGCGTGCTGGCGCTGTTCGCCATCGCCGCCCTGCTGACCGTCCGCGCCGAGCTCGATCACCGCGCCCAGGTGACCCGCGCCGCCGAGGTGCAGGCCGACATCCTGGCGGCGAGCATCAGCGCCGCCCTGGCCTTCGACGACCGCACGGCGATGGATGAATATGTCGACGCCCTGCGGGTGAACCGCGAGGTGGCCGCCGCCGCCGTCTACGACGCCGCCGGCCGTGCGGTGGTGACCTTTCACCGGGCGCAGGCCCTCCGGCCGCCTTCGCGCGCGCCGGCCGTGGGCGAGGTGTTCCAGGGCCGCCACGCGGCGGTGATCCGGCCGGTGACCCAGCAGGGCGCGCGGCTGGGCTCGGTCTATCTCGAGACGCTGCCCGAGCCCTGGATCCTGGTGGTGGGCCGCCACTCGGGCCTGGCGGTGCTGACCGTGCTGGCGCTGGTGCTGCTGGGGGTGGTGACCGCCGCGGCCGCCCAGCTGCAGACGCGCGCGCGGTTGCTGGCTGAGGCCAACAGCCAGCTGGTCAAGGAGATGGAGGCGCGCAGCGAGGCCGAGGAGGCGCTGCGCCAGAGCCAGAAGATGGAGGCGCTCGGCCGGCTCACCGGCGGCATCGCCCACGATTTCAACAACCTGCTGCAGGTAGTGCACGGCGCCTTCGAGCTGATCCGCCGCAAGCCAGAAGACGCCGAAAAGGTGGTCGGCTGGTCGAAGAACGGGCTGGAGGCGGCCGAGCGTGGGGCCAGCCTGACGCGACAGTTGCTGGCGTTCTCGCGCAGCCAGAAGCTGGAGCTGCGGCCGTTCGTGGTCGCGACCCTGATCGCCGAGATGCGCAACCTGCTGGCCCGGACGCTGGGGTCGGAGATCGTGCTGGGCTTCGATCTCGACGCGGACGAGGTTCCGGTGATGAGCGACCGCACCCAGCTGGAGCTGGCGGTGCTCAACCTGGCGATCAATGCGCGCGACGCCATGCCGGACGGCGGGCGGCTTACCATCCGCACGCGGATCCAGACGGCGCCGACGGGCGACCCGCTGCTGGAGGCCGGCGACTATGTGGCGCTGTCGGTGGCCGACACCGGCGAGGGCATGTCGCCGGAGGTCGCCGAGCGGGCCTTCGATCCCTTCTTCACCACCAAGCAGGTGGGCCAGGGCACGGGCCTGGGCCTCAGCCAGGTCTATGGCGTGGCGCGGCAGGCCGGCGGCGCGGCCAGGATCGAGAGCGCGCCGGGGACCGGAACCGTTGTGACCCTGTTCCTGCGGCGCTCCACCGAGCCGGCCGAGGCGCCGGCGGCCGGCGACAGCCAGGCGCCGGTGCTGGCGCCGGCGGAGGGGCGCACGATCCTGGTGGTCGACGACGAGGCGGCGGTGCGGGCGCTCGCCGCCGACATCCTGCAGCTGCTGGGCTACCGGGTGCTGCAGGCCGCCAGCGGCGCCATGGCGCTGGACATGCTGAGCGCCGCGCGGCCCGACCTGATGCTGTTCGACTATGCGATGCCCGACATGAACGGCGCCGAGCTGGCGCGCAAGGCGCGCGAGATGCGGCCGGGCGTCCCCATCGTCTTCGCCAGCGGCTACGCCGACACCGAGGCGCTGGAGTCGGCGGTAGGCGGCGAGGCGGTGATCCTGCGCAAGCCGTTCGACATGGAGACCCTGGCGCGCACGATCTCGGCGCTGCTGCGCGCCGAGCCGGGCTAGCGCAGGCCTGGCTAGCGGCGGGCCGCGATGCCCAGCGGGGCGGTCTCGTTGGCCGCGACGGGGGCGGTGGCCGTCATGGCCGTGCGGGCCCGCATGAGTTCGCGGGCGCGGACGCCCGAGAGCACCGCCTCGGCGGCGGACAGCAGGGCGACCAGGAAGCCGAGTTCGCCTTCGCGCAGGCCCTGGCGCCAGACGTAGCTGGCCCAGAAGCGCGAGAGGCCGCTCAGCACGTCGCGGCCGAGGCGGCCGGCGTCGCCGGCGTCGGCGCGGTCCTGGGCGCTGAGCACCGCCAGGCTGTCGAGGCTGGCGAACAGCTTGCCCACGTCGGCGGCGGCGTGGCGCACGATCGGGGTTTCCAGGGCGCCGGCGTAGCGGCCGTCCATCACCACGTCCGGCGCGACCCGGCGGGCCTTCCAGCGCTTGAGCCGCTGGCGGAAGAGGCGTGGGGAGATCGCTTCACCCAGCCCGGCCCCCCAGCCGCGCCGGACCAACGTCTCACCCACATAGTTGTCGACGGGAATGTCGAACCAGTCGCCGGACGGGCGGCCGTGGATCGCGGCGCGGACCTCATAGGCCAGCTTGCCGTCCACTCGCTCGTCAGGCTCGATTTCCAGGATCCATTCGCCCACGCAGGCGGCGGCGCCGGCGGCCTTGCGCTGGCTTTCGAGTGGGAAGATGCCGTCGATGATGCGCGCGTCGAACTGGCGGGCGATCTCCTGGGTGCGGTCTGTGCAGCGGTCGGCGACCACCACGATCTCGTCGCAGAACGAAAGCCCGCGCAGGCAATCGGCCAGCCGCGCCTCGTCATTGTGCGCACACACCAGAGCCGACAGCTTCATCGGCGACACCCCGTCCCAACCCCCGCGGCGTTAACCGCCGTCAAGGATAAGACGCCGCTGGTGAAGCTTGCCCCCCGTTCAGCGATTCATGGTTTTGGCGGAAATGCGGCGGGTGCGGCGGCCTGCCGCAGGGGGCCTCAGAATCCGGCCGCCAGGCGCACGCCGATGGTGCGCGGCCGCTGCGGCGTGACCTGCCGCACCGGGTCGGCGCCGCTGAAGGTGAAGGGGTTGCCGTAGGCGAAGGTGTTGGCCGAGCTGTTGGCCGGGTTCGAGACGAAGACGCCGGCGGTCCAGCGGCGCGTGGCGACCTCGGCCAGCAGTTCGGTGTCGATCACCGGGTCGGTGCGCGCCGAGATCGAGGGGTCGAAGGTCAGGCGCGCGGGGCCGGTGTAGCTGGTCTGGGCGACCAGCCGCAGGGTCAGGTCGCCGGGCAGGGGATGCTCGTAGCGCGCCAGCGCCCCGGCGGACCAGCGGGGCACGCCGGGCAGGCCGGAGCCCAGGGCGCCGGCGAAGTCGGTGTTCACGCGGGTGAACTTCGGCGTCGAATAGAGGGCGTTGGCCTGGAAGGTGAAGCCGTGGCCCCAGTCGTAGGAGCCCTCGGCCTCCGCGCCCTGGATGTGGGCGTCGCCGACGTTGGCGGTATAGGCCAGGCCTGAGGGGCGGTACTGGTCGGACTGGATGTTGGTCCACAGGTCGTAGAAGGCCGCCGCGCGCAGCACCAGGCGCCGGTCGAGGAACTCGCCCTTGGCCCCCAGCTCGAAGTTCCGCAGCCGGTCGGGATCGAAGGTGGTGCGGTTCGGGTGGATGATCAGGAAGTTGGTGGTGTTGACGCCGCCCGGCCGGTAGCCGTCGGAGAACAGGGCGTAGACCAGCGGCCCGTTGTCGTCGAACTGGTATTGCAGCGAGGCCTTGGTGGTGACGCCCGCGAAGCTGCGGTCGGCGGCGATGTCGCGCGGCTGGGTGGGCGGCGCGCCGATGATGTGGGAGCGGACCTTCAGGTCGGTGGTGAAGGCCCGGGCGCCGGCCGAGGCCGTCCAGCCCGGCGCGAAACGCCACGCCGCCTCGCCGTAGATCGCAGCCTCGTCCATCAGGTCGCGGCGGTCCTCGTTGTAGACCCGGGTGAGCGGCGAGACGGCGTCGCCCGGCGGGCGGCCCGGATCGAGGGCCAGCGGGATGAGCTG
>NZ_DASYAF010000104.1:0-31206 GCF_036501465.1 Phenylobacterium sp.
AGGGTCCGCCGAGCGTAGTCCAGGACGACCTGGTAGTGTTGCAGGACGCCAGCCGGCAGGATCGCTTCGACCGACTCTCCGCCAAGCTTCTGCGGCGTCCCATGCGAGGGCGAGACCTGGGCCGCGGCCACGGTGACCGGCATGGCGCCGACCCGGAAGGTCAGCGGGTGGTCCGGACCCAGATGCAGCGTATCGAGCAGCGCCTGGTTCACCGACATGGCGGGCGTGCCCATGTCCACATAGGCCAGGGCCTTGTGCAGCGAGCCATCAGGCTGGACGAAGGCCAGCTCCGCATAGACCCGGTTGCCGTCGAAGATGAACGGCGTGGTTCCGGAGATCGTCGGCGCGGCCTGGCCGGAGGCGGACCACGAGGCGGCGATCAGCGCCGCAAGCGCAACGAACCCCCTCACGCGCCGGGCCCGATGACCGTGGCGTCGCGGTCGACCCATGGGCGCGGATCCATGCGCAGGCCGCTCAGGCGGCGAGAAACTTCCTCAAAGGCTCCCAATAGTGGGGCGCCCAGCCCGCGTTCAGGAGCCGGACCTGCACTCGCGGCGGCCGCCTTCTGAAGGGCCACGGTCATTGCTGTTCGAATTCGACGTCGAAGATCACTTCGACGTCGTCGCTCGCGTACTGGAGCATGGCGTTCACACCGAAATCCGAACGCTTGATGTGGGTCACGCCGGAGAACCCGAGACGGCGGTCCCGCGCGGAGATTCCCTGGCCCGCGCCGCCGAAGGTCACGTCGAGCGTCACGGGCCTGGTGACGCCATGGAAGGTCAGGTCCCCGGTAAGCACGCCTTTGCCGTCCGGGCCGCCCTGCAGGCCGGTCGAGACGAAGGCGATCGCGGGATATTTGTCGGCCTGGAAGTAGCCGGCGATCTGCCTGTCGAACGGCGCGTCGTTCGTATCGACCGACGCCGGATCGACCGTGAATGTGACCTTGGTGGACTGCCACGCAGCCGGGTCATAGGTGAAGCCGCCGTCCAGCCTGTCGAAACGCAGGGTGTAGTGGGAGAAGCCCATGTGGACGATCCTGATCGTCAGGCTCGCGTGCTTCTTGTCGAGCACATAGGTCCCCGCCGGGACCTTGGCCGGATCGGTGGTCGACGGGTTGGCCCGGACCTCGCCGGCGCCCAGCATCGCGAGGATCGACGCAACAAGGGGCAAGGTGGCCAGAAGCGATCGAAGCCTCACGCGAGACCTCCAGGCGATCCGCCCTTGCGAGGCGCCAGCTTCCGAGCGGTCATCGATCTTCGGCATCCGATCCCGAACCCATTTCGCTGCGGCAAACTGGGGGTCTCGCCACGCGACGGGAAGTGCCGGAAGTCATGGCGCGCGGCCGTTTCAGGGCTTCGCTCTGCCGACGCCCGCTCAGCCCCCGTGTGCTTGGCCCTGATCATTCCCGCCTTTGCGGCGGCCAATGCGGACACACTGAACGGGAAGATCGGCTGACGTCGAGGCGGTCAACGCACGGCCGCAGGCCGCCTCACTCTGGTGTCGCCCACTCAGTGAGCCGGCGCGCCGCTCTCATAGGCCCGCTGTTGGCGGTAGATCGCCCCGTCGAAGGCGAAGACGGCGACACGGTCGCGGCCAGCCCCCAGGGGCGTGGTGGCGACGAGGTCGGGCAGGCCGTTGGCCGAGTGGCTCGAAATCGAGAACCCGACCACGATGGGCGCCTGACCGGCGAAGGCGTTCCGCCAATGACCGCCGGACCGATAGAAGACCCACATCTCGCAGGCGCCCGTCCCGCCGCAGAGGAGATCCGATCCGGCGACCAGTAGGGCCGAGCGGCCCCCCAGCCGCACGCGCCGCGCGCGCAGCTCCGATGGCCACGATGGGGGCGTGTCAAAGCTGGTTGCGGCCACCTGACCGACGACGTCCTCGACCTGGTCCGGCGAGAGGCCGAGCGAAGAGATGGGGGCGTTGGGCGAACCCAGATGATGAGCCGACGCAGCGTCGTCGCCTGGCCGCGCGACCGAGAGCAGGGGGACGAGCCATAGGACTGCAGCGAGCGCCGGCGCTGAATTCACGGCCAATTCTCCGTTTCGCGCCAAGTCATTCGACCGGACGCGACGTGAGCCCACAGGTGGCCCAGCCATTCCTAAAGGGCGCTTAAGCTCACCTTCCGCCGTGGGGCGGCCGAACTTGGGGCCGACGACCGATCGCAAGGATCCTGCAGCCAGGCTTGAGCGATCCGTGGGCGGTGTCGGTGCAGATCTCGATGCGCCGGCTCGAGACGAAGCGCCAGCTTGTCACAGTCAGTCCGTTGTTGAACCGCTGCGGGCGGTCGTTTCGCGTCCCATAGACGACGACCTCTTCGGCTATGGGGTAGGTTTCGTCGCCGGTTTGACAGGCCACCGCCCAGCCGATGCCTCGGCGATCGGGCGAGATCCGCAACTGCTCGGCGCTGGGTCCGTGCCCCACCTGGCAATCGGGCTTGCGGAACGTGGGCCGCCGGCCATCGCTGAGCCGGGCGACGACGCGGCCTTCCGAAATCTTCGCCTCAGTGAACTTCGGTGCTTCCGAGGCCGAGGCGGCCTGTGGCCGACTGTCACGGCAGACTTCGTCGCCGAAACGCGTCGCCGGCGTGGCCAAAGCGGCCCGCCCGCCGCGCTGTCCGAACCTGCGGCCGCATAGCTCGCCGGCCTTCACCTCGCGGAACCAATTGCGACAGTGACGCTTGTCGATGAGATGAAAGAGGCTGCTGGACCTGCCGACTTCTCCGCGCGCGCCGGCCGGCTGCGCGCGGCGCAACGGATGAAGATGGCGCGCTCGCCGCACGCGTTCGTCCGCGGCAGCACCGCACAGTTCTACGATTGGCTGGACGCCCGCGGCGGTCATGCCCCGCAAGGCCCCCACGTCTGGATTTGCGGCGACTGCCACACCGGCAACCTCGGTCCGGTCGCCGACGCCAAGGGGCGTGTCGCCGTCCAGATCCGCGATCTCGACCAAACGGTGATCGGAAACCCCGCCCACGACCTGATCCGGCTCGGCCTGTCCCTGGCGATGGCCGCCCGCGGTTCCAATCTGCCCGGGGTGACCGTCGCACTGATGGCCGAGCAGCTGGTCGGCGGCTATGCGGACGGGCTGTCGCGACCCCATCCGGGCCGCGGCGACGAGACCGCGCCAAAGGCCGTGCGTCAGGTCTTGCGCCAATCCCTGCGCCGCCGCTGGAAAGACCTGGCTCGCGAGCGGATCGACGATCCAAAACCGGTGATCCCCCTGGGCAAGCGCTTCTGGGCGCTGTCAGAACGCGAGCGCCGCGCGATCGGAGTCCTGGCCGAGAGCGAAAGCCTCCGCCGCCTTGTCACCCTGCTCCAGGGCCGGCCGGACGGCGCCGACGTCGAGCTGGCCGACGCGGCCTATTGGATGAAGGGCTGCAGTTCGCTGGGCCGGCTGCGGTTCGCGGTCCTGGTCAAGGTGCGGTCCGGAGACACCTCGGAGACCTGCCTGATCGATGTGAAGGAGGCGGTCGAGGCCGCGGCTCCCCACGCCCCTGGGGCGCGCATGCCGCGAAGCCAGGCGGCCCGGGTGGTGAAGGGCGCCCGAGCGTTGTCCCCCAACCTCGGCGACCGGATGCTGGCCGCGCGACTGCTGAACCGCGCCGTCGTGCTGCGGGAGCTGACGCCGCAGGACCTGAAGCTGAATATCGAACGGTTAAGTCGGGCGGAGGCGGTGCGCGCGGCGCGCTACCTCGCCGCGGTCGTGGGCCGCGCCCATGCCCGCCAGATGGATCGAGCCACACGCCAGGCCTGGGCCCGGGACCTGGCCCGCGGTCACAGCAAGGCGCTGGAAGCGCCGTCCTGGCTCTGGAACAGCTTGGTGGAGTTGGTCGGCGCCCACGAAAGCGCCTACCTCGACTATTGCCGCAGCTACGCGCTGCAAGCGCAGGACGGCTGATGAGTTCCGGCTCGCGGCGCCGCTTTTTCGGCCAAGGCCTGAGGGCCTTCGGCGCGCCCGTGCGGCCTTCGGCTGTCGGAGGGACAGTGGTGGGGGCGTTTCACGGTCCGAGGGATGTTGCTAGGCGTCCTCCGTCGGTGGCTCACGCCCTAGCCAGCCGCTCGCCAGCGCGGCGCGGGCGCGCGCAATGCGGCCGAGCTCGTTGAACATCTGCTCGAAGCTGGCGCGAAGGGTCTGGGCATCGAGCTGGGAGATCGCCTCGCCGGTGGATTCGTCGAAGCCCTGGATCGCCATCGCCGCGATGGTCATCAGCTTGTTGTCGCTGCAACGGGCCGCGAAGGCCGGCGAGCCGATCTCCACCGCCATCAGGATCGCATGCGGGTCGGCGTCCAGGGCGCGGGCGAACCGATGCACGCGATCGACGTAGAGCGGGCCCCGGCCGCCCTCGAAATATTCGAACGAGCGGAGCGGCATTCCCATGAGGCGGGCCACCTCGGGCGGGCGCAGCCCTCGGCGCTGCCGCACCCCCTTCAGCGCCAGGGAAAGCCACCCGCGTTGGGCTTCGGGGTCGTGGGTGGGCGTCCCCATCGAAAATGCACTACCTCAACTCAAGCTTGTCCCTCGGTTTTCTACAGCTTCACCGGGGCAGGCAAGGGGCCGGGCGGCATTCTGGCCCCGGAAATCCGCCTTCGGACTCGATTACGGCCGCTCCCGCAATCTCCGACGGGGCTTTCCGCAAGAATGTTGCGGGACCGGCCGCGGACTCAGGACCCGGCGCGCCGCCGCCCGCGCCTGGCGGCAAAGCTCCGGCCCATCGGCGGCTGGCGCTGCGCCGGCTGCAGGATGCCCAGCTCCCTGGCGCGGACAACCGCCTGCACGCGGGTCCGGACGCCGAGCGCGGCGTAGATGTTCGCGAGATGCCATTCGACCGTGCGGCCGGACAGCCCGATGATCTGGCCGATGTCGCCGGCGCTCTTGCCTTCCTGCGCCAGGCCCAGGATTTCCAGATGCCGCTCACTGAGGAGGGGTGTCTCGTCGCGCTCGACGGGGCGGCCTGTGTCTGCCATCGGCTGCATGTGGACTTCCTCCAGACGCCCGCAAATCAAGTCCTCGAGCCCTGCAAGTTGATGATCCAGAAATAAGCCGACAGGGGCGTTTAGTTCCGTATGGGTCATGATTTACGGAAATCCAGAATATATCCGTCAACACGCGTGATGGCATTGCCAATTACCGCAAGCCGATTGCGGGCGGGAGCCGTGAAAGCTTGAATTCGTAAGTCTACGGGTCGGCGCCCGGTAGGGCTACGCGTTCCAGGAGCGCCGGCTCTCGGGCACAAGTCGCCGCCGTCGGTGGTGGCGTCCCAAGCTTTCGAGCGGACGTCGTCCGTATCGGGAGCGTCCTGTGATCCTTGCCCTGACCGCCATGCTCGGCCTTGCGCAGCAATGCGCGCCCACCGTGGCCCCTGAAACCCTGGTCGCCCTGGTCAGGGTCGAGAGCGGTTTCGATCCCCTGGCCATCGGCGTCAACGGCGTGGCGCGCGCCGCCGACCATCCGGCCGGCCTTGAGGCCGCCATCGCCACGGCGCGGCGGCTGATCGCCGCCGGGCGCAACGTCGATCTCGGGCTCGGCCAGATCAACAGCCGCAACCTGCCGGCGCTTGGCCTGTCCGTCGCCGAGGCCTTCGATCCCTGCCGCAACCTGGCGGCCAGCGCTCGCGTCCTCGCAGCCGACTTCCTGCGCGCCGCGCCCGGCGTCTCCGCCCAGGCGGGCCTGCGCACCGCCCTGTCGCTCTACAACACCGGCGACGCCCGCCGCGGCTTCCGCAACGGCTATGTCGCGCGCGTCACCGCCGCGGCCGGCGCCGGCGCGCCTTCCCCCGCACCCGTCTTGCCCGAACCCAGCTGGGACGTCTTCGCCCGGCCGGCGCCGGCCGGGCTGCGTCTGTTCTGAACCTGAAAACCAAGGAGTGCCCGTGACCCGTTCCGTTCCGCGCGCCGCCGCCTGCCTGGGGCTGGGCGCAGCCTTCGCCATCGTCCTCGCCGGTCCGGCGCTGGCCCAGACCACCGCCGGCGTCGGCGGCAACCTGGGGACCTCGATCCAGAATGTGATCGACCTGCTCAACAACAACGTCATCCGCGGCCTGGCGGTGCTGGCGGTGATCGTCACGGGCATCGCCTGGATGTTCGGGCACGTCGATCTGCGCCGCGCCGGCACCGTGGTGCTGGGCATCGTGGTGATCTTCGGGGCGGCCACCATCGTCAACCTGATCACCGGAGGGACGGGTTCCTGACCATGGCCGTCGCCGACCCCGAAGAAAGGCTGGCCGAGGACACCCTGTTCCTCGCCTGCACGCGGCCCGCGATGATCGCCGGCGTGCCCATGGAGGCCATGGGGATCAACCTCATGGTCTCGACGGTGGCCTTCCTGGCCGGCCACAGCCTGCTCTACCTGTTGGTCGCCCCGGCCGTGCACTTGGTCCTGGCCGCGGTCTGCAAGAGCGACCACAACGCCTTCCGCCTGCTCTACCTCTACCTCGACACCAAGGGCCGGGCGCGCAACGGCGCCCTGTGGGGCGGCAGTTCGGCGACACCGCTGCCGCTGGTCCGTCGCTTCACGCCCACGGAGCTCCGCCGTGGTTAGGGCGGGCCTGCTGAAGCGTGAGCTCCCGGCCGACGGCCAGCTGCCCTATGCGCGGCACGTGACCGAGACGGTGGTCGCCCTGGACTCCGGCGCCCTGATGCTGAGCTTCCGCCTGGCGGGCGCGAGCTTCGAGACCGCCGACGTCCGCGACCTCAACGACTGGCATGGCAAGCTCAACGGCGCCTGGCGCAACCTCGCCGACGACCGGCTGGCGGTCTGGCACCACCTGGTCCGGCGCGAACAGGCCGCGGGCGCCTGCGGCGGCTTCCGCTCGGCCTTCGCCGCCGAGCTCGACGCGGCCTACCGCGCGCGTCTGGGCGGTGCGCGGATGTTCGTCAATGAGCTTTACCTGACCCTGCTGCTGCACCCGGGGCGCGGCGCCGCCGCCCGCGCGTCCGGCTGGCTGGCCGGCCTGCGCCGGAGTTCTGAACTCCCGACCGACCCCGCGGCCGACCTGAAGCGGCTGCAGGACGCAGGCCGCGATCTGGCCGCCCATCTCGGCCGCTACAGCCCTCAGCCGCTGACGCTCTACGAACACCGCGGCCTGTGGTTCTCGCAGCCCCTGGAGCTGCTGAAGCTGGTGCTCACCGGCCGGCCGGAACGCGCGCCCCTGGTCCGCGGCCATCTCGGCGCCTCGCTGCATGCGTCGCGGCTGATCTTCGGGCGCGAGGCCCTGGAGATCCGCGACCCCGGACAGGCGCGCTACGCGGCCATGCTGGGGGTGAAGGAATATCCGGCGACCACCCGGCCGGGGCTCTGGAACGGCCTGCTGTCGGCCCGCTTCCCGCTGGTCGCCAGCCAGTCCTTCAGCTTTCTGTCCAAGCCCGCCGCGCAGGCGGTCATGGGCCGCAAGCAGAACCAGATGCTGAGCGCCCGCGACCGCGCCGGCTCCCAGGTCGCCGGCCTCGCCGAGGCCCTCGACGACCTCACCTCGAACCGTTTCGTGATGGGCGACCACCAGGCCTCGATCCTGGTCTACGGCGACACCCTGGCCGCTCTGGCCGACCACCTCTCCCGCGCGCGGGCCGAGCTGGCCGACGCCGGCCTGGTGGCGGCGCGCGAGGACCTGGGGCTCGAGGCGGCTTTCTGGGCGCAGTTCCCGGGCAACTTCCGCCACCGCGCCCGGCCGGCCGCGATCTCCTCGCGCAACTTCGCCGCCCTGGCGCCGCTGCACACCCACCCGAGCGGCCAGGCCGCCGGCAACCACTGGGGCGAGGCCGTGGCCCTGCTGCGCACGGCGGCCGGCTCGCCGTTCCATTTCAACTTCCACGTCGGTGACCTCGGACACACCTTCATCTGCGGCCCGTCCGGCTCCGGCAAGACGGTGGTGCAGAACTTCATGCTGGCCCAGCTGGAGAAGCTCGGCGCGCAGCAGGTGTTCATCGACAAGGACCGCGGGGCGGAACTGTTCGTGCGCGCCTGCGGCGGGACCTATCTGGCGCTGCGCAATGGCGAGCCCACCGGCTTCGCCCCCTTCAAGGCGCTCGCCTTCACCTCCGCCAATCGCGCCTTCCTGGCTGGGCTGGTGACCGCCCTGGTCAGCGGCGGGGCCCCGCTCACCGCCCCCGAGGCGCATGCGGTCGCCGAGGCGATCGACGCCCTGGCCCCCATGCCCGCGCAGCGCCGCTCGCTCGCCGCCCTGCGGGTGCTGCTGGGCCAGCGCGACGCCGCCGGGATCGGCGCGCGCCTGGACCGCTGGGTCCGGGGCGGCCCCCTCGGCTGGGTGCTCGACAATGACGCCGACGCCCTGGACTTCAGCGACCGCCTCACCGGCTTCGACATGACCCAGGTCTTCGACCACGCCGAGATCCGGGGTCCCGTCATGCTTTACCTGTTGCACCGGCTGAGCGGCCTGGCGGACGGCCGCCGGCTGGTGGTCGACATCGACGAGTTCTGGAAGGCGCTGGACGACGAGGCCTTCCGCGCGCTCGCCCAGGACGGGCTGAAGACCTACCGCAAGCAGAACGCCCTGATGGTGCTGGGCACCCAGTCGCCGGCCGACGTGCTGCGCTCGCCAATCGCCCACACGGTGCTGGAGCAGTGCGCGACCAAGGTCTTCCTGCCCAACCCGCACGCCAACGCCCGCGACTACATCGACGGCTTCGGCCTGACCCGGCGGGAGTTCGCGCTGGTGCGCGACGAGCTCAGCCCGCAATCGCACCGCTTCCTGGTCAAGCAGGGCCTGGATTCGGTCGTCGCCGAGCTCGACCTCACCGGCATGGACGATGCGTTGGCGATCCTTTCGGGCCGCACCGAGACCGTCGCCCTGCTGGACCGGCTGCGCGCCATCCACGGCGACGATCCCGCCGCCTGGCTCACCCCCTTCCACCAGCAGAGGAGCGCAGCATGACCCGCCGTATCCTGGCCGCCGGCGCGGCCGCCCTGGCCCTCATGGCGTCGGCCGCCCAGGCCCAGGAGATCGTCTACGACCCCACCAACTACGGGAAGCTGATCGAACAGGCCGAGACCGGGCTCAAGCAGCTGCAGCAGCTGCAATCGCAGGTCCAGCAGGCTCAGCGGCTCTACGACGGCTTCAACCAGGCCTCCGGCGTCAACGGCCTGGCGACCCTGCTGGAGAGCCCGCAGCTGCGCGCCGTGCTCCCCGACGCGACGACCTTCGTCAGCGCTGCCAACGGCGATCTCGCCGCCCTGGGCCAGATCGGCGCCCGCGCCGGCCAGATCCGCAGCGCGACCCGGGTCTACACGGCCGCGACGCCCGACGCCGCCAGCCAGGCGCTCGACGCGTCCGGCAACCGCGCCGCGCTTAGCCTGGCGCTCGGCGAGAGCGTCGCCGACGCCGGGTCCCAGCGGCTCGCCGGCCTGCAGCAGCTGCAGGCCTCCCTGGCCGCCGCGCCCGACGCCCGCGCGGTGATGGACCTGCAGGCCCGGCTCACCGCCGAGCAGGCGATGATCGCCAACGACCAGATGAAGCTGCAGGGCCTGGCGATGACCCAGGCCGCCCAAGACCGCCTCGCGGCGCAGCAGCAGCAGGAACGCGCCGCCGCGGCGTCCGACGCCCGCCTGCAGGCCTACAAGGCGGCCTTCCAGTGACCCGGGCCTTCGCCGCCTTGGCGATCCTCGTGATCCTGGTCGCCTGCGGTCCGCGAGTGCGACCCTACGCCTGGTACAGGGCCCATCCGACGGAGGCCGCGAAAGTGGCGCGGGCCTGCGGGCCCGACCGGTCCGACGACTGCGCCAATGCCGAGCAGGCGATGGCGGACGCTGCGTCGGACCGCCGCCTGGACGCCTATCGGAAGGCGTTCTGAGATGAGCGGAACCTTCGCCATCTTCGAGCCGGCCTATGCCTTCGTCGACGGCAAGCTCGACGCCTTCCTGGGCCAGCGGCTGAGCGACGTCCTGGCCCAGGTCGCGGGCCCGCTGCGCGCCGCCCTGGCGCTTTACGTCCTGCTCTACGGCTTCGCGATCCTGCGCGGCGCGATCAGCGAGCCCTTCGTGGACTTCGCGATCCGCAGCCTGAAGCTGGCCTTCATCGTCATGCTGGCCACCACCGCGGCCTATTCCACTGTCGTCACGACGCCGCTGTTCCACACCCTGCCCGACACGCTCACCCAGGCGATCAGCGGCGCGGCCACGCCGGATGTCGGCGCCGCCTTCGACCAGTTCTTCGGCCGCGCGGCCTATCTCGGCGAGAAGATCGCCCGCACCGGCAGCCCGACGGACCTTGGGCCGTTCGTCATGGCCGGCGCGGTCTACCTCATGGGCGCCCTGGCGGCGGCCCTCGGCTTCGGCGTGGTGATGGTGGCCAAGGTGGCGCTGGCGCTGCTGATCGCCCTGGGCCCGATCTTCATCGCCTGCGCCCTGTTCGACGCCAGCCGCCGGTTCTTCTTCGGCTGGCTGTCGCAGGCGGTGAACTACGTCGTCCTGTTCGCCCTGATCATCACCGTTTTCCAGCTGATCCTGTCCCTGGTCGCCGACCGCTGGGGAACGATCGACGGCCAGGACCCGAT
This sequence comes from Phenylobacterium sp., assembly GCF_036501465.1. Taxonomy (GTDB): domain Bacteria; phylum Pseudomonadota; class Alphaproteobacteria; order Caulobacterales; family Caulobacteraceae; genus Phenylobacterium. Next base: position 10,512 of record NZ_DASYAF010000104.1, read on the forward strand.
GTCCGCCGGCCTGCTGTTCATGGCGCTCTGCCTGCTGGCCGCGATCTTCTTCCTGCAGACCCCGGTGATCGCCGCCGGGATCGCCGGCGGCGCCAGCGTGGGCCTGGCCGACTTCGGCGCCGCCGCCGCCCGCGCCCTCGGCGGGTCCGATCGCTCCAGCGGCGGCGGCGCCCAGCGCGGCGCGGCCCAGACCGCGCCGGCCGGCGGCTCCGTGCGCTTCGTTTCGCAACAGACCTGACAAGGACCTTCCCGTGCTTCGACCCCTGCTCACCGGCGGCCTGTGCCTGGCGCTCGGCGCCTGCGCGAGCGCCCCGGCCAAGACCCTGCCCACCTGCGACGGCCAGCACCGCCGCCCCGCCAACCCGAACGGCTCGGTGCTGCCGTCGCCTGACGCCGCCCACGGGCCGGCGGCGCCGGGGCCCGCCGCGCCCGCAACGCCGCCGCCCGCCGCCAGCTTCGCCCCCTGTGGAGACCCCGCATGACCGGCGTCGTCGCAACTGATCTCAAGGCCTATTTCGCCGACGCGCGGCGCTGGGACGAGGAGCGTCTGCAGAGCGCCCTGCGCTCGCGCCGGCTGGCCTGGACCGTCGCCGCCGGCGCCGGGGCCCTGGCGATCGCCGCGGTGGTTGCGGTCGCCGCGCTCACCCCGCTGAAGCGGGTGGAGCCCTTCGTGGTGCGGGTCGACAACGCCACCGGCGCCGTCGACGTGATGACCGCCCTCACCGGCCCCGAGCAGCTGACCGCCGACGAAGCGGTGACCAAGTATTTCCTCAGCCAATACGTCCGCGCCCGCGAGACCTGGCTGCCGTCGGCGGCCGAAGCCAACTTCCGGCAGGTGTCGATCATGTCGACGCCCGCCGAGCAAGAGAGGTGGGCGGCCTTTTTCCGCCCCGCCGACCCGGCGAGTCCGCAGGTGGCGCTGGGGCCGGCCAACGCGGCCGAGGTCGAGATTCGCGCCATCAGCTTCGTCAACCGCCAGGTGGCCAGCGTCCGATTCCGCAAGACCGTCCGCCAGGGCCAGCAGACCACCACCGGCGATTGGATCGCCACCCTGACCTTCGCCTACGCCCAGGCGCCGATGGCCGAGGCCGACCGGCTGCGCAACCCCCTGGGCTTCCAGGTCGCCAGCTACCGCGCCGACCCGGAGGTGGTCCAATGAGCCTGCGCCTGAGCCTCATCGGCCTGCTGCTCGCCGCCGCCCTGCCGGCCACTCCGGCCCAGGCCCTCGAAGTCCCCAAGGGCGGCCCGGCGGACCCGCGGATCAAGACCGTCGACTACGACCCCTCCCAGGTGGTCCGCGTGGTCGGCGTGTTCCGCATCGCGACCCAGATCGTCTTTGCCGCGAACGAGACGGTTCAGCACGTGGCCCTGGGTGATTCCTCGGCCTGGGACGTGGCGGCGGACCGGAACGTCCTGTTCATCAAGCCCAAGGCGAGGGGCGCGCCCACCGACCTCATCGTCACCACCGCGCACGGCGGCGAGACCCGCAGCTACGTCTTCGACTTGGTCACCCAGGCCAGGGCCAATCCGGTAAAGGGCGAGGATCGCTATTTCGTGCTGCGCTTCCGCTACCCGGCGGACCAGAAGGCCCACGCCCAGGCGGCAGTCAGCGCCGCCGAAGTGGCGGTGCGCCAGACCGTCACCGAACTCAAGCTGGAACGCGGCGCCGTCGAGGGTCCCCACAATCTAGCCTATTCCGAACAGGGGCCGGCGGACCTGCAGCCGTCCGAGGTGTCCGACAACGGCCGCTTCACCGTCCTGCGCTTCCCCGGCGCCCAGGCCCTGCCGGCCATCTACACCGTGGGCCCGGACGGCAGCGAGGCCCTGGCCGCCTTCGATGTCCGCGGCGAGTTCGTGGTGGTGCATGGCGTCGCCCCCGGCCTGCGGCTGCGCCGCGGCCGCGAGGTGCTGTGCATCACCAATGACGCCTATCGCCCGCTCGGCGCCCCGGCCGGCGGCCTGACCGCCGCCGGCGACGTGATCCGCACCGACAAGAGGCCCCAGCCATGACCGATCCCCAGATCCCGCCCACAGCCCCGGAGGCGGCCGCCGCCATCGCCGGCGAGCGCACCATCTCACCGATCGCCGGCCGGTTCGGCATGGGCAAGGCCGGCAAGGCGGTGGCGGTCGTCGCCCTGGCCGCCGGCTGCGCAGCCTTCCTGCTGGCCACCGGCCGCCATCGTCCGGCCAAGGCCGCCGAGCCGCCGGCCCCGGCGCGCCAGGTGGTGCCCTTCGAGCCCGCCGCGTCCCTGGCCGGCCCAACGCTCGCCAACCCCGGGCCGGGCGCGCCGTCGCTGGCGCCCGGCATGCCCACCGCCGCCCCGGACCCGAGCGGCGCGGCCCCGGCCACAACCGGCCGTTCGTCCAATCCTGACGCCGCCGCCGCCCAGCGGGCCCAGCAACTCCGGGCCAGCCGCGCCGCGCCGATCTTCGCCTACAGTCGGGACGGGACGAGCGCGCCGGCCGCCGGCCCCATCGTGCCGGCGATCCTGCCGCGCGGCGCCGGCGCGGAAGTCAGTGAACTCGACCGGCTGCGGCGCGCCTCGACGCTCGGCATGGCGCACGCTTCGCGCCTGCCCGACCGCAGCTACCTGATCCTCGCCGGGACCTCGATCCCCTGCGTGCTTCAGACGGCGATGGACACCTCGACGCCCGGCTACGTCAGCTGCCTGGTGCCCAACGACGTCTATTCCGACAACGGCGCGGTGGTGCTGCTGGAGAAGGGCACCAAGGTGCTCGGTGAATATCGGGGCGGCCCGAAGCCCGGCCAGAACCGGCTGTTCGTGCTCTGGAGCCGCGCGGTCACCCCGGCCGGGGTGGCCATCGCCCTGGCCTCGCCGGCCACCGACGCCCTCGGCCGCGCCGGCTTCGACGGCGACCTTGACCGTCACTTCTGGCAGCGGTTCGGCGGCGCCGTGATGCTGTCGGTGATCGACGACGGATTCGCCGTCGCGGCGCGCGGCTCCGGCGGGGTGAACGTCCAGCTGCCGTCGACCACCGCCAACACCGCGCTGCAGAGCTCGATCGACATCCCGCCCACCCTGAAGAAGCCCGCCGGCGCCGAGGTGGCGATCTTCGCGGCCCAGGATTTCGACTTCTCCGGCGTCTACGGCGTGAAGGCGCGCTGAAACCATGGCCGACACAAGCGTGCTGGACCATTACCTGGCGCCGCTGCGTCCCCTGCTGGCCGAAGACGACGTCACCGAACTGGTGATCAACCGGCCCGGCGAGGTGGGTGTCGAAGGCGCGGGCGGCTGGCGCTGGAGCGCCGCGCCGGAGCTCACCGCCGCAGCGCTCGGCCACCTGGCCGTCGCCGCCGCCGCCTTCACCAGCCAGGACGTCGGCCCCTCCAACCCGCTGTGCTCCACGGTGCTGCCGGACGGCGCGCGCTGTCAGATCGTCCTGCCGCCGGCCGCCGCACACGCCTCGATCACCCTGCGCAAGCCGTCGCGCCGGGCGCTGGGGCTGGCCGAGTTCAGCGCCGCCGGCCTGTTCGAGCGCATCGCGGTCGCCACCGCCGGGCCCGACGCGCTGGACCGGCGGCTGCTGGCCCTGCGCGACGCCGGCGACTGGCCGGCCTTCTTCCGGCTGGCGGTCGAGGGCCGGCGCAATATCCTGATCTCCGGCGCGACCGGCTCCGGCAAGACCACCCTGGCCAAGGGGCTGATCCCGCTGATCCCCGCCGAGGAGCGGCTGGTGACCATCGAGGACGCCCGCGAACTCGTCGTGCCGCACCGCAACGCCGTCCACCTGGTCTACGCCAAGGACGGCCAGGGCCTGGCCAGGGTGGGCCCGAAACAGCTGCTGGAGTGCGCGCTGCGCATGCGGCCGGACCGTATCCTGCTGCAGGAGCTGCGCGACGCCAGCGCCTTCTTCTACCTGCGCAACGTCAACTCCGGCCATCCGGGGTCGATCACCACCGTCCACGCCGACTCCGCGACCCTGGCGTTCGAGCAGCTGACCCTGCTGGTCAAGGAGAGCGAGGCCGGCCGCCAGCTGGCCCGCGAGGACATCGGCGCCCTGCTGCGCCAGCTGGTCGACATCGTCGTCCAGATGAAGCGCGAGGGCGGGCGCTTCCGCATCACCGAGGTCTGGTATGAGCCGCTTCGCAAGCGCGCCCTGGCCGCTTAGGGCGGCCTATGTCGGGGCCCTGGGCGCGGCCGCGGCCGCGCTGCTGGCGGCCATGGCCCTGACGGTCGCCCTGGCGGGGTTGAAGCGCCTGTCGCCGCAGCTCGACGCCGCGGCCGTCCCCGGCTGGTTCTGGTATTTCCGCCACGACCCGCAGGTCCGCCGCTGGCTGGCGATCGGGCTAGTCGCCGCCCTGCTGGCGGCCGCCGGCCTGGCCGGGGCGGTTGTCCGCGGCCTGCAGCCGCCGCTGCACGGGGCCGCCCGCTGGGCCGCGGAGCCGGAGCTGCGCCGGGCCGGCTTCCGCGCCCGCAACGGGATCGTGCTCGGCCGCAAGGCCGGCCGGCTGCTGAGCTTCGGCGGGCCGGAGCACGTCCTGCTCTATGCCCCCACCCGCACCGGCAAAGGCGTCGGCGTCGTCATCCCCAACCTGCTGACCTGGCCGGACTCGGTGGTGGTGCTCGACGTCAAGCGCGAGAATTGGGAGGCCTCGGCCGGCTTCCGCGCCGCCCACGGCCAAGCGGTCTTCCTGTTCGATCCCCTGGAGCCGCAGGGCCGCACCGCCCGCTACAATCCGCTCGGCCACATCCGCCGCGACGATCCGGTCGAGGTGCTCGACGAACTGCAGAAGCTGGCGGTGATGCTGTTCCCGACGCCGGACCGCGCCGACCCGTTCTGGACGGACGCGGCGCGGACCGGGTTCATCGCCGTCGGCGCCGGCCTCGCCGAGACCGCCGAGGCGGCCTTCACCCTGGGCGCCATCTACGCCGAACTGGCCCGCGGCGACGCCCGCGCGCGCCTGGCGGCCTGGCCGGCGCAGCGCGCCGCCCAGGGCCGGCCGCTGTCGCCGGGCTGCGCCAACGCGCTGGCCGACTTCACCTCCAGTTCCGAGAACACCTTCGCCTCGGTCAAGCAGACCCTGACCTCGCGCATGAACCTCTGGCTCAACCCGCGGGTCTGCGCCGCCACGGGGGACAGCGACTTCGACCTGCGCCAGCTGCGCAGCCGGCGCATGTCGATCTATCTGGCGGTCAGCCCGGACAACCTCAGCCGGGTGGCTCCCCTCTACAGCTTGGTTCTGCAACAGCTCGTGGAGCTCAATGTCCGCGAGCGCCCGCAGGCCGGTCGCCATCCCGTGCCGGTGCTGGTGCTGCTCGACGAGTTCGCCCGGCTGGGCCACGCCGAGGTGATCGCCAAGGCCTTCGCCTTCGTCGCCGGCTACGGCCTGCGCCTGCTGCCGGTGCTGCAGAGCCCGGCCCAGCTGCGCGCCGAATACGGCCCCGACCTGGCCGAGGAGATCATCGCCAACTGCGGCGCCGAGGTCGCCTTCGCGCCCAAGGAGCTCACGGTCGCCCAGGAGCTCGCCGAACGGCTCGGCGCCTATACCTACCAGGCCCGTTCGCGGAACCGCCCGACCCTGTTCAGCCGTGGCCAGAGCAGCACCAGCGAGAGCGGCCAGCGGCGGCTGCTGCATCTGCCCCAGGAACTCATCCAGATGCGGCCCGACCAGCTGATCGTCCTGCGGGCCGGCCTGCCGCCGATCCGCGGCCGCAAGATCGTCTACTGGCGCGAGGCGGCCTTCACGCGGCGGCTGCAGCCCCCGCCGACCGTGGCGGCGCGCGCCATCCCGATGCCCGCGTCCGACCCCGGCGCCGCGCCGTCCGCAGCGGCGGAGGACCCGCTGCGCCTGGCGCTGGGCGACGTCCTGCCGGCGCTGGAGGCCGAGGGCCTCGGCCCGCTGCCGGACGCCGGCGCCAGCCCCGCCGAGGTCGAGGCCTGGGTCGACGCCTTCATCGACCGCTCCGCCCGCCAGCCCGAGGAGACCGACCATGGCCGCTAGGCCCGCCGCCCCGAACCGCCTGCGCCCCGAGGGCCGAACCGCCTCGCTGACCCTCGGCGACGTCCCCGAGCGCCTGCGCCAGCGCTACTATCTGGAGCGCGGGCCGCGGGAGTGGCGCTTCTACGACGACGCCCAGGTCAAGGTCGCCGCCTTCCAGGACCGCGGCCGCCGGCTGGTCAGCGCCCGCGGCGACCCCAACGCCGTGCGCGACATGATGGCCGTCGCCGCGCACCGGGACTGGCGGGTCGTCGAAGCCCGCGGCGCCCCCGCCTTCCGCCGGGAAGCCTGGCTCGCCGGCGGCGTCCTCGGCCTGGAGGTCCGCGGCTACGCCCCTACGGAGCGGGACCTGCAGGAGCTCGAGCGGCGGCGCGCCGGGCGCGCGCAGCTGGCGGCCCGGCTCGGTGAACTCGAGCGCGGCGTCGCCGCCGGCGGCAGCCACCGCGGCGGCCCTGCCGACCGCCTGCGCACGGTCGAGACGGTGGTCCGCGCCCGCGTCGTCGACCCGCTGGCCCAGGACCGCCTGCTGGCTCGCGCACGCACCCGGATCGCCGACTGGCTCGAGCGCGGCGCGCAGTTCCAGCCGCTCGGCCGCCCGGCGGCCGACCGCGGCCGGCAACCCGGGGAGGGGCGGGAGCGCCGCCACAGCCGCTAGCCGCCGGCGGTCGGAACGGCCCGATGGCCGCCGCGGCTTCCACCCGGCCACTTCCCGCTGGCGACCTGTGGCTGTTGCGGTCGCGTCAAGGCCGACGCCCCGGCCGCGAGGCGGCCTGCGAACGCCAGCCGATCAGACGCCGTGGCGCCGTTTCATTGAAGACCCGCCTGACTTCACCGCGTGGCGGCGGGACCGCATCGCCGCGGCCATCGTCAGGAAACCCATCGTCATCAGCGCCCAGGACGCCGGTTCGGGGGCCGGTTCGATCGATGCGCCGACAATCGTCCCGTTCAGAAGGACGCCGGTCTCCGGCGTGCCGACCGGCCCGCAACAGTCGAAGTCCCACCAGTCGAAATTGTCGCCTCCGACGTAGGTCACCGGCGTGGTCAGGCTGTCCACGATTGGCAGGTGCGTCATGGAGATGTCGAAGGCTTCCTTGTGCGTGGCGGTGTTGGAAAGGCTCTGGGCGTCGGCCAGCAGCCAACCGCCGCCATGGACCGGACTTTCGGTGAGCAGGATGTCGCCAGGGGTCAGGATCGCCTGCTGCGTGCCGTCAATCGAGATCACGGCCCTGGTGGCGATGACGAACTTGTCGTCCGTCTCCGTTACGATGTTCGCATCGTCGTAGAACAGCTGGATGGTGACCGGCGAGCCGCCGAGCGTTGGATCGGTGGCCGGATCGAATTGGCCCAGCCCCAACGGGTCGTCGAAGCTTCCCTGGGACGCGAGATTTCCGTTGAAGGTCGCGACCCATTCCGCCGCCCGCACGGCGCCCGGCGACAGGCTGAGCGCCGCCAGCGCGAGCGTGAGCGATACCGACCGCAATTGATCCTTAGGCGCCATGGTCCCCCCAGACGGCTTGGCTTAGCCACCTCATGTGCCACGCCCAGTTCGCGGTGATCCACCAAAAAAAGATTCGCCGCCGCCTAAATGTTCTGCTTCTGTTCTCACCATGGACGAAGAGCGGCAGCGCGTGGCCAAGGCTGTTTCCCGGTGGCGGCCGATAGAGGCCCCGAACGGCAAGATGGCCGACGCCGACCTGTTTCCGGGCTGCTTCGTCCTGGTGACCTGCAAGGCCTGCGGCCACTTCAAGGCCTATCCCCCGGCCACCGTGGTCCTGCGCCTGCGGCAGCTCCAGATGGGCGGAACGCTAGCCACGTTCGCCGAGGTGGCCGGCCGGGTCGGGGCGACATGCCCGTGCGGGGCGCGGGACTGGCGCGCGGGGCTCGCCTGGCCGCCCGGCATGACCGACGGCGACATCAAGCGCCTCGCCGCCAGGGCCCGGAACTGACGCCATGCTGTTCGAGATGATCCACCGGACCGTGAGCGACGAGAGGCCGCTACGGATCCGATGCGAGGACTGCGGCCACGGCGCCAGGTGGGGACGCGCCGAGGCCATTCGGCGCTGTCGCGCTGAAGCGACCCCGGCCGACCTCCGCGACAAGCTCCGCTGCGGCCAGTGCGGCTCGCGGCGGGTGCGGTTCTCGATCTAGAGAAAGGCCCATATCATGGCCATGGCCGAACCCGATCTCCTGGGCGCCGTCCCTTCCACCGTCAAGCGCCCGCCAGCGAAGCAGCTCCGCGCTTTTCACCTCGGGATGATCGATCCGACCCACACGGTCCGGCTCTATCTGGCGCGGGGCTATTCGCTCGCGATCTGCTGCCGGGCCTGCGATCGCCTCACCGAATGGACGCCGCCCGACCTATGCGAGCGGTTCGAGAAGACGCCAGATCTACCGGTCCGAGCCATCGCGGCACGCCTCAGGTGCGCGGGCGCTGGCGGCTGCGGATCGAGCGACATTGTCGTGTGGCCCCACCTCTTCGATGGGATGTGGACTTGGCGTTAGGGCGAATGTCAGCAACGGGTGGAAAGAAGACCCTGCCCGGCAACATGGCGGTGCTGGTGACGGCGCAGCGCCCGGAATTGCAGAAGTTCGAGCCGGTAGTGGAAATCGCGGCGGGCGAGGGTGGGCGCGGCGGCTGAGCGAAAGCGCAAACTCGCGCTATTTAATACAGTCTCGCCGCGATCCGAGGCGGGCGGACCTCTGCACAGCAGCACTCAATACGGAGTGCAGGCGCCCTCGTGCTTCGCCTTGACGAACCTCACCCCGCCACTCAGCCGGTCGCTCCTGAGCGTGAAGCCGGCGATCTGGTTGGTGACACGGTCGAAGAGTGCCGTTCCCTCCATGGCGAAGGCGTCGAACCAGGCGGGCTGAACCGTCTCGTCTTCGAACCGCTTGCGGCGAAGCACCAAGCCTTTCTCGGCCGCCTCGATGCACCAGGCCGTGGCGAGTTCGGGGCTCACGTACATTCCAGCGTATTCTCGTAGATTCGACTGTGGCGGCGGCCTCCGCTCGTAGCGGACTGGAGCCGTCTTGGATCCAGGGATCGTACGTTTGACCGCCGTCGCAACGCCGTGCTCCAAAACGAAAGACCACGTCGTCCCCGACGCGTCCTTAAACTCGAAGCGGCCGATCCGATCGTATTGCGCACCGCTCTCGTCGAGCAGCCCGCCATTCTCGGAGCGGAATATGTGAAATCCCCACCGGCCAGCCCTGAGATAGGGGCCAGACAACGTTGCAAGGTCGGTTGCGGGCCACTTCTGGCTGGCCGGATCGCTGGCCTCCCGCGGCTGAGGCCCCTCGGGCGCAAGCCCCAAGTAGAGGTCAGCCACTTGGTCTAGCTTCTGAGTAAGATTGTCGAGGTCGCGGCGGTTGCAGAGCCCGATGAAGCTTAGGCCGGCGCCGGGAAAGCGGACCTTGTAGGAGACAAACCCGGCGTTCGCGCCGTCGTGCTCAATCGTGCGTAGCCCCCGGTAGCTGTCGACCTCCACACCGCCGGCGTAGTTGTTGTCCGACCCGTCAGCAAGCGGCTCAACGGTCACCATCTCCGCCATCACTTTCGCGCCGCCCGCCTTGGGCTCGTCGAAGTTCCGCTCCCAGAGGGCTAGGTCCCCGACGGTCGTGACGATTCCCCCGTAGCCAACCGAGTCGATTCGATTGGCGAAGAGGTGCGGCGAGCCGTCAACGAACGCGTAGGGCTGCGCCATGTGCGGCTCCACGACGGTATGATCACCCGTGAGCACCGTGTGGGTCATCCCGAGCGGCCCGAAGATTGTGGACTGCAGGTAGGCCCCGAGCGGCTGGCCGCTTACCCGGTTCACGACAAGACCGAGCAACAGATAGTTGCCATTGCTGTAGCTCTCCCGCGTTCCGGGCGCGAAGTTCAGCGTCGGCATGCGGCTGAGCGCCCAGAGCTCATCGCGCTCGCTTATGGCATCCCCATAGACCCAGCCTGAGAGCCGGAGCAGCGCATTGGCGTCCATGATGCCGGAGGTGTGGTGCAGCATCTGGCGAAGACTGACCTTCACGCCGTAGCTCGGTAGCTCCGGCACATATTTGTGGATGTCGTCGTCCAGACTGATCTTGCCCTGGTCGGCGAGGATGAGAATCGCGGCGGCCGTGAATTGCTTCGAGACCGAGCCGATGTCGAACCGGGTCTCGGGGGTGAGCGGCAGGCTGTTGGCGACGTCGGCCAGGCCGTAGGAACGCTCCAGAATGAGCTTTCCCGCACGCACCACACCCACGTTGCATCCCGGCTGGCCCACATAGTCCTTGAAGATCGCATCGACCTTCGGCGTGAACTCGCCCTGTTGCGGCGCCAGCTCAGCGCCGCGAGCACTCGGAGCCAGAATTGACAGCGCGAACAGGCACGCAAGGACGTTCGGCTTCATGACCACTCCTCGAAATACGGCAACATAGAGCGCGGCGGGCGGTACGAATGATTGTTTGCCGACGTCATCAAACCTGCAGCAGATATGAATATTCGCGCTTCAAGGCCGCGTTCCCTTCCCGCGTGTGCGTCGTCAGCTGACCGAATGCGGCCCCGCCGCTCGTCGACCTCTGGCGATCTCTAGTCGATGCGCCGAGCCACGCCGCGGCGCAAAGCCTCCGCAAACAAGTCCTGAAATTCCATTCGAGCATCTTCGGCCAATTGGTCTTGGCTGCCGCCTAGAATGGAAATGTCTCGGCCGAGTGAATTTATTACTCGACCTAGCTCATTGACGTCGCGGCCAAGCGCGTTCTGCTCACGAGTTAAATCAGCGGCGTCTGAGGGCGCCGCATGAGATTGCAAATGACTAAGGCGGTCTTGCTCGCGCGCCAATTCGGTTTGCAGCTTGCTAAGCGTGGCCTGTTGCGAGCTCAACGCCGTCTGCTGTGCGCCGAGCGCGTCCTCGGAGACAAAGAGAGCCCGCGCTCTGCGGAGTGTCGCAGGGTCGCGGATCACGTAGGCGGCCGCCCCTTCCCTTACGTAGAGCATGGCTTCCAGGCCAATACGCGAAGCCCGCGCTCGCCCGGCCTCGCCGGTGGATCCGCTCACATCGATCGATCGGGATCCCTCGGCGAAGAGGAGATAGCTCGTGTGGTCGGAGACCCCGTCGGGGTCCGAGTGGGGATCGCCAGCTACGCGGGGCGGCGCAGTCTCGGCGACCGGCGCGGCGAGTAAGGGGCCCGCCGAGACCACTAAGAATGCTGCGCAGCAGAGTGGGAGTCCGCCGCGCCGCCCTGCTTCGCTCGCCATCGCCCCCAGGATCGCGGTGGCCCCAACTGGTCTGAACATGGGAGAACTCTGAGACGTCATCGAAGGCCTAGCGTGGCCACCGAAACAGTCGGAGTCTTTCGAAATCCAAACGCTTTGTCGCGGACTTAACAAACCCCCCGGCGATATTGGCCCGGCGTGCATCCCATCAGGCGGCGAAATGCAGCGCAGAAGTGCGATTGAGACGTGAACCCGGCGTCCAGGGCGATGTCCACCAGCGAGGCGTTGCTGCTGCGAAGCGCCTGCGCCGCAGCCTCCATTCGCCGCCGGCGCAGATACTGCCCGACCGTCGTCCCATAGTGTTCGCGAAAGGTCCGGGACAGATGGACGCTGTGCACGCCGGCTTCGCGCGCGAGGTCCGCCAAGCAGAGCTTTTCCCCGTAGGTGTCGTCGATTCGGGCGCGGACCAGGCTCAGCCATGCAGGATCGTTCGCCGAGACCGTTTCGCCCCGTCGGATGAGGCTGGCGCCGATCTCATACAGAAGGGCTTGGATGCAAAGCGGAGACGCGGCGTCCGGACGACGACTTTCCCGATACATTTGGGCCGCCAGAGCGCTGACGCGGTCGTGCGCCAGCAACTCGGGCTTTTCAAGGTTGACGCCGTGCTCGCGGACATCTTCGATCCAGGCCTGCGACGGCTGGATCACGAAGACCGAGGCGCCGCCCTCGGCCATCTGATCGGTGTGGGGCTCGTCGGCAGGCAAAACAACCAAGGCGCCCGGCGGGCAGGTAAAAGTCGTCCTCCCGAATGTCTGCGTATTTGCGCCTCTCAGCACGAGCCCCAGAGCCGCAGACCTATGGCGATGCCTTGCGAGTTCGAGCTGAGGGGGAAGCTGGCTAATCGAAAGGGCGACGTCGGCCATGACGCGCTTTTCGACGACGCCGGTGTGCTCCGTGCGTCGTTCCTCGATGGACCGCCCCATGCGTCTGCCTCCCTACTCATCACGTCGGCGCTTCCAACCTAGCACGACGATTACAGCCAACGCAGGTCTCGACGGTTGGGTACGGTTCGAGTGGAGGTCGGTGCGGTCAACGGAGAGGTCCGCAACGGGTCGAAAGGCGACCCGACGATCTTCCGGAATCACGCCGGCGCAGCCTCGTCCTGCTTCACGCGGCGGTTCACGATCTTGAGGCAGTCGGGGAGAGGCCGCTGAAGGTGCGCCACCTCCGACCAGGGCTTGTCGCTCATCCACGCGTCGCACTCGGCTTCGGTGGTCAGGATCACCGGCATGGCCTTGGCGTGGTAGGTCTTCACCGGCTCGGCGGAGTCGGTGGTCAGGAAGGCGAAGACGCTCAGCTCCTCCCATCCGTTGCTGATCATCCGCACGCAGGCGTGCGGCGTCCAGGTCCCGGCGAAATAGGCCATCGGCCGGCTCTCATCGAGCGCGAACCAGATGTTCTGGCGCGTGCCCTCGTGGTCCTGATCCGGCTCGGCGAACGAGGTGAACGGGACCAGGCAGCGATTGGCCGGACCAAGCCAGCGGCCCCAGTGGGCGTTGACCTTGCCGGTCGCCTTGCTGGTCGTGTTGCGCACGTTGGTGGTGCCGCGGTCGGGCTCGTTCTTCAGGAGCTCGTTGAAGTCGAAGGCCTTGCCCTTCGCCCGGAGCCGGTCAGCGCGCTTGCTGGCGGCCTGGAAGATGGCCTGGCTCGAAGACGGCATCCCCCACCGCAGATAGTCAAGCCGCCGACCGCCGACGCCGTCATGCACGATCACCGGGGCGTTGTTGTCGGGGTAGACGCCGGTGTTCGGCGGCTGGTTGTGGAACGAACCCACGTCGGCCCGCGTGGCCCGCGCGATCTCAGCGGCGGAGGTGGCGATACTGTAGAGGTTGCACATACCGGGACGGGAGCATGGGAGCCGCCGATGCGCAACGACCAGCCGCCGCAGAGCAGCCGCGCTCCCCGAGGTCGGGGCCTCGTCACCGTCTACGTGGCGCTGGTGGGGGTCGCGCTTGCCACCCTCGAAGCCTGGCGGGCGCACGACCGCCCGCTGACCGTCGTCGGCATCGTTGTCCTGGCGCTCGCCGGAGGCGGTGTGGCCTACGTCCTCTCCCGTCGCCCATAGGGCGTCGACCGCCTCACGACGTCCCGGCGCACTCCCGATCCTGCGGCACGCGCTCCTGCTCGGCGGCGTCCTGAAAGCAGCCGACCCGGTCGTGCTCGCGCTTCCACGCCACCGCTAGGGCCGCGCACATCAGCGCCAGGACGACACTGATGGCGGCGAGCAGCCGAACGGCGAGCAGCGGCCGGCCGACGGTTATTTCTTTGCGGCGCACATGGCCTTCTTGGCCATCTTGCCCTTGACGTCATGGCAGTTGCCCTTGGCGTCGAGCTTGTAGGGGCCGTTGGCGTCGGCTGCCGGCGCCGCACCCTTGCAGACCTCCATCTTGGCGAACTTTCCGTCGGGCCCGTGGCACTTGCCGTTGGCGTCGATCTTCTGGGCCGAGGCCGTTCCGGCGGCGAGCGCCAACGCGGCTGCGATGGTCAGGGTGCGAAGCATGATGGATCCTCCCTCCGTTGATGCGGCCACGGTCACACTAGGTCGTGACAGGCGCAAGCGGCGCCGTCCTTGGTCGTATTCCAGTTTGAAATTGGTCGCCGTTGGCAAGCATCGCGCCTAAGCCGCGAGGCCACTATGATGGCGAGCCATGACCTCTGACGCGGATGCAGGATCGGATGAGGAGCTTCGCAGGGAGCTAACTTCAGCCTGCGCGGCCGTGCGTCGCCAAATCGATCTGCAGCAAAGCGTGAGATATGCCCGTGTGGGCGGAACGCGTGGCGATGATATAGCGATTGATCGTCTCAACAGGACGTTAGCCCAGCTTGAGGAAGCCCTGGCCAATCTGGGGAAGTCTGATGCCTAAAGGCCTCGCGGAGAGAGCGCCCTACCGATGTGATCGGAGCCGCCGTCATGGTCGGCCGGATCGCCACGGGGGAGATCGACGATGGCGCCGCCGCCCAGCGAAGCCAGAGCGGCAAAAAGGTGGCGCTGCAAGAGCGGCTACCCAGCCTGCCACGTCAACATTCAAACTGAGACTCCATCTGGAATTTCATAGAACATAGTTAGAACATCGCCACTTGGCGTAAGGTCGTCCCAGAGGCATCATGGCGCGCGCCAGGGGAGGCGCAGATGACCGACCGCTACATCGTCCGGCCCGACCCTTCCGGTTTCAGCGTCGTCGATCTTTGGACCGGCGAACGGGCGGTGATCGCCTCGGTGACCCAGAGTGAATTGTCCCGGCAAGACGCCGAGCACACCGCCGAGATGCTGAACAAGCGCGCCCGCCGCGGCGACCGCACGGTCCGCCAATAGGTCAGCGCGAGCGGTCGGGCCCGCGATCCGTCTCCGGGCCGGCCCGTCGCCGCGCGTTCGCCGCCCGCAGGTCCCGGGCGAGCGCCAGCCGCTGGGTGTCCGGCGCCGGCATCTCCCGCACGAAGGCCTCCACCTGCCGGCCAAGGACCTGGTCGCCCGCGTCGTCGGACGCCTGCAGCAGCCGCGCCTGGCCGAGATAGAGCGCCCGCACCTGGCGCTGGCGGGCGAGCAGTCGCCGCTCCCAGGCGGTCGGTTCATCCGCACCGAGGAACGCCGCCTGCGCGGCCGCCCGGTAGGCGCTGCGCTGCACCCGCGCGGGCGCGCCCAGCCCAGACAGCGTCCGCTCGCGCAGCCGCCGGATCGGGCCTCGTTCCGCCTTGCGGGTGACGCCCCGCGCCCGCCGCGGCGTCGCCTCGGCGGCCACGCCGCGCTCGCGCAGCGCCGCGGCGAAGGCCTGCCGCCAGGCTTCCAGATCCGCCTTCTTCGGATTGAGACGCTCGCCGCCCCGGCCGAGGCACTGGACGGTGACGTGGACGTGCGGGTGCGGCTCGTCGGTATGCAGCACGAAGCCGTAGTCGAACGTCTCTCCGAACGCCGTCGCCGCGAAGCCGCGCGCCGCGTCGCGCACGGCATAGGGATCGGTCGCTTCCGGCATCGACAGCACCAGCGATAGGCTGAACGGCGAGTTGGCGCGCCGGCGGCTGTCGGCCAGGGCCGCCGCGCTCCAGGTGTCGCCCAGGTCGCGGACCTCGGCGCGGTCGAGGCGCAGGCCGTCCGGGGTCTCCAGCGCCAGGGCGCCGTTGCGCGTGACATAGTCGAGGTGCGCCCGCAGGTGCGCCGGATCGCGGGTGCGGCCGGTCACCTTGACCATCACCTCCGGCGTCCGCTGGGCGATGCGGGCGAGCCGCGCCCGGACCTGGTCGCCGCTCGCCGCAGGACGAAGGACGCTCTCCGGCCGCAGGCGCCGGCTGACCGGCGGGCGCCAGACGTCCTCGAACCCGGCGATGCGGCGGAACTCGCTCAACCCATGACGTCCCAGTAAGTTAGGTTTCCCTGGAAGGCTTCGCGCACCGCCAGCAGGTGGTCGCGCAACTCGCGCCG
Source organism: Phenylobacterium sp. (assembly GCF_036501465.1). GTDB lineage: Bacteria > Pseudomonadota > Alphaproteobacteria > Caulobacterales > Caulobacteraceae > Phenylobacterium. Next base: position 26,142 of record NZ_DASYAF010000104.1, read on the forward strand.
GAACGCCGCGACCTCGCCCAGCTCGGCCTCCAGCACCCGGCCCTCCATCACCGCCGTGTTCAGGGCGCGAGCGATCTGGTTGACGTTGACCCCGATGCGCCGCAGTTCGCTTTGGATCGCGATCACCGCCAGTTCGTCGGGTCGCGAGAAGGTGGGCACGCCGCGCGCGTGCCGCCGCACCAGGGCGGCCACCCAGGCGGCGCGGGGCAGCGCCAAGCGCGCGGACTCCGTCGCGACGTGGCGCGCCTCCGGCGCCGCCAGGCGGACCATCATCCGCATGGCCGTACGAGGCTCCGGAGCCGCTTTCACCTGCGGTCCCGCCACGGCGCAGGCCCCCTCGATCAGTTGCCGCAGCCGCGCCGAGCGGCCGCCGAAGCCCGCCGCGACCCCATCGAAACGGGACGCCAGGTCGTCAGGCACGCGGACGCTGAACATCGCCAAGGGAGGGCCTCGTCATACAAAGCTGCCGGCAAGGCTATCCTGCCCTAGACCGTGGCCGGGACCTTGGCACCTCCCATCGGCCGAGACGACGCGGGACCTTACCGGGCCGCCTCGGCCACCCGCCGGCCCTGCGGGCCGCCCCAGCCGCGCCAGGGTCCGGACCTGCATCCGGACCGGGCCATCGGCGCCGACGCCTCAGGCCATAGCGGGATTCGGGGCCGGCGCCTGCGCGCCGCCCACCGGAGAGCCGTCGCCGTCGGTCTCGCCGGCGAAGACGTCCGGACAGTCGGACGGACACAATCGAGACCGGGGGTCAGAGACCGCGCGCCAGCCGCAGCGTAACGCCCGTGGCGGCGGCGCGGTGAACGTCGCGCCGTCCCGGGTCGAAGACGCGAGGGAATCCGCGAACATCCAACGCAAAGGCGCTGGCGGCGGCTGATGGCCCAGCAAAAGCTTCTCCGAAACACGAAAGCCACAGCCCGGACCCCTGGGCGGGGCGGGCTGTGGCCGAGGATCTTCGGACTGGCAGACGCCTCGCCGGGTTTCCCGGCGAGGCGCTCCGTGGGGCTCAGGCGGCCTTGCGGGGCCGGGACCAGACCAGGTTATGGCCTTCGTCCGCCGGCACCAGGGCCGCGAAGATCGTGCTGGAGAAGCTGGGATCGTCCAGGGTCACCGAGAGGTAGGGCCGCTCGCGCTTGGAGGTCCGCATCCGCGCCGTGCCCAGCTGGGTGTCGCCGGAGAAGATGCGGTAGTCGGGCGAGTTCTCGTGGGTCTTCTCGTTGCGCCGGAACTGCACCGACTTGACGTTGAGGGTGAGGGTCTTGATGGAGCCCGTGTAGGCGCCGTCTTCGGTCTGGGTGAAGGTGCCGATGGTGGCCATGGTGCTGTTTCCTTTGTCTTCGCGCCGCCTGATCGCGGCCGCGATGGCGATCCGGGCCCGGTCCGGAAGGCCGCGCCGCAGACCTGTCCCGAAGCAGCGCGAAGGACGGGGCAGGCGGGCTTTGTTGCCTCGCGAGGAATGAGCCGCAGGCTCAGGGGAAGAAAGCCCGCCCGCCCCGTTGCGGGGCGGCCCGGCCCGGGCCAGATCAAGCCAGACGCGGCGGCGATCGGGCGGCGCGAAGTTCTGGAACTCCACACTTGATCGCCTCGCCCAAACCCAGTCTCCAGACGGAGCCAAACGTGTGGCCGCTGACCCGCCGCGAACCTCGATGGCTGCGCCGCCCCGGCGCATCGGCAAGGTCCTGACCGCTTCGACCCCCGCCCTCCGACAGCGCAGACCCGGATCACGGTTGGCGCGAAGGGACTTCGATGATCGTGGAGGCGAACCAGCCCATCTGGTCCTTGGCGTCCCCGTGCGCCGGACAATCGGGCTCGACCGTCGCCGTCGCGCGGCTTCCACCCTCGAAGGTGATCACATAGACGCCCCGCCCAAGGTTGGGTGAGACGAAGTTCAGGGCGACCGTGCGGCCCGGCAGGATCGAGAAGGTGTCGATGTACTCCAGCCGACCTGCCCCTTCTGGCCTGGGGAATCCCACCGAGCGAGACTGGTCGAAGGTGAAGCCTCCGGGGCTCGGGAGGTATTTGCTGAGCAGCACCGGCTTCTGCCCCATCTTGAGCAGGACCTCGCGGTCGCCGACGTTCTTCGCCGTCACGCTCCCGATGATCGCGTCGGCGGTGTCGTGCGCGCTGAGGCCGATGTCGAGGGAACCGCGCGCCAGGCATCGCTTCTGCCGCTCGCTGTTCTCCAGCTGGGCCTGGGGGCTCTCCGCCGAGAAGTACTTGAAGTAGGCCCAGGCGCCGCCGGCCAGCACCGCCGCGATCAGCAGCACCTCCCGCAAGATCTGCAGCCAGCGGATCAACCGGCGTCGCGTCACCTTTGGTCCATCCCCCACTCCCTCTCCCCTCTACCGCCCATCCTGGTCCCATCGGCTAAGACGCGACGGGAACATTGCCCCAGATCGTGCCATTCCTGATGGCGAAGTCACGCCCGCGATCGGCCGATGTCATCCACGACGTTCACCCCAGAACACGGCGAGGCGATGGTCACCGCCTTCATCCTGGGCGTGTTCCTGGTGGTCGTCCTGCTGTTCCGGCGGTTCCCGTTCTACGAGGCGGCCATCGAGATCGACGCGCGGGAGAGGCCGGTCCTCTACTGGAGCCTGGTCGGCGTGGCCTTCGTCGTCCTCGTGCTGATCTGCCTCCTCGCCTAAGCGCAAGACGCTCACAAACGGGCGACTTTGCGAGCCCAGGCGCGTTCTTCAACCGGGCCCGCTCTCCCATAGGAGTCGGCGATGGTGACGGACCGCCCGGGCAAAGTTGGCGCGCTTCCGGCGGTCACGCGAGCTCAGCGCCGACACCGATGTCCTAACCGGTCCGGAGGCTCCCGATGAGCGGATCGAAACTGACGATGACCCTCGCCCTGTCGATGGCCCCTTGGGCGGGGAGCGTCCACGCCACGCCGTCGCAGATTTCGCTCCGAGAAGCCAAGCAGCTGGCGATCGCCGCCCTGCCGCCGGAGAGCCGGAAGCTTCCCGGGCTGACGGTCGATGGCAATGGCGGCCCCGACGCCGCTCATCCGCCGCTCCGCATGCTCGTCGTGGTCTGGCGTGGGTCGCCGGGCGGCAGCGCGATCGTGGCCAACGTCGATGTCGATCGGCGTTCAGGCCGGGTGTTCAATTCGGTGAACTGCCAGGAATACGCCACCCCGCAACTCCATGCGCTGCAGCGCCGGCTCCGCACGGTCCACAAGATCCGTCTGGATCCCCATGATCCTGGGCCCGACTGCGAGCATTGACGAAGTCGCCGTTAGGCAGGCGCAGCGCGCATCCGCGGGAGCCGGTTGATCAGCCCCAGAAGGGACGCGGTCAGACCGTGCGAGGCCAGCAGGTCGCCCGCCATGGCGATCAACAGCACCGGGAACCAGCTGATCGGGCCGATGTGAAGCAGGAAGAATTCCCCCGCCGCCAGCGTCACCGCCGTGGTGGAGAGCACTGCGGTGTCCAGGTAGCCGAAGACGCGCGAGTCCGGCTTCAAAGGCCGCCCATTCCGATAGGAGACCCACGTCGCGCCGGCCCGCGCCGCGAACCCGGCCAGGCACAGGATCAGCAGCAGGCCCGCGAGGTGGACCCGCTGGTTCAGGTTGAAGGGCGCGGCCGTCGTGATGTAGCCGCCCTCCATGTCCGCGAGGTTGGAATAGGCCGCCGCGTGCGCCTGGACCCCGGGCAGGGGGCCATGCACCGCGCTGACCTCATGGTCGCCCATCAGGATCAGGTCGCTTCCGTAGAACACCACCTTGCCCTTCAGCGCGTCGTCGACGAAGGCGGCGTCTTCGCCGGGCAGCACCAGGTCGCGGACCGAAAGCGTCGGGGTCGCCGGAATGGTCAGGCGCGGCGAGCCCGGCGGCCGCTCGGACAGGAAGCCAGCCTGGGTCAGGGTCTCGATCCAGGTGAACCAGTTGGCGCCGATCAGGTCGCAGGCCATGCGGACCTCCTGGCCACGGCAGTTGAACGGCTTCTTGTTGGGGTCGGGATCCTTGCGCGGCAGGGTCCACCAGATGTCCATGGCGTCGGTGTCGTACCGCGGCCGGAAGGCCGACCGGTCGCCGCGGAAGGCGTTGTAGAGCGCCACGGCCGCCGGCTGCAGCGGCTTCGACTCGGCGTTCAGGCTCGGGTGGATCGGATAGGCGTGGCCGATGCCGAGCGACGCCCCGCGCCTGACGCTCACCAGGTGGATGTTCGGGTCCCGCGCCACCAGATCGAGGATCGGATCGATCGCCGGCTTGTGGTCATCCGCCTCAACGGCCGCCAGGAAGATCGGAATGGTCTTGGAGGTCGCCTCCAGAACGTCGATCAGTTCGCCCAGGGTGGCGTCGTCGCGGTCGTAGACGAAGGGCATGTCGATGAACAGGGCCGCGGGCTTCCTGGCGGCGATCGCCTGCAGAAAAACGGCGTGCTGCTCGTAGCTGAGCGGCCAGACGTATTTTCGCTCGTGGCCGCTGGCGTCCCTGAAGCTCGCCTTGCGGATGAACTCGTCGTCGATATTGACTACGACGGCGCCCGGCAGCGGGGCCCGCGCCGCGGCCGGAGGACGGGTCTGGGCGGCGATCACCTGGTAGAAGATCTCCCGGCCCCGCTGGCCCGCGGCTTCCTCGAAGCGGAACGGGTTGGCCAGGACCGCCGAGGCCGCGACGACGAAGGCGACGGAAATGGTCGCCGCGTGGGAGAGCAGGCTGCGGCGGAAATCCTCGCGCCGCTGGGCATCGGTCGATTCGATGGACGACATGGGGTGGTTCCTCAAGAAGGGGGATGCGCGGCCGGATGGGTTGGCGCGCTCAGCGGGCGGATGCGGTGAGGAGGGGCTGCTGGGCTCGCCCGACCCGAACGATGGCGGCGCTGTGGGCCCAGCTCCGCAGGGTGTGGACGAGGGCCAGCCTCTCGTTGGCCGGCAGACGGGTCACGGCCTCTTGGACGCCCGGTTCGTAGACCGCCATCACACAGGCCGAGCTGGCGGACGCCGCCCGGGCGCGCAGGCAGGAACGCAGCGTCGCCGTCGCGTCGCGGGCCTGGCCTTGGGTAATCCCCAGGCTGATCCGGGCGGGGGCGAAGGATATGTCGCCCGGGTAGGC
>NZ_DASYAF010000105.1:0-58504 GCF_036501465.1 Phenylobacterium sp.
GACCTCGGCCGCGCGGACTTCGTCCTGGGCACTTCGGCGGGCTCGTTTGTCGGCGCCAGGCTTGCGATGGGCCAGCTGGCTGAAGACCTGGCCGAGCCGATCCTGGCGGAGGCCGAGCGCGCCCAGGCCCCGCGCGGCGGAGGGTCGGAGCGCCCGCCCGCCGACCTCGGCTTCCTGATGCAGAAGATGGCCGAAGCCCACGACGGGCTGCGCAATCCGGCCGAGGTGCGCGCCGAGATCGGGCAGTGGGCGCTCGAGGCCAAGACCATCGACGAGGCGACCTTCATCGCCAGCTTCGGCCGCAGCTTCGCGGGCCTGCCGGAGGGCTACTGGCCGGAGCGCGGCTACGCCTGCACGGCGGTGGACGCCGAGACCGGCGCCTTCCAGCTCTGGACCGCGAAGTCCGGCGTGGGCGTGGTGCGCGCGGTGGCCTCGAGCTGCAGCGTGCCGGGCGTCTATCCGCCGGTGACGCTGAACGGCCGCCGCTACATCGACGGCGGCATGCGCTCGTCCACCAACGCCGACATGGCGGCCGGCCATGATCTGGTGCTGGTGATCGCGGTGCGGCTCGGCGCGGCCGGCGGGGCGCTGGGCGAGCGGATCGCCGCCCGCTTCAACGAGGAGATCGAGACCCTGAAGGACGGCGGCGCCACGGTGGTCACCATCGCCCCGGACGAGGCCAGCATCGCCGCTTTCGGCCCCAACCTGATGGACTTCCGCCGCCGGCCGGACGCGGCCCGCGCCGGCGTGGCCCAGGGCCAGGCCTACGCCAAGGACCTCGCGCCCTACTGGGCCTGATCCGGCCCGCAACGAAGAAGGGCCGCCCCGTGGGACGGCCCTTACAGCGCTGTGAACCTCAGGGCGGTCAGGCGAGCGCGCGGCGGCGGCGCAGGGCCGCGCCCGCCAGGCCGAAGCCGCAGATCATCAGCGCCCAGGTCGCCGGCTCCGGCACGGTGACGCTGGTGACGCTCACATTGTCGAGCTCGTACCAGTCCTGCACTTCCCGACCGGCGAAGGACACCGTCGTCGCGTTGCTGGTCGCCGTCACGGCGAAGGAGAAGTGCGTGAAGTTGAAGTCGGCGTTGTCCACCTTGTTGAGCAGGGTGGCGCCGTCGAAGCTGGCCGAGAAATCGTTGGCGTCGAGGCCGATGTGCGCGAGGTCGAAGCTGAAGGTGTAGTCCTCCCCCGCCGTCGTCGCGATGACCTGGCTGAGCACATCGTCGCCATCGCCGAACGCCCCGAAGTTGGCGGTGTTGGGCGCGCTGAGAGCGCTGAAGAACGGAGGCGTGCCGACGAAGAAGTCCGAACCGCTAGCCGCCTGCGTGAGGGTCCAGCCGACCGGGGCGGCGGCCCCGGGGTTGTCGGCGTCGAAACCGCCGTTGACGATGAGTTCGCCCGCGTGGGCCGACGCGCCGGCGGCGAGCGCCACGGCGACCGTGGCCATGGCGATAAGCTTGCTGTTCATACTGCCCCCACTGAATGTACTGACACAACTGCGGGCTGCGACCTTACAAGGTTAATATTCGCCCGACAGGGGATTCAACCTGCGAGGGATTCCGTAGGGATTCCGGCCGCGGTCACGCCGGTCGGCAGCTCAGCCGTTGGCCTTCACGAAGGCGCGGATCGCCGCGGTGATCCGGTCCTGGTCGTCTTCCGTCAGGTACGGGTGCATCGGCAGGCTGATCACCCGGCCGGCCTTGGCCTCGGTCACCGGCAGGCCGCCCGGCGCGGTCGGATAGGCCGAATAGACGCCCTGCCTGTGGATCGGGATCGGATAGTAGACCGCGGTCGGAACGCCCTGCTCGCGCAGGTGGGGACCCAGCGCATCGCGGCCGCCCTTGGCGCCCTCCGGGACCTCGATGGTGTACTGCGCCCAGACGCTGACCCCGCCCTCGACGACCGTCGGCGTCTTCACCAGGTCCGAGAGGCCCGCGGCATAGCGGTCGGCGACGCGGTTGCGGGCCGCGATCTCGTCCTCGAAGATCTTCAGCTTCTCGATCAGGACGGCGGCCTGGATGGTGTCCATCCGCGAGTTCATCCCGATACGGACGTTCAGGTACTTCGGGTCGTGCTCGAAGCTCTTACCCTCGATGTCCGACTTCACCGCCTGGCCGTGGACGCGCAGGCTGACCAGCAGGTCGTGGAACCTGGCGTCCTTGGAAAGCACCGCGCCGCCGTCGCCGTAGCAGCCCAGCGGCTTGGCCGGGAAGAAGCTGGTGGTGGTGACGTCGGCCCAGTGGATCGGATGGTGGCCGCCGAGCGCGCAGCCGAAGCCCTGGGCGGAATCGCTGATCAGTTTCAGCCCGTGCTTGCGGGACACCCGCTGGATCGCCGGATAGTCGGCCGGCCCGCCGAACAGGTCGACGGCGATCACCGCGCGGGGATTGAGCTTGCCCTCGCGCTTCACCGCCTCGATCGCCGCCTGCAGGCTTTCCGGATCGAGGTTGTAGGTGTCCGGGTCGATGTCCACGAACACCGGCGAGGCGCCCACCAGCGGCATCACCTCGGCGGTCGCCGCGAAGGTGAAGGAGGGGCAGAACACCGCGTCGCCCGGTCCGATCCCCCAGGCCATCAACGGCAGCACCAGGGCCTCGGTGCCCGAACCGCAGGAAAGCGCATGCGGCGCCTGGCCGAACGCGGCGAGCTGGCGCTCGAACTCGGCGATCTCGGGCCCCATGATGTAGGCCCCCGAGCGCACGACCTTGAGGATCGCATCCTCCAGCGGCTGGCCCAGGCGCTTGCGCTGCGCCTGCAGGTCGATGAACGGGATCATGGGAGCACTCCGGCCGAACCTTGGCGAATTGGGCGCGGCCTATGCCATGCGTCGGGCGGCCAAGCCAAAACACGCTTGGTGTCGCGGTGTTTCGCAGCCCCGTCGCAGAGGGCATGCTAGGGTCGCGGCGGCCAAGGAGGAGACGGTATGGCGAAGTTCATCGCGCTCTACATGGGATCGGTGGAAGCCAACAGGCGCGGCGAGGCGAACCCGCCGACGCCGGAGCAGATCGGCCGCGGCATGGCGGCCTGGGGCCAGTGGATGGCCGACCACGCCGACATCGTCGTCGACGCCGGCGGGCCGCTCGGCAAGACCAAGCGGGTCTCCCCAAAGGGCATCGAAGACGCCAGCAACTTCGTGGCCGGCTACACCGTCATCGAGGCGGAGTCCGCCGAGGCGGCGGCCAGGCTGTTCGAGGGCCACCCGCATTTCTCGATCTTCCCGGGCGATAGCGTGGAGGTCATGCCGGTGATGCCGGTCCCGACCGGCCCTTAGCGCCCCTCGCGGCGTCCGTGGGGCCGTAGAGCCCCTTCATCTCCTCGACGATGTGGGCCATGTGCGCCCGCAGGTCCGGCGGGCCGAGCAGCTCGGCGTGCGGCCCCAGCTTCAGGATCTCGTCGGCGGCGTGGTCGAGGGAGTCGATCTCGATGGGGATGGTGACCGTGACCCAGCCCTGCGCGTCGGGCGGACCGGCGGTCTCCTCGGCCATGGCCTTGGCGGCGGCGCTGAGCCGCGGCAGGCGGCGCAGGCCCTCCGGCGACAGGCGCAGGACCGCCTGGCCGCGCTGGATGCGCGCCTCGAAATCGGCGGCCCAGGCGTTCCAGTAGGCCGGCAGGTCGAACCCAACGGGCCGTTCGAAGGCCTGCTCCGTCAGCGCCAGCGCCTCGATGGCGGAGACCCGATAGGTGCGCGGCTTGCCCCCGATCCCGTTCTCGCTGGCGGCGGCGACCAGGTACCAGACCCCAGCCTTGAGCGTCAGGCCGAGCGGCTGCAGCTCGCGGTCCACCGTGTCCGTCCAGCTCTCATAGCGGATGCGGATGATCCGGCTTCCCCAGACCGCCTCGGCGAGTTGCGGCAGGATGGCGATGGGCTCGGCGCCGCGGAACCAGCCGATGGGATCGAGGTGGAACCGCGCGCCCAGCCGCGGCTGCTCGCCCCTGGCCGGCAGCGCCGCCAGCAGCTTCAGCTGCGCCTGGGCCATGGCCTCGCCCAGCCCCAGGTCGGCCGCCGGGCCCGGCAGGCCGGAGAGAAACAGCGCCTCGGCCTCGGCCGCGGTCAGGCCGGTCAGCTTGGTGCGGTAGCCGTCCAGCAGCTGGAAGCCGCCGGTCCGGCCGCGGTCGGCGTAGACCGGCACCCCGGCCGCCGAAAGCTGGTCCACGTCGCGGTAGATGGTGCGGATCGAGACCTCGAACTCCTCGGCCAGCGCCTGGGCGGTCATCCGCCCACGGGTCTGCAGCAGCAAGAGGATCGACAGGAGGCGGCTGGCCTGCATGCGGTCAGCCTAGCGCGGAATAGTGACTCTGGGTGTCAGCTTTTCCCAGGCCTGCGCCAGCAGGCGATCGATCCGTCTTTTCCGCGTCCGGTCCTATCTTGCGTGGGGCGCGAACAGGGACAGCCCCAGCAGGGCGGCGCCGACCACGATCAGCAAAGCCCCGGCCTGAACGCTCTTTTCAGAGCCCTCCGTGCGGACCCATGTGCGGATGCCCACCAGGGCGAGCCCGGCGACAATCAGCACCGTTCCCATGATCGCGGACAGGTTTTGGACCGTCATCGCGTCCTCCTCGCTAGCGCCATCGATCGGCGGGCTTCGTCACATAGGTCGCGACCACGTATGGCCAGGGGATGAGAAGCGGAACGATCACCATCGCGGCCAGGCAGACGATGGTCTGCCGCTGCGTATAGGCGTCCACGTCGTGGGCGAGCCACCGCGGCAGTCCGATGGCGACGAGCCAGATCGCCTTCCAGACAAGTTCGAAGAAGAGCAACGGCGCCATCTGCAGCGGATGGCGAAGTCCCAGGACCGCCAGCACCGACATGGCCGCCAGCAGGCTGGAGGCCACGCCGTGCGATGAGGTCCAGCCCTCAGGGTGGATCAGGCCGGGCCATTCCGAGGAGGCCAGCCCTCCAAACAACACAAGGTAGCCGGCCCGCATCACGTTGAGCCGCAACGCCGAAACTTCGACCAGCTTTGGCATGCCCCCGCAGCTCCCCTCGATCGTCAGCTTTTCGGCGCGGCCAGCAGCTTGTCGATCCGCGCGGCCAGCGCCGGGACCAGGTGCTCCGAGGCGTCATAGCCGACGTGGGTGGCCGTCACCTGCCCGTCGGGGTCCAGGACGTAGAGGGTCGGCACCACCTTCAGGCCCAGGTTGACGCCGGCCTGCCCTTTCGAACGGCCGGGCGAGGGCACGTCGTCGATGGCGCTTTGCGGATCGAAGCCGTGGCGCTGGAGGAAGACGCGGGCCTTGTCGGCGTTGTCGCCGCTGTCGTTGGCGTTGATCGGGATGATCCGCACGCGCGGGTCGGTGGCGTACCGGCGCCGAAGGGCGGCGATCTGCGGCATCTCCGCCAGGCACGGCGTGCACCAGGTGGCCCAATAGGACAACACCACCACCTTGCCCTTCAGGTCGGCGGCGGTGACCGCCGTCCCGTCGTCGAGGTTGTGGAAGCTGAAGGGCGCGACGGTTCGCGTCTGGTCCACGAAGGCCCGCTGGTCGAGCACCCAGGGTGCGAGGAAGTTCGCGGCGACGCCGGCGATCGCCAGCCCACAGGCCGCCAGGCCAAGGGCCGGAACCCAGCGGTCCTGGCTGCGGACGGCCGCCGCCATGAGGAGTCCCATGGCCATCGCGCCCAGGATCAGGGCGAACTGCAGGTGATCGGTGAACGCGATCCGCTTCAGGCTCATCAGCGCCATCAGCGCGGCCGGCAGGACGAACAGCACCGCCATCCCCATCGGATCCGCCCGGCGTCCGCCGAAGGGCGCGACCAGGGACGCCAGGAAGAAGGCGACGTCGCCGACCAGCAGGATCGGCCGCAGGTCCTGCCGCCCCTGGGTGACGATGAAGCCCGCCAGGATCGCGGCCAGGCCGACCAGGCCCAGCAGGCCGCAGATCAGCCAGCGCAGGCCGGGCTTTCGCGCAAGGAACGCCGGGCGCGGCTCAGCCATGGTTATCCCCTTCCCCCGAAACGAGGCCAGGGAAGGGCGCATGACCTATTTGTGCAAATGAATAATAGGCAATCTGATGGCCGAGGCCGCGTAACGTCCCGGCCTAGACGTCCCCGACGGGCCTGGCGCGCGAGCGTCAAATCTGCCGCGCCCGGCCTTCCCAATAGGGGGCCCGGACCTTGTTGCGCTGGATCTTGCCGGCCTCGGAACGCGGCAGCTCGGTCACGAAGTCGACGCCGCGCGGGACCTTGAAACCCGGCAGGCTGGCGCGGGCGAAGTCGAGGATCTCCTGCGCCAGCGTGTCGGACGGCGCGTAGCCGTCCTTCAGCAGGATCACCGCGCGCACCTGCTCGCCCCATTCGTCGTGCGGGATGCCGACGGTGGATGAGTCCTCCACCGCCTCGTGCTTGATCAGTTCGTTGTCGATCTCCTGCGGGTAGATGTTCACCCCGCCGGAGATGATGGTCTCGGCGTCGCGGCCGGTGAGGAACAGGTAGTCGTCCTCGTCGTAGTAGCCGACGTCGCCCAGGGTGAAGTAGTCGCCCACCCGGCTCTTCTGGGTCTTGGCCTCGTCCTTGTAGTAGGTGAAGCCGCCGCCGGGCGGCAGCTGGTGATAGATCTTCCCCGGCATGCCGGGCGGCAGCTCATTGCCCTCGTCGTCGAGGATCTTGGAGCCGAGCAGCACCGGGCGCTTGCCGACGCTGCCGGGTTTCTTCAGCCACTCCTCGGCGGAGATCACGAAGCCCGCGCCGCCCTCGGAGCCGGCGTAGTACTCGTTCAGCACCGGGCCGAACCAGTCGATCATCGCCATCTTGACCTCGGGCGGGCAGGGCGCCGCGCCGTGGACGATGTACTTCACATGGCTGAGGTCGTGGGCCGCCTTGACCTCTTCCGGCAGCGCCAGCAGTCGCTGGAACATGATCGGGACGAGGTGCATGTGCGTCACGCGCTTGCCCTCGATGGTCTTCAGGATCCACTCCGAATCCCACTTGTCGGCGAACACCAGCTCGCAGCCCGCGCCCATCGATCCGCGCACGTCGAAGGCCAGCGGGGCGGCGTGGTAGGCGGGGCCCGCGCAGAGCTGCACCGAGGTCTCGTGGTCGTAGCCGCGCATGGCGTAGAGCGCCTGGATCGGCACGATCGGATTGGCGCGATAGACGCCCTTGGGCCGCCCCGTGGTGCCGGAGGTGTACATCATGGCGTTGCCGAGCGTCGGGTCTTCGATGTCCGAGCCGTCCAGCCCGGCCAGCGCCGCCTCGTAGCCCAGGAAGCCCGGCAGGCTGCCGCCGATCGCCACCTTGACCTTCAGCCCCGGGCACTGGGCCGCCGCGGCGGCCGATGCGCCGACCCGCGTGTCGAAGAAGCCGGCCTTGGCCTCGCAGTCACCCACGATGTAGGCGATCTCGTCGGCGGTCAGGTGCCAGTTGACCGGGGTGATCCGCCAGCCGGCGCGCTGGGTCGCGGCCAGCACCTCGACGAACTCGGCGCGGTTCGAGCAGACCAGGGCCACCGCGTCGCCGGGCTTCAGCCCCTGGGCGCGTAGCAGGCGCACGATGCGGTTGGCCTGGGCGTTGACCTTGCCCCAGCTGTGGGTCTTGCCGTCGGGATCGTGGATGAAGGTCGCGTCGGGCTTGAGGTCGGCCCAGACAGCGATGGTCATGCCCCGGGTCGCGGCCTCGTTCAGCCGGTCGTCCAGGCTCACGCGCTCCTTCACCTCGTCCATTCAATTCCTCCCGGCGCCGCAATGGGTGGCGCGCTGATGCTGTTGGAGGCGGCCGGAGGCGGGACGAAATAATCCGCGCCTGGCTCGGCGTTCCGGCGCCCTCGCGGCCACCATCACACGCCCCGAAGCAGGCGACAATTGGGAGGCGGTGCGGCCGTCCTAGCGGGGCTTGGCGCGCACCAGGTCGCAGATCCAGTTGACCTCCCAGGTCTTGCCGCCGTCGAGGGAAAAGGCCTGTTCCATGTGGGCGTCGTCCGGGCCCTTGTGGCCCCACTGGTAGCGCACCAGCACCATGCGGCCTTTCCAGTCCTGCTGGTTGTAGAACTCGCCGAGCCCGTCGTGGAACGCGCCCACGACCGCCGGCAGGTCCATGGTCCCGGCGGCGAGGTCGAAGCCATAGATGCTCCACTGGCGCGAGGTCGGGTTGTAGAGCCGCAGGGTCTGGGCGTGGATGTGCTTGATCGCGCCGGGCGGCGCGTTCGGGCTGTCGACCTCGAACTCCTCGAAATTCGCCGCCGAGCCCAGCACGGAGTGGTGGCTGTCCGTGCCGTCGTACTCGACCCAGGCGCTCGACCCCACCAGCCGGTCGGGCAGGCGCTTCACATGCGCCTTCCAGTCGCCCAGCAGGAAGTCGAAGTCGTGGGCGCCGTCGTGGGTCGCCGGCGCGGCGACCCGGGGCGGGAAGACGTGCGGCGGCAGGGGTTGGGCGGCGGCGGGCGCCGCGGCGATCAGCAGGGCGGCGGCGGTGATGGTCCGGATGAGCATGGGAAGCCTCGCATTGATGTCCGCGGGGCTTATGGCCGCCTAAAGCTGACAGCGAGCGTCAGGATTTATCCAGGGCCCGAAAAATCAGGGAAATCGCTTCTCCGCCCAACGCCAGACCAGCCCGCCGACGCTGGCGCCGACGCAGGTCAGGAAGGTCCCCCAGCAGAGGTCGATCGCGGTGATCTTCGTCGCCCACACCTTCAGCGTCGCCTGGTTGGTGAGGTCGTAGGTGGCGTAGGCGAAGGCGCCCAGGATCGCCCCGGTCAGGGCGGTCCTGCCAAGGCTCGCCGCCCGGTTCGGCAGGATGGCCAGCAGCAGGATCCCCAGGACGTAGGCCAGGTAGAAGACCGCCGCGGCCGACAGGTTCGGCTGGTCGGCCAGCGCATAGTCCAGCAGCGGCCGGTAGACCCTCTGCCCGGCCACGGTCAGGTAGATCGCATCCAGGATGGCGACGGCGACGCCGGTCCCCAGGTAGGTGATCGCGTACTTGAGCATCTCACTCTCAATCCACCGTCATGGCCGGGCTTGTCCCGGCCACCCATGAACACCGAATATCCGGAGAGAACCTCGAACGCTCGCGTTTATGGATCCCCGGGACAAGCCCGGGGATGACGGATCGAAGGGGCTAGGAGGGCCGCAATCTGTAGTGGCTCACGCCCCACTCGTCCCCGCCGCGATGGCCGAACAGGCCGGCGGTGGCCAGGAAGAACAGCCGCCAGCGCCGGCGCCACAGCACCGCCTTGTCGCCGTAGACCGCCCGCAGCACCGGATCGATCTCGGCGCGGTTCCGGTCGAAGTTCTCCAGCCAGTGCAGCGCGGTCTTCTCGTAGTGGGTCCCGCTCCAGCGCCAGTCCTCTTCCACCTCGAAGAGGTCGGGGAACTGCCGCATCAGCTTGTGGCTAGGCATCACGCCGCCGGCGAAGAAGTGCTGGGCGATCCAGTCCGCCTCGTTTTCGACGTCGAAGCGGTAGGGGCCGGTCTTGTGGGTGAAGATGTGGACGAACAGCCGCCCGTCCGGCTTCAGCCAGGTCTTCACGCGGCCCAGCAGGGCGCGCCAGTTGGCCATGTGCTCGAACATCTCGACGCTGACGACCCGGTCGTAGGCGCCGCGTTCCGATGGCGCGAAGTCGTTCATGTCGGCGGTGACCACCGTCAGGTTCGCCAGCCCCTCGGCGGCGGCCTTGGCCCGGATGAACGCGCCCTGGCTCGCCGAATTGGAGACCGACGTGATTTTCGAATTGGGGTAGTGGCGCGCCATCCACAGCGACAGCGAGCCCCAGCCGCAGCCCAGTTCCAGGATCGCGTGGCCGTCCGCAAGGCCGGCGTGGGCGCAGGTCTCGGCCAGCGCGCGGGCCTCCGCCTGGCCTAGGTCGTCGCCCGGCTCGTAGAGGCAGGAGGAGTATTTCAGGTTCGGGCCCAGGCAGTTCAGGAAGAACTCGGCCGGCACCTCATAGTGCTGCTCGTTGGCCGCGTCGGTGTGCTCGGCGATCGGACGGGTGGCCATCTCGCGGGCGAATTGGGCGTCGGTGTCGGGCCCGGCCGCGGCGGCCTGCCGGCGCGCGCCGGACACCAGGAATTCGATGGCCGCCTTGCGGACCGGGTCGGGAAGCGAGGCGCCCTCGAACGCGAGCAGGGCGGCGGAGACGAGACTCATGCGGGTCCTTCAGGGAGCTCTGGGCGGCAAGGGCACGAAGGCGCTGACCCGCGCCTGGTAGTCGCGATAGGCCTCGCCCTTGGAGGCGAGCTGCGCCTCTTCGAGCGGCGGGATTCCGCTGACCCTGGTGAGCAGCAGGAACATCACCACCGGCGCGCTCAGGCTGAGCCAGGTGACCGGCTGGGCGAGCTGCAGGCCGATGGCCGGATAGGCCAGCCAGCCCAGCCATTCGAAGAAATAGTTCGGATGCCGCGACCAGCCCCACAGGCCGACCTCGGCCACCTTGCCCTTGTTCGCGGGCGCGGCCTTGAAGCGGCGCATCTGCTCGTCGGCCACGCCTTCGCCGGCGATGGCGGCGGCGAAGATCGCCAGGCCGATGGCGTCCCGCAGGCCCAGCGGCCCGGGCGCGGCGGCGGCGATCAGCACCGACAGGGACAGCAAGGCCGTGGCCGGCGCCTGCGGCAGGGTCACGAACAGCATGTTGCGCGCGTAGTCCTTGCCCCAGTCGGCGCGGAACCTGGCGTAGCGGGGGTCCTCGTGATGGGCGACGCGCGGGGCCAGGTAGCCGCCCAGGCGGATCGCCCAGACCACCACCAGCATGGCGACGAGATATCGGCGCGCCGGCGGCGCATCGAAGCCGGATATCGACCCCATCGCGGCGCCGGCCATCACGATCCCGGAACCGAAGGTCCAGAAGACGTCCGTCCAGCCGCCGTTGCGCGTTGACAGGCCAAATGCCCACGCGCCCAGCATCACGACCGTTATCAAGCCGAGCACCGTTAGGCTCAGGACCCAGAGCATGCCGGAGGCACTTTCCACTTTGGCGATACGCGGTCATACCTTGGCCCGGATGCATCCGCTGGGGGAAGCCTCCCGTAGCTCAAAGAGGCGCGCTATCCCCGGGGGACGCGCCTGCGTTGGCCAAGGGGTTCAGGCGTGTTCGATACCGATGAACGTCGTCTACGGGTCGCAGTCGTAGGGGGCGGGATCGCCGGCCTGTCCGCAGCGTGGCTCCTGTCGCGCAAGCACGAGGTGGTGCTGTTCGAGGCCGACGGCCGGCTGGGCGGCCACGCCAATACCGCCGAGGCGCCGAACCATCAGGGCGGCGTGACGCCCGTCGACACCGGCTTCATCGTCTACAACGAACCGAACTATCCGAACTTCACCGCCCTGCTGGGCCACCTGGGCGTCGCCTCGATCCCCGCGGACATGTCGCTGTCGGTCAGCCTGGACGACGGCGGCTTCGAATATTCCAGCTTCGGCATGGCCGGGGTGTTCGCCCAGAAGCGCAACATCTTCTCCGCCCGGTTCTGGGGCATGCTGCGCGACGTCATCCGCTTCTATCGTCACGGGCCGAAGGACCTGGCCGCGCTCGAGGCGCCGCTGACGTCGCTGGACGACTACCTGGCCCAGAAGGGCTACTGCCAGGCGTTCCGCGACGACCACCTGCTGCCGCAGGCCGCGGCCATCTGGTCGACGCCGCTGGCCGCCATCGGCGCCTATCCGGCCGCCGCCCTGATCCGCTTCTTCCAGAACCACGGGATGATGAGCGTCTTCGGCCGCGGCCTTTGGCGCACGGTCGAAGGCGGCAGCCGCGCCTATGTCCGCCAACTGACGCAAGCCTTCCAGGGCGAGGCGCGCACCGGCGTGCGGGTCACCGGCGTCAAGCGCCTGGCGGGCGGCGCCGAGGTGCGCGACGTCACCGGCCATGTGGAGCGTTTCGACGAGGTGGTGATCGCCGCCCACGGCGACACCGCGCTCAGCCTGCTCGACGATCCGACGGCGGAGGAGAAGCGCGTGCTCGGCTGCTTCAAATACAGCCGCAACCTGACGGTGCTGCACACCGACAAGAGCCTGATGCCCAAGCGCAAGGCGGCCTGGTCGAGCTGGAACCACATCGGCCGGCGCAACGACGCCGAGGACGGCTGCGTCACCTACTGGATGAACCGGCTGCAGAGCCTGAAGTCCGACCACGACCTGTTCGTCACCCTGAAGCCCACCCGGCCGATCGCGCCCGAGGCGGTGATCAAGACCGAGGTCTATGAGCATCCGCTGTTCGACGCCGGCGCCATCGCCGCCCAGCGCGAGCTGTGGGGCCTGCAGGGCGCCAGGCACACCTGGTTCTGCGGCTCCTACTTCGGCCACGGCTTCCACGAGGACGCCCTGCAGGCCGGGCTGGCGGTGGCCGAACAGCTGGGCGGCGTGCGCCGTCCCTGGACGGTCGATGGCGAGAGCGGCCGCATCCACGTGACCGGCCGGCTCTCAGCCTCGGTGGAGGCCGCGGCGTGACCCTGGCGTCCGGGCTCTATGCGGGCCTGGTCAGCCACAACCGGCTGAAGCCGCGGCCGCACAAGCTCGCCTACAGGATCTTCATGCTGCTGGTCGACCTGGACGAACTGCCCGGCCTTCGGCTGAAGACCCTGGGCGTCGGCCGCTTCAACCTGTTCGGCTTCGACGAGCGCCGCTTCGGCGACGGCTCCGGGCGGCCGCTGAAGGCGCAGGTCGAGGCCATGCTCACCGACGCCGGCCTGCCCACCGGCGGGCCGATCCGCATGCTGGCCATGCCGCAGATTCTCGGCCGGGCGTTCAATCCGCTGACGGTCTATTTCTGCTACGCCGCCAACCGCACGCTCTCGGCCATCCTCTACGAGGTGAACAACACCTTCGGCGAGCGGCACGGCTACCTGATCCCGGCGCCCAACGCCGCCCTGATCCGGCAGGACTGCGCCAAGGGCTTCTACGTCTCGCCGTTCATGGACATGGGCCTGTCCTACAGCTTCAAGATCCTGCGGCCCGAGGCGCGCGTGCTGGTCTCCGTCGACACCGCCGACGCCGAGGGCCTGGTGCTGGCGGCGAGCTTCGCCGGCGAGCGGCGCGAGCTGACGGATCGCGAACTCGTCCGCGCCTGGCTAACCCATCCGTGGATGACCATCGGGACCATGGCCGCCATCCACTGGGAAGCGCTGTTCATCTGGCTGAAGGGCGAGAAGGTCCGCACGCGGCCGAAGCCGCCGGAACGCTTCGTCACCGTCGCGCCCCCGGCGAAGCTCGCGGCCTAGGTCACAGCGTCCGCAACGGGTGGAAGTCGGACATTGGCTCCGGCAATGTGAGACGACGACCGAACCCCCTCCACGTACGTCAGCATGGTCGCGCCTTAGAGGTCTCCCCGATGCGTATGCTTGCCTTCACCGTCGCCGCGAGCCTCTGCATCGCGGGCAGCTCGGTCGCTGCGGTCCTCATGAGCGTGACGGACGAGATGCAGGCTCTGGTGGACCCCGCGAGCAATACGGTCTTTGCGCTGGCCGGCGAAGTAGACCCCGTCAATGGCCCCGGCTTGAAGGTCTCCCAGGAACGATGGGAGCAGGCTCTCTTGGCCACCCAGATTCTGAAAAAGGCTGCAAGCAATCTCAATGGTCCGCAGAAGCAACCGGGGGACGTCTGGACAAAGTCCGCCGCCGACTTCGCCAGGCTGTCGGACGATGCCGAAAACGCTGCCGGCAAAGAAGACGCCGCAGCCTTCGCCAAGGCCGCCAACGATCTCGGCGACACCTGCACGTCCTGCCACAACAGGCACAAGAGACAGAAATAGGGCGAGCCCAGGCGCCTGCCGCGACGTCCGTATAGGGTCGCCAGCCGAGGTCATGGCTGATCGTCCCTTCGGTCAGACCGAGCCATAGATCTCATGGCGGCCAATTTGCCTTTCCGAGGCCGGAAGGCCCGCATCTATCGTGAGATTTAAGGCGGGAAGCGCCCATGAGAGCGTCCGCCTACATTCAGATGATTCCCGGCCCCCGGGGCTAGCTAGGCCGTCCCGCCCGGCTCAGCAGCAGGCGGCTGAAGGCCTTGCGGATCGGCGGCACGTGGCGGTGCTTGTAGGGGAACATCGCCGCCGGCTCGTCCAGGTGCAGCAGCACGCAGGCGTTGGCCTCGAACAGCACCACCTGGTCGTCGCCTCTCTCTTCATCGCCGGTGATCGCGCAATCGATCCCGCCGTAGTCGAGGCCGAGGCGGTCGCAGACCGCCTGCACCGCCCCCGTGCGCCGGGGCCCGAACACCGCGCGCCAGTCGGCCAGGAATTCCGCCTCCTCCGCCCGCTTCCAGGCATGCTGGGCCGGATGGGCGCGCCAGTAGTGGGCCAGCCAGTCCTCGGTGATCGCCAGGTGGAAGGCGAACACCTCGCCGCCCACGAAGATCAGCCGGTACTTGCGCCAGAAGCCGTCGGGCGAGCGGGTCTCCACGTAGGGCGTGACCAGCAGCCGCTCGGGCGGCTCGCTCGCGAGATAGGCGGCGCGGTCGGCCGGGTTGCGCAGCAGGACCAGGTTCTCGCCGCCGTGGTCGCCGGCCGGGCGGACCAGCATCGGCGCGGTGAGCGGCAGGGCCGCGAGCTCGGCCGGCGAGGCCCGTGTCACCGGCGGCGCCACCAGGCCGTCGACGCCGTCGAACAGCACCGCGGCGTTCTCCCGGCCGGTCTGGCGGATGCGGGCCGGCGGGTTCAGCACCGGCTTGCCGAGCTCGGCCAGCAGGGCCTCGGCGGTGGCCAGCTGGCCGAAGCGGTCGCGGTCGATGTCGCCCAGCGCGCAGAACACCACCTCGGCCGCCGCCAGCTGCGCGTGCGTCACCGCCCCCAGAGGGGCGTCGGCCTGGGCCGGCGAGAGCAGGGAGAGCGAGCCCACGGCGAAGGTCTCGGTGTCGAGCAGGTAGCGGGTGGGCACGTGGCCGCCGCCCACCGCGCCCAGCATCAGCACCACTGGCGCGCCGGGATCGGTCCGCCCGCTCATCTGCAGGCCGGCGCGGCGGGAGAGCGCGTCGCGCAGCGCGGTCGCCTCGTCCGGCCGCTTGAGGCCGTCGAGGATCGCCGCCAGCCGCTCCACGCCGTCGGCGTCGGCGCCGCCCAGCCGCAGCGCCTGGCGCGCCGGCGCCTCCGCCTCGGCCAGGCGCTTCAGGGCGACCAGGGTGCGGGCCCGGTTGGCGTGCGAGGGCGCGTGGTCGGGGTCGGCGGCCACCGCCCGGTCGAAGGCGGCGAGCGCGTCCTCGTGGCGGGCGAGCTCGAACAGGGCGACGCCCAGGTCGTTGTGGATCGGCGAGAGGTCGGGGCGCTGCGCGGCGGCGCGGCCCAGCAGGTCGGCGGCCTCCAGGTCGTCGCCGGCCGCCGCGCGCAGCCGCCCCAGCGCCAGCAGGCTGGACGCGCTTCTGGGCTCCAGCGTCAGGTGGCGGCGCAACGCCGCCTCGGCGGTCGCCGGGTCCGGCCCGTCGGCCAGGATCAGCGCCAGCATGCCCAGCGCGCGCGGATGGTCCGGCTCGTGCGCCAGGACCTCGCGGTAGATGGCTTCCGCCTCGGCGGGCCGGCCTTCGGCATGCAGCCGCAGGCCCCGGTTCAGGGCCGTGGCGGTGTCCCAGCCTTGGGCGCTCAGGTCCATGATCGGCGGCTCACGCGGCACCTGCCCATCCCGCCACGAGTCCCATGCGGGGGGATTTCGGCACTTCGCCAAGGCTGTCATGATTCCGTAACAGCGGTCAGTGGCGGATCGCTGTTATTCAGAATGCGCGGTTCGGGCGGGACGTCGTCCGCCGCCGCCTGTACGCTCCGGCTCGCGTCAGGAGGATCAAGCATGGGCGATCCATGGTTCCGGCCCAAGGCCATCGGCGTCGGCTACACACCGGCGAACGCCAAGGGCTGGCTCTCGCTGCTGGTCTTCGTCGTCCTGCTGGCCGCCACCGTGGTCCTGACCAGCGATCCGTCGCAGGCGCATCCGCCGAGCGCCGCCGAGGGCCTGGCCCATCTGAAGGCCGAGCTGGGCCTGGGCGGCGTCCAGCTGACGCTGCCGGGCCGCGTGCTGGCCGTCGGCGCGGAGATCGTGGTCTTCGCGCTCTTCGCCTGGTGGAAGAGCGGGCCGCGGCCGGAGCCGCCCGCTACGCTTGACTGATCGTTCAAGCGGAGTCTTGATGGAGCGATCAACCAAGGACTCTCCATGCCGATCGACACGCGCCTGCGCATCCTCATCGCGGCGATGGAGCTGTTCTCGGAGAAGGGCTACGGCTCGACCTCGATCGCCGACATCCTGAGCCGCAGCCAGGCGAACTCCGGCAGCCTCTATCACTTCTTCCCCGGCAAGCAGGACGTGCTGCTGGGCGTGCTGGAGCTCTATCGCGACGGCATCCACCGGATGCTGCTGGAACCCGCCTGGCAGGGGGTGGATGATCCTATCGCGCGGATCTTCGCCCTGATGGACCGCTATCGCGGCGCGCTGCTGGAAAGCGAGTGCGTCTACGGTTGCCCGATCGGCAGCCTGGCGCTGGAGCTGCATGAGCCGGACCCGCCGGTGCGCGCCCTGCTGGCCCAGAACTTCAACGCCTGGACCCGCGCCATCGGCGGCTGCCTGGAGGCGGCGGGAACCAGGTTGCCCCGCGGGACCGACGTCGCGGCCCTGGCCGAGTTTATCCTGACCGCCATGGAGGGCGGCGTCATGCAGGCGCGGACCCATCGCGACATCGCCTATTTCGACCGCAACATCGCCGAGCTTCGCCGCCACCTCGACCTGCTCGCCGAGCGCGCCCAGATGGCCGCTTGAATGGCGGCGGCCTGATCCGGATCATCAAAGGGGGGACTTCAGACATGCCACATGTGAACTGGTTGGCCGTCCTGGCCGCGGCGGCGGCGAGCTTCGTGCTCGGCGGCGCCTGGTACTCGGGCCTGTTCGCCAAGCCCTGGCAGGCCGCCGCCGGGGTCAGCGACGAGCAGATGAAAAGCGGATCGCGGCCGGTGATGTTCGCCATCGCCTTCATCCTGGCCCTGGTCCAGTCGGCGGTCTTCGCCATGTTCCTGGGCCCGGACGTGACCCTCATGTTCGGCGTGGGCGCGGGCTTCGCGGCCGGCCTCGGCTGGGTCGCGACGGGTCTGGCGCTGACCTACGTCTTCGAGCGGCGCCCGCTATCCCTGGCCCTGATCAACGGCGGCTACGCGACCCTGCAGTTCACGATCATCGGGGCGATTCTGGGGGCCTGGCGTTGAGGCGCCTTCTGGCCCTCGCCGCGACAGCCCTGACGATCGCGACGACCGCCGCCCACGCCCAGGCGACCAAGGCCGACCTGGCCGCGGTGCGCGACACCTCCAGCGTCGAGCCGACCGGGGCGCGCCTGCTGCAGGACACGGTGCGGATCAAGGCGCCCGCCGCCGTTGTCTGGAAGGCGCTCACCGACCAGGGCGCCTATCGCGCCTGGGCCGCGCCGGTCAGCTTCATCGACTTCCGGGTGGGCGGGCTGATCGAGGTATCGTTCGACCCCAAGGGCAGGCCGGGCGATCCGTCGAACCTGAAGCAGAAGATCACGTCCTATGTGCCGCAGCGGCTGATCACCTTCCAGAACCAGCCGGCGCCGGTCGGCCCGCCGGGGCATGAGGTCTATCCGCAGCTGGCCATCGTCATGGAGCTGAAGCCGGTGGGCGGCGGCGAGACCGAGGTGGCGCTGTCGCAGGTGGGGTATCGTGACGGGGCGGCCTTCGACGCCCTCTACGGCTTCTTCAAGGCCCACAATCCGGAGTACCTGGCCGACCTCAAGGCCTACTGCGAGCGCCGGCCGAAGTAGGCTCCTAGGCCTTCAGGAACACGTGGATTTCGCCCACCCCGCCCAGCGGCACGGGCTCGCGATCGACGGCCAGGCCGGCGGGCGCGGCCAGGGGCTCCGGGTCGGTCAGATAGTAGGTCAGCCGCTCGGCGGAGCGGCGCAGCACGCCGCCGCGCGCGTCCAGCTCGACATATTCCAGCACCTGGTCGAGGCGGCCCACCTCCTCGCGGAACTCCCGCTGCAGGACGAAGAGTTGCAGCCGCCCGCCGCTGGGCGTCGGCTCGTCCAGAACGGGAGCCTCCGGATTGTCGGGGCCCGGCAGGCGCATGATCTCGGCGAGCGGCAGGTGGAAGGCCGCCAGCCCGCCCGGCTTCAGGTGCTTGGCGGCGGTCAGGAAGGTGTTCTTCCAGGCCATGCCGCGCGGCACGTGGGCCAGGGTGAAATAGGGGCAGATCACCAGGTCGAAGGTCCGGCCGAGGTCGATCGCGGTCATGTCGCCGCGCTTCAGTTCGATCCGGCCGGCGACATGCGACGGCAGCTCCGCCAGCTTGGCCTGCGCCTGGGCCAGCATGGCGGGCGCGATATCCACGCCGGTCACCCGGAAGCCCTTTTCGGCGAGGGCGATGGCGAGCCGGCCGGTGCCCACCCCCAGCTCCAGGATGGTCCCGCCGGGCGGGGCCAGGCGCGCATAGACGTCCAGGTCGCCCTCGAGCCGGCGGTCGGCGGCGGTCACCGTGTCGTAGAAGGCCGCGCTCAGGCCCTTTTCGGCATAGTAGGGGCGCGTCTGCGCCATGCGATCTCCCGGGAAAATCTATCGCCTTACGGAACTGTCATGCCCGATCACGTTGCGCCGGATCAACGGCGGGGCCAAATATCGGTGTATGACCGAGCTCGCACATGAGCTTCCGGGGGAGCCTAGACCGAACGTGACCCGCCTTACGACCCGCCTTGCGCGCGCCGTCCTGATCGTCGCCGCGTCATTCACCCTCGCCGCCTGCGGCTACAACGCCATCCCCACCAAGCAGGTGGCCGCCCAGACCGCCTGGGCCGAGGTGCAGAACCAGTATCAGCGCCGCAGCGACCTGATCCCCAACCTGGTGGCCACCGTGAAGGGCTACGCCACCCAGGAACAGCGGACCCTGGTGGAAGTCACCGAGGCCCGCGCCTCGGCGACCCAGGTGAAGGTCGACGCCTCGACCATCTCCAACCCCGCCCAGTTCCAGGCCTATCAGCAGGCGCAGGACAAGCTGTCGGGCGTGCTTGGCCGGCTGATGCTGATCCAGGAGAAGTATCCGGAGCTGAAGTCGAACGAGAACTTCATGGCGCTGCAGAGCCAGCTCGAGGGCACCGAGAACCGCATCGCGATCGCGCGGCGCGACTACAACCAGGCCGTCCAGGACTACAACACGACCCTGGTGACCTTCCCGCAGATCCTGTGGGCGAAGAGCCTGCACTCGGACGCCAAGCCGATGCAGCTGTTCACCGCCAGCGCCGCGGCCCAGGGCGCGCCCAGCGTCAGCTTCGACACCAGCGCGCCGCCGCCGCCCGCCGGCACGGCGCCCGCCGCACCGCCGCCCGGCGCCGCTCCCGGCAGCGCGCCGCCCTCGCCGCCGAGCAAATAGGTGATCCTCAGCCTCAGCTCCTCCCCTGTCGCGAAGACGACGGGGGAGGTGTCAGCGGAGCTGACGGAGGGGGTCTTGCGATCCGCTCGCCCCCTCCGGCCCTTCGGGCCACCTCCCCCGCATGCGGGGGAGGAGCGCGTGGGGAGCCGGCTCCGCGCCGTCTTCGCCGCGCTCTTCGCCTTCGTCTTCCTGGCGACGGCGGCCACGGCGGCGACGCCGAAATTCCCGCCGCTCACGGGCCGGGTGGTGGACGACGCCCACATCCTGTCGCCGGCGGCGGTAGAAAAACTCACAGGCGAACTGGCGGGCCTCGAGCAGCAGACCGGCCACCAGGTGGTGGTCGCCACCGTGCCCGACCTGCAGGGCAATGAGATCGAGGACTACGGCTACCAGCTCGGCCGCGCCTGGCAGCTCGGCCGCAAGGGCGTCAACGACGGGGCGATCCTGCTGGTCGCCCCCAACGAGCACAAGGTGCGCATCGAGGTCGGCTACGGCCTGGAGCCGGTGCTGACCGACGCGCTCACCAGCGTCATCCTGCAACGCAAGGTCCTGCCGCAGTTCAAGGCCGGCCATATGGAGCAGGGCGTGGTCGACGGGACCGAGGCCCTGATCGCCCAGCTCTCCCTGCCGGAGGACCAGGCCAAGGCCCAGGTCGCCCAGGCCGAGGCCGCGCCGCCGGCGCCGGCCTATGGCGCGCGAGACGTGCGCCCGCATGTGCCGGTCTTCGTCATCATCCTGATCGTCTTCTGGGTGATCTCGGCCCTGCTGCGCCGCGGCGGCGGCGGGCTGTGGTGGCTGCCGTTCCTGTTCCTGGGCGGCGGCCGCGGCGGCGGTTGGGGCGGAGGCGGTGGCGGCTGGGGCGGCGGCGGCGGCGGAGGCTTCTCCGGCGGCGGCGGCTCGTTCGGCGGCGGCGGCAGTTCGGGGAGCTGGTGATGAAGACGCTGACCCCCGAAGAGCTTGCGGCCATCGAGGCGGCCGTCCGCGAGGCCGAGGCGAAGACCTCCGGCGAGATCTACTGCGTGGTGACCGAGGAAAGCTCGCACTACGGCGAGACGGCGATCGCCTGGGCGGCGGGCGTGGCCCTGCTGGGCCCGGCGCTGCTGCTAGTGGCCGGCGTGCACGTGACCCTTCCCGACCTCTTCGCCACCTGGAGCGCCTCGGATGTCTCCTCGGCCATCGAGATCGCCGTGCGCCGCGCGCTGGTCGGCGCGATCGTCCTCCAGGGCGTGCTGTTCGCCGTGGTCGGCCTGTTCGCCTCGATCCCCTCGGTGCGCATGGCGCTGACGCCCAAGCACCTGAAGCGCCTGCGCGTGCGCCGCCGCGCTCATGAGCAGTTCTTCGCCAAGAACCTGCACCTCACCCGTGAGCGGACCGGGGTGATGATCTACGTCTCGCTGGCGGAGCGGATGGCCGAGCTGATCGCCGACGACGGCATCCACGACCATGTGGGCCCGCACGTCTGGGACAAGGCCATGGCGGCGCTCACCGAGGGCCTGAAGCATGGGCGCGTGGAGGCCGGTTTCGAGGCCGCCGTGCGGCTCTGCGGCGAGGTGCTGGCGGAGAAGTTCCCCGCCGATCCGAACGACAATCCGAACCAGATTCCGGACGCCGTCGCGGTGCTTCCGCGCCCGTAAACCTGCGAGGCCAAACGTCGCACCCCCCACGTCCGGCGCTTCGGAAACCATAGTTCTTCTGGCCTTGTGACGCCCGCGACACCGCGAGAAGTTACCGCGCGCGTTGGGATGGCGAAGCTGGCGGACGTGAACGCCTCGATCGAAGACTTGGGCGGCGGCGATCCGATCGTGCGATCGGCCGTGGACGCGACGGCGCTCGGGATGGCCTTCGTGCTGCAGGCCGACGCCCAGGGCGCGCTGCGTTTCGTCTTCGCCGGGCCGCGCTGCCTGGGCCTGAACGGGGTCGAGGGCGAGGCGGCCATGCGCGACGCGGCCCTGATCTTCGACCGCATCCTGCCCGAGCACCGCGCCGCCTTCGACGCGGCGGAAGCCCAGGCCCGGGCCGCACTGAAGCCGTTCGACGTCGAGGTCGCCATGCTGGGCGCCGACGAGCAGGTTCGCTGGCGCCGCTTCGCCGCCCTGCCCAGGCCGCAGCCGGACGGCGTCCTGCTGTGGGACGGGCTGGAGATCGACGTCACCGAGCGGCGCGAGATGGCCGCCGAGCTGATCGAGCAGCGCCGTCGCCTGCAGGTGGCCGTGGAGGCCACCGGCCTCGGCTTCTGGGAGTGGGACATCGACGCCGGCAAGGTCGTCTGGTCGGAGCGCAACCGCGCCCTCTACGGCCTCACCGCCGATGAGCCGATCAGCGTGCCGCGCTATCTGGAACTGGTGCATCCCGAGGACCGCGAGCGGGTCCGGGCCGGCTTCCTCGAAGCCCGCGACGCGCCGCAGGGCGGCGGCGAATACGCCTTCGAGCACCGGGTGGTGACGCCGGGCGGCGTGACGCGCTGGATCTCCGCCCACGGCCACATCGGCCGCGACGCCGAGGGCAAGGCCCGGCTGGTGGTCGGCACCTCGCTCGACGTCACCGAACGCAAGGTCGCCGAGGAGCGCCGCAGCCTCTTGATGGGCGAACTGGCGCACCGGGCGAAGAACGGCATCGCCATCCTGATGGCCATCGTCAGCCAGACCGCCCGCGGCCAGGAGACGGTGGAGGGTTTCCTGGAGCTGATCATGGCCCGCCTGCAGGCCATGGCCGATTCCCAGGACCTGGTGACCGCCTCGGGCGGCAAGCCGGTGCCGCTGGGCGATGTGATCGGCAAGGCGCTCACTCCCTTCGGCCGGGCGCGGGTCGACATGGACCCCGGGCTGGAGACGGTGACCCTGCGCGGCGACATGGCGATCGGCATGGGCCTGCTGCTGCATGAGCTGGCGACCAATGCGGTGAAGTACGGCGCCTTCTCCGCCCAGGGCGGCCGGGTGGCGGTGACCCTGGAGGACGCGCCGGAGGGCCGCGTCGCCTATGCCTGGCGCGAGAGCGGCGGGCCGGCTGTGTCTGCGCCCAACAAGCCCGGCTTCGGCGCGCGCCTGCTGCAACAGGTCCTGAGGCCCCAGGGCGGCGAGGTGACCCCGGCCTTCGACCCCGACGGTTTCCACGCCCGGATCGAGTTCCCGGCCGTTCGGCAGTCCTGATTCATAACGGAGTTTTCTTGCCGCCGTGGCCTGCACAGCGGTACTTTCCGGCGCGGCGCAACGGAGAGACGTCATGGCCTACAAGCTCAACGTCAACGGCAAGGTCCTGGAAGCCGACGTCGATCCGGACACCCCGCTTCTCTGGACGCTGCGCGACACCCTGGGGATCACCGGGCCGAAGTTCGGCTGTGGGGTGGCCCAGTGCGGCGCCTGCACCGTACACATCAACGGCAAACCCACCCGCAGCTGCGTCTTCCCCGTCTCGGCCGTGGGCGCCGCCCAGGTGACCACCATCGAGGCGATGGAGAACCATCCGATCGGCAAGAAGGTCCAGGCCGCCTGGATGGAGCTGGACGTGGCCCAGTGCGGCTATTGCCAGCCCGGCCAGATCATGGCGGCCACGGCGCTGCTCGCGAAGACGCCGAAGCCCACCGACGCCGACATCGACCAGGCGATGACCAACATCTGCCGCTGCGCCACCTACACCCGCATCCGGGCCGCGATCAAAAAGGCCTCTGGCCAAGCCGTGAAGGCGTAACGCCATGACCATGCAACTAACCGGCGCCTCGCGGCGCGATTTCCTCAGGGCCTCGGTGGTTTCCGGGAGCCTCGTGCTGGCCTTCAGGATCGCCCCCAAGGCCGAGGCGGCGGAAGCCGCGGGCAGCCAGGCGCTGAACGCCTATGTCCGCATCGCGCCCAGCGGCGTGGTGACGATCATGGCCAAGAACCCGGAGATCGGGCAGGGCGTGAAGACCAGCCTGCCGATGATGATCGCCGAGGAGCTGGACGTGGCCTGGGAGAACGTCCGCATCGAACAGGCGGACAACGACCCCAAGCTCTACAGCCGCCAGTTCGCGGGCGGCAGCACCGCCACGCCCCTGAACTGGACCGACCTGCGCCGGGTCGGCGCGGTGGCCCGGGCCATGCTGGTCAACGCCGCGGCCACGGCCTGGAACTGCCCGTCTGGCGAGTGCAAGACCGACTCCGGCCACGTGATCCACGTCTCCACCGGGCGCAAGGCGACCTATGGCTCCCTGGCCGGCCAGTGCGCCGGGATCGCGGCGCCAGACCCCAAGACGGTGCCGCTGAAGAATCCCAAGGACTACAAGATCATCGGCAAGCCGAAGCCGCAGTACGACACCAAGAAGATCGTCACCGGACAGCCGCTGTTCGGCATCGATGTCCGCCTGCCGGGCATGCTCTACGCCACCTACGAGAAGGCGCCGGTCTATGGCGCCAAGGTGGCCTCGGCCGACGTCGACGCCGCCCGCGCCGTGAAGGGCGTGAAGAAGGTGTTCGTGGTCGATGGCGGGGCCGACCTCGCCGGCCTGCTGCCCGGCGTCGCCGTGGTCGCCGACAGCTGGTGGCAGGCGCGCAAGGGCCGCAACGTCCTGAAGACCAAGTGGGCCGACCATCCGACCGCCAAGCAGAGCTCGGCCCTGTTCGACGAGACGGCCAAGACGCTGGCCGCCGCCCCGGCGCAGAAGACCCTGCGCAAGGACGGCGATCCGGACGCCACCATGGCCGGCGCGGCCAAGAAGGTCGAGGCCGCCTACTTCTATCCGTTCCTGGCGCACGCGCCGCTGGAGCCGCAGAACACCACCGCCTGGTTCAAGGACGGCAAGCTGGAGATCTGGGCGCCCAGCCAGAACCCGGAGCCCGGCCGCCAGCTGGTGGCCAAGACGCTGGGCATGAAGCCGGACGACATCGTCGTCCACATGACCCGCTGCGGCGGCGGCTTCGGCCGCCGGCTTTCGAACGACTACATGGTCGAAGCCGCCTGGATCGCCCGCGAGGCGGGCGCGCCGGTCAAGCTGCTCTGGACGCGCGAAGACGACATCCATCACGACTTCTACCGCCCCGCCGGCTACCACTTCTTCTCCGGCGGCGTGGACGCCAAGGGCAATGTCGTCGCCTGGAAGGACCACTTCGTGACCTTCGGCGAGGGCGAGCGCACGGCCTCCAGCGCCAATATCGCGCCGACCGAATTCCCCTCGCGGTTCCTCGCCAACTTCCAGCTCGACCAGTCGATGATGCCGCTGGGCGTGCCGACCGGGCCGATGCGTGCGCCGGGCTCCAACGGCATCGCCTTCGCCATTCAGTCCTATATCGACGAGCTGGCGCATGCGGCGGGCGCCGACCCGCTGGCCTTCCGCAAGCAACTGCTGGGCGACAAGCCGATGGTGGGCGAAGGGCAGGGCGCCTACAACGCCGGACGCATGCAGGGCGTGCTGGCCGCCGTCGAGAAGATGTCCAACTGGAAGGACCGCGCCAGGCTGCCGGCCGGAACCGGCATGGGCGTCGCCTTCCACTTCAGCCACGCCGGCTATTTCGCCGAGGTGGTGCAGGCCACGGTCGCCAAGAGCGGGGCGGTGAAGGTCGACAAGGTCTGGGTGGCCGCCGACGTGGGCCGCCAGATCGTCAATCCCATGGGCGCCTACAACCAGGTGCAGGGGGGCGCGATCGAAGGCCTGAGCCACGCCCTCTATCAGAAGGTGACCATCGTCGACGGCGCGGCCAAGCAGAGCAACTTCGGCGACTATCCGCTCTTGCGCATGGCCGCGGCCCCGCCGGTGGAGGTGCAGTTCGTGATCACCGACCATGATCCCACCGGCCTCGGCGAACCGGCCCTGCCGCCGGTGCTGCCGGCGCTGACCAACGCCATCTTCGCCGCCACCGGCAAGCGCATCCGCTCGCTCCCGATCGATACCAGCCAGCTGAAGACCTGATCCCCGGAAATCATCGGCGCCTGTGAGGGGTTGAACCCGCTTGCGCGGGGATGAGCGGTTGATGGGGCGGCCCAGGTTTGCACAATGCTGCCCAGGCGGCGACGGACCGTCCAATCGACGACGGGGGACGGCCCACGGTGCGCAAGCTGCTGATCGCCAATCGGGGAGAGATCGCCGTGCGCATCGCGCGCACCGCCGCCGAGATGGGGATCGCTACCGTCGCGGTGTTCTCGCAGGACGACGCCGCTTCCCTGCATACCAAGAAGGCCGATGAAGCCGTCGGCCTGAAGGGCTCGGGCCCGGGCGCCTATCTCGACATCGCCCAGGTGGTCGAAGCCGCCAAGGCCGCCGGCTGCGACGCGGTCCATCCGGGCTACGGCTTCCTGTCGGAGAACGCCGCCTTCGCGCGGGCCTGCGCCGCGGCCGGCCTCACCTTCGTCGGGCCGGATCCGCAGGCGCTGGAGCTGTTCGGCGACAAGGGCCGGGCCCGGACCCTGGCCCAGGCGCTCTCCGTGCCGGTGCTGGCCGGGACGAACGGCCCGACCACGCTCAAGGACGCCCAGGCCTTCCTGGAGGGCGAGGGCCACGGCGCGGTGATGGTCAAGGCGGTGGCCGGCGGCGGTGGGCGCGGCATGCGCCCGGTGACGTCTGCAGACGATCTGCCCGCCGCCTTCGAGCGCTGCGCCTCGGAGGCCCGCGCGGCGTTCGGCAACGGCGACCTCTACGTCGAACGCTTCCTGCCGCACGCGCGGCACATCGAGGTGCAGGTGCTGGGCGACGGGCGCGCGGCGGTCCATCTCTGGGACCGCGAATGCTCCCTGCAGCGCCAGCGCCAGAAGCTGGTGGAGATCGCGCCGGCCGATGTCCTGCCGATGTCGCTGCGCGAGCGCCTGTTCGCCGCCGCCGTGGCCCTGGCCGAGGGCGCCGGCTACCGCAGCCTGGGGACCATGGAGTTCCTGGTCTCTCCTGACGGTGACGGGGGCGACGACTTCGTCTTCATCGAGGGCAACGCGCGGCTGCAGGTGGAGCACACCGTCACCGAGGAGGTCACCGGCCTCGACCTCGTCCGCCTGCAGATCGCGGTGGCCGCCGGCCGGTCGCTGGGCGACCTCGGCCTCACCCAGCCGCAGGTCCCCCCGCCGCGCGGCCATGCCGTGCAGGTGCGGGTGAACCTGGAGACCATGGCCCCCGACGGCTCGGCCAAGCCGGCAGGCGGGACGCTCAGCGCCTTCGAGCCGCCGTCCGGGCCTGGCGTGCGCGTCGACAGCTTCGGCTATGCCGGATACCGCACCTCGGCGCGGTTCGACAGCCTGCTCGCCAAGCTGATCGTCCATGCCGGCGCCGGCGGGCTGGAGCGGGCCGTCGCCAAGGCCTACCGCGCGCTCGGCGAATTCCGCATCGAAGGCGCGGCCACCAACATCGGCTTCCTGCAGCACCTGCTGGCGCGGCCGGAGGTGGCGGCGGGCCAGGTCCACACCCGCTTCATCGAGGCGCACATGGCCGAGCTGCTGGCGGCCGGCGGGGCGCATCCCAAGCTCTACTTCGAGGCGGCCGGCAAACCCGCCGGCGGCCGCGGCCAGGTGGGCTACCAGATCGACGCGGTCGACCCCCTGGCTGTCCTGGTCCTGGGCAAGGAAGTCAAAGATCAGCCTACGGAGGAAGACGCCGAGCCGGAGGGGCCGGAAGGGACCCGGGCGCTGCGCGCGCCGCTGCAGGGCACGGTGATTTCGATTTCGGTGGCGGAGGGCGACCAGGTCCGCGCCGGCCAGCCGCTGATGATCATGGAATCCATGAAGATGGAGCATGTGATCGCCGCCGACGTCTCCGGCGTCGTACGCCAGGTGACGGCGCAGGCCGGCGAGACGGTGTTCGAAGGCCATCCCCTGGCCTTCATCGAGGAGGCCGAGGTGGCGGGCGGAGCCCACGCCGGCGAGGAAGCGGTCGACCTGGACTTCATCCGCCCGGACCTGGCCGAGCTCATGGCCCGCCACGAACTGGCCCTCGACGCCGCCCGGCCCGAGGCGGTGGCGCGACGGCGCAAGACCGGCCAGCGCACGGCGCGCGAGAACGTCGAGGACCTGGTCGACCCCGGCAGCTTCGTGGAGTACGGGCCGCTGGTGGTGGCCGCGCGCCGCCGCCGCCATGCCCTGGACGAGCTGGTCAGGACCACGCCGGCCGACGGCATGATCATGGGCTGGGCATCCGTGAACGGCGACCGGTTCGCCGAGGACCGGGCGCGCACGGCGGTGCTCAGCTACGACTACACGGTGCTCGCCGGCACCCAGGGGTCGAACAACCATTGGAAGCTCGACCGGATGAGCGAGCTGATCCACCGCTGGAAGACGCCCACCGTGTTCTTCACCGAGGGCGGCGGCGGGCGGCCCGGCGACACCGAGGGCGGCGGCTTCACCCGCGGCTTCGAGTTCTGGGGCAAGCTGTCGGGAACGGTGCCGCTGGTGGGGGTCAACTCCGGCCGCTGCTTCGCCGGCAACGCCGCCATCCTCGGCTGCTGCGACGTGATCATCGCCACCAAGGACTCGGCGCTCGGCATGGGCGGCCCGGCCATGGTGGAGGGCGGCGGCCTTGGCGTCTTCCGGCCGGAGGAGATCGGCCCGATCAAGGTCATGCAGGCCAACGGCACCATCGACATCCTGGTGGAGGATGAGGCTGAGGCCGTGCAGGTGGCCAAGCAGTACCTCGCCTATTTCCAGGGCCCGCTGGCCGACTGGTCGTGCGCCGACCAGCGCCTGCTGCGCCGCGCGATCCCGGAGAACCGGCTGCGGGTCTATGACATCCGCAAGGTGATCGAACTGATCGCCGACGAAGGCTCGGTGCTGGAGCTGCGGCCGAAGTTCGGCTTGGCCATGGTCACCGCCCTGATCCGCGTCGAGGGCCGCCCCATGGGCGTCTTCGCCAACAATCCGATGCACCTGGGCGGCGCGATCGATTCCGACGCCTCGGACAAGGCCGCCCGCTTCCTGCAGCTCTGCGAGGCCTTCGACATCCCCGTGCTGTCGCTCTCCGACACGCCCGGCAACATGGTCGGGCCGGAGGCGGAGAAGACCGGCCTGATCCGCCATTGCTCGCGGCTGTTCGTGATCGGGGCCAACCTGACGGTGCCGATCTTCTCGGTGATCCTGCGCAAGAGCTACGGCCTGGGCGCGATCGCCATGACCGGCGGCAGCTACCAGGCGGCGATGTTCTGCGTTTCCTGGCCCACCGGCGAGTTCGGCGGCATGGGCCTGGAGGGCTCGGTCAAGCTCGGCTACCGCAACGAACTCGCCGCCATCGAAGACCCCGCGGCGCGCAAGGCCAAGTTCGACGAGATGGTCGCCGCCGCCTATGCCAACGGCAAGGCCATGGCCCGCGGCGCCTATCCCGCCCTGGATGACGTCATCGACCCCGCCGACACCCGCCGCTGGATCATGGGCGGCCTGAAGGCCCTGCCGCCCACGCCGTCGCGCACGGAGAAGAAGCTGAAGTGGGTGGACAGCTGGTAGTCAGTGCGCCGAGTAGGTCCGCAGAACATCTTCCACGATCCGCTCGAGCTGGCCCAGGGTGTTGCAGGTCTTCGCCACGTGGGTGAACCGCTGGTAGCGGTACATGACGCTGTCGCCCTGGCCCCAGTAGCTCTCCGGCTCCGGGTTCAGCCAGATCACGGCGCGGGCCCGCTGCTGGATCAGGTGCATCAGGTCCAGGCGCGGGTCGGCGAAATTGGAGCGGCCGTCCCCTAGGAAAATCACGGTGGTGTGGCGGTCGACCCGGTCGATGTGGTTGTCGACGAAGTCCTCCAGCGCCTGGCCGTAGTCGGTCTGCTGGAAGCCGATGGTCGAGAGCACCTTCAGGATCGCGCCCTCGACGCCGTTCTCGTCGAGGATGGCGTTCACCGGGATCAGCCGGCCGGAAAAGGCGAAGGCGTCGAGCCGGTCCACCACCTCGTTCAGCGCATAGAGGAAGGTGAGCAGGAACTGGGCGGCGGCGGCCACCGACTTGGAGACGTCGCAGATCGCCACGATCGACGGCTTGTCGACCTTCTTGATCTTCCACTCGATGTCGAACGGAATGCCGTCGTGGGCCATGGATTTGCGCAGCGTCTTGCGCACGTCGAGGTGGCCGCGGTTGGCGGTGTGGCGGCGGCGCGAATAGCGGTCGGCCAGCCGCTTGGCCATCCGCTTGACCAGCGCCTGCATCATGGCCAGGTCCACGGGGTCGATGCCGCCGTCGGCGTTCAGCGCCTTCTTGGCCAGCATCTCCTCGCGCAGCTTGGCGCCGGAGCCGGCGGCATAGAGGTCGTGGGCGCGCTCCACATAGGCCTGGGCCTCGGCCATCAGCGCCTTGCGCGCCACGTCGAGCCGCAGCGCCAACCGATTGCCCGCGTGGGTCTGCAGCCGCTTGGCGCCCGCGATGATCTGCTCGATTTCCGCCAGGCCCATCTGGTCCAGCAGCTTGCGGGTCAGCCGGCTCCTCTGGGTGGACAGCCGGATCTCCGAGACGCCCGCCTGCGCCGCGGCCTGTTCCATGGCCTGGGCCACGCCGGTCGCGTCGCCGGCCAGCAGCATCTGGGCGAGCGGCGAGTCCGCCACGCCCGTCGCGTCGTCGCCGCCTTGCGGCTCGCGGTCGGTCTCGCCGTCTTCGGGCGGCGGCAGGCTGAAGCTGTCGCGGGCGAAGAAGGTCTCGAAGGTCTCGTCGAAGCGGACAACCTCGTCCTTGGACTTGGCCAGGGTGGCGCAGAGCGCGTCCTTGAACAGCTCCCGGTCGGCGTAGCCCACCACCGCGGCGGTCCGCGCCGCATCGATCGCCTCCACCGGCGAGACCTTCACGTCCGCCGCCCGCAGCGCCCGCAGGAACTCTTCCAGGGTGTGCTGCATCCCGCGGCCTATTTCCGGGCCAGCAGCTCGACGATCTGGGGTTCGACCGCGGCGATGTCCTGCTCGAACTTCAGGATGACGTTGAGCGTGTCGCGCACCAGGGCCGCGTCCAGGTCCTTGGCGTGCAGCAGGACCAGCGCGCGGGCCCAGTCAACGGTCTCGGAGATCGACGGCGCCTTCCTGAGGTCGATGGTGCGCAGGCCCTGGACGAAGGCCACCAGCTTTTCGGTCAGCGCCGCCTCGATGCCCGGCACGCGGGTGGCGACGATCTTCTCCTCCAGCGCCGGCTCCGGCAGCGGGATGTGCAGGTGCAGGCAGCGGCGCTTCAGCGCGTCGCCCAGGTCGCGGACGTTGTTGGAGGTCAGGAACACCAGCGGCGGCGTCTTGGCGACGATCACGCCCAGCTCCGGCACCGAGACCTGATAGGCCGACAGCACCTCCAGCAGGAAGGCCTCGAAGGCCTCGTCCGACTTGTCGATCTCGTCGATCAGCAGCACGCAGCCGTCGTCCTGGCGCAGCGCCTGCATCAGCGGCCGGGGTTCAAGGAAGGGCTCGGAGAAGAACAGGTCGCCCATGCCGTGCAGCCGGTCCATGGCCGCGTCCATGCTGGGCGCATCGCCCAGCGTCGCGCCCATCCGGTCCTTCAGGATCTGGGTGTAGAGCAGCTGCTTGCCGTACTTCCACTCATAGAGCGCCTTGGACTCGTCCAGGCCCTCGTAGCACTGCATGCGGATCAGCGGCTTGGCGATCAGGCGGGCGGTCGACAGCGCCAGTTCCGTCTTGCCGACGCCGGCCGAGCCTTCCACCAGGATCGGCTTCTGCAGGTGAACGGCCATGTAGAGCGCCGTGGCGATCCGGCGCGAGGCGATGTAGCCGACGCTGCCCAGGCCCTCGACCAGCGCCTCCACCGAGGCGAACGGGTCTGCGCCTGTACGCTCAATAGGGGCGCCGGCCGGCAGCGAGTTGGAAATTGTCAAAGTCACGGGCTTTCAAAACGGGTGCGCGGAAGCGCCGCGCGGTCGGAATTTCAATGTCAGCAATTGTGCCAAGCCCCCGTTCCCAGGGCAAATGGGAATGCTTTTCGCCCCCGAGCCGCCCCCGAGTCGCCCCAGATTCGCCCCCGAATTCGCCTGAGGGTTGAAAACCGGAAACCAAAATCTCTCCGTGGTTTACGGGGCTTTCACCAAGCCCGCGCTAGACCGGCTGGATTGCGCCTTGGCGCCCCCGGACAGAAAGCCCGCCAACCGCCCGTGTTTACGCGTCTCCGCACCCGCCTGACCGTGCTCTATGTCGCCCTGTTCGGCGCGGTGCTGCTGCTCGTCTCCATGAGCGTCTATGGCGCGATCAACCAGGCCGCCCAGCGCCAGGTGCGCGCGGAACTTACCGCCTCGGGCACGGTGTTCGACCGGGTGTGGTCGCTGCGCTCGGAGCGATTGCGCGAGGGCGCGAACCTGCTCTCCAAGGATTTCGGTTTCCGCGAGGCGGTGGCCACCCACGACGCGCCCACGATCGATTCCGAACTGGAGAACCTGAAGGCCCGCTTCGGCATCGATTCCGCCTTCATCGTCGGTGAGGACGGCCGCTTCACCGGCCACGACGCCCAGGCCCTGGGCGCCGACGGCCCGGGCCTGCAGAAGGCGCTGGACAACGCCGAAGACCCGTCCGGCGTGGTGATCCTGGGCGGCCGGCCCTACCAGATCATGGCCTCGCCGGTGCTCTCGCCCGACATGATCGGCTGGCTGGTGTTCGCGGTGAAGCTCGATCGCGACGAGATGAGCGCGCTCGAGAAGCTCTCGGCCATCCCGCTCTCGGCCGCCGTGGCGCATCGCGGGCCGAAGGGCTGGCAGATCGAGGACAGGACCGGCGCCGCCGACAAGTCCAAGCTGTCCGGCTTCATCGACCGGGCCTCGGCCAAGAAACTCGGCGCCCCGCAGGAGATCGACGACGGCGCCGGCGCGGCGCTGGCTCTGGTCAAGCCCCTGCCGACCCTCACCAAGACCCAGCCCGCGGCCCTGGTGCTGCGCTATCCGCTGGCGTTGGCGCTGGCGCCCTACCAGCTGATGCTGGCCATGGTCGCCCTGGCCGGCGTCGTGGGCCTGGGCGTGGTGGCCTGGGGCTCCTGGGCGCTGGCGCGCGGCATCACGCGGCCGATCAGCGCGCTCGACGAAGCGGCTCATCGCCTGGAGCGCGGCGAGGAGGCCCATGTCGACATCGAAACCAATGACGAGATCGGCCGCCTGGCCGGCAGCTTCAACACCATGGCCACGGAGATCCGCGACCGCGAACGGCGGATCACCCACCTGGCCCTGCACGACGGCGAGACCGGCCTGCCCAACCGCCTGGCGCTGGAACGAGTGGTGGAGGCCCAGTCCGACCTGCCGCGGGGCCAGGTCTATGTGGCGGCCCTCGGCATCCACCGCTTCGACCACCTGCGCGGCGCGATCGGCTACCAGCTCGCCGCCGAGGCCATGCGGATGATCGGCGCCCGCCTGGCGGAACTGGCCCCGATGTCCGGCGTGGCGCGGGTGTGCAGCGACGTGCTGGGCTTCGTGTTCATCGCGCCCGACCCGGCGGCCGCTGCCGATGACGCCGCCCGGCTGATGGCGGCGCTGGAGCAGCCGCTGAACGTCGGCGGCGACGCCATCGACGTGACCCTGCACCTGGGCTTGGCCCCGATCGAGAAGGGCGCCGGCACCGGCCCGGCCATCGAACAGGCCAATATCGCGCTGGACCAGGCGCGCGGCGCCAAGCGCAAGGTCGCCTTCTTCGACGCCGAGGCCTACGGCGACCCGGCCGCCAACCTGGCCCTGATGAGCGGCATGCTGAGGGGGCTGGAGGACGGGGCCATCGACCTCTTCTACCAGCCGAAGTTCGACATGCGGCTGCGCAAGGTGACCGGTGTCGAGGCCCTGTCGCGCTGGAAGCATCCGGCGCGCGGCATGCTGCCGCCCGACCTGTTCATCCCCATGGCCGAGGAGACCGGCCACATCCGCACCCTGACCGAATGGGTGTTCAAGCGCGCCATCGCCGTCCAGGCGCAGCTGGCCGAAGCCGGCCACGCGGTCGACATGTCGGTGAACGTCTCGGGCCGAACCCTGGGCGAGCCCGATTTCGCCGACTTCGCCCTGGCCGAAGCCCGGCGCGCTGCGGGCGGGCTCACCATCGAGATCACCGAGACCGCGGTCATCGAGAACCCGGACCTGGCGCTGAAGATGATCAACCGCTTCGTGGAGGCGGGGATCAAGATCTCGATCGACGACTTCGGCACCGGCCTGTCGTCGCTGGCCTACCTCAAGCAGATCCGCGGCCAGGAGCTGAAGATCGACAAGTCGCTGGTCGAAGGCGTCACCGACAGCCAGCGCGATGCGCTGATCGTCCGCTCGACCATCGACCTGGCCCACAGCCTGGGCCTGAAGGTCACCGCCGAAGGCGTCGAGACCAACGAATGCTTCGCCCTGCTGTCGGGCATGGGCTGCGACGTGGCGCAGGGCTATCTGATCGCCAGGCCGATGCCGCTGAAGGACCTGCTGTCCTTCCTGGCGGACGAGGACCGCAACCGGGCCTACGGCTGAGCCGCTGCGGCCCGCGGCGTCCTACATGGTCATGCTGGCCCCGGCCTTCTTGTGGCGCATGGAGACCGGCTTCAGCTCCAGGGTGAAGGCGGCCTCGCCGGCCCCGGCCGCCAGTGGCTGGTTGATCGGCGCCTTGGCCTTCATGTCCGGATGCCAGACGGTCAGGGTTCCCGCATTGCCCGGCAGGCCGTGCAGTTCGGCGATGCCCGCCGCATTGGTCTTGGCGGCGAACGGGGTGTCGGCCACGAAGATGTAGCCGATCATGCTGTCGTGGATGTTGCACCCCAGGGGCACGATCCCGGCCTTGTCGAAGGTGACCGTTCGCTCCTCCTGCTGGCCGTAGAGCTTGAGCTCGAACTTCTTGGCCGAAGAGAAGGAATAGACGTGGTGGCGCACCTTGTCCTTGTTGGGGAAGGCGACCGTGGAGCCCACCGGCACGATCAGCACATAGGGATTGAAGCTGATGTTCTGCTGGGTCATCACCGCGGGCCACGCATAGTGGATCGGCCCGCCCATTCCGGCCCCGCCGGCCGGATGGACCAGCACCACGGCGTCGGGCAGGGGCGCGCCATCCTCACCCTTCACGGTGACGCTCAGGTCCGCGGCGATCGCCGGCGCCGCGATCGCGCCTGCGACAGCAATGACCGCGGCGAGCAGGTTTTTCGATGCCATGTCTTCCGGTTAATCCCGTTCGATTGAACCAATGTAAAGATTTTCCGCGTACCGTGTTCTCGGAAAGACCGCAAAAGGCGGCCGCTGGGGATCTTCAAAGGATGCAACGACTTCGCACGGTGCTGGTGGGCGCCGGGATGTTGCTTTGCGCAACTGCCGCGCGGGCCGAATCTGATCTACGCCCGAGCGGCAAACTTCTTCTCACCGAAGGCGTTAGTGACATCGAGGGCGCCGCAGGCGGCGGCATCTCCACCTGGGCGGTGATCACCGGCTACGAGACCCGCGACGGGATCGGCGCCAACGTCCACGCCACGGGCATCCAGCTCAAGGACTACCAGTTCCGCTCCTGGGGCGCGGCCGTCGGTTTCTACGACCGCCTCGAGCTCAGCTACGCCCACCAGGCGTTCGACACCCAGGGGACCGGCCTGAAGCTGGGCCTGGGGCGCAACTTCACCTTCGGCCAGGACGTGTACGGCGCAAAGGTCAAACTATTGGGCGACGCCGTCTACACTCAGGACAGTTGGGTCCCGCAGGTCGCGGTGGGCGCGCAGGTGAAGCGCGCCGACCAAGGCGCGGTGATCGGCCTGCTGGGCGGCAAGGACGACACCGGCGTCGACTGGTACGTGGCCGCCACCAAGGTCTACCTCGACGAGAGCCTGGTGCTTAGTGGCGCGGTGCGCGCCACCAAGGCCAACCAGACGGGCCTGCTGGGTTTCGGCGGGCCGAACAACGACGACTACCACGCCGAGTTCGAAGGCTCCGCGGCGCTGCTGCTCACCAAGCGGTTCGCGGTCGGCGCCGAATATCGGACCAAGCCCAACAACCTGGGCCTGAAGGAAGACGACTGGGCGACGGTCTTCGCCGCCTTCGCCATCAACAAGACGCTCTCGATCACGGCCGCCTACGTCGACCTGGGCGAGATCGCCACCTTCAAGCATCAGAACGGCGCCTATCTGTCACTGCAAGCGGGGTTCTAGGATGATCAAGGTTCTCATATTCGCCGGTGCCCTATCGGTTGCGATCGCCCCCATGGCTGCGCTCGCCGCGCCGGCCTCCGACCACCCGCCCGCCTTCAAGATCGAACATCCGTCCACGCAATATCCGGGCGAGGAGGAGGTCGCCGACTACAAGCACGACCAGGCCAACGCCGGAACCGCGCCCTTCGAAGGCGACCGCATGTGGAAGGCCTTCCACGAACAGGCCGGCGTCGACCACGTGGTGGACGAGACGGTGGACCGCAGCCTGGCGGATCCGCGCATCTCCGACATCTTCAAGAGCCACGACATGGTGCGCCTGCGCCGCACGCTGAAGGAGCAGTTCTGCTACATCCTGGGCGGTGGCTGCACCTATTCAGGCCGCGACATGAAGGCCGTGCATAAGGACATGGGCCTGCAGAACACCGACTTCAACGCGCTCGTCGAACACCTGCAGGTGGCCATGGACCACGAGAAGATCGGCTTCCGCGACCAGAATCGCTTCCTGGCCAAGCTCGCGCCCATGCAAGGGACTGGCGTGGTCGAGCGCTAGACGACTCGGGGGTCGGACGATCCTGGCCTCCCCGTACGCGGGGAGGCCTTTTTCTTGCGCCTCAGACGTCGAACGTCACGCCCTGGGCCAGCGGCAGGGTCGCGCCGTAGTTCACGGTGTTGGTGGCGCGGCGCATATAGGCCTTCCAGGCGTCCGAGCCGGCCTCGCGGCCGCCGCCGGTCTCCTTCTCGCCGCCGAACGCCCCGCCGATCTCTGCGCCCGACGGGCCGATGTTGACATTGGCGATGCCGCAATCGGAGCCGCCGACCGAGGTGAACAGCTCGGCCTCCCGCACATCGTTGGTGAAGATCGACGACGACAGCCCCTGCGGCGCGTCGTTCTGCAGGGTGATCGCCTGGGCGATGTCCGTGTACTTCATGACGTAGAGGATCGGCGCGAAGGTCTCGCGGCGGACCACCTCGGCCTGG
Organism: Phenylobacterium sp.; assembly: GCF_036501465.1. Taxonomy (GTDB): domain Bacteria; phylum Pseudomonadota; class Alphaproteobacteria; order Caulobacterales; family Caulobacteraceae; genus Phenylobacterium. The sequence continues at coordinate 36,203 of NZ_DASYAF010000105.1, forward strand.
CCGCCTTTTTCCAGGCGCGGCATCTCGACCAGGGCGGGGCGCACATAGACGCCTTCGCCGCAGCCGGCGACGGCCACCCGCTCACCGCCGCTGACCCGCCCGCCGGCGGCCTTGGCGTCGGCCAGGGCGCGCTGGTGGCCCGCCAGCGCCGCCGGGTCGATCAGCGGGCCGACCAGGGTCCCGTCCTGGCGCGGGTCGCCGATGGGGACGGAGGCGTAGGCCGCCTTCAGCCGGGGCAGGAAGGCGTCGTAGACGGCCTCGTGGACGAACAGCCGGCGCAGCGTCGTGCAGCGCTGGCCCGCCGTGCCCATGGCCGCGAAGGCCACGCCGCGCAGGGTGAGGTCCAGGTCGGCGTTGGGCGCGACGATGGCGGCGTTGTTGCCGCCCAGCTCCAGGAGCGATCGCGCGAAACGGGCAGCCAGCCGCGGGCCGACCGCGCGGCCCATGGCCGTCGAGCCGGTGGCCGAGACCAGCGGGACCTTCGGATGGTCGACCAGCGCCTCGCCCACCTCGCGGCCGCCGATCACCACGGCCGACAGGTTCGCGGGCGCCCCCTCTGGCGACGATTTGGCGAACTTCGCACACGCCCGCTCGAACAGCGCCTGCACGGCCAGCGCCGTCAGCGGGGTCTTCTCCGATGGCTTCCAGACCACCGGGTCGCCGCAGATGAAGGCCAGGGCCGCGTTCCACGACCAGACCGCGACCGGGAAGTTGAAGGCTGAGATCACGCCCACCACGCCCAGCGGATGCCAGGTCTCCATCATCCGGTGCTGCGGCCGCTCGGTGGCCAGCGTCAGGCCGAACAGCTGGCGCGACAGGCCCACGGCATAGTCGCAGATGTCGATCATCTCCTGCACTTCGCCCAGGGCCTCGGAGACCACCTTGCCGGCCTCCAGCGTCACCAGGGCGGCCAGGTCGGCCTTGGCGGCGCGCAGTTCCTCGCCCAGCAGGCGCACCAGCTCGCCCCGCCGCGGCGCCGGGACCAGCCGCCATGTCAGGAAGGCGGCGTGCGCGGCCTCGATCGCCGCTCCCACCTCGGCCGGCGTCGCGTCATGCACCTCGGCGACCACCTCGCCGGTGATCGGCGAGCGCGCGGGGCGATCCCCTCCGGTCCACAGGGCGTCGGGGACGCCAAGGCGGGAAAGCACTTCGGCGGCTTCAGCGCGCGCTGAGCCGATCGGGGTCTGTACGGTCATCTGTTTGCTACTCGGCGGCGAGGGCGGGAAGCTGTTGGGTGTCGCCAGCGTAGAAGCGTCCGAAGCGGTTGCCCAGGACGAGGCTGAGCGCGATGTCCTCCTGGCGGATGAAGCCCGTCTGCGGCAGGGCGCCGGTCGCCAGCAGGTCCAGCACCGCGCACGCGGCGCCGGCGGTGGTGATCTGGATCGCGCTCTTCATCTCCCCGCCGACCGCTTGGGCGTAGATCTTGTTGACATAGGTCTCCTGCATCAGCCGGCCATCCTTCAGTCCACTGACGGTCACGAAGACGATCACCACGTCCTGCAGGGTGGCGGGCACCGCGTTCTCCAGGATGTCCTTCAAGAGCGGCCGGCGATTGCGCAGGCCCAGGTCGTTCAAGAGCGCCTTCATGATCGCCGCGTGGCCCGGATAGCGGATGGTGCGGTAGTTCAGGTTGCGCACCTTGCCGGCCAGGGTCTGGCAGAGCGTGCCCAGCCCGCCGGAGGTGTTGAAGGCCTCGTAGGTCACGCCGTCGAGGGCGAACTCCTCGCACTCCTCCAGGGCCGGAACCTCGCGCAGCTTGCCTTCGACGATCGCCTCGCAGGGCTCGCAGTATTCGTTGATCACCCCGTCGGTCGACCAGGTGAGGTTGTAGTTCAGCGCGTTGGACGGATAGCGCGGCAGGGCGCCCACCCGCAGGCGCACGTCGTGCAACTCCTCGAAGTGCTTGCACAGGTCCCAGGCGGCGATGGTGATGAAGCCGGGCGCCAGGCCGCATTGCGGGATGAAGGCGGTCTTGGCGTCCTTGGCCAGGTCGCGGACCACGCGGCTGGCGGCCACGTCCTCGGTCAGGTCCAGGTAGTGCGCGCCGGCGGTCTTGGCGGCCCGGGCCACCACCGTGGTCAGCTGGTAGGGCGCGGCGTTGACCACGGCGAAGGCGCCCTTCAGCGCAGGGGTCAGCGCCGTCGGGTCGTCGATGGCCAGCTCGGCCGTCAGCACGCGCGGGTCCAGGCCCTTCAGCGCCTCGGCGCTCCTGTCGACGACCTTCACTTCGTAGTCGCCGCCGCCGGCCAGCAGGCCCGCGACGGTCGAGCCGATCTTGCCGGCCCCGATGACGACGATCTTGCGCATGCCGCAGCTCCTCTCAGGCGTGTCCCCTTCAGGATGATTCGCAGCGGCGCCGCTTTCAATGTGCATCTCGGCGATATATCCAGTATAGATCGCCATATTGACTGCAGCATTCGGCGTTTCGACGAAATGGACGATCTCGACGAGCATCTGCTGGCGCGGCTGCGCCACAACGCCCGCGCGCCGGTGGCGGAGCTGGCCCGCGCGCTCGGCCTGTCGCGCACCACGGTGCAGAGCCGGCTCGCGCGGCTGGAGCGCTCAGGCGTGATCGCCGGCTATGCGGTGCGGCTCTCCGAGGCGCGGGAAGCGGCGATGATCCACGCCTTCGTCCTGCTGACGGTCGAGCCCAAGCAGGCCGCCGCGGTGACCGCGGCGCTGAAGCGGATGCCCGGCGTGCGCCGGCTGCAGTCGGTGAGCGGCCCGGCCGACATGATCGCCTCGGTGGAGGCTGTCGGCGTGGCCGAGATGGACGGCCTGATCGATGAGATCGGCGCCCTGGCCGGCGTGGAGCGGACCAACTCCTCGATCGTGCTCGCCACCAAGTTCGACCGGTGATCCCGCCGGCGCGGGCCGGGAAGGCCTTAAGGCGACACGCCGCGTGCCACAAACTTGACGCCGTAAACCTGCGCTCAACCTCCACCCTTTAGTCTCCGTGGGTTAGCGGAGAACCTCCAGGTCCATGAAGTCCCTCTCGCGTCGGTTCCTGATCAGCGTCGGCATGATGTCGCTGATCATGACGGTGCTCGGCACTGTCGGCGCATTCGTTGTGTTCGAGCGTGAGCTGTCGAACCGCCAGATCGGCTACCTCACGGACTACGTCCGGGAGCGCAGCTCCAATGTGGACCGCGAGTTCACCAACCTCTCCACCCTGCACAAGGCCGCGGGCGAAGAGCTGCAGCAGCGCATGGCCAAGCTCAGCGACGCCGATGTGAAGCGCCTGGCGGACGACTATTTCCCGGCCAAGGGCGACGGCACGCGCCGCAGCCGCGACCGCTACTTCGACGGCGTCGTGCGCGACGGCGACTACATCTACGGCATGGGCGCCTTCCTCAGCCGCGAGCGGGAAGCCACGCCGGACCAGATGCGCGCCCTGGTCGCCTCCTTCGACCTGGTCGCCGCCTTCGGCCCGGCCGCCCGGCGCGAATACGACAACTTCTACTTCTTCACCGCCGACCCGACCCGGCTGGTGATGTACGGCCCCGACCGGCCCGACCACCTGACCTTCTACCGGCACGACGCGCCGGCCGACATGTCGGTGGCCCAGGAGGAGATGGCCCGGCTCACCGCCCCGCAGTTCGACCCCGAGCGGGCGACCCGCTGCACCAACCTGCAGCGGCTGGTGCAGGACGCGGTGGGCAAGCGGCTCTCCACCGCCTGTCTGACGCCGGTCTATGTGAAGGGCCGCTACGTCGGCGCCTTCGGCTCGTCCATGGAGCTGACCCACTTCTTCCTGAGCGCGCTGAAGGACACGCCGTCGGGCGCCTCGCCGCTGATCGCCACCCAGAAGGGCGAGCTGATCGCCTACCCCGGCTTCACCGACCAGGGCCACGCGCCGGAGAAGACCCTGGCGACCTACGAGAAGAAGTTCGCCCTCACCGACCTCGTCGCCCGCGCCGCGGCGACCGGCCGCGACCACGGGGTGATCGAAAGCAAGGACGGCAGCCAGATCGTCGCCTTCGGCCGGCTTTCCGGCCCCAACTGGTATCTGCTGCTGACCTATCCCAAGGCCAATGTGATGGCCTCGGCCCTGGGCTCGGCGTCCTGGGTGCTGCTGATCGGCGGGGTCGCCTCGCTGATCCAGGCCCTGGCGGTGGTGCTGCTCGCCCGCTCCAGCATCGTGCGCCCGGTGGAGCGCCTGGCCGCCTCCTGCGCGGCCGGCGCCGGCGAGCGCCAGGACGTCGCCGACGTGGAAGCCCGCAAGGACGAGATCGGCGTGCTGGCCACCTCGCTGCGCACCGAGCGCGAGAAGGTGGAGGCCGTGCTGGCCTCGCTCGAGGACCGCGTGCGCGAGCGCACCGCCCAGCTCGAGCGCGCCAATACCGAGAAATCCCGCTTCCTGGCCAACATGAGCCACGAGCTGCGCACCCCGCTGAACGGGGTGATCGCCGTCTCCGAGACCCTGGCGGGCCTGCAGACCACCGACAAGGGCCGCGAGCTCTCAGAGCTCATCGCCTCGTCCGGCCGCCTGCTCGAACGCGTGCTGACCGATATCCTCGACTTCTCGAAGATCGAGGCCGGCGAGGTGACCTTCGCCCGCGACGAGTTCGCCATGGACAAGCTGGTCAGCCACATCGCCGAGCTGCACCGCGCCTCGGCCGAAGCCAAGCACCTCGCCTTCCGCTGGTCGGTGGCGCCGGAGGCCCAGGGCCATTACGCGGGCGATACGGTGCGCATCACCCAGGTGCTGTCGAACCTGCTGTCCAACGCCGTGAAGTTCACGGAAAAGGGCGAGGTGGCCCTGGAGGTGATCGCCTTCGGCGACGAGGTCCGCTTCCAGGTCTCCGACACCGGCATCGGCTTCGACGAGGAGACTGGCCGCCGGCTGTTCCGCCGCTTCGAACAGGCCGACGCCTCGATCCGCCGCCGCTTCGGCGGCACGGGCCTCGGCCTGGCGATCAGCCGCTCGCTGATCGAGCTGATGGGCGGCCGCATCGTGGTGAAATCCACCCCCGGCCACGGCTCGACCTTCTCGGTCTATGCGCCCCTGGAGCGCATCGACAGCGAAGCCTTCGCCGCCGAGGCCGAGACCACCCAGGACCTGGATATCGCCGGCGCCCGCGTGCTGGTCGCCGAGGACCACCCCACCAACCAGAAGGTGGTCGAGCTGATCCTGGAATCGGTCGGCGTCAGCCCGGTGATCGTCGAGAACGGCCGCCTGGCGCTAGACCTCTTGAAGACCGAGCGCTTCGACGTGGTGCTGATGGACATGCAGATGCCGGAGCTCGACGGCCTGTCGGCCACCGCCCAGCTGCGCGAATGGGAGCGTGAGACCAAGACGCCGCGCACGCCGGTGATCATGCTGACCGCCAACGCGCTCGACGAGCATGTCCGCTCCAGCCAGGACGCCGGCGCCGACCTGCACCTGTCCAAGCCGATCCACGCCCAGGCGCTGATCGAAAGCATCCTGAACGCCATGAGCGCCGGCGGCGCGGCCCAGCCGGACGCGATCAGCGACGTCGCCTAGGAGCGCTCCGCCTGAGTGAACGGCCGAAAGGTCGGAGATTGGGGTGGAAGCGGACGCTTGCATCGAACCGCAACAAACGACGGCTCTGCGAGAGATGCGGACTTTGAGGTCCGGGCGACTTCCGGACATCCGTCGGCCGCCGAGCATCGCTATCGGCCCTGCTAACTGGCCGCAGGGGCAGCCGGGGTCATATCCACCATGATATGCGTCAGGCGTATCGTCGTATCGTCGGGTCGCGTCAGCGACCCCTCATGAATTGACAGGGCGTCGTCGTGTGCCGGCGCGGCGACCAGTGCGGAGCCTTTCCCATAGTCCTGTTGGATTCGTGCATCGATGGCCGTCATGATCGCCTCGGAGGGCAGAGCAAGGGTGTAGCCGAGCATGAAACCCCATCCGTGACCAACCGCATACTGACCGTTCGTGAAGCGGATTACGCCTTCGGTGACGTAGCGGGTGTTCAGTTGGCTATACGCACTGCCAGCGCCGACCCTCTTGCACTCCACCCCAACATAGTCGTCCTCATCGCCGAACTGCCGCGCGAACTTCAGCGTGATATCGATCCTTCCCAAGAGTTCGGGGCCGGTGGTCGCCATGTCGTCGATCTCGACCTCACCGGCGACTTCGAGATTGGTTAGACCAAGTTCGCGCTTCACGCGCTTCATGGCCTTGCGGACAATGATCGTCATGGGCACCTCGAAAAGGCCCGGTGTCATCTCGGGGCGCGCGGCGCTCGCACCCCGGCAGATCAGATCGATCACTGTGTCGATCTCGTCCGCTCCTAGGTCGAAGGACGGGTGGCCCGCCGGCAGATCAGGCGTGAGCTGCATGAGACGACTTGAGCCAGTGATCTGCGAGGATCACATCGGCATCGTTCAGCCCGGCTGACCGCGTCCAGTAGCGCACCTCCGACGGTTTCACCATGAAGAGGCTGTCGCCAAGATAGAGCCTAAGGTTACGTCGCTCATTGAGATAGGGGGGTATGTCCGACTTCATCCACCCCTTGAGTTGCTCTGCCAACGCAACCAGTTCAGCATCTTCACCGAGCACAATCGCCGGCTCGCGCGGCGGCGCACCGGCGTCCATTCGGAACCGCACCGCGGTCAGCCCGCCCCCGCCTTCTGCCCAGTTAGCGCCAACGAGCGGTGCCGAATAGACGGCTGCCTGGAGGTGACGGGCCCCCTTGGTCCGTAGGTATCCATCGACCACGCTCGCGACCGTCATCGCGTAGGCTTGTAGCGGCTCGCGGCTCGGCGGACGCACGAACAACCGACGGCGCTTGCGGCCCTCGAAGATCAGCATGCGCGCTCGCTCTATGCTTTCTCGCGCGAGTACGAGTTCGTGCCGATCGAACTCGTAAAGGTCCGCAACAGCTGAATCGAGTAGCTCCAACCTGTCGGCCACCGGATCGCGCGCCGCGTACGCCTCCGCCTCGACAATTTTAGCCAGAAGGGCTGGATCGGCATTTCGGAGGTCTGGGACGCGCAACGACAGAAGGTCTTTAGGCTCGACGGTCGATCGTTCGAGGCCCCAGGCCCCGCCGCCATAGGCCAATTGGAATGTCGTCACACAGGAATTGAGGATTCCCGAAAGGATCGGCGCGAACTCGGGTCCGTACTCCGCGAAGGAGATTCCGTAGAAACTCTCCGTATACAGCACGTCGTGATCCACCCGTGCTGCACTGTAACGGCCTTCCTCCGCACCTGATTGGAAGCTCGCCTTTGGGCAGAGCAACAAGGGTCCACAGTAGATCGACTCATTGCGGACCCGGTGCAGCGTCGGCTCGGAGAAGAAGGGAAGCGTCTCCGAGTCGACGTGAAACGGCGTGTAGTCGCTCGGGCTAAGCACCTTCAGCCTATAGAAGTGATCAGGCGGCATGTTGGGACTGCCTTCGACCTGATAGCCTTGACCCCGCCTTTCCGGCGCGACGTCTAGGGCGTTCAATACGTCCTGGAGCCTCGGAAATTCGCGCTCGAGCCTCTCAACCAGCCAGCTGTCTCGCGCGGTTCCGAAGGTGGCCGCCTTCAGCATCGCCGGAGTGCGCAATATACGTCTTAGAGGAATGGTGCGCAGTTCGCTCGGCCCAACCTGAAACAGGCCATTGCGGACGAAATCCGGCGTCCATGGCATCGATCCCACGAGCAACTGGTCCGCGGAGGGCATTAGGGCGCAACGCGCGAAAATCAGCAGCGCAGGCCCGGTCGCGTCGGGGAACAAATGCTCCTTCCGTAGGGCGGAAAGATTGACCAAGGCTGCGGGCTTCACGCGAGTGAGGAGGGCGGAGCGCGCTTCGATGGCATGCTCATCTCTTGAGAAGAATGGCGACGCCTTCATCACCATTCCAAGCCGGCCATTGTCCCCTGCTAACGTGGCAGCCACGTCCAGGAACGCCCAGTCCGGACTCCGCCGGGGACGAGGCACTACAGCGCCTTTTGTCTTGCGGGGTTTTGCCCTCTGCCTCTTGTCAAACGTCCAAGGCGGATTTCCGACGACCGCGTCGAACGGTCGGTCGGTCACTTCGGCGGGAAGTTCGCCGCCGACGGTGTCGGCTTCAAACAAGGTCGTGCCGACGAGACGATGGAACTTGAGGTCTGCGACGTCGAGCACGGGTTCGTCGTCGAACTCCAGCGCCGCAAGATAGAGGCTGAACGCCGCGATCCCGAGGGCCGACGCGTTGATGTCGATGCCGAACAGCTGACGATAAAGGATGTTGCGCACGACCGCGCGCGACGCGGTGCCGTCGCCGCATTGCTTCCACACGAGCCGGCGAAACGCCTCGACGAGGAAAGCGCCTGACCCGCAGGTGGGATCGATAACGCGCGCGTCGCCGGCCAGATCTTCGAACACGGGATCGAGTGTGAGATGAACGAGCTCTACCGGCGTGTAGTGCAGTCCCTGGAGACGCGCTGTGGCTTCGGCGCTCGACCGCGCGAATTGCTGATAGATTGAGCTGATTAGGTCGACGGGGATGGCGTCGAAGCGAAAGCGAAACAGCCGTCCTTGGCCATGATTCTCGGGAACTAGGCTGCGGCCCTCGATGAAGTCGCCAATGAGGGCAAGATGCTGGGGTCCGAGGCGTGTGCGCTCGGCCCCGGGATCATCCATGGGGAATAGATCGCCGTTGAACGTCCTACGCAGCCAATCGAACAAGGCGAAAGCGCTGTCCGGCGTCGCAAACAGCGCGCTCAGATCAGGCTGCAACTCGGCAGAGAGGAATTGCTGCGCGAGCCCCCGATCGAGCAGATACCAGGTAAAGATGCATCGGCCGATCAGCCGCTGGGAAAAGTCACGCGCGGCCGCGCTCTCACCTGGTCCGTCCAGCATGGCCTCGCGTTTCAACGGTGGCAGCGCCGTTAGGCGCTGCTCAAGCGCATTGATTTCTTCGAGAAGCTCGCGGTCGACGCGATACTGGCGATCGATCCGTTGCCCGATCGCGCTGGTCCAGAAGGCGCCCGTCTCGGTGGCCAACCGTCCGCACATGGCGTCCAGTGCTTGGAGCCTATCGTCGGCGTTGAGATCGAAACGGTCGAGCGGTCGCACCGCGCTGCCCGCATCGCCCCCCTGGGACGGAGAAGCATAGCAATTGTAGAGCTGCACCTCGGTTGGGGTGATGATCCAAAGCACTGGCGCCACACCGATATTCCAGGCCATTTGGTGCCAGTGGCGGATGTCCGACTCGCTCGGAACCGTATCGCCAGCATCCTTAAAGATGGCGGTCGGCGTGCTCTGCGCAGTGAACACGGCGTCGGCCTGGAGCCCGACGCGCATGTTGCGTATCACTGACCGGAGCCGCCCCGCTCCCAACCCATCTGTCGTTAGCAAGCCGGGGGCAGGCTGCCCCTCAGGCCCGATATAGCCCGTCGCCTTGAGCGCGCGAAGAAATGCGGCCGAACTCATGCGCGCCTTCGTTTCTCGATGCGATCCGCACCGCGATCTGATCGACCGTCGATGCCGACGCGATCATCGACGATTAGTCGCGCTGGGAACAGTTCAAGCTGTGCGGACGACAGCGGCCTGGGCATCGCGAACTGCCCGGCCAACACTTCAAGATGTGGGTTCAGTTGAATGACTATCGCATCGACATCTACCGGCTGAGCATCCCCGATCCCCAGAATTTCCCAATGCTCGGTATCGTAAATGGCCAGGCTAGCGCCCCACAGCTTCAGAAACGAGATACCGACAAGAGCCTCATGCATATGTTGGAAAAGGCCACGATGGGCGTGCAGTTCTAGGTGAAAGCGAGCCTTGAGCAGCGATGCGATCCGAAGCATCAGGATCGTCTGCCAGCTATATTGTGCGGGCGAACCGCGACCTCGCTTCTGAATATCAGCGGGAATCAGGGCGCGCCGGCTCGACCATTCACGAAGCTGTTCGGTGGACAGTCCAGTCAAGCTCGCGGCGATTCTGGTCGTGACAAGCAGCACGGCGAGCCTCCGGAGTCGGGCATGCTGTCCGACCAAAGAACGGGTATCATACCCGACTCTGGGCGAGAAGCGCTGATCCCAATCACCTCAAGCCCGCGAAGCCCCAGGCGTGTTCGATGAGCGGACGTTGCCAGCTTCCGCCTCGAGTCAGGAGCGGACCTTCGGCGGTCAGCCGCTTGAATGGCCGCAACGGGTCGTTAGCGGGCATTCTTGTGAAGCGTCCCACCACGACGCGTTCTGATCCCTTCTCCCCTTGCGGGAGAGGGTGTCGTCCGAAGGGCGACGGATGAGGGGTCGTGCAATCCTCATCCGTCTCCTGCGCAGGATGGTCTTCTCCCACAGGGGGAGAAGGACACCCGGCTACGGCGCCTCGTTCGAGAACACGATCGTCCCGGACGCGGCGAACATGCCGCCGACGCCGTGGGCGATGCTGACCTTGGCGCCGGGCACCTGGGCGGGCGCGATGCCGCGCAGCTGCCGCACGCTCTCCTGCAGGGCGTACATGCCGTACATGCCGGAGTGCATGTAGGAGAGGCCGCCGCCGTTGGTGTTCAGCGGCAGCTTGCCTCCGATCGCGGTATTGCGGTCGCGGACGAAGCCCGCCGCCTCGCCTTCCTTGCAGAAGCCCAGGTCCTCCAGGCCGTAGAGCGGCAGGTGGGCGAAGGCGTCGTAGATCATCAGGTGGTCGACGTCGGCGTGGGTGATGCCGGCCTCATCAAACGCCTTCTTGCCGCTGATGCGGAACGCCGTCGACTGGGTGAAGTCGTACATCTGGCTGACCATCGGGGTCTCGACGCTCTCGCCCGTGCCCAGGATGTAGACCGGTTTGCGCGGGAAATCCTTGGCCCGGTCCGCCGAGGTCAGGATCAGCGCGCCGCCGCCGTCGGTCACCAGGCAGCACATCAGCTTGGTGAAGGGCCAGGCGATCATGTCGGCCTTCATCACGTCGTCGACGGTGATCGGGTCCTTGAAGCTGGCGCGCGGGTTCTTCGCCGCCCACTCGCGCTGCACCACCGCCACCTGCGCCAGGTCCTCGACGCTGTAGCCGCGGGCCTTCAGGTAGCGGAGCACCGGAATCGTGAACATGGTCGGCGGGCCGGCCGGGCCGTAGGGCATCTCGAACTGGCCCATCAGGCTGGAGGCCGAACGGCCGAAGCCGCCGGCGCCGACGCGGCTCCTCCCGCTCTCGCCGTGGGTGATCAGCACCGTGGAGCAGAGGCCCTCGTTGATCGCGGCCGCCGCATGGCGCACGTGCAGCATGAAGGAGCAGCCGCCGACCTGGGTGCCGTCGGCGTAGGTCGGCCTGATACCCATGTAGTGGGCGAGCTCGACGGGGCTGATGCCCGCCGTCGCCACGCCGTCGATATCGCTGGGCTTCAGGCCCGCGTCGGCGAGCGCGTTCAGCGCCGCGTCCGCGTGCAGGCCGATCACCGAGACGTCGGGGATCCTGCCCATCTGGGTGGTCTCGGCCGCGCCGACGACCGCGATGGATTTGCGCTTCATGGCCTCAAGCTCCCGCCGGTTGGAAGAACGGGAGCGAGATGTCGTCGCTCTGTTTCGAGAACGTGACCTTGACCGGCATGTCGAGCTGCAAGGCTTCAGGTGTCTGCGGGCAGTCGACGATGTTGGTCATCATGGTCGGCCCCTCGGAGAGCTTCACCACCGCGATGGCATAGGGCTCGGTCCCCATGTCCGGGCGCGGGCGCATGTTGATCACATAGGACCACAGCACCGCCTCGCCCGAGGCCTTGAACACCTCGACCTTGCGGCTGCCGCAGCGCGGGCAAAGCGGCCTGGGCGGGAAATAGGCGCCGCCGTCGCAGTCGGTGCAGCGCTGCAGGCGAAGCTCGCCCGCCTTGCAGCCCTCCCAGAAATTCCGGGTCTCCGGCGTGGGCTCAGGCAACATCCGTGGTGGCATGTGAAATCCGTCCCTATCGAGAAAATGGCTTGGGCCAAGGTGGTGTCTTGGGCGCGCCAAATCGGCGGCGGGGCCAGCAAAGCCGAGCAGGACGGACTTGTCACGCCGCGCTTGACCGAACCGCCGCCTGAACAATCGGTAATTTGAGATATCCAAACAGTTGTGCAAATAATTGCGTAACTGATGGAGATGCCGATTGGGCCCTTTGTCCCCAACCCTGAGCTACCTGGGCGACCTGCGCCCCGCCTTTGTCTCGAACTTCGCGCTGAGGCTGGTCGACGCCATCTGCGAGGAGACCCAGGCCCACGCCGATCGGCTGGGAATCCTGGCGCCCTCGCGCACGCACTCCGCGATCCTGTTCCTCCATCGGCAAGGGCCGGCGACCCTGAGCGAGATCGCCCGGATCGACGACCAGTCCCACCAGCTGGTGTCCGCGCGGTTCGCGCCGCTGGAGCAATTGGGCCTGATCGAGCGGTTCGACGATCCGGTGGACGGACGGCGCAAGCCCTATCGGTTGACCCCGACGGGGCGGGCCGACGCCAAGCTTATCGAGGCCGCCACCGTGCGCGAAGCCGAGGTGATGCGGCGCCTTTTCGAGGAGATGGGCCAGGACTTGGTCGCCGCCCTGGAGGAGGCGATCGAGCGCCTGCGCGTCAAGCCGTTCAGCAGACGCCTGCTGGAGGTGGGCCCAGTGGAGATCGAAGACCCTGGCCAGGCCCTGGAGACCACGCATGACTAGACGACTGTTGCGGCTTCTGGCTGGCTTGGTCGTCAGCCTCGCGGCGCTGCCTGCGGCAGCGGAGCCCGCGTCCAACGCCGCCTGCCCAGGCCCGTCAGCCCTGCAAGGCGCCTTGCCGCCGGCCCGGTTCGACGACGGCCCGGTCATTTCCCAGCCCGATCTGGTCGCCGACTTCGACGCCTGGATGGCGGGCATGCGGGCGCTGAACCCGGACCTGTCCATCCGCTCCGACATGCCCAGGCTGACCGATGCGGCCGCGCGGATCCGCAGCGAGCTTGACCGGCCGATGAGCCGCAGGGAGGCTTGGCTGCATTTCGCGAAGCTGAACCCCTACCTGCACGATGCGCATGCCGGCGTGCAGATGCCGGACTACCGTGGGGCGCTGGAGGCCTACCTCAAGGCCGGCGGCCGGGTCGTGCCGATCGAGGTGCGCTTCGCCCCGGACCGATCGCTTCGGGTGTTCACGGCCGCCTCGGGGGTCGGGGTCGAGAGGGGCGATCAGGTCGTTTCGATCAACGGCCACAGCGCCGGACAGATGGTCGCCGCCATGATGTCCCGCTCGATCGGCGACACGCGGGGCTTCCAGCGCGCCTTCCTGGAACGCCGTTTCGCCATGCTCTTCCACTATCTCTACGGCGACACCGGCCGCTACGACCTCGTCGTGCGCGCGGCCCGCAACAACTGCCTGGTGCGGATCAGGGCGCCGGGCGGAACGACCCTACCCGAAGCGCTCCAGTCGCGGCCTGACGCCCAGGAGCTTTTCGGGTGGCGCGTGCTGCCCGGCGACATCGGCTACCTGCGCGTGGACGCCTTCGATCCGGGTCAGAAAGCGGCCCTCGACCAGGTCACGCAAACCGCCTTCGCCGCCTTCAAGGCGCGAGGCGTCCGGGCCCTGATCATCGACGTCCGCGAGAACGGCGGCGGCGATGACCCGCTCTGGCAGCAGGACCTGGTGAACCACTTCACCACCAAGCCCTATGTCCAGCTCTCGCACTATGTGACCCGTGTCACCAAGGACAACGCCGGCCCGAACGATGTGGTCGGCTCGATCCAGAGTTCGGACTACGACAAGCGCTTCACGCCGCCGCCCGTCGATCCCATCCGCTTCGACGGGCCGGTCTATATCCTGGGCGGGCCCTACAGCTATTCGGCGACGATCCAGTTCCTGGTCGCGGCGCAGGACTTCGGCCTGGCCAAGATCGCCGGGGAAGAGACGGCGGCCTTTTCCTGCCAGACCGGACAGGTCAAGCGTATCGACCTCCCCAGGACAGGCCTCTCGGCAAGCTCCCCGGTCATCGCCTACACCCGCCCGTCGGGAAGGGGCTGCAGGCGCGGCGTGATTCCCGACGTTCCGATCCCCCTGAACGAGATGAGGCCGGAGGCGGCCGTCAGCGCCCTGGCGGCCAGGATCGGTCGTGGCGGCTAGGCCGTCGCCTCTGCCGGCTCGGCGACCCCGAAGATCTCGCGGAACGCCTCCAGGCCGCGGGGGCTGAAGGCGACGATGCGCGTGCCGGGCTCGCGCTGCGCCCAGCCCAGGGCGAAGAAGCGCTTCAGCAGGGCCGCGCCGAGGGCGCCCGCCAGGTGGCTGCGGCGCACGCTCCAGTCCAGGCAGCCCTTGCACAGCGGCCGGCGCAGGGCGGCGAGGGCCGCGAGGTCCAGGCCGAGCGCGGTCATGAAGGCCTCGCCGTCCTTGGTCAGCACCAGGCTCTCGCCGGAGCCCACGATCATCCCGCGATGCACCAGGTTGTCCAGCATGGCCACGCCCAGGTCGCCGGCCAGGTGGTCGTAGCAGACCCGCGCGCGGCGCAGCGCCGGCTCCTTGGGTCCGGTGCGCACCCGGGTGTGGCCGGTCCGCGCGGCGAGCCCGGACAGCGCCTCGATCACCCCGGCCACGTCCGGACCGCTCAGCGAATAGTAGACGTGGCGGCCCTGCTTGCGGCCCTCGATCAGCCCGGCGGCGGCCAGCTTGGCCAGGTGCGAGCTGGCGGTCTGGGCGGTGACGCCCGCCTCGCGCGCCAGCTCGCCGGCGGTCAGCGCCTGGCCGGCCGACATGGCGACCACCATGTTGGCCCGCGCCGGGTCGCCCAGCAGCGAGGCGACGACGGAAATGTCGGGACCTACTTTCATGAGCGCTTGGCCTTCATGCTTCGATCCTAGGCCGCGTCGGCCGATCCGCCCAGGGGGCAAGCTTCGACCGCGGTCGAAGCCTTTGCGCGGCGGTTGGGTCTAGGGAAGGGCTCTTAGGTCCGCCAAAGCCGTCAGGGAGCCCCAATGAGCCAGAACGTCGTCTGCTGCATCCGCTACGTGATCGATCCCTACAAGCGCGACGATTTCGAGACCTACGCGCGGCGCTGGCTGACCATCATCCCGCAGATGGGCGGCGAGCTGCTGGGCTATTTCATGCCGCACGAGGGGACCAACAACATCGCCCTGGCGATGATCGGCTTCGACTGCCTGGCCTCCTACGAGACCTACAAGGGCCGCCTGCGCCAGGACGCCGCCTCGCTGGCCAATTTCAAGTTCGTCCAGGATACCAAATGCATCCTGGAGGAGACGCGGACCTTCCTCACCGCCGTGCGCAAGTGAGGGTGCGCCGATGATCGCCGTGATCTTCGAGGGCGAGCCCTCGCCCGACGGACGCCAGGAATATCTGGACCTGGCCGCCGAGCTGAAACCCTGGCTGGCCGAGATCGACGGCTTCATCTCCATCGAGCGGTTCGAAAGCCTGTCCACGCCGGGCAAGCTGCTGTCGCTGTCGTTCTGGCGCGACGAGGCCGCGGTCGCCGCCTGGCGCGGGATGCGGCCGCACCGGCGCGCCCAGGCCAAGGGCCGCGCCGGCGTCTTCGCCAACTACCGGATCCGGGTGGCCAGCGTGGTGCGCGACTACGGCATGACCGCGCGCAGGCAGGCGCCCGCCGACAGCCGCGCCGCCCACGGCTAGAGCCTTCCCTCCCATAGGATCGTCATCCCCGGCCTTGTGCCGGGGATCCACGAACTCAGGTGTTGCGGCGCCAGCTCCGACATCGGTGTTCATGGGTGGCCGGGACAAGCCCGGCCATGACGGTCCGAAGGAATGATCTTAGTCGATCGCCACCTCGTGGCGGACCGGCGGCTCTTCCTCATCGGCGCCGGTCTTGGCCGCTGCGGGCTGGGCCGGCGGCGGCTTCAGGATCAGCAGCGCCGGGGCCATCAGCAGCGCCAGCACCCCCAGGGCGCCGAACACCGCGTCATAGCTGATCATGGTCCCCTGGCGGGTCACCTCGCCGTTCAGGATGCTGAGGCCCGGGCCGGACAGGCTGAACATCTGCGGCAGGCTCCAGCGCAGCACCGGGTCGGTCACCGTCACATGCTCGGCCAGCCGTGCGTGGGCCAGGGTGGCGTCGCGGATCAGGATCGCCTGCACCACCGATATGCCGGCGCTGGAGCCGATGGACCGCGCCATGGTCGAGACGATGGTGCCCTCGGTACGATGGATCGGCGCGAGCTTGGCGTAGGCGAGCGTGTTGAGCGGGGCGAACAGCAGGCCGGTTCCCAGGCCCTGGATGAAGCCCGCCCATTCGATGGGGCCGGCGGTCATCGAAAGGTCGAACTGGCCCATCTGCCACATGGCGAAGGCCGACAGCATGATGCCGACGAACAGCACCCGGCGCGGGCCCAACCGCCCGACCAGGAACGGCACCGACAGGAAGGCGATCAGCGAGCCGACGCCACGGGTCATCGACGCCACGCCCGCCTGCAGGGCCGAATAGCCCAGGAGGTTCTGCATCATCGAGGGCAACAGCGCGCTGGAGGAGAACAGCAGCACCATGGTGGTCAGCGAGAAGATCGTCGTGGCGACGTAGTTGGTGTCCTTCGCCAGGTCCCGGTGGAAGAACGGGTGCTCGGCGGTCATGGTCTGGACGATGAACACGAAGGCGCCGGCCGCGCCGATGGCGCACTCGATCCAGACCTCCTTGGAATCGAACCAGTCCTCGGTGGGGCCGCGGTCGACCATCAGCTGGAAGCCGGCGATGAACAGCACCAGCGCGCTGAAGCCCAGGAAGTCGAACGGCCGCTGCCGCCCGCCGGCGTCGGCGTCCATGAAGGTCCACAGGCCCACGAAGGCCAGGATGCCGATCGGCACGTTGATGTAGAACACCCAGCGCCAGGAGAAGTCCTCGGTCAGCCAGCCGCCCAGGGTCGGGCCGACGATCGGCCCCAGGATCACCGCCGCGCTCCAGATGCTCATCACCCGCGGGATCATCTTCTGCGGATAGAGGTCCAGCATCACCGTCTGGCTGAGCGGGATCAGCGAGGCGCCGGCGATGCCCTGCAACAGGCGGAAGATGACGATCTCCGGCAGGCTGGTGGCGATGCCGCACAGCACCGAGGCGCCCGTGAACCCCGCGATGGAGGCCAGCAGCATGGTCTTGCGGCCGATCTTCATCGACAGCCAGCCTGAGAGCGGCGTCATGATCGCCGCGGCGATGATGTAGCTGGTCAGCACCCAGACGATCTGGTCCTGGGACGCCGAGACGCTGCCCTGGATGTGCGGCAGGGCGACGTTGGCGATGGTCTGGTCCAGGGTGTTCATCAGCGTCGCCAGCATCAGGGCGCCGGTGATCGGGATGCGGTTGTCGATGTCCTTCTGGGAAGCCATGGCGCGCGCTCAGACCGGCGCCATCGACAGCTTGCGCCGCTCGGTGGAGGCCACCAGCAGCGCCCAGATCGTCCGATAGACCGTGTCGGCCTCGTCGCGCACATCATCCTCCAGGGCCGCGTGCAGCCGAATGATCAGGCCGCGCGCCCGGCTATTGTAGGCGCCGAGCGCGGAGAGCCGGTAGTCGTCCTCCGCAAAGGCCGGGAAGGCCGCCAGGTCCGCGGCCAGGGCCGGGTCGGCGACGAGCCTGGCGCCCGTCTGGATGAGCGACCAGAAGCTGCGGTTCTCCTTGACCAGGATGTCGGCCGCGTCGTCCCAGACCTCGGCGGCCACCGCCAGGATCATCGCGCAAAGCGTGAGCGCGTTCGCCCGCTCGCCGGCCGGCGTGTCCGGATCGGCGTTGCGGAGCAAAAGGCCCGCGAGTTCGGACAGGACCGACGGAACCTCCGGCGTCATAGCTTGCCCATCACTTTCAGGATCGCCCGGTCCTGGGCGTTCAGCAGCCACCAGGCCGCATAGACCAGGATCGGCTCCCTGTTGCCGCCGTCGATGAAGGCGCGGGCCGACCCCACCCAGATGCCCTGGCCTTTCACGCAGTTGAACAGCATCCACCAGTGCAGGGCGATCGGATCGACCGCAAGGCCGCTGGCCCGCTCCCAGATGGCGATGGCGTCGGCCTGGCTCGCGAGCCCGCCGGCCAGGCCCCGGCCGAACTCCCAGATCGGGTTGAAGCCCCAGGCCAGGTCCTCCAGCGGGTCGCCCAGGTGGGCCATCTCCCAGTCCAGCACGCCGCGGATCTCGCCGGCCTCGTCGTAGAGGAAGTTGCCGGTGCGATAGTCGCCATGGACGACGCTGAGCTTTTGCGCCGGCGGCGGCGGGTGGGCGCGCAGCCAGCGGATGGCGGCCCGGGCGATCGGCTGCGGCTCGGCCCCCTCTTTGCCCAAGGTTTCCTTGTCGAAGACGGCTTCCCAGTGGTCGAGCTCGCGCCGCCAGCAGGCGTCCAG
The DNA here is from genome assembly GCF_036501465.1 of Phenylobacterium sp. Lineage (GTDB taxonomy): Bacteria > Pseudomonadota > Alphaproteobacteria > Caulobacterales > Caulobacteraceae > Phenylobacterium. The sequence continues at coordinate 54,412 of NZ_DASYAF010000105.1, forward strand.
CGCCGGGGCGTCCATCACGCCTGTCAGGCCCAGCGCCGCCGGGTCGGCCTTGGCGATCTCGCCCAGGATCGTCCACTTCCGCTCCGCCACCTTCGGCAGCAACGCGTCGTAGCCGCCGGCGAACAGGGTCTGCGGCGCGGCCTGGAAGCCCACCAGTTCCTCGGCGATGAAGAATGGGTGGTCGAGCGCTTCGGAACCCTCCTCCAGCCACAGCATCTGCGGCGCCGGGACCGCCGAGCCATGGAAGGCGCCGTAGGCCGCGAACTCCACCCGCCGCTCGGTGTCGATCAGGCTGGCCGGCGGGTCGCGCCGCAGGATCAGCCGCCGCTCGCGGGCCTCACCGTCCTCAGTCCAGGTCAGCCGGAATCGATAGGTCTCCCGCGACGCCCCGCCGGAAATGCGCTCGACGTCCGCCACCGCCACGCCCGTGGCGTCCGGCATCTTGCCCGCGACATAGGCCGCGATCCTGGGGGCCAGGGGGTGGTCGGTCATCTGAAACACGCTCCTCCCCCGCATGCGGGGGAGGTGTCGCCGAAGGTGACGGAGGGGGCGTGCGCCGCGCCTGGGCCAGCGCCCCTTCCACCGCTTCGCGGTTCCCCTCCCCCGAAGTGTCCCCTTCGGGGGAGGAGCTGAGTCGACGGCCCAGCCAAACCGCTCAGCTCATCTTGAAGCGGATCGGCAGGCGCTTGGGGCCGTTGACGAACACCGCCTCGCTCATCGCCGGGGTCCCGTCGAGCGCCAGCTCCGACAGCCTGGGGATCAGCTCCTCCCACAGGATGCGCATCTCCATCTTCGCCAGGTGCTGGCCCAGGCACAGGTGCGCGCCATAGCCGAAGGCCAGGTGCTTGTTCGGCTTGCGGTCGACGCGGAATTCGTCGGGCGCCTCGAACACCGCCTCGTCGCGGTTGCCGGAGGCGTAGCAGAGCATCAGCCAGTCGCCCTTCTTCAGGTCGCGGCCGGCGATGGTGGTGTCGGCCGTCGCCGTGCGCATGAAGGTCTTCACCGGGGTCATCCAGCGGATGCTCTCGTCCACCAGGCCGGGGATCAGCGAGGGGTCGGCCTTCAGCTTGGCGAGCTCGCCCGGCCGCTCGGCCAGGGCCCAGAGCGCGCCGGCGGTGGACGACGAGGTGGTGTCGTGCCCGGCGGTGGCGACGATGATGTAGTAGCTCATCGCCTCCAGGTCGCTGATCGGTTGGCCGTCGATCTGGCTGGTGGCGATCAGGGTGGCGAGGTCGTCCTTGGGGTCCGCCCGCTTGGTCTCCGACAGCGCGCGGAAATAGTTCGAGAAGTCGATGATCACCCCGAAGTCGAACTCGCGCTCTTCCGGCGGCGTGCCGGCGTCGCGGGCGAGCTCGGGGTCGGCGGCGCCGAACAGCTCCTGGGTGAGCTTCAGCATCCGGGGCTCGTCTTCCTCGGGCACGCCCATGATGCTCATGATGACCCTGAGCGGATAGTGCAGGGCGACCTCCTGGACGAAGTCGCAATGGCCGACCCCGTTCGCGTCGGTCCGGGCCGCCATCTTCGCCACCGCCGCCTTGGCGATCACCCGGATCTGGTCCTCCAGCCGCTTCAGGTTCTGCGGCATGAACCAGGCCTGGGTCAGGATGCGGTACTTCGGATGGTCCGGCGCATCCATGTGGATCAGGGTGCGCAGTAGGTGCGGGCTGCCGCCCATCATGGCGCGGACCTTGGCGTCCACCTCCTGGGTGGTGAGCGTCGGCGAGCGGTCGCCGTTGTGGAACAGGTCGTTCTGGCGGCTGATCTCCAGGATGTCGGCATGCCGGGTCGCCACCCAGAACGGGTCGACGCCGTCGACCTTGGCCACCCCGAACGGCTCGTTGGCGCGCAGCCAGCGGTAGGTCTCGAAGATCTGCCCGTCGGCATAGGCGCCCGGCTGGCAAAGGCTGTCGGCCTGGGCCTGCGGGATGCGGTGGTCCGTGGCGGTCATGACGCTCATCGTCGACTCCTCCTGATCCTGGACCCGATGCAGCCGGAGCTTGTGTTCTGGCTGTCGCGCGCAGTTGATACGCCCATCCGTCGGGCCGCAAGCGTGACGGCGCGGAAGGGAGAGCGACGGATGCTGACCAAGGGTGACGACTTTCCGATCCACCAGACGCCGGAGCCCATCGCCTATGCGGGTTCGGACCGGAATTTCTACGACCGCTACTTCTTCAACGGCTATGCGCCGGACGGCAGCGCGTTCGTGGCCGTGGCCTTCGGGGTCTATCCGGCGCTGAACGTCGCCGACGCCCATGTGGCGATCATCCGCGACGGCAAGGAATACTGCCTGCATGCCTCGAAGATCCTGCGCATGGAGCGGATGGACCTGTCGGTCGGCCCGATCCGCATCGAGGTGCTGGAGCCGCTGCAGAGGCTGCGCGTGACCCTGGAAAAGGCCGAGGGCCTCGCCTGCGAGCTCACCTTCGAAGGCCGCGCCTTCCCGATCGAGGAGCCGCGCTTCATGCGCCGCAATGGCCCGCGGGTGTTCATGGACTACACGCGGCTCACCCAGAACGTGCGGGTCAGCGGCTGGACCGAGGTGGACGGCGAGCGCCGTGCGCTGGGGTCCGGCTGGACCGGCACCCGCGACCGCTCCTGGGGCATCCGCCCGGTGGGCGCGCCGGACTCCCAGTCGACGCCGAACCCAGGCCTCATCCCCAGCTTCTTCTGGCAGTGGGCGCCGCTGAATTTCGCCGACCGCTCGGTGTTCTTCCACGTCAACGCCGACCACGAGGGCAGGCCCTGGAACACCCGCGCCGTCATCCTGCCGGACGGCGCAGGCCCGGAGGAGGGCTGGCACGCCGACGCGCCGCGCATGGAGGACGTCGCCCTGAAGCCGGGCACGCGCCATGCGCTCGGCGGGACCCTGAAGATCCCCCTGGCCCAGGGCGAGGCCAGCATCTCGATCAAGCCGCTGGAGGCGCCCGGGGCCGTCTTCCTCATGCGCGGTATCGGCTACGGCGGCGAATGGCGCCACGGCGCCCTGAAGGGCGAACTTGCGGTCGGGCGCGAAGACCTCGACCTCGCCGCCGCCGACCTGGCCGCGCCGGAGAACTGGCACATCCAGGCGATCTCCGACGTCACGCTCGAGCTTCCGGGCGAGACGCCCCAGACCGGCATCGGCGTCTTCGAACAACTGATCTTCGGCCCCTACCGGCCGTATGGAATCTGACGCCCTCAACTGCCCATCCGGTGATGTCCGAAACCGACCCATTGCGGACGTTTGCTCCTCTCCCAGATGCGGCAGCATCGTGGGAGAGGCCGGGCGAGGGCGGCGCCGGCGTTTTGAGCCGCCGCATCCTTGGACCCGTTGGCGCTTTAAGGATGATTGGGTCCAAGCCAGCGGGTGATCTGACGGCCGCGCCGCCCTCTCCCGGCCTCTCCCACAGCGCTGCCGCGCTTGGGAGAGGAGATTCCGCTTTCCACCCATCGCGAACAGCCATCGAGTCCGGTCCCCGGCGCACCCGCGCGGAGCGCCCCTTCGATCTCATGGATGATGCGAGCCTTGGGGCCTCGGCTTGTCAAGGACCGGCCCCTGGCCGGCCGCCATGCGGCGCGCGTTCGGCGCGTCCTTGAGAAGCCGAGGCCCCAAGGCAGACTGGCCGGCATGAGATTTAAGGCAGAGTCTGTTTAGGCCGCTGCTCTCCCAGGCGTTGCAGCGCCGTGGAGACTCCGGTCGATGTACGAAAATCCTTGACTTTGGGCTCGATGTATGTTCCTGTTTTGTTCTATGACACCGGACACCACCAAGCGCGAGAGAGCCGAGCAGATCCTGGGCGAGCTCGCAGAGCTCGGCCTGATGCTGGCCCGTGACCTGGCGGTGCAGGCCCGTGCGGCGGAGACGCCGGAAGAGCGGGCGCTCCTCACCGAAGCCTTCCACAAGACCTCGCGCACCGTGCGCCTGACGCTGGCGCTGAGCTTCAAGCTGGATCGGGATGCTTCGCGTGACGCCCGCGAGGCGGCGAGGGAGGCTGAAGCCCAGGCGGCCGAGGCTGAGCGGCGCGAGAGCCGGATCATCAAGCCGGCGCCTGGCCGCATAACCCCTGAGGAAAACCAGAAGCGCCGGGTGCGGAACATCCTCAACCGCCTGCTC
>NZ_DASYAF010000106.1:0-4474 GCF_036501465.1 Phenylobacterium sp.
CCGCTCAGGGGCCAGCGCCCCTGGACGATCAATCAGTGATAGCGGCGGATCAGGCCGACCAGCCGGCCCTGCACCTGCACCTGGTCGGGGCCGAAGATGCGGGTCTCGTAGGCCGGGTTGGCGGCTTCCAGGGCGATGGACTGGCCCTTGCGGCGCAGGCGTTTCAGGGTGGCTTCCTCGTTCATCACCAGGGCCACGACGATCTCGCCTGAATTGGCGGTCGAGCCGCGGCGGATGATCACGTAGTCGCCGTCGTAGATGCCGGCGTCGATCATCGAGTCGCCCTGCACCTCCAGCACATAGTGCTCGCCGGCGCCCAGCATGCTCTCGGGCACGATCATCCGCTCGCGTTCGTGCTGGATGGCCTCGATCGGCGTGCCGGCGGCGATCTTGCCAAGCACCGACAGCTCGCGCGCCTCGTTGGCGGGGATGGGCGGCGACATGGAGCGATCGGTGTCGACCAGCTGCGGCTTGAAGGCGTGGCGGCCCTGCGGCGGCGCCGCCGTGGTCGCCTGCTGCGGCAGCTTGATCACCTCGAGCGCCCGGGCCCGGTGCGCCAGCCGGCGGATGAAGCCCCGCTCCTCGAGCGCGGTGATCAGCCGGTGGATGCCGGACTTGGACGCCAGATCCAGCGCTTCCTTCATTTCATCAAAGGACGGCGAGACGCCGCTCTCCTTGATGCGCTCATGGATGAACATGAGCAGTTCGTGCTGCTTTTTCGTAAGCATGGCGGGCTGAAAACCTCTTGGAACAAACCGCAAACGTTGGCGATGTTCTCTAGGTGTTCTTTGTTAATGTCAAGATAATGGCCATTAATCTCCGAGCAGGGCGCGGGTGGCGGCTTCGACATCTTGCTGCCGCATCAGGCTCTCGCCGACCAGCATGGCGCGCGCCCCGGCGGCCTCCAGGCGCCGCGCGTCGGCCGGCGTGAAAACGCCGCTTTCCGTTACCAGCAAAGCGTTTGCGGGCGCGCACGCCGCCAGCCGTTCGGTGACCGCGAGGTCGGTGACGAAGGTGCGAAGGTCGCGGTTGTTCACCCCGATCAGGCGCGCGCCGAGCCGCGCCGCGCGGGCCATTTCAGCCTCGTCGTGGACCTCGACCAGGGCGTCCATGCCGAACCGGGCCGATTCGGCGATCAGCTCGGCGGCGAGCGAATCGTCGGCCAGGGCGAGAATCACCAGGATGGCGTCGGCGCCCAGGGCGCGTGATTCGGCCACCTGCCAGGGGTCGACCAGAAACTCCTTGCGCAGGCAGGGCAGGGTGGTCGCCGCGCGGGCGGCCTGCAGGAACGCGTCGGCGCCCTGGAAGCTGGGTTCGTCGGTCAGCACCGAGAGGCAGGCCGCGCCGCCGCGCGCGTAGGCCAGGGCGAGCGCCGGCGGGTCGAAATCGGTGCGGATCAGCCCCTTGGACGGCGAGGCCTTCTTGATCTCGGCGATCAGGGCCAGGCGGCCGGGCGCATGGGCGCGCGCCAGCGCCGCGATGAAGCCGCGCGGCGCCGAGGCCGCCTTGGCGTCACGCTCGACCTCGCCCTGGCCGCGGGCGCGTTTGCGGGCCGCGACCTCGTCGCGCTTATAGGCGGCGATGCTGAGCAGGATGTCGCTCATGCGGCGTTGCTGATCTCGACCAGGCGGTCGAGCGCGGCCGTGGCCCGGCCGTCGTCGATCACCGCCCCGGCCAGGGCGACGCCGTCGCGCAGGGTCTCGACCGTCTCGGCCACCAGCAGGGCCGCGGCCGCGTTCAGCAGCACGATGTCGCGATAGGGACCGGGCTCGCCGGCCAGCACGGCGCGCAGCGCCCGCGCGTTGGCCTCCGGCGCGCCGCCCTTCAGGTCCGCCAGCGACGCCCTGGGCAGCCCGACCGCCTCCGGCGTGACGCGGAAAAGGCGAATGCCGCCGTCGCGCCATTCCGCGACCTCGGTCTCGCCGGTGGTGGTCAGCTCGTCCATGCCGTCGCCATGCACCGCCCAGGCGCGCACCGCGCCCAGCGCGCCCAACGCCCGGGCGATCGGCTCGACGAAGCGCGAGGCCGGCACGCCGACCACCTGCCGCGTCGCCCCGGCCGGATTGGACAGCGGTCCGAGCAGGTTGAAGATGGTGCGAAAACCCAGCTCGGCCCGCACCGGCGCCACATGACGCATCGCCGCGTGATGCGCCGGCGCGTAGAGGAAGCAGATGCCGGCCTCGTCCAGGGCGCGGCGCTGCTGCGCCGGGGTGGCGGCGACATTGACGCCCAGCGCGGTCAGCACGTCGGAGGCGCCGGATTTCGAGCTGACGGCGCGGTTTCCGTGCTTGGCCACCTTCAGGCCGGCGCCCGCGGCCACGAAGCCGACGGCGGTGGAGATGTTCAGGGTGTGCAGCCCGTCGCCGCCGGTGCCGCAGACGTCGATCACCGCGTAGGGATGTTCCAGCTTGACGCTCTGGGCGCGCATGGCCCTGGCGCAGGCGGTGATCTCACCGACGGTCTCGCCGCGCAGGCGCATGGCGGTGACCGCCGCGGCGATCTGCGCCGGGGTCGGCTCGCCGCGCAGGCAGGCGGCGAAGAAGGCGTCGGCGTCGGCGTCGGACAGGGTCGCCCCGTCGGCCAGGCGCGCCAGCAGCGGCTTGAAGGCCTCCGACATGGCGCTCTAAGCCAGGGCCGTGCGCTTGACGCCGGCGAGATCGAGGAAGTTGCCCAGAAGGTCGTGGCCGCCTTGCGTCGCGATGGATTCCGGGTGGAACTGGACGCCGAACACCGGCCGGCTGCGGTGCTGCAGCCCCATGATCTCGCCGTCGTCGGCCCAGGCGGTCACCTCCAGCTCGGCCGGCAGGCTGTCCTTGTCCACCGACAGGCTGTGATAGCGGGTGGCGATGAAGCCGTCGGCCAGACCGGCGAACAGGCCCTTGCCGTTGTGGCGGATCGGGCTGGTCTTGCCATGCATCAGGCTCTTGGCGCGCACCACCTGGCCGGCATAGGCCTGGCCGATCGCCTGATGGCCCAGGCAGACGCCCAGAATGGGCATTTCGCCCGGCGCCGCCCTCAGCAGCGGCAGGCAGATGCCGGCCTCGTTCGGGGTGCAGGGCCCGGGCGACAGAAGGATGGCCTCGGGCCGCAGGGCCAGCGCGTCCTGGACGCTGATCTGGTCGTTGCGCACGACCTCGGTCTCCGCCCCCAGCTCGTTCAGATAGTGGACGAGGTTGTAGGTGAAGCTGTCGTAGTTATCGATCACCAGGATCATGGTCGTCCCAACCGGTTACCGTGCGCGCCGCTCGTAGCATATAGGCGCGGCGAGCTGAAATTTGGGAAATTGGGGACACGTACGCGTCGCAGATTCCGCGAGTGATATCCGAGACTTTGGGGATGCGTACGTGTCCCCAGTTTCCCCGATTTCCCGATTTCAGCTCCAGCCGCCGCCGAGCGCCTTGAACAGCGAGGCGGCGTCCTGGTCCGACTGGGCGTTGGTCTGCACCAGTTGGTCGCGGGCCCTGAGCACCGCATCCTGGGCGTTCAGCACATTCAAGAAGGTGACCAGGCCGGCTCCATACTGGGCCCGGCCGATGGCCAGGGTCGACTGCGCGGCGTCCAGCGTGCGTTGCAGGGCGGCCTGCTTGGCGCGGTCGGCGTTGCACCGGGCCAAGGCGTCCTCGACGTCCTTCAAGGCGTCCAGCACCGCCTTCTGATAGGCGAGATAGGCTTCGACGCGCTGGGCCCGGGTCGAGGCGATGTTGGCGCGGATGCGGCCGCCCTGGAAGATCGGCCAGCTGACATAGCCGATGCCGATGGAACTGGCGCTGGAGCCGTTGAACAGGGTGCTGGTCTTGGTGCTGGCCAGGGAAGCGAGCCCCAGGAGGTCGAACTTGGGGTACAGATCGGCGACCGCGACCCCGACATCCGCCGTGGCCGCCGCCAGTTGGCGCTCGGCCGTGCGCACGTCGGGCCTGCGGCGCAGCAGCTCCGACGGCAGGCCGACCGGCAGGCTGGCCGGAGACGGGGGGATGGCCGCCGGCGCCGCCAGTTCGGCCTGAAGCGCCTCCGGCGGCTGGCCGAGCAGGACGCCGAGGGCATGCAGGGCGGCGCGTTCCTGCGCCTGGGCGTCCGGCAGCTGGGCGGCCGTGCTCTCGACCTGGGTCTGCTGCTGGTTGACGTCGAGCCGGGTGACGAAGCCAACCCGGTTGCGCGCCTGGATCAGGCCGAAGGTGTCGCGCTGGGCCTTCAGTTCGTCGTTCAACAGGCCGATCCGGGTCTGGGCGGCGCGCAGGGTGAAATATTCGCTGGCCACCTCGGCGGTGAGCGAGACCTCGCCATCGCGCCGTTGCCAGAGCGCCGCCTCGGTGTTTGCACGCGCCGCCTCGACGCCGCGCCGCACGCCGCCGAACACATCCAGCTCCCAGGTGGCGTCGAAGCCGACCGAATAGAGGTTGAGGTGGGTTGGCGTCGAAAGGGTTGGCGGCGGCCCACTTGAGTTGCCGCCCGCAAGCGCGGCCGGCAGGGGAATCTC
>NZ_DASYAF010000107.1:0-90693 GCF_036501465.1 Phenylobacterium sp.
CTGCTCTCGGCGCGCAAGGCGTTCTACGAGGCCGGCGTCTAGCGGCGCTCCCCCTACCCGAACTCCGGCTCCGGCCCCACGTAGCGCGCCCGCGGGCGGATCAGGACGTCTGCCTGGCCCTGTTCGATGGCGTGGGCGATCCAGCCGGCGCAACGGGCCACCGAGAACAGGGCGAAGGGCGCGTCGGGCGGCAGCCGCAGCGCCTCGCAGGCGGCCAGCAGGGTGAAGTCCACATTGGGATCGAGGCCGGCCACGGCCTTCACCGCCTGCTGCAGGGCGAGCAGGTCCGGCGGCGGGCTGAAGTGTTCCAGCAGGGCGGCGGCGCGCGGGTCGCCATCGGGATAGAGCATGTGGCCGAAGCCCGGCAGGGCGCGGTCCTCCATCAGCCGATTGGCGATCGCCTGGCGAGGCCCGAGCTGGGCGGCCTCGGCCGCGAAGGTGCGCACCGCCGCCGTGGCCCCGCCGTGCCGTGGGCCGGAAAGAGTCGACAAGCCCGCGAGCGCACTGGCCGCCAGCGAAGCGCCGGTCGAGGCCGCCACCCGCGCGGCGAAGGCCGAGGGGTTCAGCTCGTGGTCGGCGATCAGCACCAGCATGCGGCGGACGAGATCCGCGCCGGGCCCTCCGGGCCCCTGGCCCCAGGCCAGCGCAAGGCGGTTGTGGATCGCCCCGCCCCAAGCTTCGCCCGCCACGGCGTCGGTAAGCACGTCGAGCAGGGTGGCGGCCTCCACGGCGAGCGCCAGCGGGTGGCGGCCGCGCGCCGGCGGGTCCGCGCCGGCCCGCAGCGCCAGGGCCAGGTAGGCGCGGGTGCGCATGTCCGGATGCTCCGGCGGGTCGGGCCGGTCGGTGCGCTTGAGCGCCGCGCCGTGGCCGCCGCGCAGCAGGCGGGCCACCGATTCCAGGGTCTCGCTGTCGGCGAGCCGGATGGCGTCGCGGCCCCGGTAGAACAACCGCCCGCCGGCCACGGTGGTGATCTCGGACGCCAGCACCGGCTCGCCCCAGGCGATGGCCCCGGCGGCGACGTCGGAGACCTTGCGGCTGCGGCTCTTGCGCTGGGTGAGCGCGGTGATGTCGGCGGCGCGGTAGAGGCTGCGGCGCGGATCGCGCGGATCGGGGCGCACCTGCACCCGGCCGCGGCTGACGTAGGCGTAGAGGGTCTGAGGCCGCACACCCAGGCGGTCGCGGGCGTCCTCGGCGGCGATCCAATCGCCTGACGGCCTGGGGGCGGTTGCGGTCATATATTGATTATATTGATCAAGATTGACGAAGCCAATGTGAAGGCATTTCTGACGGGCAGCAAGCGAGATCTGGAGACGGCCATGTCGGAGGGGTTGGAAGGCGTTGTCGCCGCGAACACGGTGCTGTCGGAGGTGGACGGCCAGGCCGGCCGGCTGATCATCCGCGGCCACGACCTGGACGAGCTGGCCGGGCGCGCCACCTTCGAGCAGGTCACGCGCCTGTTGTGGGACGGGTTCTTCGAGCCCTTGCCGCAGGACCTCGCGCCGGCGCTGGCCGCCGCCCGGGCGGAGGTGTTCGCCGAAGTCTCGGCCCTGGACAGCGGCCTGCTGGACCGCACGCCAATCGAAGGAATGCGGGCGCTGACCGCGCGGCTGGCCGACGGCGACAGCCTGGCGACCGCGCTGCGCCTCACCGCCGCGCCGGCGGTGTTCACCGCGGCCATGGTGCGCGCCCTGGCGGGCGAGGCGCCGGTCAGGCCGGACCCGTCGCTCAGCCACGCCGCCGACGCCCTGCGCATGCTGCGTGGCAAGGCGCCCAGCGAAGCCGAAACCGCGGCGTTGGACACCTATTTGGTGACGGTCAGCGACCATGGCCTGAACGCGTCCACCTTCACCGCGCGGGTGATCGCCTCGACGCAGGCCGGCCTGGCCTCGGCGGTGCTGGGCGGGATCAGCGCGCTGAAGGGGCCGCTGCACGGCGGCGCGCCGGGGCCGGTGATCGACATGCTGGACGGCATCGGCAGGCCGGCGAACGCGCGCGCCTGGATCGAGGGCGCGCTCGACCGCGGCGACCGGCTGATGGGCTTCGGCCACCGGGTCTACCGGGTGCGCGACCCGCGCGCCGACGCGCTGAAGGCCGCGGTGCGCAAGCTCACCGAAGGCTCCAATGCCGCGCCGGGCCGGCTGGCCTTCGCCGAGGCTGTGGAGGCCGCCGCCCTGGTGATCCTGAAGGAGCGCAAGCCCGACCGGGCGCTGGACACCAACGTCGAGTTCTACACGGCGCTCCTGCTGGAGGCCCTGGCTTATCCGCCGAACGCCTTCACCTGCGTCTTCGCCACCGGCCGCGTCGCCGGTTGGATCGCCCACGCCCGCGAGCAGGTGATGGGCGGCCGGCTGATCCGCCCGGCGTCGAACTATGTGGGTCCCTGGCCGAAGAAGGCGGCCTGAGAGCTGAGAGTCGTTCGCGCTGGCGCGGCCGTTCCCGCGCCCTAAATTCCGCTCCATGACCGAACCCCACGGCCTGACGCCCCAGGAGACCTTCGCGCTGACCCGGCGCGTCACCCTCTATTCGGTGGCGACGGCGGGGGTCCTGGTGACGATCAAGATCGCGGCCTGGCTGGCGTCGGGCTCGGTGGCGCTCCTGGCCTCGACGGCGGATTCCGGCCTCGACCTCCTGGCCTCGCTCACCACCTTCTTCGCCGTGCGCTACGCCGCCGCGCCACCGGACGCCGAGCACCGCTATGGCCATGGCAAGGCCGAGGGCTTCGCGAGCCTGGTGCAGGCCGGCCTGGTGTTCGCGTCGGCCGCCCTGATCGGCCAGCAGGCGATCGAGGACCTGATCCATCCCAGGCCGATCGCCGACGGCGCCTGGGCGCTGGCGGTGATGGGCGTCTCGGTGGTGCTGACCGGGGTGCTGATCGCCGCCCAGAGCCAGGTGCTGAAGAAGGCCGCCTCCGTGGCGGTTTCCGGCGACCGGGCGCACTACGCCGCCGACTTCGCCTCCAACCTGGTCGCGCTGGCCGGCATCGGCCTCGCCGCCTTCCTGGGGCTGAACAGCCTGGACGCCGTCGCCGCCCTGGCGATCGCGGCCTTGCTGCTGTGGGGCGCGGTGGGCGTGTTCCGCGAGGCCTCCGGCCAGCTGATGGACCACGAGTTGCCCGACGAGGTGCGCGCCCAGATCGTGGCGCTGATGACCAAGGACCCGCAGGTGACCGACGTCCACCAATTGCGCACGCGCGCCGCCGGACCTTACGTCCACATCCAGATGCATGTGGACATGGACCCCAAGCTGACGCTGGAGGCGGCGCACAAGGCGATCGTCGCCGCCGAGAAGCGGGTGCTCGACGCCTTCCCCGCCGCCGACATCATTATCCACGCCGATCCGCGCGGCCGGGCGGAGCCGCACGGCGGGGCCTTCGCCGAAACCCACGCGGCCTAGGGCGAGATAAATCGGCGGCGAATGGCGCCGGGGCGGCGTAGTAAACGAGCCCTTAAGGGGTGGAGCGTCCATTGGGGCCAACGATTCGTACTGCCGAGAGTTATCGGTAAGACCCGGACCCGATGAGCGTCGAACGCATCCTCCACCACTTCCCGCTGGACCCGGCCTCGCGCCAGGTGCGCTTGACGCTGGGCGAGAAGCGGCTGGCGTTCACCGAAGTCCAGGTCCGCTATTGGGAGCGGCCGAAGGAACTGACGGCGATGAACCCGTCCGGGATGGTCCCGGTGCTGGAGGAGACCGACACCGACCTCGGACGCCACCTGGTGCTGTGCGAAACCCGCGCCATCCTCGACCACCTGGAGGAATCGACGCCCGAACCGGCGCTGCTGGGCCGCGATCCGGGCGAGCGGGCCGAGGCGCGCCGGCTGCTCAGCTGGTTCGACCGCAAGTTCGAGTTCGAGGCCGGCGGCTACATCCTGCACGAGAAGATGGAGAAGCGGCTGTTCGGCCTGGGCGCGCCTGACCTGAACAATTTGCGCCAGGGGCGCGACGGCCTGCGCGCGCACCTGTTCTACATCGACAAGCTGCTCCAGGAGCGCGAGTGGCTGGCGGGGCGCCGGCTATCGCTGGCCGATTTCGCCGCCGCTGCGCACCTGTCGGTCATCGACTATTGCGGCGACATGCCCTGGCCGGACTTCCCGGCGGTGAAGACCTGGTACATGAAGCTGAAGTCGCGCCCCTGCTTCCGGCCGCTCCTGGCCGACCGCTGGCCGGGCCTGGCGCCGCCCAGGAACTATGACGACCTCGACTTCTGAGCGTCCTGAAGACCTGACCAGTCCCGAATCCCAGATCAGGGCCGAGGCGCTCAGGCTCGGCTTCGACCTCTGCCGATTCACCCGCGTGGACGAAGCCTGGAACGCCGGCGCGCGGCTGGCCGAATATGTGGCCGCCGGCCGCCACGGCGAAATGGCCTGGCTGGCCGAGACCGCCGAGCGGCGGGCACACCCGCAGGCCATGTGGGCCGACGCGCGCGCGGCGATCGTGCTGGGGATGAACTACGGGCCGGACCACGACCCGCTGGCGATCCTCTCCGAGCCGGCGAAGGGGGCGATCAGCGTCTACGCCCAGGGCGACGACTATCATGAGCTGATCAAGGGCCGGCTGAAGCAGCTCGGCGGCTGGCTGCAGGCGCGTTTCGGCGGGGCGCTGAAGGTGTTCGTGGACACCGCGCCCTTGCTGGAAAAGCCGCTGGCCGAGCGCGCCGGCCTGGGCTGGCAGGGAAAGCACACCAACCTGGTCAGCCAGGCGTTCGGCTCCTGGCTGTTCCTGGGCTCGATCCTGACCACCCTGGAGCTTTCGCCCGACCCGGCGGAAGCCAACCACTGCGGGACCTGCCACGCCTGCCTGGACATCTGCCCGACGGACGCCTTCCCCGCGCCCTACCAGCTCGATGCGCGCCGCTGCATCTCCTACCTGACCATCGAGCTCAAAGGGGCCATCCCGCGGGAATTCCGGGCCGCGCTCGGCAACCGCATCTACGGCTGCGACGACTGCCTGGCGGTCTGCCCCTGGAACAAGTTCGCCGAGACCGCCCGCGAAGCCGCCTTCCACGCCCGCGACGTCTTGCGCGCGCCGGCGCTGGCCGAGCTGGCGCGGCTGGACGATGCGGCCTTCCGCGCCCTGTTCGCCAAGAGCCCGGTCAAACGCATCGGTCGCGACCGCTTCGTGCGCAACGTCCTCTACGCGATCGGCAACTCGGGCGAGCCGGTCCTGGCGGCGGAGGCGGAGCGCTCGCTGGACGACCCCTCGCCCGTGGTGCGCGGCGCGGCGGTCTGGGCGCTTTGGCGGCTATTGGAAGGCCCGGCGTTCGACAGGTTGAAAGCGGCGCGGGAACCTGAAGAAGCCGACGTGGCCGTCCGCGAGGAATGGCAGGAACCCCGATCCGTCGTGGCGGGTTGACCAGGTTTCCACGTGGGAGACCCCGTCATGGCCGATGGCTCCAACCTGCGCCCCGCCAAGGCGATCGCGCAAAGCAATCACGCCCGCCAGCCGCACGAGAGCGCCGAGTACCGCCAGGCCCGCGAGGCCCTGCTGGCCGAGGAGATCGAGCTCAACCGCCACATCGCCCGCGTCGCCGCCCAGCGCCGCGCCCTGCCGCCCGGCGGGGAAGTGAAGGGCGACTACCAGTTCCTGGGCGAGGCCAGCAGCGTGCAGGGCGCCAATCCGGTGGGGTTCGGCGAGCTGTTCGGCGATCAGGACACCCTGTTCGTCTACAACTGGATGTACGGCCCCAAGCGCCAGCGGCCTTGCCCCATGTGCACGGCGCTGCTGAGCTGCCTGAACGGCAACGCCGACCACATCCGCCAGCGTATCGCGCTCGCGGTCGTCGGCCTTTCCCCCATCGAGCGGCAGGTGGCCTTCAAGGTCGAGCGCGGCTGGAAGAACCTGCCGATGTACGCCGACGTCAACGGCAAGTTCAGCCAGGACTACCACGCGATCATGGACGACGGGACCGACACCGCCGCCTACAACGTCTTCACCCGCAAGGACGGGACCATCCGGCACTTCTGGGGCGCGGAGCTGGGGTTCGAGTCGGCCGATCCGGGCAAGGACCCGACCACCGAGCCCGACCTGATGGTGCTGTGGAACGTGCTGGACCTGACGCCGGGCGGGCGCGGGACCGACTGGTACCCCAGCATCACCTACTAGGCGTCGTCCGTTAGAATCCTGTCTTGCCCAGGTCCTTGAGCCGGGGCTGGACCTTGTCCTTGTCCGAGAGCATCGGATCGACGTCGAGCGGCCACGCGACACCGATGTCGGGGTCGTTCCAGATGACGCCGCCCTCAGCCCCAGGCGCGTAGTCGTTGTCGACCTTGTAGAAGATCTCGCAGTCGTCGGTCAGCGTCATGTAGGCGTGGGCGAAGCCGGGCGGCACCCAGATCTGCTCGCCTGCCTCGGCGGTCAGTGTGGCGGCGGCCCATTGGCCGAAGGTCGGCGAGCCCGCGCGGATGTCGACCGCCACGTCGAACACTGCGCCGCGCAGCACCCGCACCAGCTTGCCCTGGGCGAAGGGCGGCTTCTGGAAGTGCAGGCCGCGCAGGGTGCCCTTCCGGGCGCTGAACGCCTGGTTGTCCTGCACGAAGACGGGTTCAAGCCCGGCGGCGGCCGAGAGCGCCTTCTTGCTCCAGGTCTCAGAGAACCAGCCGCGCGCATCGCCATGGCGCTTCGGCGTGATAAGCAGGACCTCGGCGAGGGCCAGGGGCGTGATCGTCGTCATTTTGGCTCGGACTTTGAGGCGTGGACCTTCGGATGGCGCGGCGCACGGCGGAAGGCAAGCCCCCAGCGGCCCGGCCCGCGCCCGCCGTCAGCATCGTGGTGGTGGTCTATGAGTCCGGCCCGACGCTGTCGGAATGCCTGGCGGCCATCCGCGCGCAGAGCTTTTCCGACTATGAGCTGATCCTGGTCGACAACGCGTCTTCGGACCGCACCGCCCAGGCGGCGAAGGCGGCCGATCCGCGAATCCGGCTGATCGAGAACCCGCAGAACCTGGGGTTCGCCGCCGCCGTGAACCAGGGCGCGCGGGCGGCGACGGGCGCCTGGCTGGCGCTGCTCAACCCCGACGCCTTCGCCGATCCGGACTGGCTGGCGAAGCTGATCGCGGCGGCTGGGGCCAATCCGGCGGTGCGCTGTTTCACCTCACGCCAGCTGATGGCCGACGATCCGAGCGTGCTCGATGGGCTGGGGGACGTGATGTCGCTGGCCGGCTATCCGTTCCGCGGCGGCTACACCCACAAGGACCCTGGCGCCATCGCGCCCGGCTGGGTGTTCTCGGCCTGCGGCGGGGCGATGATGGTCGCGCGCGACCTGTTCCTGGGCGTGGGTGGGTTCGACGAGCGGCTGTTCTGCTACTGCGAGGACGTCGACCTGGGCTATCGCCTGCGCCTGATCGGCGAGCCGACGCTGCTGGTTCCCGACGCGGTGGTGCGCCACGTGGGCTCGGCCTCCACCGGCGGGCGGCGCAGCGACTTCGCGGTGTTCCACGGCACCCGCAACCGCTTCTGGGTCTTCGTGAAGGACACCCCGCCGGTGCTGTTCTGGCTGACCCTGCCGCTGCATATCGCCGCCACGGTGGTGCTGTTCGCCCGTCACGCCACGCGCGGCGAGCTCGCCACGCCGATCAAGGGGCTGGCCGCAGGGATCGCCAATGTGCGGGTGGCGGTGGAGGCCCGGCGCGAGGCCCAGGCGACGCGCAAGGTGGGCTCCTGGGGGATCGCGCGGGCGATGAGCTGGAACCCGCTGGACCTGCTGCTGCGGCGCGCCTTCGTGCAGCGGCGCCGCTGACCCTCTCCCTACCCTCTCCCTCTCGCTTCGCGGGGGAGAGGAGGCTGAAGCCCGGGCACAATCTCCTCTCCCCCGAAGAGAGGGAGAGGATCAAGGAGAGGGCTACGACGCCGCCCACTCCGTCAGCCGGCGCATGAAGTCGACGCCGCGCTCCATCTGGCTGATCTCCACATATTCGTCCGGCTGGTGGGCCTGCAGGATCGAGCCGGGGCCACAGAGGATGGTGGAGAGCCCGCCGCGCTGGAACTGGCCGGCCTCGGTGGCGAAGGAGACCACCCGCGGCGGGCCGTTGTCGCCGGCCAGGCGGCGCGCGAAGGCCTCGGCCGCCCCGCCAGGCTCCGGCGCGAACCCGGGGACGTTGGAATGCATGTGCCAGGCCACGCCGGCCTCCGGCGCGCGGGCCTTCAGGGCCGCATCGGCGGCTTTCGCCAGGTCGAAGAAGCCGGCCAGGACCTTGTGAGGTTCCAGCGGCGGCGGGACGCGCAGGTCGAAGACGAACGTGCACTCGCGGGCCAGGATGTTGTGCGCCGTGCCGCCATTGACCATGCCGATGGTCAGGGTCGCGCCCTTGGGCGTGAAGGGCGAGGCCGGGTCTGCGTCGCGCTCCAGCCGCTCGGCGAGGTCCACAAGATAGGCCATCAGCTTCACCGCCGCCGACACCGCTGAGACGCCTTGCTGGGTCTGGCTGGAATGGGCCTCGCGGCCGGTGACGGTGACGTGGAAGGTGGCGATGCCCTTGTGGCCGCCCACGGCCTGCATGTCGGTGGGCTCGCCCACCACCACGAACGCCGGCTTCGGCAGTTCGCGGCCGATGACCTCGATCATCGCCGGCGCGCCCAGGCAGCCGATCTCCTCATCGTAGGAGAAGGCCAGGTGCACCGGGCGCTGTGGCCGCGCGGCGATCACGTCCGGCACGGCGGCCAGCGCCAGGGCCAGGAAGCCCTTCATGTCGCAGGTTCCGCGCCCGTAGAGCCGGCCGTCCTTCTCGACTACCGTCCAGGGATCGCTGCTCCAGGGCTGGCCGTCCACCGGCACCACGTCGGTATGGCCGGAGAGCACCGCCCCCCCTTCGACGTTCGGGCCGATGGTGGCCAGCAGGTTGGATTTGGTCCCGTCGGCGTTGGCCACCCGGCGGTGCGCCGCGCCGTGGCGATCGAGGTAGGCCTCGACCCATTCGACAAGCGCCAGGTTGGAGTTGCGCGAGGTGGTGTCGAACCCGATCAGGGTCTCGAGGATGCCGCGCGTCGTGGCAAGATCGGTCATGGGCGAAGGCATAGACCGCCGCACCGGAAGGCTCAAAGAAAAGCGTGGGGGAAAGCCGTGGCGCCGATCGCGAGGCCATGGCTAACTGTCGCCAACGACAAAAACGACATCGGGAAACATCAGGATGGCCGACATCGCCCTTGAGCCGGGGGCCGCGGCGCCTTCGGAGCCCCGCTTCGCGCCGGTCAGCGCCGCCTATGGGCGCTATGCGCTCACCCTGCTGGTCCTGATCTACACCGTGAACTTCCTGGACCGGCAGATCATCACCACCGTCGGCGAGGCCATCAAGATCGACCTGAAGCTGACCGACACCCAGATGGGGGCGCTGGGCGGCATCTTCTTCGCCTTCGTCTACACGGTGCTGGGCATCCCGATCGCGCGGGTGGCCGACAAGGCGAACCGGCCGCTGGTGATGACGCTGTCGCTGGCGGTCTGGAGCGGATTCACGGTGCTGTCCGCCTACGCCAGGAGCTACGGGGTCCTGGCGATCTCGCGCGCCGGGGTCGGGATCGGCGAGGCCGGGTGCTCGCCCACGGCGCATTCGCTGCTGGCCGACTATTTCCCGCAGCAGAAGCGGGCGACGGCGCTGGCGATCTATTCCATGGGCATATCGATCGGCACGCTGCTCGGCATGGCGATCGGCGGGATCGTGGCCGAGCACTACGGCTGGCGGGCGGCCTTCCTGGTGGCGGGCCTGCCGGGCCTGATCTTCGCGGTGGTGGCGATCCTGACGCTGCGCGAGCCCCGCAGTCAGCTGGCCCAGGATGCGCGCGCGGCGCACGACGCCCAGAATCACATGTCGCTCGCCCTGGTGTTCACCGCCCTGGAACAGCGGCCGACCTTCTGGCTGTTCGCCATGGGCGGGGCGCTGACCTCGTTCGTCAGCTATGCCCACGGACAGTTCTTCACGCCGTTCTTCCTGCGCAACCACTCGCCGGAGCTGACCCAGCTCGCGGCGCAGTTCGGCATGGCGCCGGCGCCGGGCAAGCCGCCGCTGGGCTTCGTGGCGCTGGCGCTGGGCCTGGGCGCGGGCGTCGGCGGGGCGTTCGGCTCCTGGCTGGGCGGCGTGCTGGCCGACAAGCTGGGGCAGAAGGACGTGCGCAACTATGCGCTGTTTCCTCTGCTCGTGCCGTTCGTGAGCCTGCCGGTCCTCTGGTATGCGGCGGCCACGGACAACATGGCGCTCGCGCTCATCCTCCTGCTCATCCCAAACATTGGGGTCGGCGCCTGGTGGGGCCCGGTCTACGGCAGCGTGCAGACCATGACGCCGCCGGCGATGCGGGCGCTCAGCGCCGCGGTGCTGCTGTTCGTGATCAACATGATCGGCCTGGGCGGCGGCCCGACGGCCTTCGGCATCGTCACCGACCTGATGACCAACCGCGACCTCAGCGGCACGGGCCTGGACGTGATCGCCTGCAAGACCGCGGTGGGCGCAGCCAAGGCGACCTGCGCGCACGCCTCGGCGCACGGGATCAAGCTCACGGTCTATCTGTCGACGGCGATCATTCCGCTGGCGATGGCCTGCTTCCTGGCCAGCCGCTGGACCATCGCGGCCGACATGGCCAAGGGCGACCAGCTGCCCACGGCCCCCATGTCCACGACCAAGCTCTGCGCCTACTTCTTCCTGGCCGGGGCGATCCCGGGCGGGTTCCTGGGCAACGCCTCGGCCATGTTCTTCAAGCCGGCGCCGCCGAACCTGTGGATCATCGGCCTGGTGATCGGCGGGCTCATGGGCGTGGCCCTGGGGCTGGCGATCGCAGCGGCGGGGCGCAAGCCCGCGACAGCTTGAGGATCACCCTGCGGCCGGCGCGCCGCGAAGACGTGGCGGCGATCGTGCGCCTGCTGGCCGACGATCACCTGGGCGGCGAGCGCGAGACGGTCAGCGACCCGCCGGAGCCAGCCTATCTCGCCGCCTTCGACAAGGTGGCCGCCGATCCCCGCAACCTGCTGGCGGTGGCGCAGGACGGCGCGGGAGCCGTGGTCGGGACCCTGCAGATGACCTTCATCCCCGGCCTGTCGAACCAGGGGGCGGAGCTGGCGCTGATCGAAGCCGTGCGGGTGGATTCAAGCCTGCGGGGCCGCGGCGTCGGCCAGGTGATGATCCGCTGGGCGATGGATGAGGCGCGGCGGCGCGATTGCGCCAATATCGAACTGCTGGCGCACAACAGCCGCACCGACGCGCATCGGTTCTATGAGCGGCTGGGCTTCATCCGCAGCCACGCCGGGATGCGGCGGCCGCTCTAGCCGGCCTGGATCAACCGTTCTGCACGCTGCCCGGGCCGGGCAGGAAGTCGATCAGCTCGATCTTGAAGATCAGGGCGGCGCCGGGCGGGATCGGGCCCTGGCCGTCGGCTCCGTAGCCCAGCTCAGGCGGCACATAGAGCATCCAGACATCGCCCGGGCGCATCATCGGCAGGGCCTCCTGCCAGGCCTTGACCAGGCCGTTCAGGGGCATGGCGGCCGGCTGGCCCCGCTCGTAGGAGCTGTCGAACACCGTGCCGTCGATCAGCTTGCCCTCGTAGTTGACCTTCACCTCGTCGCCGGGATGCGGCTTGTTGCCCGAGGCCGGACCGGAGTGGACGATCTTGTATTCCAGGCCATCCGGCAGGGTGACGACGCCGGGCTCCTTGGCGGTCTTGGCCATGAAGGCCTTGGCTGCCTTGGACTGGTCGCCCGCCACCGGCCCCTGGCCGCCGCCCGCATCGGCGGCCGACTTGGGCTGGCAGGCCGCGAGCGCCAGGGCGGCGGTCAAGGCGATCATCAGACGACGGATCATAAAGCCTACCTCTGCTAGACTGCCCGCGGCGGATAGCCCGCCTCGCGAAGCGCGTCCATGATCTCCTGGGTATGCTGCGCGTCGCGGGTCTCGATCAAGATGTCGAACTCCGCGCCCTTGGCCGGCACATCCAGGGCCAGGCGGTTGTGAGCCACCTCGATGATGTTGGCGCCCAGGCGCCCGATGATCGCCGAG
The DNA here is from genome assembly GCF_036501465.1 of Phenylobacterium sp. Taxonomy (GTDB): domain Bacteria; phylum Pseudomonadota; class Alphaproteobacteria; order Caulobacterales; family Caulobacteraceae; genus Phenylobacterium. Next base: position 11,969 of record NZ_DASYAF010000107.1, read on the forward strand.
ACCGTGCCCAGCAGGCCCGGCCGGTCGTCGCCGATGATCCGTAGACTGACGATCCTTTGCTCGCGGACCAGCTCGCGGGTCAGCACCGAGGCCAGCAGGCGCGTGTCGATGTTGCCGCCGGTGACCACCAGGCCGCAGGCCTTGCCCCTGAACCGCTCGGGATAGGCCAGCAGGGCGGCCAGCGAGCCCGCGCCAGCGCCCTCGGCCACGGTCTTCTCGATGTTGCAGTACAGCGCCACGGCGCGCTCGAAGAATGGCTCCTCGATCAGCAGCACTTCGTCCACCAGCGGGCGGACCACCGAATAGGAGAGGTCGCCCACCTGCTTGACCGCGATCCCCTCGGCGATGGTCGCCCCGCCGGAGGCGACGCCGGCGTTCACCCCGCGCATCTTGGCGGTGAACGAGGGGTACATGGCGGGCTCAAGGCCCACGATCTTGACGTCCGGCTTGATGTGCTTGGCCGCCGTGGCCATGCCGGCGATCAGGCCACCGCCGCCGATCGGGATCGGCAGAACCTCCAGCTCCGGCACGTCCTCCAGCATCTCCAGCGCCACCGTGCCCTGGCCGGCCATGACGTCGAGGTCGTTGAACGGGTGGACGAACACCAGGTCGCGGTCGTCGCGCAGCTTCATGGCGTAGGCGGCGGCCTCGTCATAGACCTCGCCCTCGATCACCACCTCGGCGCCATGGGCGCGGGTCTGCTGCACCTTCACGAAGGGCGTGCCGCGCGGCATGACGATGGTCACCGGGATGCCGAGCCGGGCGGCGTGGTAGCTCAGGCCCTGGCTGTGGTTGCCGGCCGAGGCGGCGATCACGCCGCGTTTCTTTTCCGCCTCAGTGAGCTGCAGCAGTTTGTTCAGCGCGCCGCGCTCCTTGTAGGCGGCGGTGAACTGCAGGTTCTCGAATTTCACCCAGACCTTGGCCCCGGTGATTTCCGACAGCGTCTTCGACGCGCGGCATGGCGTGCGTTCGATGTGACCCTGCAGCCGGTCTCGGGCTGCGAGGATGTCGTCGAAAGCGAGGGTCATGGCGGGCCGCCGGGAAGAGCTGAAGGGTGAAAAAAGGCGCGCAACCTACCGAGGCGAGGCCTGTGGAGCAATCTTGTGCTGCTGCATGTGCGAAAACGCCTCGCCCCACAAGGGCAGAAGCGAGGTTCAGAGCAAATCTTCCCGTCCGGCCTTGCGCACCGCCTCCACCGCCGCACGGACGGCGCCCGGCGCATCGCGGCGGGTGACCAACACCACCCCGTTTTCGACGATCACCGCCAGGTCCTCGACGCCGGCCAGGACGACGGTCAGGCCATCGGAGATCGCCAGGTTGTTCGCGGTGTCGGCGGCGATGACGGGGCCCTGCAGCACATCGCCCGCGGCGGTCTTGTCGCCCTCGGCCCACAGGGCGTCATAGGCGCCCACGTCGCTCCAGCCCACGTCTGCGGCGACCACCACGGCCCGGTCGGTGCGTTCGAAAACGGCGACGTCCACCGGCAGGGCCGGGACGGCGCGGAAGGCTTCGCCCAAACGCAGGGTGTCGCCGTCGCGGGCGGCCTGGGCGAAGGCGGCGCGGGCCGCGGCGACAAGGTCCGGCGCGGTGCGCTCCGCCTCGGCCAGGAAGGCGTCGGGTTGGAACAGGAAGATGCCGGCGTTCCAGCTGTAGGCCGGGTCGGCGAGATAGGCTCGGGCGGTGGCCAGGTCCGGCTTCTCCACGAAGGCGGCGACCTTGCTCACCGGCCCGTCGCCCGCTTCGGCGCGGATGTAGCCGTAGCCGGTCTCCGGCGCCGTCGGCGTGACGCCGAAGATCACCAGCGCGCCGGCCTCAGCCGCCGGCGCGCCCTGGGCGATCGCGGCGCGCAGGGCGGCGGGGTCGGCGATGCGCGCGTCGGCGCTCAGCAGCAGCACCAGCGGCGCGCCCGCCTGCTCAGCCGCCAGCGCCGAGACCACCGCGGCGGCGGCGGTGTGGCGTCCCTCGGGCTCCAGGATCAGGGCGGCGGGCGCGACGCCCACCTCTGCCAACTGAGCCCGCGTCAGGTCGGCGTGAGCGGCATTGCCGATGACCATGGGCGCGGCGAAGGCCTCAGTCGCAAAGCGCAGCGCGGTGTCCTGGATCAAGGTGCGCGCGCCGCCCAGGGCATGGAACTGCTTGGGCCGCGCCTGCCGCGACAGGGGCCAGAGCCGGGTTCCGGCGCCGCCGGACATCAGGACGGGCGTGATCTTCACCATCAGGGACGTCTTTAGGCGGCGTCCGCGCGTTTTGAAATCACCCAGCCACCGCAAGCGCCGCTATAGTCGCCCCGTGTCCTCCCCGCCGCTTCGCCCCGCCCTGTTCCTCGACCGCGACGGCGTGCTGAACGAGGACCGCGGCTATGTCTCGCGCTGGGAGGACTTCCGCTGGATCCCGGGTGCGCGCGAGGCGGTGGCGGCGTTCAACCGCGCCGGCTGGCTGGTGATCGTGGTGACCAACCAGTCGGGCGTCGGGCGCGGCTACTACACCGAGGACGCCATGCACGCCTTGCATGCGCGGATGGGCGAGGACCTGGCGGCGGCGGGCGGGCGGATCGACGCCTTCTACCATGCGCCCCAGCATCCCGACGCGCCGGCGAAGGCCTATCGCCACCCCGACCCGCCGCTGCGCAAGCCCAATCCGGGAATGATCCTGCAGGCGCTGCAGGACTGGCCCATCGACCGCGAGGCCTCGCTGCTGATTGGCGACAAGCCCTCGGACCTGGCGGCGGCGGAGCGGGCCGGCGTGCGCGCGGCGCTGTTCGAGGGTGGGAACCTGTTGCGGTTCCTGACGATGGAAGACCTTCTCCCACGATAGCCGTCATCCTCCGGTCGCCCGAAGAGGCGGTCCGGGGGACCCATTCGGCCTGGCCTATCGTGCGATCTAGCTTGGGTCCCCCGGATCAGCCTTCAGCTGACCGGAGGAAGGGAGATAGGGGTGAACTAGCGCCCCTCCATCTGCGCCAGCATCCGCTCCAGAGTCGCCAGTTCGTCCGCTTCCCCGGGCGGCTTGTCCCAGCGGATGCGGTTGATGCGCGGGAAGCGCATGGCGACGCCGCTCTTGTGGCGGGTGGAGCGTTGCAGCCCCTCGAAGGCGACCTCGAACACCAGGCCGTGACGCGGCTCGGCGCGCACCGAGCGGACCGGGCCGAAGCGTTCGACCGTATTGTCGCGCACGTGCTTGTCGATCTTTCTCAGCTCCTCGTCGGTGAAGCCGAAGTAGGCCTTGCCGACCGGAGTCAGGATCCGCTGGCCGAGCTCGTCGATGGTCCAGACCCCGAAGGTGTAGTCGGAGTAGAAGCTGGAGCGCTTGCCGTGGCCACGCTGGGCGTACATCAGCACCGCGTCGATTAGGAATGGGTCGCGCTTCCACTTGAACCAGGGGCCCTTGGGGCGGCCGGCCTCATAGACCGAGTCCCAACGCTTCAGCATCAGGCCCTCGGCGATCTGCGGGTCGCCCGGCGGCGGATCGGACCGGAGGCGCGCGAGTTCTGGCCAAGTGGCGAACGGCTGCATCGGCGACAGGTCGATGCGTGGGCTGGCCTCCTTGGCGACGAAGGCCTCCAGGCGCTTTCGGCGCTCGGCGAAGGGCAGGACCCGTGTGTCCTCGGCCCCCTCGGCCAGCAGGTCGTAGGCGCGGATGGCGGCGGGAAAGGCCGCCAAGGCTTTCGCGTCGACGATCTTGCGGTTCAGCCGCTGTTGCAGGTCGGCGAACGACGCCACCTTGCCGTCGCGCATCACCAGCAGCTCGCCGTCGATGACGCCCTCGGCCTGCAGGGCGTCGACCACGTCGGGGAAGGACTTGGAGATGTCGTCGCCGGTCCGCGTGTAGAGCCGCCGCACCCCGGCCTCGTTCACCGCCTGGACGCGGATGCCGTCCCACTTCCATTCGGCGGCGTAGTCGGCGGGATCGAGCTTCTCGAAGTCCACGGCCTCGTCGATGGCCTGGGCCAGCATGGCCGGGCGGAAGCGGCCGGGGTTCTCGCTCGACGGCCGCTCGGCGCGGCCCTCCAGCCAGGCGAACAGGTCCTCATAGGGCGGATGCAGCGCGTGCCAGATTTCCTCCACCTCGGAGACCGGCGCCGGCGGGTCTGCCATCTCGGCGGCGGCGCGCTTGGCCAGGCGCGCGGTCATGCCGACCCGAAGCGCGCCGGTCATCAGCTTCAAGAGCGCCCAGCGGCCGGTGGGCTGTAGGGCGTCCAGCCAGCCCTCGATCAGCCGCTGGACCTCGGCCCGGCTCGCGCCCCTGAGCGCGTCCACCACCTCCGACAGCTCCGGCTCGCGATTGGCGCCCGGCCGCGCGGGCCAGACCAGGGCCACGGTCTCGGCCAGGTCGCCGACATATTCGTAGGACCACCAGAAGAGCTGCGGGTCCATCCGCTCCTCCACCGCCTTGCGGATGAAGGCGGGCTTCGCCGCGTCGAAGCTGAGGTCGCCGGTCAGCGCCGCCAGCGCCCAGCCGCGATCCGGGTCCGGCGTCTCGCGCAGATAGTCGCTGACCATCCGCAGCTTCGCGTTGCGCGACGCGGTCAGCGACAGCCGGTCGAGAAGGTCGGCGAAGGCGCGCATCAGGTCCTTGAGATAGGCGCCGGAGATGGCCGGCGCCTAGCCAAGCGCATCAGGTCGCCGGGGGCTCCTTACGCCCACGGCGGAACTTCGGCAGGCGCTTACGGAACAGCCACAGCAGGCCGCCGATCAACAGGCCCCAGGGGATCAGCACGGCCAGCGCGCTGACCATGAAAGCCAGGGTGCGCACCGCCAGACCGAGGAAATCGTCCACGGCCCCACGCAAGGGCGAGAACAATCCGCGCGGCGCCAGCACGCCCTCGGACTGGTATTCGATGGTGACCTTCGAGGTCGCCACCCGGGTTCGCATCATGGCGAGTTCGGACTTCGCCGCGTCGATCTCGCCCTGAACGGTGCCGAGCTCCCGCTCGGCGGTGAGCAGGTCGGCTACCTTGCCGGGATGGGCGGCCAGGATCGCCTGCAGCCGATCACGCAGCACCAGCTTGGCGCGCAGTTGGGCGTCGGTATCGACGATCGGGCGCGACAGGTCCTCGGACTCCACCGCGGTCTTGGTGACCCGGCCGCCGGCCTTCTTCGCCTCCCCGGCCAAGCCGTCGCGGAAGGTTTTGAGCCAAGCGGGCGCGGCGCGCAGCTCGAGGCTGGCGGTGACGCTGTCTGGCCCTTGCTCATTCACCTCGGCGCTGACCACCTGGCACTGGGTCGGGCCGGCGGCGTTGCAGGCCGCCTCGTGCCGGGCCTTCAGCGCGCGCACCCCATCCGGCGGCGCGGCCAGACCCCAGGTATAGTCGTAGGCGAGCTGCGGGGCGGTGATCTCAATGCCCTGCGCACTTGGCGCGTTGGCTGAGTCGGTGGCGTCGTCCGCCGCTGCGGCGGCGGCCATTTCGGGCGCGGGCTTGGCCGCGGCCCTCAGCTGCACGGCCGGAGGCGGCGCGCCCTGATAGCGAATGGGAGTGTTGACGACACCGCCGTCGACAGCCGGGCCGGTCTGGCCAGACTTGCTACAGGCGGTGAGGGTGAGAAGGGTGGCCGCCAAGGCCAATAGAAGCGGGGTCCGTGTCACGGCTCGTCTCCGTTCAGGTCCCAATCTGAGGTGACGATAACATTTCTGTGATCGACCGCAATGATCCCGTTCAGGAGTCCATCAGCCGTCGTCCTCGTCATCGTAGCCCACCAGCCGAAGCGCCCGGGCGGTCACGCCGTGCAGCTCCGCCCAGCGGACCAGGGCCTCCTCGCGGCCGTGCGTGATCCAGAGTTCGCCGGGGCGCAGCTCGTCGACGGTGGTGGTGAGTTCGTCCCAGTCGGCGTGGTCGCTGATGACCAGGGGCAATTCGATGCCGCCCTGGCGGGCGCGGGCGCGCACCCGCATCCAGCCGGAGGCGAAGGCGGTGATCGGGTCCGGGAAGCGGCGGCTCCAGCGGTCCTGGGTCGCCGACGGCGGGGCGAGGATGATCTGGCCGGCGAAATCGGCCTTGGCGCCGCCGGTCGCGGGCCGCAAGTCGCCGAGCGCCACGCCATGGCGTTCGTAGAGCGCGTTCAGTCGCTCAAGCGCGCCGTGGACATAGATCGGCGCGTCCCAGCCCGCCTCGCGCAGCAGGCAGATGATCCGCTGCGCCTTTCCGAGCGCATAGGCGCCGACCAGATGGCTGCGCTCCGGGAACTGGGCCACCGAACGCAGCAGGCGCGCGATCTCCTCATGGTCCGGCGGGTGGCGGAAGACCGGCAGGCCGAAGGTGGCCTCGGAGATGAACACGTCGCAGGACATCGGCTGGAAGGTCGGGCAGGTCGGATCGCGCCGGCGCTTGTAGTCCCCGCTGACGACCATGGTCAGGCCCTTCCAGCGCACCACCGCCTGGGCCGAGCCCAGCACGTGGCCCGCCGGGACCAGGGTCACCTCGACGTCATCGCGCGGGACCGCTTCGCCATAAGCCGCCGCCTGGGTCGAGCCCGCAAACTCCGCGCCATAGCGCTCGGCCATGATGTCGAGGGTGGCAGGCGTCGCCAGCACCGCGCCGTGGCCGGCGCGCGCGTGGTCGGCGTGGCCATGGGTGATCACGGCGCGCGCCACCGGGCGCACTGGATCGATGTAGAAGTCGCCGGGCGGGCAATAGAGCCCCTGCGGCTTCGGGCAGAGCAGGTCCTGCGGGCGGATCATCTGGGAGGCAATGTAGTGCGGCCGAAAAGGCTGCGCGCCCAAGAACCGGCGTTGACGCGCCTTTGGGGTCGCCCTACCGCCTTGCGGCATGAGCGAAGTCCCCGAGGTTTTCCGCCAGATCGCCGAGCGGATGGTGGAAGTGACGCCGCAGGCCGCGGCGCTCGGCCTGCGTTTCGTCTCCGTCGCCCATGCCCGAGGCTCGCTCGAAGCGCCCTGGCGCGAAGACCTGGTGGGCGATCCCGACACCGGGGTGATCGCCTCGGGCGTGGTCACCACCCTGCTCGACCACACCTGCGGCCTGGCCATGGCCGCGGCGGCCGGGACCGAGCCCTTCTCCACCGCCACCCTCGACCTGCGCATCGACTACATGCGCGCCGCCGCGCCCCGGACCGGGGTCACCTGCGAGGCCCACTGCTACAAGATCACCCGCTCCATCGGCTTCGTCCGCGCCGAGGCCTGGGACGTGGACCGCGCCGACCTGGTGGCCACCGCCCAGGCGGCCTTCATCCTGAACCGACCGACGCCGGAGATGATCGCCACCATGTCCGGCCACGGCCAGGCGGATCGAGGGCCGGCGGATCAAGGTGCTGGCGCATGAGTGACGCCGCCCAGCAGCAGCTCGAAAGCTTCCTGAGTCGCGTGCCCTACATCCGCTTCCTCGGCATGCAGGCCGAGCTGGCGGGCGACGAGATGACCGCCATCCTGCCGCCGTCCGGGCGCCTGATCGGCAACACCTTCATCCCGGCCCTGCACGGCGGGGTGATCGGCGCCTTCCTGGAGATGACCGCGCTCGCCCAGCTTTCGGTGGCGGAGCCGGCGCGTCGGATGCCCAAGACCATCGACGTGACCATCGAATATCTGCGCCCCGGGCGCGGCGGGCTCACCTCTTACGCCCGCGCAGACCTGCGCAAGGTCGGCCGCCGCATCGCCAACGTCCATGTGGAGGCCTGGCAGGAGGACCGCGACAAGCCGTTCGCGGCGCTGCGCGGGCATTTCCTGCTGCGCGACTAGCCCTTCGGCAGGGCCGCCTCTTCCTTCTTCACCTGGTCGAGCTTGGCCTGGGCGGCCGCGAGCGCGGCGGTATCGCCCTTGGCCTTGGCCTGCACCACCTCACCGGTGGCCTCCATCTCGCGCACGGGCAGCAGGTGGGTGTTGTCGGCGTGCTTGAAGGCGCCGGTCTGGATGCGCTCCAGGATCGCGCGCTGGCGCTTGGCCTCGTCGGTGTCGCCGACGCCGTAGGCGAAGATGAAGTCGGCGACCTTCTTCTTCACCGCCGGGTCGAGGTCGGCGCGCCAGATCATCGGATCCTCGGGGATGGTCGGCGAGGTCCAGATCACCTGCAGGGCCGCCATCACCCTCTTGGCGTCGGGCGTATCGATCACCGCGAGGCGATCCATGGAGCGGGTGTTGTCGGTGGCGGCGGGCAGGACGTCGTTGCCGACCGCGAACAGGTTGGCCTCGGCGCTGGCCGAGCGGACGGTCTTGAAGCACTTGACCGGATCGATGCCGCGCGGCCCGAACAGATAGGTGTTGGGCGCCAGCGTGCCCGAGGTCGACTTGGCGTCGCCCATGCCGAAGTCGAGCGTGCGGTCGCACTTCAGGAGCCTGTCGAGGGTGATCCCCGAGCCCTTCTTGACGATGATCACACCCTGGTAGCCGTCGTGGCCATTGGGATGGGTGGTGCGGGCGAACACCTCGCCACCCGCGCGGCGCACCGCCTCAAGGCCCGACTGGTTGGTGAACCAGCCGAGGTCGGTCTGCTTGAAGCGCATGGCCTCGACCAGGGCCGAGTAGTTGGAGCCGAAGAACGGCTTCACGGTCAGCCCCGTGGCCTTCTCCATGTCCTTCAGGAACGGGCCCCATTCCTGCATCTGGGTCTGGGTCGCCTCGGTGGAGACGATGGAGAAGCTGAGCGTCTTCTGGGCCTCCGGCGCCGGCTTCGAGCAGGCGGCGAGGGCGAGGAGGGCGGCGGCGACTATGCCGGTGACGGGGGTGATGCGTTTCATGGCCGGACCATAGCGCAGCTTTTGCGACAGTCAGAGGTCGCTGTTCCTTCTCCCCTTGACCGTCAACCCCTCATCCGACCTGCTCCGCAGGCCACCTTCTCCCGCAAGGGGAGAAGGGTCGGATGCACTTGGCGCTTGAGCCACACGCCTGCGGCCTGTAACCCGCCAGCCCCATGTTGACCGGATTGTCCCATCAGGCGCGCGACGCCAGGAGCTGGCCGTTCGAGCAGGCGCGCCTCCTCCTGGAGCGTATCGTTCGCCTGCGCCTCTCCGACGCCGAGCGTGACCTGGCCGCGGCCCTGTTCGCCCAGGGCAAGTTCGCCAAGGCGGTGGCGAGCCTGCCGGCGCTGGCCAGGCCGGTGATCTTCCAGTGCGGCTATGGCGCGTCAGGCCTGCCGCACATGGGCACCTTCGGCGAGGCGGCCAGGCCCACCATGGTGCGCACCGCCTTCCGCGCGCTCACCGAGGACGCCATCCCGACGCAGCTGATCGTCTTCTCCGACGACATGGACGGCTTCCGGAAGATCCCCGACAACGTGCCCAACAAGGCGATGCTGGAGGAGGACCGCGACAAGCCGGTCACCAGCGTGCGCGACCCGTTCGGCGAGTACGAGAGCTTCGGGGCGCACAACAACGCCCGCCTGCGCGCCTTCCTCGACGGTTTCGGCTTCGACTACACCTTCATGAGCTCCACCGAGACCTACAAGTCCGGGCGGCTGGACGAGGTCCTGCTGCGCATCCTGGCGCGTTTCGACGCGGTGCAGGCGATCATGCTGCCGACGCTGGGCGAGGAGCGCCGCGCCACCTATTCGCCCTTCCTGCCGATCAGCCCGAAGACCGGCCGGGTGCTGCAGGCGCCGACCCTGGAGCGCAACGTCGAGACGGGCACGATCGTCTTCCCCGACGAGGACGGGACCTTGACCGAGGTTCCGGTCACCGGCGGCCGTGTGAAGCTGCAATGGCGGCCCGACTGGGCGGCGCGCTGGACGGCGCTATCGGTCGACTTCGAGGCCTCGGGCAAGGACCTGATCGACAGCGTCCGCGTGTCCGACAAGATCGTCCGGGCGCTGGGCGGCGAGCCGCCGCTCGCCTTCCACTTCGAGCTCTTCATGGATGAGAACAACCAGAAGATCTCCAAGTCCAAGGGTAACGGTCTGACCATGGAGGAGTGGCTGCGCTACGGCGCGCCCGAGAGCCTGGCCTACTACATGTACCAGTCGCCGAAGTCGGCGAAGCGGCTCTATTTCGATGTCATCCCCAAGGCGACGGACGAGTACATCCAGCAGCTCGACGCCTTCAACAAGGCCCGCGCCGAGGGCGGCAACGCGCCCGCCATCGACAACCCGGCTTGGCACGTCCATGGCGGCGCGCCGCCGGAGCGCGGCTCGCCGGTGAGCTTCTCGCTGCTGCTGAACCTGGTCTCGGCGGCCGACGCGTCCACCAAGGACATCCTCTGGGGCTTCATCGAACGCTACATTCCAGACGCGACGCCGGTCAGCGAGCCCCTGCTCGACAAGCTCGCGGGCTACGCGATCAACTACTACGAGGACTTCGTGAAGCCGAATAAGCAGTTCCGTGCGCCCACGGCGCAGGAACGCGCGGCGATGGAAGACCTGGTCTCGAAGCTGAAAGCGCTCCCGGCCGGGGCTGACGCCGAGGCGATCCAGAACGAGGTGTTCGAGGTCGGCAAGGCCGCCGGGTTCGAGCCCTTGCGCGCTTGGTTCTCCGCCCTTTACGAGGTGCTTCTGGGCCAGAGCCAGGGCCCGCGCTTCGGCTCCTTCGTGGCCATCTTCGGGGTCGAGCGGACGGTCGCTCTCGTCGAGCGGGCGCTGAGGGGCGAGCTCCTAGCCTAGGCGAGGTCAATTCGCGCCGGCGTGGCGCTCCTCGTAGCGCGCGCCGGAGAGGATGTTGCTCATCCCGTAATTGCCCTCGTGGCAGGTGTATTCGTAGATCGGCCCCTTGGTCTTGCGGAAGGGCATCTCGGCGCGCCAGGGCTGGGTGTAGAGCGTCGGGTCCGTGACGGTGAACTCGTAAAGCAAGTCGGTCGCGCTGGTCCGGGTGAACCGCTCGACGATGGTCGCAGCCGATGAAATCTTCAGACGTTCGGTGCGGCTAAGGCCCGCGGCGGAGAAATTCGTGTTCTCGACCACGAGCGTTTCGCCGTCCCATCGGCCGATGGCATCCCCCATCCACGAGGTGACCGCGGCGGGCGCGTGTCTCGCGCCCAGACGGATGATGTGCACGTCGTGGTATTTCTCGCTCAGCATCGCCACGTCGTCGGCGGTCTGGATGATCTGCGTGTAGTTGCCGTCCGGGCTCGGCAGGTTCGGCGGATAGCCGCCCTCCGAGCCTATGCAGCGCTCTGTGATCGAGCGTTCCTCGGGATTGTCGCGGCCTCTCGGGGGGCGATCCTTCTGATCGTAGTGGAAGCGTTTGCGCGTCTCGGTGTTGAACGGCAGCCGACCATCCGGCGGATCCACGATCCAGGACGTCCGGATTTCGCCGCGCACGCGCGCCAGGCCATGGCCGATTTCCCAGGTCTCCGAATCCTTCTGGCCCAGGGGATCGACGTCCTTGGGGTCGAAGCTGCCGATCCTGGCGAACATCGCCTCCGCCTTGGCCGCTTCCTCCGGCGATATCACCAGGCTCTTGAATTGCGGCGGTCGTTCGAGGTCGGTGTATGAGGCGTTGGTCCAGATGCCCTGGAGATCAGGCATTCCAAAAGCCGTGCGGGGCGCGCGGTAGCCGTGGGCCCGACCGGCCCTGGGCAGGAGGACGCTTGCTGCGGCGCCGAGAAGGAAGCCCCGCCGATCCGGCCATGACGCCGCCGCAGAATCCATGGTCGCCCCCAGCTTGGACGCGACTTTCAGCGGCCCTGGGTCGGTGGCAACTGCACATTTTTGACCGCCGGCGCCGACGCCTAGAAATCCCCGTCGTCGTCCTCGCCGATCGGCATGCCGGGTGGGACCTCGACCTTCATCTTCGGGTCGGCGAGCACCCGCTTCAGTTCATCCTTGTCGGTGATGAGGGCCGCCAGGTGCAGGCGGTGCGCGCCCTCGTCGGGGTCGGCGCCGGGCTGGGACTTCAGCTTGTCGGCGAGGTCGGCGAGCGCCTGGTCGATGTCGGCGGCGGCATTGGGCGAGGTCGCCGCCGCGCGCGCCGCGCCGGCCAGCGCCAGGACCGTGCGGGTCTGGATGCGCCGGGCGACCTCGGCGTAGCGGCCGCTGGCCGGCTTGAAGGTTGCGTCCAACATACGCCCCGCCAGTTCGCTCACGCCCGGTTCGTTCGGGTCGCGCCGGTGCTGGTCGACCAAGCGGTTCAGGCGCTCGGGCGAGGCGAGTGTGTCCAGCACCACGGTCGCGCCCACGTCCACGGCGGACAGGCTGTCGTAGATGGAGCCGGCGGCGGTCGGGATCACCTCGATGGTCGTCTGGCGGTCGGGGCGGCCGGACTGGCCGGAGGACAAGAGCGCGACCAGCCGCTCCGGCGTATCCAGCGCCTCGGGCGTCATGGCGGCCAGCAGGCTGGCGATCGCCTGCCGCTGGCGCGCGGCCGGGACGACGATGGCCACAGCGCTCTTGTCGCCCTTGACGCCATAGCCGAAGTCGACGCCGCCCACCGACTTCGACGCCGACTCCACTTGGTAGCGGTGCAGCAGATAGATCGGCACGAACTTGCGCCGCAGGGCCTCCAGCGCCTCGCCGGGCCGCAGAGCCCGCTCGCCGAACTGGTCGATGGCGACCTTGCGCACGGCCATCATGCGGTCCAGCTCGGCGATGGGATCGGGGCCGTCGTCCCAGATCGCGCCGTCCGGATGGCCGGAGTTGATGGGCCGGGCGTCGTCGTCCTGCACGAAGCGCAGCTTCTCGGCGGCGGCCCGGGCCTTGTCGTCGAGGATCTTTCGGCCCGCTGGCCCGGCCGGAACGTCGGCGTAGAGCCAGTCGACGATGAACTTGTCCCAGTCGCCGATGTCCTTTCCGTAGGCATCGGAGAGGTCGATCTTGCCGTTGGTCAGCTTGATGCGCGGCGGCGGGTAGTCCATCACCGAGGGGCGCCCCTGGACCGAGGCGCCGAAGTTGTGGGCGAAGCCCAACGTATGGCCCACCTCGTGCGCCGCGAGTTGGCGCAGGCGCTCGAGCGACACCTGCACCGGATCGTTCGGGCCGCCCTTGCCGTCCTGGTCGGCGCCCACCAGCCCCTCGAAGATCAGCATGTCCTGGCGCACGCGCAGCGAGCCCAGCAGCACCGAGCCCTTGATGATCTCGCCGGTGCGCGGGTCGGTGATCGACTGGCCGTACGACCAGCCGCGGGTGGCGCGGTCCACCCAGTTGATGACGTTGTAGCGGATATCCAGGGGGTCGGCGCCCTCGGGCATGATCTCCACGCGATAGGCGTCCTTGTAGCCGGCGGCCTCGAAGGCCTTGGCCCACCAGGCGGCACCCTGCATGAGGGCGGTGCGGATCGGCTCCGGCGCGGCGCGATCGACGTAGTAGACGATGGGCTTCTTGACCGTGGAAACCGCCTTGGTCGGGTCGGTCTTCTCCAGCCGGTGGCGCGGCGCGAGCCGGACGGCGATGTCCTTATCCAGAGGCACGGAATAGTCGTAGACGATCGAGTTGAACCCGCCGGTGCGCGGGTCGGCCTCACGCGGCGCATAGCCCGGCTCCGGCAGCTTGATCAGGCTGTGGCGGACGGTGAGCGTGATCGACTTGGGCTCGGGCGCGATGTTGCGAACCTCGGCGCTGGGCGTGTCGGAGGCGAAGGTCTGGCGGGCCTCGAACTCCAGGTTCAGCGGGAAGACCTTCACCGCACTGGGGTCGGCCACCGAAAGCTCCGGGACCAGCCTGAAGCCGCGCTCGCCGGCGCGCTGCAGGTCGCCGGCGATGTCCTCCACGTCGCGGGTCAGGAAGCTCGACAGGTCCACCAGCACCCGGCCGTCCGGCGTCACCCCCTCGACGCGGCCCGCCCAGACGGTGGAGACGGCGAAGGCGTCGCGGGCGGCGGCGGCCTCGTCGGCCGTACCGTGCGCGGCCATGAAGTGAGGGTTCTCGTACTCGGCGATCACCTTCTGGCCGATGCGGCGGAACACCAGGATCTTCGACTGGCTGACCCGGGCGCGGTCGAGGCCGATGGGCGCCGATCCCAACCCGGTCTTCAGCGCGGTCACATAGAGGAAGCGGCCGTTGACCCCGTCCTTGTCGGCCGCCGGCAGGGCCACCAGGATGCGGCCCTTCTCCTTGTCGACATAGGTGGGCAACAGGCCGTCCTGGCGGGTCAGGCCGGCCACGGCGTCGGCGGGCCGCGCGGGGCCGCCTTGTTGCTGGAACGCCAGGGCCGGCGCGGACGCCAGGACGAGAGCCGCGGCGGCCGCCGCTGCGAACAGACCACGCTTCACGAAACATCCCCCGAACCGGCCCGAAACTGGGCGCAGACTAGGCCCACGTCGGCCCCGCGGCCAAGCGATGTGGTTCCCCTGTGAGGCGAATCCCTGGTCGGTCCTGCCTGTCGATTCCTGGGGCGACGTTGCGTCAGCCTGCTTGACCCAAACGGAAGCATAGTTTTACAGTGTCAACAGATAACACCAACACGCGTCCGAAGAGGACTGCCCATGCACAGCGACCTGCGCCGCCCGAACCGAACCTTCACCATTCGCCAGCTCTGCCAGGAGTTCAAATGCACGCCCCGGGCCTTGCGCTTCTATGAGGACAAGGGGCTGCTCGCCCCGGCCCGCGACGGCATGAACCGCGTCTATTCCTACAAGGACCGCGCCCGCCTGCAGCTGATCCTGCGCGGCAAGCGCGTGGGCCTGGCGCTGGCCGAGATCGGTGAGATCCTTGACCTCTACGAGGTGGACGACGGCGGCGCGGCCCAGGCGGCCAAGAGCCTGCGCAAGTTCCAGGAGCGGATCGTCGCCCTGGAAAGCCAGAAGGTCGACATCGACAACGCCATCAAGGAGCTGCGGGACGGCTGCCAGGCGCTGGAAGCGCGCCTCGCCGCGACCCGCCCCGACCTGCTGCCGCGCGCCGCCGACTACGATCAGATGTTGCGTCGTAGGCTGGATGGCGTGGAACATAGCGAAGCCAAGTAGCCGCTGACTCGGGACCGTCGCGGCTTTCCAGCGAAGAGGCCGCGATGACCTACCAGCCGCCCGTCCGGGATTACGCCTTCCTGTTGCGCGACGTGCTCGAACTCGAGCGCTACGCCAACCTGCCGGCCTTCGCCGATGCGTCGATGGACGTGATCGACCAGGTGCTGGAGGAAGCCGGCCGCTTCACCGGCGAGGTGCTGGCGCCGCTGAACGGGGTCGGCGACAAGCAGGGCTGCACCTGGCATGCGGACTTCACGGTCACCACGCCCAAGGGCTTCAAGGAGGCCTATCGCGCCCTGGTGGATGGCGGGTGGCCGGCGCTGGGCTCCGACCCGGCCTACGGCGGTCAGGGCCTGCCGCACGTGGTCAACGTCGCCTTTTCCGAGATGAGCTCGGCGGCGAACATGGCGTTCTCGATGTATCCGGGCCTGACGCACGGCGCCTATTCGGCGATCCACGTGGGCGGGACCCAGGCGCAGAAGGACCTCTATCTGCCCAAGCTCGCCAGCTTCGAGTGGGGCGGGACGATGAACCTGACCGAGCCGCAGTGCGGCACGGACCTGGGCCTGCTGCGCACCAAGGCGGTCCCGCAGGGCGACGGGACCTACAAGATCTCCGGCCAGAAGATCTGGATTTCGTCGGGCGAGCACGACCTGACGGAGAACATCGTCCACCTGGTGCTGGCCCGCATCGAGGGCGCGCCGGCCGGCACCCGCGGCATCAGCCTGTTCATCGTGCCGAAGTTCATCCCGGACAAGGACGGCAAGCCGGGCGTGCGGAACTCCGTGAAGTTCCTGGGCCTGGAAGAGAAGATGGGCATCCACGGCAACGCCACCTGCGTGATCGCCCACGAGGAGTCGACCGGCTGGCTGATCGGCGAGGAGAACCGCGGCCTCAACCTGATGTTCGTGATGATGAACGAGGCGCGGCTGGGCGTCGGCGTGCAGGGCATCGCCCAGGCCAGCGCCGCCTACCAGGCCGCCGCCGAATTCGCCAAGGACCGGTTGCAGGGCCGCTCGCTGACCGGACCGAAGAACCCCGACGGGCCGGCCGACCCGATCATCGTCCACCCGGACGTGCGCCGGATGCTGATGGACATGAAGGCGATCGTCGAGGGCGGTCGCTGCTTCCTCTCCTGGACCTCGCTGCACGGCGACCTGGCCGAGGCGAGCCCTGACGAGGCCGTGCGCCAGAAGGGCCACGACTACATGGCGCTGATGACCCCGGTGCTGAAGGGCTTCCTCACCGACCGCGGCTTCCAGGTCTGTTCCGACGCCATGCAGGTGCATGGCGGCTCGGGCTTCACCGAACATTTCCCGGTCAGCCAGTACCTGCGCGATTGTCGCATCGCGCTGATCTACGAGGGGACCAACGGTATCCAGGCCCTGGACCTGGTGGGCCGCAAGCTGGCCGCCGACGGCGGGCGCGGCGTCATGGGCTTCTTCGCCGAACTGGACGCCTTCGTCGCCGCCAACGAGCCGGATGAGGCGATGAAGCCCTTTACCGAGGGCCTGGCCAAGGCCAAGGGCGAACTGCAGGAGGCGACCCTGTGGCTGATGCAGAACGGCCTGGCGAACCCCGACAACGCCGGCGCCGCGTCCACCGACTACCTGCATCTTTTCGGCCTGACGGCGCTTGCCTACATGTGGGCGATGATGGCCAAGGCGGCGCAGGCGAAGATCGCGGCGGGCGACAGCGACCCGCTCTATGCCGAGAAGCTGGCGGTCGGGCGCTACTACGTCGCGCGCGTGCTGCCGGAGACCTCCAGCCGGTTGACCAAGCTGAAGACCGGGGCGGAGGTGCTGATGGCGCTGCCCGCGGCGGCTTTCTGAGGCGCGGCGTTCCGAGGGAGTTCGATGGCCAGCTACTACGCGACGTCCGACTGGAGCCTGGAAGCGGGCGGCGACTTCCCGAACGGCCGCTACAGCCGCGGCCATTCTGTGGTGTTCGGCTCGGGCGTGAGCGTGCCCGGCACCGCCTCGCACCAGGTGGTCGGCAACAAGTGGGCCGCGCCGGACGCCATCGACCCCGAGGAGATGCTGGTGGGCGCGATCAACACCTGCCACATGCTGTCCTTCCTGCACGTGGCGCGCGAGGCGGGTTTCGTGGTCACCCGCTACCGCGACGCGGCCGTGGGCCTGATGACCAAGCGCGACGACGGCGAGATGTGGGTGAGCAAGGTCACCCTCAAGCCGGAGATCGCCTACCAGGGCGCGCGGCCCAGCGAGGCCCAGGCGCACGACCTGCACCACCGGGCCCACGCGATCTGCTTCATCGCCAATTCGGTGAAGACCGAGATCGTGGTCGAGGAAGTCGTCGGCGCCTGAGTTTCCTTCTTCCCTGCGGGAGAAGGTGGCCTGCGGAGCAGGTCGGATGAGGGGTTGGAAAGCCCGATCCGCTCATTTGCGCCGCCGCTCGGCGAGACCCCTCATCCGTCGGCTTCGCCGCCACCTTCTCCCGCAAGGGGAGAAGGATCGAGAATGCGCTGGAGTCGATCTTCGAGTCCGTCCTTCAGCTCACACTCCCAGATCGTCTCGATGCGCCAGCCAAGGGCCGCCAGGGCGTCGCGGGTCTTGGCGTCGCGGGCGCGGTTGCGGCCGACCTTGCCCAGCCAGTAGTCGCGGTTCTGTTTCGGCACCCGGGCGCCGCGAGGGCAATCGTGGCCGTGCCAGAAGCAGCCATGGACCAGGAGCGCGAGCCTGCGACCCGGCAGCACGATGTCGGGATTGCCGGGCAGGTCCTTGCGGTGCAGGCGGTAGCGGGCGCCGAGCCCGGTGAGGGCCTTGCGGACCTTCAGCTCCGGCGAGGTGTCCTTGCCCTTTACCCGGCGCATGACGGCTGAGCGTTTCTCGGGAGGGTAGACGTCGGTTCCGGCCACCGCCGCCGCTACAGCCCCTCGAACAGCGAGGTGGAGACGTAGCGCTCGGCGAAGCTGGGAATGATGACCACGATCAGCTTGCCGACCGCCTCGGCGCGGGCGGCGACGTCGAAGGCGGCGATCAGGGCGGCGCCGGAGGAGATGCCGACCGGGATGCCTTCCTCGGCGGCGACGCGCCGCGCCATGGCGAAGCTGTCGTCGTTGCCGACCTGGATCACCTCGTCGATGACGTGGCGGTCGAGGATCGAGGGCACGAAGCCCGCGCCGATGCCCTGGATCCGGTGTGGGCCGGGCTGGCCGCCGGAGAGCACGGCCGAGGTCTCCGGCTCCACGGCGATCATCCGGATCGAGGGCTTCCTGGCCTTCAGCACCTGGCCGACGCCGGTGATGGTGCCACCGGTGCCGACGCCGGAGACCACCGCGTCGACGCGGCCCTGGGTGTCGTTCCAGATCTCCTCGGCGGTGGAGACCCGGTGGATCAGCGGGTTGGCGACATTGTCGAACTGCTGCGGCATCACCGCGCCGGGCGTAGCGGCGACGATCTCGCGGGCCCGGGCGACGGCGCCGGCCATGCCGCGCTCGGCGGGGGTGAGCTCCAGCTTGGCGCCCAGGATCAGCAGCATCTTGCGCCGCTCCATGGACATGCTTTCCGGCATGACCAGGGTCAGCTTGTAGCCCTTGGCCGCGGCCACGAAGGCCAGGGCGATGCCGGTGTTGCCGCTGGTCGGCTCGACGATGGTGCCGCCCGGCTTCAGGGCGCCCTTGGCCTCCAGGTACTCGATCATGGCGACGCCGATGCGGTCCTTCACCGAGCCGATCGGGTTGAAGAATTCCAGCTTGGCGACCACCTCGCCCTTGGGCTTCAGCGCCGCGGTCAGCCGCGGCAGGCGCACCAGCGGGGTGTCGCCGATGGTGTCGAGGATGGAGTCGAAGATCTTGCCCCGGCCGACACGCTCGTAGCGCGCGGCGTCATAGACCTTGTCGGGGGTGGAATCCATGGAAACGGACCTCTGAAACGCGGCGTTTGCGCGCGACCCTAAGGATTCCGTCGGCGAATAAAAGGGGGCGAAGGCGGGACGGCCGAGCCTATTCGGCGGCGATCACGGCGGCCGGGCGCAGCAAGGGCTCCAGCAGGCCCTGCGCCAGCCAGCGGACCACGGGAACCGCCACCCCGTCGCCGGCCACGTGCAGGGCCGCGGTGGTCGCGGCCGGCAGGCGGTAGCTGTCGGGCAGGCCCATCAGGCGCGCCGCCTCGCGGGAGCTCAACAGGCGGGTGCGGACGCGCCCGGCCTCCACTGCCACGATGACCTGGCGCGAGGAGCCGCCGCGCGGGGTGCGCAGGCAGCCGGCAAGGCCGTCGAAGCGGACCTCGGCCCGCTGGACCTTGCGCCCGCCCTCCAGGCGCATGCGCCGGAAGATCGCGCCCACCGCCCGCTCGCCTCGCGATGCGGTGGCCTCCAGCCGGGCCCGGTGCAGGGGGGCCATCAGGGCGAGCCAGCGGGCGGTGCGCTCGGGCGGATGCCAGGCGACCACGTCGTCCGGCTCAAGGATGGCAGCAAGGTCGGTGTTGCGCGGCGCAGGCTGGGCCAGGCGCCACCAGATCCAGCGCGCGGCGAGGTCGGCCGGAAGCGCCGCGGCGGCGGCTTTTATGGCGCGGGTCTGGAAGGCGCCCTCGCCGATCAGCCCCTGGGGAACCAGCTCCCGCGTGGCCACGACGAAGATCCTGGGCCGCGACTGTGGGACGAAGGCCGCCGCGTCGATCTCCAGCGCCCCGAAGCGGTAGCCCTGACCGGCCAGCGCCTGGCCGAGCGCGGCGAAGTCGCGGCCGCCGTGCGAGGTGAGCAGCCCGCCCACATTCTCGATGACGATGGCGCGGGGAGGGCGGCCCTCCGCCGCCAGGGCCTCGATCAGCCGCCAGAAGCCGAAAAAGGCCCCGGAACGGCCGCCCGCCAGGCCCGCGCGGGCTCCGGCGAGGCTGAAGTCCTGGCAGGGGCTGGAGGCCCAGGCGAGGTCGGCCCGTCCCGGTAGGTCGGCGGCCGAAAGCTTCCAGACGTCGCCTTCGCGCAGATGATCTGCGGCCTCCGGGAAGTTGTCGCGATAGACAGCCGCCTTCAAAGGGTCGAAATCATTGGCGAAGGCGCACGCCCAGCCGTCCCCAAGGCCAAGCCGCGCCATGCCGCCGCCGGCGAAGAATTCGTAGAAGGGGGAGGGCGCCCGACTCATCCCGGGTCAGTCTAACCTGCGCCGCCCAATTCCAAAGACAGGCTCCATGCATCCGCCCCGTTCCACAGCCGCCCTCGCCGCCGCAACCCTGGCCGCCCTCGCGCTCTGCGCCTGCGGCGGCAAGGGCCCGACCTCCAACGACAATCCGCCCGCGCCGCCGGATGTGGCGGCCAACTTCGTCCAGCCGATCAACGCCGAGGCGGCGGACGGGTCGTGGAGCCTGAAGATCCGCGACAACCAACTCACCCTGTCGCGGCCGGGCCAGCCGGACGTGACGGCGACCGCGCCGGGGGCGAGCATCCAGCCGCACCAGGCCACCTGGACCGCGCCCCTGGCGGACAAGCGGCCGATGACCGTGAAGATCTATGCGAGCAGCTGCGTCTATCCCGCGACCGTCGAGACCCACGCCTTCGCCGCCGAGGTGGATATGCCCGACGACTCGCCGCTCAGCGGCTGCGCCGATCCGGTGACCGCGCCGAAGCCGGCGGCCAAGCCTGCCGCGCCGGCGAAACGCTAGGGCGAAACGCTAGTACGCGCCGAGGTCGATCTGGGCGATCTGGGACTTGGGATGGGCGTGGGAATGGGCCGCGGGCAGGCTGAAGCCCACGAAAATGGCGGCGGCCAGGGCCGCGGCGAGGGCGGCTTTGAGCGTCATGACTACTCCCTCGACCTGACGCGCGAAGCGACGGGTCTGGTTGATCTCTCGATTTGCGTACCCAGGATAAGCGTGCGCGGCGGGGCGCGGGTTCCCTCGGCGTAAGGCAGGCAGGCAGGCTCATAGGCGGGATCGCGGGTGCGATGCCGCTTGACCGAGGGGGTCCGGCAGGCGGCAAAATGGCCGCCGACACCGCCGGAAGACGGCCGGTCCGGGAGCGCGGCGCATGGAAAAGGCCCCTATCGAGAAGACTTGGGACCTGGTCATTCGGGGCGGCAACGTCGTGGACGGCTCGGGCGGCCCTGGCTTCGAGGCCGACGTGGCGGTGAAGGACGGCGTCATCGCCGCGGTCGGGCGGGTGTCCGGGAGCGGGGCCGAAGAGATCGACGCCCGCGGCAAGCTGGTGATCCCGGGCTTCGTCGACATCCACACCCACTACGACGGCCAGGCGACCTGGGACGAGCGGCTGCAGCCCTCGTCCTGGCACGGGGTGACCAGCGTGGTGATGGGCAACTGCGGGGTCGGTTTCGCACCCTGCCGGCCCGCCGACCACGACCGGCTGATCCGGCTGATGGAAGGCGTCGAGGACATCCCCTTCCCGGTGCTGGCCGATGGCCTGCCGTGGAACTGGGAGAGCTATCCGGACTATCTCGACGCCCTGTCGTCGCGCCGCTTCGACGTGGACGTGGGCAGCCAGCTGCCGCATGCGGCGCTACGGGTCTACGTCATGGGCCAGCGCGGCGTGGACCGCGAGCCGGCCACCCAGGCCGACATCGCGGCCATGGGGGCGATCGCCAAGCGGGCGATGGAGGCCGGCGCGCTGGGCTTCGGCACCTCGCGCACCCTGAACCACCGCTCCTCCGACGGCTCGCCGATCGCGACGCTGACGGCCGGCGAGGACGAGCTGACCGGGATCGCCCTGGGCATGGCCGCGGCCGGTCGCGGGGTGCTGCAGGTGGTCAGCGACTTCAACGACCCAGTGGAGGAGTTCGCCATGCTGCGCCGGGTGGTGGAGGCCTCCGGCCGGCCGCTCAGCTTCTCCCTGTTGCAGAGCCCGCGCGATCCTGAGCAATGGCGCCTGATGCTGGACCAGATGAGCGAGGCCAAGGCGGCGGGCCTGCAGATGCGCGCGCAGGTGGCGACCCGGCCGGTGGGCGTGCTGTTCGGTCTGGAGCTGACGGTCAATCCGTTCTCCAGCCACCCGAGCTATCGCGAGATCAAGGCCCTGCCGCTCAGCGAGCGGGTCGCGCGCCTGCGCGATCCCGGCTTCCGCGCCCGGCTGCTCGCCGAGGAGGCGGAGAACGCCCGCGCGCCCGGCCTGTCGCCGGCCCGGGCCTGGGACCGCATCTATCCGATGGGCGAGGACAATCCCGACTACGAACCCACGCCTGACCGCTCCATCGCCGCCATCGCCGCCGAGCGGGGCGCCGACCCCTATGGCGTCGCCCTGGACCAGATGCTGGACGGCGGCGAGGGGAACGGGCGCGGCATGCTCTACCTGCCACTGCTCAACTACGCCCAGAACAGCCTGGAGCCGGCCTACCGGATGCTGCAGCACGACTGCGTGGTCCCCGGCCTGTCGGACGGCGGCGCCCATGTGGGGATGATCTGCGACGGCAGCTTCCCGACCACCAACCTGGTCCACTGGACCCGCGACCGCACCCGCGGCCCGAAGCTGCCGCTGGAGATGATGGTCAAGGGCCAGTGCCGCGACACGGCCGAGACGGTCGGCCTCTTTGATCGTGGGCTGGTTCAATCCGGCTACCGCGCCGACCTCAACGTCATCGACTACGACCGCCTGACCCTGAAGGCGCCGCAGGTGGCCTATGACCTGCCGACCGGCGGCCGGCGGCTGATCCAGCGGGCCGAGGGCTACGAGGCGACCATCGTCGCCGGCCAGGTGACCTATCGCGACGGGACGCCCACCGGCGCCCTGCCCGGCCGGCTGCTGCGCGGGGCGCAGGCCGCGCCGGCCGCCCATGACCCGAAAACCTGGGCTGCGGAATAGGAGGTTCGCCATGAACGACATCGCCGCCTTCAAACCCGAGGTCCTGGAGACCGCCTGCGAATGGGCCGCGCCGGACGTGGCCGACGAGACGAAATGGACCGAGCGGCTCTCGCCCGCCGAGGTGGATGAGCTGGACGAGGCGGTGGCCCACGCCTTCGGCGTCTCCGACGACTTCCTGGCGATCGGCAAGGCGGAGTTCCCGCTGCCGACCCTTGGCGTTCGGTTGAAGGGGATCGAGCGCGAGCTGATCGATGGGCGCGGCTTCGTGCGCATCCGCGGGCTGCCGCGCGAGCGCTGGTCGAACGACGAGATGTGCATGGCCTATTGGGGGATCGGCGCGCACTTAGGGAGGCCCTGGCCGCAGAACGCCAAGGGGCACCTGCTGGGCGATGTCACCGACCACGGCAAGGCGCAGGGCGACCCCACCTCGCGCGGCAACGAGATCGGTCTGGTGGGGCTGGACTTCCACTGCGACGGCTCGGACCTGGTGGGGCTGATGTGCCTGCAGACCGGGATTTCGGGCGGGCTCTCGGCGGTCGCCAACTCCGTGGCCCTGCACAATCGGCTGGTGCGCGAGCAGCCGGACCTGGCGGCCGAGCTCTACAAGCCGCAACCCTTCGACTATCGCGGCGAGCAGGCGCCCGGGAAACCCGGCTGGTACCTGATGCCGGTGTTCAGCCAGCTGAACGGGCGGCTGTTCATCCGCCTGATCCGGCCCTACATCCTGGCCTCGCAGCGCCACGCCGACGCCCCGCGCCTGACCCAGAAGGCCATCGCGGCCCTGACCTGGATGCAGGAGCAGGCCGAGGGCGGCGACTACTCGGTCATCATGGACTTCGAGCCCGGGGACATGCAGTTCATCAACAACTACCACGTGCTGCATGGCCGCAGCTCCTATGTGGACGACCGCGCCGCCGGTAAAATCCGGCACCTGAAGCGCCTGTGGCTGGAAACCGAGGCGCTGGCCGAACGGCCCAAGCAGTTCGTCAACCGCATGGGCGCCCACTGGACGCGCAACTTGACCATCAGCCGGATGGACGCCTGAACGCGACTGACGCCTTCTCCCCCCGCGGGAGAAGGCCATCCCTGCGAAGCAGGTCGGATGAGGGGGTTGTGGCCCTATCCGCACGATCGCAACGATAGCCCCGGCGAGACCCCTCATCCGTCGCCCTGCGGACGACACCTTCTCCCGCAAGGGGAGAAGGATCACTCGCAATCGCCCCGACTCACCCCCATAAGACGTCGATGGACGCCGCTGTGGCCGACCTTGCCCAAAACCCCCTCGACGAAGCGCGCGACATCCTGCGGCGCACCTTCGGCCACGCGGAGTTTCGCGGTCGCCAGGCCGAGGTGATCGCCGAGATCCTGGCGGGGCGCGGCGCCCTGGCGGTGCTGCCGACCGGCGGCGGCAAGAGCGTCTGCTATCAGATCCCCAGCCTGATGCGGCCGGGCCTGGGGCTGGTGGTCTCGCCGCTGATCGCGCTGATGGCCGACCAGGTGGCCGGGCTGCAGCAGGCGGGCGTGGCGGCGGCCCGGCTGGATTCCAACATCGAGCCCGAGGAGAAGGCCGAGACCTGGCGGCGGATCGAGGCCGGCGAACTGGACCTGCTCTACGTCTCGCCCGAGGGGCTGATGCAGCCCTGGATGCTGGACCGCCTGGCGCGGACGCCGCTGGCGCTGATCGCCATCGACGAGGCCCACTGCGTCAGCCAATGGGGTCACGACTTCCGACCCGAGTACCGGATGCTGGGCCGGCTGGCCGATCTCTTCCCGGACGTCCCCAGGCTGGCGGTGACCGCCACGGCTGACGCGCGCACGCGCGAGGACATCCGCGCCGAGCTGCGGCTCGAGGACTCTGCCGAATTCGTCGCCAGCTTCGCCCGCCCCGAGCTGGTGCTGTCGGCGGAGCGCAAGCGCGGCGCGGCCCTGAAGCGGGTGGTGGAGCTGGTCGCCGCGCGGCCCGGCCGCTCCGGCGTGGTCTATGCCGGCTCGCGCGACAAGACCGAGGAGATCGCCCGCGCCCTGGTCGAGGCCGGCGTCCCGGCCATGGCCTATCACGCGGGCCTGGAGAAGCAGACGCGCAGCGAGCGGCTGGAGCAGTTCCTGGAGGCCGAGGCGGCGGTGATGGTGGCGACCATCGCCTTCGGCATGGGCGTCGACAAACCCGACGTGCGCTTCGTGATCCACGCCGACGCGCCGGCCTCTATAGAGGCCTATTGGCAGGAGATCGGCCGCGCCGGGCGCGACGGCGACCTGGCCGAAGGCATCACACTCTACGGCGCCGCCGACATGAGCTGGGCGCTGCGCCGCATCGGCGAGCGGGACATGGACGCAGGCGTCAAGCAGGCCCAGGTGGGCAAGGTGCGCCAGCTCTACGCCCTGCTGGACGGCACAGGCTGTCGCGCCATGGCCGTGCGCCGCTATTTCGGCGAGGCGGGCGTCGAGGCCTGCGGCCAGTGCGACCTCTGCACCGGCCGGGTAGAGCTGTCCGACGCCACCGAGGCCGCCCAGAAGGCGCTGTCGGCGGCGCACCGGCTGGGCGGGCGTTTCGGGCGCGGGCGGCTGGTGGACCACCTGCTGGGCAAGACCAAGGAGCCCAGCGACTTCGAGGCCGGGCTGTCGACCTTCGGCATCGGCCAGGATCTGAGCGCCACGGCTTGGCGCGACCTGATCGAGCAACTGCTGTTCGAGGGCCTGTTGCGCGAGGACCCCAACGACGGCCGCCCGCTGGTGGGCGTGGGCGACGCCGCGGCGGTGAAGCAGGTGTTCCGCGGCGAGCGGCGGGTCGAGGTCCAGCACCGCGCCGAAGCGCCGGCCCGGACGCGCAAGGCCCGCAAGGCCCGCGACGGGATCGAGGTCTCCGCCCACGACCGGCCGCTGTTCGAGGCGCTCAGGGCCTGGCGCGCGCGCACCGCCAAGGCCCAGCACGTGCCGCCCTACGTCATCTTCCACGACCGCACCCTGGCTGAGATCGCCACGGCCCGCCCCGGCCGCCGCGCGGCGCTGGGCGAGGTCAATGGCGTCGGCGAAGGCAAGCTCGCCCGCTATGGCGACGCCGTGCTGGAGGTGGTGGGCGCCTTCACGGCCTGACGTCGGATCGAATGTGACTGATCCTTAAGCTGCGCGCCGGCTCCGAACGATTTAGGAGATCGGCATGGCTCGTTTCCGCGCAATGTTGATCGCCTTGGGCGCCGTCGCGTTCTGCAGCGCAAGCGCACTGGCCGCCGACAAGCCCGCACCGCTGAGATCAACGCTGAGCGACGGGGCGCTCACGGTCGACATCGTCGACCTCAGCCCCCAGTTCCTGGCCTGGTACGCCGCCGCCAAGGCCGCCCCCGATGCGGACGCACGGTTCAAGCTGTGGCAGCAGCTCTATGGCTTCGCCGCCGTGCCGCCAGGTCCCGAGGGCGCGGCGATGGCGCGCAAGCTGGTCGACGAGGCCTGGCCCCGATACGGCGAGGCGGTCGCGCCGGCCAAGGTGGGCGCGGCCGGCATGCAACCGCAGCCCATGGCGATCCTGCATCGCGTCGCCGAAATCCTCGAGGTCAAGCAGCCGGTCCACATCCAGCTCATCACCTATGTGGGCGGGTTCGAGAACAACGCCTTCAGCTATCGCGGCGAACTGCCCGTGGTGGCCATTCCGCTGGAAAGCCAGCCGCAGGTCCGCGCCGCAACCTGGCGCACGAAGGGACCCACGCCATCCACATTATTGTCGCCCGCCTCAGCGGCGGCTGGGAGCGGTCGGTGGCGGCCACCATGCTGCAGGAGGGCCTGGCCATGCACGTCACCCGCGAGGTGTTCCCCGGCCTGACCGTGCAGACCTACGTCAGCGCCGCGCCGGGCTGGTGGGAGAAGAGCCAGGCGATGGAGCGGCCGATCCTGCAGGACCTGCGCGGCAAGCTGGCGCTCAGCGACTCGGCCACCGTGATGGGCGTCACCATGGGGACCGCCAAGGTGAGCGGCCTCAACCGCGAAGCCTATTACGGCGGCTGGCGGGTGGTGGAGCAGATGCGCAAGGACGGCCTCAGCCTGGCTGAGATCGCCCGCATCCCCGAGGCCGACATGCCCGCGCGGGTGGAAACGGCGCTGGACGAACTGCTGGCGGCGCGCTGAAGCCTAGGGCGCGGCGGGCTTGCCGGCGGGCGCCTTGGACGCCGTCCTGGTCTCCGGGGCCGGCGGGCCGCAGCGCCTGGCGTCGCCGGCCTTGCAGGCGGCCACGTCGGCCTTCCAGGCCTCGACCTGCTTCTGGTAGTCGGCCTGGACCTTGGCGTTGGCGGCGTCGCGGGCGGTGAGCTGGGCGCGGTAGTCGGCGACCGATTTCTCGTAGGCCGCCCTGGCCGCATCGTTGCGCGCCTGCACCTCGCGGTTCCTGCGGTTGATCTCGACGTTCAGCGCCTTCGACCGGCGGGCCTGGTCGGCGAGTTCGGCGTCACGGGCCAGCTTGGCCGCGAGGGCGTCGTCGCTCACCGCTGCGGGATTGACCGGCGATGAAACAGGGGCCGCGGGCGCCTGGGCGAGCGCCGGGGCGGCGATGGCGACAGCGAAGAGGCCGGCGAGGAGGATCGGTTTCATGGCGCGCTCCCTTGCGCCCCATATGGTGAAGCCTGGGATCGAGCGCCAGCGGAAATCGGCGGTTGGGACGCCTCGTTCAGGCCGCCTGGATACGCCGCCAGTTCCAGAGGTGGGCGACCCCCAGGGTCGCGGCGCCGGCGACGGTGGCGGCGACCTCGCTGCCCTCGGGGCCGAAGGCGCCCCAGGCGAGTAGCCCCACGCCCGCGAAGCCCAGGGCCAGCAGCCGGGTCGGCGGCCATCGGCCATGCACCCGCCGCGCCAGGGCGAAGACGGCGAGCGGGGCGGCGAAGGCGATCAGCACCACATGGACCCAGGGCGCGCGCGCCCAGGCGCCGGCGGCCGGCAAGGCGGCGCCGATCAGGGGCAGGATCAGGCAATGCGCCAGGCACAGGCCGGACAGGCCCATGGCGGAGCCGTCGAGCAGGCTGAGGTTTTCGCGGCTGTCCATGAAGGTCCGGAACTCGAAGTCAGAGACTGTTATAGAGTAACATGTCCTGGCGACAAGCCCTTGCAGCCGGCCCCTAGACGTCCACCTCGGCGTCGAGGGCGTTTTCCTGGATGAACTCGCGGCGCGGCTCGACCAGGTCGCCCATCAGGCGGGCGAACATGTCGCCGGCGTCCTCGGCGTGGTTGACCCTGACCTGCAGCAGGGTGCGCGCATCGGCGTCGAGCGTGGTCTCCCAGAGCTGGTCGGCGTTCATCTCGCCCAGGCCCTTGTAGCGCTGGATGGAGAGGCCGCGGCGGCCGTTGTCCATCACCGCATTGACCAGGTCGATCGGACCTCGGACCACCATGGCGCGGTCGCGCCGCGTGTAGGTCGCCTTGCCGGAGAAGATCTGCGCCAGCTCCTTCGAGCGTTCCGCCAGGCGGCGCGCGTCGGCGGCGTGCAGCAACAGCTCGTCCAGCACGATGCGCTCTGAAACCCCGCGCTTCACCCGGCTGAACTCATAGGCGCCGCCAGCGGCAGGCGCGCCTGTCCAGGCGCCGTCGCCCTCCTCGGCATAGAGGTCGAGGCGCGCGGCCGCCTTGGCCGGATCGCCGCCCTGCGCCAGCAGGCCGGCCAGCGCCGCCTGCTCGATGGCGAAGGCCGGCGCGCGGGCGGCCAGGCGCTCGACGTTGGCCTTGGCGCCGCGGGCGGTCTGCACCATGGCCAGCAGGTCGGCGCCGGCGATCCGCTCGCCGCTCGACAGGTCGAGCGTTGCGCCGTCCACGCCCTCGTCGATCAGGTAGATCTCGAGTTCGGCGTCGTCCTTCAGGTAGCGGACCGACTTGCCCTTGGCGGCCTTATAGAGCGGCGGCTGGGCGATATAGAGGTAGCCGCGTTCGATCACCTCCGGCATCTGCCGGTAGAAGAAGGTGAGCAGCAGGGTGCGGATGTGGGCGCCGTCGACGTCGGCGTCGGTCATCAACACGATCTTGTGGTAGCGCAGCTTCTCGATGTCGAAGTCCTCGCGGCCGATGCCGGCGCCGAGGGCGGTGATCAGGGTGCCGATCTGTTCGGACCCCAGCATCTTGTCGAACCGCGCCCGCTCCACGTTCAGGATCTTGCCGCGCAGGGGCAGGATGGCCTGGTTCTCGCGGTTGCGGGCCTGTTTGGCCGAGCCGCCGGCCGAGTCGCCCTCGACCAGGAAGATCTCCGACTTGGCCGGGTCCTTCTCAGAGCAGTCGGCGAGCTTGCCGGGCAGGTTGGAGATATCCAGCGCCGACTTGCGCCGGGTGAGCTCACGGGCCTTGCGGGCGGCCTCGCGCGCCGCAGCCGCTTCAGCGATCTTCTGGACGATCAGCCGGGCCTCGTTCGGGTGCTCCTCGAACCAGCTTCCCAGACCCTCGCCCACCAGGCCTTCCACGGCCGGGCGCACCTCGGAGGAGACCAGCTTGTCCTTGGTCTGGGAGGAGAACTTCGGGTCCGGCACCTTCACCGACAGCACGCAGGTCAGGCCCTCACGCGCGTCCTCGCCGCCGACCGAGACCTTCTCGCGCTTCGCCGCGCCGCTGCTCTCGGCATAGCCGGTGATGATCCGCGTCAGCGCCGAGCGGAAGGCCGCTAGGTGGGTGCCGCCGTCGCGCTGGGGGATGTTGTTGGTGAAGCAGAGGACGTTCTCGTGGTAGCTGTCGTTCCACCACAGAGCCATGTCCAGTTCGACGTTCTCGCGCTTGCCGCGGACCACGATCGGCTCCTTGATCAGCGCCGTCTTGGCCTTGTCCAGGTGGCGCACGAAGGCCTCGATGCCGCCGTCGTAGTGCATGACCTCCTCGAAGGGCTCGGCCCCGCGGTTGTCCTTCAGCCAGATGGTCACCCCGGAGTTCAGGAAGGCCAGCTCGCGCAGCCGGTGCTCGAGCGTCTTCACGTCGAAATCGATGAAGGCGAAGGTTTCGGTGGACGGCAGGAAGGTGACCTCGGTGCCCGACAGCGGCTCGCCGTTCGTCCGCATCGGCGCGACGCCAGTCTCCTTCAGCGGGGCGACAGCATCGCCATGGCGGAATTCCATCTCGTAGGACTTGCCGCCGCGATAGATCTTCAGGCGCAGCCATTCGGAGAGCGCGTTCACCACCGACACGCCCACGCCGTGCAGGCCGCCGGAGACCTTGTAGGAATTCTGGTCGAATTTCCCGCCGGCGTGCAGCTGGGTCATGATGACCTCGGCCGCCGAGATGCCTTCGCCCTCGTGGATGTCCACCGGGATGCCGCGGCCGTCGTCGGTGACCGTGCAGGAGCCGTCGGCGTTGAGGATCACCTCCACGCGGCTGGCCCAGCCGGCCAGGGTCTCATCAATCGCGTTGTCGACCACCTCATAGACCATGTGGTGCAGGCCCGAGCCGTCGTCTGTGTCGCCGATGTACATGCCCGGCCGCTTACGCACCGCGTCCAGGCCCTTCAGGACCTTGATGCTCTCAGCGCCATATTCGGCCTGCCCATTGCTGTCGGGGCCGCCTTCGATCTCGTTGTCTTCGCTCATTCCGGTTCCAATCGGGGCCCCGGTTCTGGGGGAGGCAGGGCCCGGCGTGGTCGTCCTCTGGCCTTCGCGGCCGGCGACCGAATCTCTCAGGAACTATATAGGGGTTAGCAGCCCGCGGCGCACCCTTTTCGTGCGCGTGCCCACGCGCGCGAGCACGCGCGTTTTGTGCGTGCTCGGGCCCGCGCACGCACATACGAGGCGTTTTTCTCCGCGGGCCGTGTCGTCGCCTTGACCGCCCGGAGCGGCGGCGGCGTCCATGCCGCGTGCCCGCCCCTCTCGTCGCCGCCGATCTGGAAGCCGCCTGGCGTGACGGGACCCGGGCGCTGCGCGATGGCCGCGCCGAGGTGGCGCTGGGCCACCTTCACCGCATCGTCGACGCCGGGCGCGGCGACGCGGCGGTCTGGACGGCGATCGCCGTGGCCCACCGCATCACGGGCGAACGCGCGGCGCTCAGGACGGCCCTGGGGCAGGTGCTGGCGCGCGACCCCCGCGACCTGCGGGCGCTGGTGATGAGCGGCGACCTGTTCGCCGCCGAGGGCGACAGCCGCGCCGCCGACGCCCACTACGCCGCCGCCGTGCGGATCGCCGAGACCGCGCCGCCGTCGGATCCGGGCTTGCGGGCCGAGGTGGCCCGGGCCGCCGACCTGTCGCGCCGGCAAGCCGGCGAGTACGCCGACCACCTGCAGCGGGCGATGGCGGCGCAGGACATCGACCGCCCCGCGGCGCGGCGCGTGCGCCAGGCGCTCGACCTGCTGACGGGCCGCCAGGCGCTCTACCTTCAGCAACCACGCCACTTCTACTTCCCGGAGCTGCCGCAGATCGCCTGGGCCGACCGCGCGGCCTTCCCGTGGCTGGACAGGGTGGAGGCGGCGACCGACGCCATCCGCAGCGATCTGACCCGGCTGCTGGAAGAAGACGCCGCCGCGCCCGCCAGCGCCTTTTCGCCCTATCTCCAGCAAGAGGCGAACCGCCCGATCTTCGCCGCCAGCTCCGGCCTGATGGGCGATCCGGCCTGGAGCGCCTTCTATCTGTGGAAGGGCGGCGTCCCGCAGGCGGAGAACCTGGCGCGATGCCCCTCGGTGGCCGAGGCCCTGGCCGATGCGCCGCTATGCGCGATTCCCGGACGCACGCCCTCGGTGCTGTTCTCGCTGTTGCGGCCGGGGACACACATCAGGCCCCACCACGGCTTCACCAACGCCCGCTTCATCTGCCACCTGCCGCTGATCGTCCCGGACGACTGCGCCATGCGGGTGGGCGCGGAGACGCGGCCCTGGATCCCCGGGCAGGCCTGCGTCTTCGACGATTCCATCGAGCACGAGGCCTGGAATCGCAATCCCGACCGGCTGCGGGTGGTGATGATCTTCGACGTCTGGCGGCCCGAGCTCAGCGCGACCGAGCGCGAGCTGGTGAGCACCCTCTTGCAGGCGGTGGACAGCTATGGCGCCGCCGCCGCGCCGGCCTGGGAGGGCTAGACGGGCGTCAGCGCCGC
Organism: Phenylobacterium sp.; assembly: GCF_036501465.1. Lineage (GTDB taxonomy): Bacteria > Pseudomonadota > Alphaproteobacteria > Caulobacterales > Caulobacteraceae > Phenylobacterium. The sequence goes on from NZ_DASYAF010000107.1 coordinate 43,520, forward strand.
GCCCTCGACCCGGAAGCCCTGGGCCCGGCCGGCCAGACCCTCGAACAGGTGGTCGTCGGTTCCGGTGAGGAAGGCCTGCAGGCCGAGCGCCTCGATCTCGTCGAACAGGGCGGCGCGGCGGCGCGCGTCCAGGTGGGCGGCGACCTCGTCGAGCAGCAGGACGGGGCTGGGATCGGAAGCGGCGCGCGCCAAGCGCGCGGCCTGGGCGAGGGCCAGGTTGAGGATCAGCGCCTTCTGCTCGCCGGTGGAGCATTCGGCGGCCGGACGGTCCTTCTCGGCGTGGATCACCGCCAGGTCGCCGCGGTGCGGGCCGGTGAGCGCGCGGCCGGCGGCGGCGTCGCGCGGCCGGGCCTCGCCCAGCGCCCGGGCCAGGCGGGCCTCGATGTCGGCGATCTCGGCCCCGGCCGCCGCCATCTGCTCCCACTCGCCGGTCAGCGACAGCCGCGCCTGCGGGAACGGCCGCTCGCCCCGGCTGTCGATCTCGGCCTGGAGGGCGGCAAGGGTCGTGGCGCGCGCCTCGGCCATCAGGGCGCCGGCCTCGGCCAGGCGCGCCTCCAGAGCGTCGAGCCAAGCGGGATCCGGCGTCTGGGCCTCGTCGCCCCCTCTGGAGTCCGGGGTGAGCAGGCGCATGCGTTCGCGTGAGGCGCGGTCATAGGCCTGGGCGTGGGCGGCGTGGCGCGGGATGGCGGCGAACACCAGCCGGTCGAAGAACCTGCGCCGCTCGGCCGCGCCTTCCAGGAACAGCCGATCCTGGGCCGGCGTCAGCCACACCTGGCGCAGATGCTCGGCCAGGCGGCCGGGCGGCGTGGTCTCGCCGGCGATGCGGACGATCCGGCGCGCGGCGCCGGGCTGGTCGACGCCCGTGCCGATAGGGGTCTCCCCGCCGCCGGCCGCGACCACCGCTGAGACCGCCCAGGCGCGCCCCTGCGCCTCGCCCGGCAGCCGGCGGCCGACCTCGGTCAGGCTCGCGCCGCGCAGGCCGCGGCCGGGCGTGAACAGGCTGATGGCTTCCAGGAGGTTGGTCTTGCCCGCCCCGTTCGGGCCCACCAGGTACACCGGGCGGCCGTCCAGCCCGATCTCCGCCCGGTCGTAGGAGCGGAAGTCGATCAGGGTCAGGCGGGAAAGGGCCGTTCTGGCTGGGATTGGAGCGGTCACCGCAGGGTCATAGCCGGTTTCGCCGGCATGCGCGAAATCGCGGATCGGCGGCATGCTGCCATACCCTGTCAGCAGTCGTCGACGTCCGCTATCCGCCAGCGGTTGTCACGGCGGCGCCATACCCTACGTCTTGCATCGGAACGCCAGGCTTCAAGGGAATGACCATGGACCAGAAGACCGCCGCCACCTTCGCCGCCCTGCACGCGGGGCCGGACATCCTGGTCTTGCCCAACGCCTGGGACGCGGCCAGCGCCGCGGTGATGGAGGACGCCGGCGCCAAGGCGGTCGCCACCTCCTCGGCCGCCGTCGCCTGGGCGCACGGTTATCCGGACGGCGACAAGCTGCCGCTGGAGAAGCTGCTGTTCACGGTGTCCACCGTGGCACGGGCCGTGAAGGTCCCGGTCACCGCCGACATCGAGGGCGGCTACACCGATGACCTCGGCCAGCTTTCCGAGACCATCAAGGCGGTGATCGGCGCCGGCGCCGTGGGCGTCAACCTGGAGGACGGGACCCGTGAGCCGGCGCTGCACGCCCGCAAGATCGAGGCGGCGCGCAAGGCCGCCGAGGCGGTCGGCGTGGCGCTGTTCATCAACGCGCGGACCGACGTCTATCTGAAGGGCCTGGCTGAGGGCGAGGCGGCCTACGCGGAAACGGTGCGGCGCGCCGCGCTCTATCGCGACGCCGGCGCGAGCGGGATTTTCGCGCCCGGCGCAGCCGGGACCGAAGTTGTCGGACGGCTGGCCAAAGCCATCGCCCTCCCGCTCAACATCATGCTCTGGCCCGGCGTGCCAAAGGCCGCCGAATTGCAGGCCGTGGGCGTGCGGCGGGTGTCCTCCGGCGCCTCGCCGTTCCGCGCGGCCTATGCCGGCCTGGCGCGGATGACGGCCGCCTACCTGGCCGACGGCAGCGGCGCGGCTTTCGCCAATGTGGAAGGGCTCGGGAACCTGAACGCGCGGTTCGGGTAGTCCCAAGCACCCCAATTCCTCCGTCATGGCCGGGCTTGTCCCGGCCACCCATCGACACCGACGCCGCGAGATTGATTGCGGCATAGGTGCGTATGGGTCCCCGGCACAAGGCCGGGGATGACGAGCCTTGGGTGGGAGTGGCTAGGCCGGCATGCGGTGCAGGGCGCAGAGCTTGTTGCCGTCCGGATCGCGCAGATAGGCGAGGTAGAGCTTGCCGGTCGGGCCTTCGCGCACGCCCGGCGGGTCCTCGATGGAGACGCCGCCGTTGGCGAGGCCCGCGGTGTGCCAGGCGTCGGCCTGGGCCGAGTCGGCGCAGGCGAAGCCGACGGTCGAGCCGTTGCCGATGCAGGCGTCCTCGCCGTCGATCGGCAGGGACGCGGCGAACACGCCGGTAGGCGTCATCCAGAAGATGCGGTGGCGGTCGACCCGGCCCGGCGGCACGCCGAGCGCGCCCAGGGCGGCGTCATAGAACTTCTTGGACCGGTCGAGATCGTTGGTGCCGACCATGATGTGCGAGAACATTGGCTTCCTCCGGCTGAAAGTGACGCCCGCGTCATGCCCGGCGGCGCAGCGCAAGACAATGGGGGGCGAAAGACAATCGCCGGAGGCGGTCACGCCATGATGACCTGTCGCGGACGTGCGCCTATCTTGGAGCCATGACCGAGACGCTCGACGCCGCCGACCCCCAGGACGCGCCCCAAACCCTCGACCAGATTCCGCGCGACCCGACCCAGGACGGGCCGAAGGTGCGGCTGTACCTCGTCGACGGCTCGGGCTTCATCTTCCGCGCCTTCCATGCGCTCCCGCCGCTGACGCGCAAGTCGGACGGCCTGCCGGTGGGCGCGGTCTCCGGCTTCTGCAACATGCTGTGGAAGCTCTTGGCCGAGATGCGCGCCCAGGCCGACGCCCCGACCCACCTGGCGGTGATCTTCGACCACTCCGAGGATACCTTCCGCAACAAGCTCTACGACCGGTACAAGGCCCATCGCCCACCGCCGCCGGAGGACCTGGTCCCGCAGTTCCCGCTGGTGCGCGAGGCGACACGGGCGTTCGGCGTGCCCTGCCTTGAACTGCCCGGCTATGAGGCCGACGACCTGATCGCCGCCTACGCCTGCAAGGTGCGCGACATCGGCGGCGAGGTGGTGATCGTCTCGTCCGACAAGGACCTGATGCAGCTGGTGGGACCACGCGTCTCAATGCTGGATACGATGAAGACCCCGAACCTGGTGATCCGCGAGCCGCAGGTGTTCGACAAGTTCGGGGTGACGCCGGACAAGGTGGTCGACGTCCAGGCCTTGTGCGGGGATTCCGTGGACAACGTCCCCGGCGCGCCGGGCATCGGGATCAAGACCGCCTCGGCCCTGATCAACGAATACGGCGACCTCGACACCCTGTTGGCCCGCGCCGCCGAGATCAAGCAGGACAAGCGCCGCCAGACCCTGATCGACTTCGCCGACCAGATCCGGCTGTCGCGCCAGCTCGTCCAGCTCGACTGCGACACCCCGCTGCCGGAGCCGATCGACGACCTGGGCGTCCGCGCGCCCGACATCGAGACGGTGACCAAGTTCCTCGACGGCATGGAGTTCCGCACCCTGACCCGGCGCGTGACCGAGGCGCTGTCGGGCGAGGCGCCGCCGAGCGCGGTCCCGGCGCCTTCCGCCGGCGACGGCCGCGCCGCGCCGTCGGCCCCGACGCACGGCGCCATAGACACCTCGGTCTACGCCTGCGTGCGCGACCTGCCGACCCTGGACGCCTGGATCGCCCGCGCCTTCGCCGCCGGGCTGGTCGCCTTCGACACCGAGACCGATGCGCTGTCGTCCTCGGCCGCCAACCTCTGCGGCGTGTCCCTGGCCGTGGCCCCGGGCGAGGCCTGCTACATCCCGCTGGGCCATGAGCATGAGCACGAGGGCGGCCTGCAGCTCGAGGCGCCCGCGGCGCTCGACCAGATCCCGCTGGCCGACGCCATCGCGCGGCTGAAGCCGCTGCTGGAAGCGCCGGGCGTGCTGAAGGTCGCCCAGAACGGCAAGTACGACATGGCCGTCCTGGCCCGCCACGGGATCGAGGTCGGACCCATCGACGACACCATGCTGATCGCCTTCGCCCTGGAGGGCGGGCTGCACAAGAGCTACGGCATGGACGAGCTCAGCAATCGCCTGCTGGGCCACGAGCCGATCAGCTTCAAGTCGGTGGCCGGGACCGGCAAGGCGCAGAAGAGCTTCAAACACGTACCTCTGGACGCGGCCACCTGCTACGCGGCGGAGGACGCCGACGTCACCCTGCGCATCTACCAGCACCTGCGCCCGCGGCTCAGCCACGAGCACCTCTTGACCGTCTACGAGACCCTGGAGCGGCCGATGCCCAAGGTGCTGGTGGGCATGGAGCTGGCCGGCGTGAAGGTCGACCCGGAGCGGCTGCGCCAGCTCTCCAACGACTTCTCGGTGCGCATGGTGGAGCTGGAGGGCGAGGCGCACCGCGTCGCCGGCCGCCCGTTCAACCTAGGATCGCCCAAGCAGATCGGCGACATCCTGTTCGGCGAGATGGGCCTGGCGTCCGGCCGCACCACCGCCACCGGCGCCATGTCCACCGACGCCTCGATGCTGGAGGACCTTGCCGCCCAGGGCCACGAACTGCCGCGCATCCTGCTGGACTGGCGCCAGGTCTCCAAGCTGAAGGGCACCTACACCGACAACCTGGTCGCCGCGATCAACCCGAAGACCAATCGGGTGCACACCAGCTATTCCCTGGCCGCGGCCACCACCGGCCGCCTCGCCTCGTCCGACCCCAACCTGCAGAACATCCCGGTGCGCACCGAGGAAGGCCGCAAGATCCGCAAGGCGTTCATCGCCGAGCCCGGCCATGTGCTGATCAGCGCCGACTATTCGCAGATCGAACTGCGCCTGCTGGCCCACATCGGCGACATCGCCCAGCTGAAAAAGGCGTTCGCCGACGGCCTGGACATCCACGCCATGACCGCGTCCGAGATGTTCGGCGTGCCGGTGGAGGGCATGCCGGCCGAGACGCGCCGGCGCGCCAAGGCGATCAACTTCGGCATCGTCTACGGCATCTCGGCCTTCGGCCTGGCCAACCAGCTTTCGATCCCGCGCGAGGAAGCCGGCGCCTATATCAAGACCTATTTCGAGCGCTTCCCCGGCATCCGCACCTACATGGACCGCATGCAGCGCCAGGTGCGCGCCGAGGGCTTCGTCACCACCATCTTCGGCCGCAAGGTCTTCATCCCGGCCGCGCAGGGCAAGAGCCAGGCGGAGCGCTCGTTCGGCGACCGCGCGGCGATCAACGCGCCCATCCAGGGCGCCGCCGCCGACATCATCCGCCGCGCCATGGTGCGCATGCCAGACGCCCTTGTGGCCGCCGGCCTGAAGGCCAAGATGCTGCTGCAGGTGCACGACGAGCTGATCTTCGAGGCGCCGGAAGCCGAGGCCGAGGCGGTGATCGCGGTGGCGAAGGCGGTGATGGAGAAGGCGCCGGAACCCGCCGTCGCGCTCAGCGTGCCCCTGGTCGTCGACGCTCGCGCCGCCGCCAACTGGGACGACGCGCACTAGGAACTGCGGCGGGGAAGGGTCCTGGTGGAGCCGAGGGGAATCGAACCCCTGACCTCCTCATTGCGAACGAGGCGCTCTACCATCTGAGCTACGGCCCCTTGGGGAAACCCGAGGGTGGTCCAGGAAGGCGCGGAATAGCCCTTTTTCGCCCTGCCCTGTCAAGCCGCCTGCGCGCCTTGGCCGCTTGTCAGCACGGCAAAGCCCGCTAGAACCGGGGCATGGGATCCTTCCTGCTCTACATCGTCGATGGCCTGCTGCAGCTCCTGGCGCTGGCCATCATCATCAGCGCGGTCCTGTCGTGGCTGGTGGCCTTCGACGTGATCAACCTGCGCAACCGGTTCGTCTACAACGTGGCCCGTTTCCTGGACGCGGTGACGCGCCCGGTGCTGCGGCCCGTGCAGAAGATCATCCCGCCGATCGGCGGCGTGGACATCAGCCCGATCATCGTGCTGCTGATCCTGCAGGGCATCCGCATCTACCTGCTGCCGCTGCTGTTCACCCCGATCATCAACGTCCTGCACTGAGGGTTTCCGCCGGCCGGTCCGCGCGGGCGTCCGGGCCGCCGCCAGCTTGGGCGGACGAGGTTACGTCAGCCGGGAACCGAACCCGCGCGCGGATGTTTAACCCTCGATCCCACGGACGCCCCCCGCCGTCGGATCACAGACCGGCCCGGCGACGCCCTGGCATCCCCCCCGACCAACGCCGGGCCGGCCACTTCCTCCCACAATTCCTCAAGGATTCCAGGCGCGTTCGCCGTGCGTGGCCATGTCGAGACCTTCCTCGATGGCCTCGTCGCGGGCGCGCAGGCCCACCGTCCTGGCGACCACAAAGGCGATGAGCAGGCTGGCGATGGCCGACCAGGAAACGACCGCAGCCAGGCCCAGCGCCTGGACGCCCGCCTGGCGGACCATGTCCATCCCGGCCCCATAGCCGGCGCCGCCGAGGATCGGGGCGGCCAGGACCGCCACCAGCATGGTCCCCAGCATGCCGCCCACGCCATGCACCGCGAAGACGTCCAGGCTGTCGTCGATCTTCCAGCGGTGCTTCACCAGGTCGACGAACTGGTAGCAGACGAAGCTGCCCACCGCGCCCACGGCCACGGCGCCGACCGGGCCGATGAAGCCGGAGGCCGGGGTGACCGTGGCCAGGCCCGCCACCACGCCGGTGACCAGGCCCACCATGCTGGGACGCCGGAAGCGGCGCCACTCTATCAGCGCCCAGACCAGGCCCGCCGAGGCGGCGGAGAGGTGGGTGGCCATCAGGGCCGCGGCCGCGTCGGCGTTGGCGGCCAGCGCGCTGCCGGCGTTGAAGCCGTACCAGCCGACCCACAGCATGGCCGCCCCCATCATGGTCATGCCCGGATTGTGCGGCGGCGCCAGGTCGCGCGGGAAGCCGTCGCGGGGCTTGAGCCGCCAGGCCAGCACCAGGGCCGAGGTCCCGGCGGTGGCATGCACCACCAGGCCGCCGGCGAAATCCATGATGTGGCGGTCCATCAGCCAGCCGCCGCCCCAGACCCAGTGGGCCACCGGCGCATAGACGATCAGCAGCCAGAGCGCCGAGAACAGCAGGACGGCGCTGAAGCGGATGCGCTCGACCACCGCGCCGACGATCAGGGCCGGGGTGATGATCGCGAAGGTCATCTGGAACATGAAGAACAGCGACTCCGGCGCGTCGCCATGCATCGCCGCGCGGCCATGAGGCAAGCCGAACGCCGCGAGGTCGCCGATCAGCGGCCAGGTCCCGGAGAACGCCAGGCTGTAGCCGCCGGCCAGCCAGAGGAGCGACACCAGGCAGGCGATGGCCACGCAATGGGTCATCACCGACAGGGCGTTCTTCAGCCGCACCAGGCCCGCATAGAACAGCGCCAGCCCCGGCAGGGTCATGAACAGCACAAGGGCCGTGGCGGTGAGCAGCCAGGCGGTGTCGCCGCTGTTGAGGGCCGCTGTCGCCGGGGCCTGGGCCAGCGCCGGGCCAGCCAGGCCGGCCAGCGCGGCCGTCGCCCCCGCGACCAGGGCCGCTCGTCTCCAGACCCGCATGTCCGCTCCCCCTGTTCGGTCGCCCTTGCCCCGACAGTCGCCATTGTGGCCCGGCGATCTGCCCAAACCTTGGGCATACCCTTTGATGCATTCTTAGGCGGACGCGCAAGCCCGTCGAGAGGCGCCCCGCAATTCCGCGGCGTCTGGGATCTCGTCAACTTCCGCTGGCGCGCCGCGGCGCGAGCCCCCACCTTGTCGCCGATGTCAGCCGCCCCATCCCGGACCTCGTCGACCCGAACCGATCTCGCCCGGCTGATCGCCGACGCGCGGCGGCTGGTGGTGTTCACTGGCGCGGGCATTTCGACCGAAAGCGGCATTCCCGACTTCCGCAGCCCTGGCGGGGTTTGGAGCCAGATGAAGCCGATCTACTTCCAGGACTTCGTCGCCGACCCGGAGAAGCGGCGCGAGGCCTGGGCGCGGGCCTTTTCCGGCCGCGCCGGATGGACGGGCCGCGAGCCGAACGCCGGCCACCGCGCCGTGGCCCGGCTGGTGGCGAGCGGCAAGGCCGCCTGCGTCATCACCCAGAACGTCGACAACCTGCATCAGGCCTCCGGCGTGCCGGCCGACAAGGTGATCGAGCTGCACGGCAACGCCAGCTATGCGTCCTGCCTGGAGTGCGCCGAGCGGCACGAACTGGCCGACCTGAAGGTGGGGTTCGAGAAGGCGGGCGAAATCCCCTACTGCCGCCGCTGCGGCGGCCTGGTGAAGACCGCCACCATCTCCTTCGGCCAGCAGATGCCGGCCGAGCCCATGGCCCGCGCCGAGGCCGCGACCCTGGCCTGCGACGCTTTCCTGGTGCTGGGCTCGTCCCTGGTGGTCTATCCGGCCGCCGGCTTCCCGTTGATGGCCAGGCGCAACGGGGCGAAACTGGCCATCGTCAATCGCGAGCCCACCGAACTCGACGGCTACGCCGACCTGGTTCTGCACGACGAGATCGGCCCGGCGATGAGCGCCGCCGCGCCGGCGAACTGAGCGGGCGGCCTACTTCGGCGCGGGCGCGGGCGGCGCACTGGCGGCCGGGGGAGCCGCCGCCGGGGGCGGCGCGCCGGGCGGCCGCAGGCCGTTGATCGCCGCCTGGACTTTCCGCGACGTGCCGTCGACCAGCGGCCCGCAGCGCTGGAGTTCGGCCTGCAGCTGCTGCGGCCCCAGGCTCGGCGCCTGTGCCTTCACCGCCGCGGCGAGGTCGAGGCCCGGCGCACGCTCCGAGATGCGGCCGGCGAAGAAGAACACCCCGATCTGGCCCGCCTGCGGGTGATCCTTGTTGAGGTTGGAAAAGGCCACCATGGTCAGCAGGCAACGCACGTCGTCGTTGACCGTGGCCGAGCCGGTCTTCGCCGCGGCGGCCGGCTTCGCAGCCGGCTTGGCCTGGGCCAGGCTCACGGCCGGGGCGCCGGCGGCTGCGAGCGCGAGCGCCGAAAGGAAGATGGCAGGGTTGGCTCGCATGGTTTCGCCTTTCGGGCCGGAACAGATGGAACGGCGCCGCGAAGGTGGGACGTCGCAGGGATTTCGAACGTTCCGGAGAGATGGTGCCGCCAGGGTGACTCGAACACCCGACCTACGCATTACGAATGCGCCGCTCTACCGGCTGAGCTATGGCGGCCCAAGTTCCCCAAGAGAGGGGAGGCCCCGGAATCACTCGCGGACGGAGACCCCGCCCGCGAAGGCGCGCCTATTTAGCGGCTCTGGGGGCGCTCGCCAAGCGGCGTGCGCCACCCCTGCGGCGCGCGGGCGCAGGGGCCGGATCGGCGGAGGGGCCATCGTCGTCGTCATAGGCCTCGTCGTAGCCCTCGGCGTGCTCGGGATAGAGCTGCGGCTCCGCGCCGTCGGCGGCCAGGAAGGTCGCCGCGTCGGCATAGGCGATCGGCAGCTCCGGCAGCTCGGAAAGGCCCTTCTCGCGGCGTTCCAGGCGCGGGTGGATCAGCTCGCCAGTCTCGGCGTAGGCCAGGACCAGCCGCGCCCAGTCGGCCGGCGGATAGGCGAAGGCGCGGCCCTCGGCGTCGAGGTCCGACCAGTCAGGTTCGGCCGGGGCGTTCATCCCCTGGGCCAGCCACAGGCGCGCCTCGTCCGGCTGACCCGTGGCGTAGGCGACGCGGGCGCGAAGGCCGGCCAGGCGGGCGGTCGCCGGTTCGGCGTCGAGGGCTTCCAGCGCCTGACGGGCGCCCGCGCCATCGCCGGCGATCAGGGCGCGCTCCACCGCCAGGATGCGGCCCTCGCGGGCGTTGGGGTTCTGGGCGGCGAGCTCGCCAAGGCGCTTGCCGCGCTCGGCCGGGGTCTCGTTGGTCTTCAGGTCGCGGTAGGCGAGCCACAGCGCCGGGTGCGGATGGGCTTTCCAGGCGGCTTCCAGCACGGCCTGGGCGCGGCCGACCTTGCCGTCGGCGGCCAGGAAGCGGGCGGCGATGGCGGCGGCGGGCGCGAAGCCGGGCTGCAGGCGCGCGGCGTCAACGGCGCTGTCCAGCGCCTGGCCCCAAATCTTGGCGTCACGAACCTTGGCGTCGGGCGCGTCGGCCTGCTGGGCGGCGAGCGCGGTGAGCAGGGCGGCGCGAGCGCGCTCGGCGGTGACCGGCGGGACGATCTTGCGGTCGGCGGCGTTCTTGACCAGCTCCAGGCCCTGGGACCACTCGGCGGCGGCCAGGCGGTTCTCCAGCAGGGCGCGCCAGGCCCAGCGGGCGCTGCGGGTCTCGTTGAACGCCTCCTGAGCATGGCGCAGGGCCGTCTCGCGCTCACCCTGGGCCAGCGCCAGCTGCATCAGCCCCTTGTGGCCCGCCAGCCGCATCTCCGGAAAGCCCAGCATGGCGGTGTAGGCGGCCTGGGCTCCGGCGATGTCGCCGGCCGCCTCGGCGGCTTGGGCGGCCAGGACCCGCACCAGGCCTGGCGTCTCTTCGGCGAGGTCGGCGGCCTTCTGTGCCAGGCGTCGCGCCTCGGGCCCGTCGCCGGCGGCGGCGGCCAGGAAGCCGCGGGTCAACGCCTCATTGGCCTGCCGGCGGCGGTTCTCGGCGCGCGCTCGCTCGGCCCGCTGCGGCGCGGCCAGGACCCAGAACAGGGTGCGCCAGAAGATGGTCACCAGCAGGGCGCCGAAGAAGACGATCAGCACCGCGACCGCCGCCGTCATGTCCGCCCGCCAGCCCAGCCAGACCATGGTGGCGTGGCCCGCGTCGCCGGAGAGCGCGAGCACGGTGACGGCCACCGCGGCGACGATCAGGATGGCGAGGCTGGCGCGGATCATGCGCCCGCGCGCCCCCAGCCGGCCTGGGCCTCGCCGGCCAGGGTCTGCAGGGCCCGGGCGCGCAGGGCCTCGGCGTTGCGGTCGATCTCGGCGCGCCGTTCGGCCCGCGCCCGCCAGGGCGCCATGGCGTCGCGCGCGCCCGGCGGCAGGCGGTCGAGGGTGCGCAGCGCCCTGTCGAGGTCGCCATCGTCCACCTGACGTTCGGCGCGGGCGAGCAGCTGGTCGACCCCGTCGCCGGCGGCGTCGCCGACCCTACGCAGGGTCACCACCCGCGACAGTTCATAGACGATCCGCTCGCCCAGGCCGGCCTTGGGGCCGGGCGCGCGGGCGGCCGAGGCGGCGTGGGCGGCATAGTCGGGGTAGCTGACGGCGAGCGCCGTGCGGCTGGGCGCGCCGGCCGCGGCCAGGCGGGCAAGGGCAGCGAGTTCCGGCGACGGCGGCGAGATGGCGCGCAGGCTGGAAAGTTCGTCGGCGAACGGGCCGGTCCCCTGGCTGGCGTCGACGACGGCCGAGGCGGCGAGCGCGGCGGCCGCGGCCTGCGAGGCATGGCCCTGCTGGGCCTCCAGCGTCGCGACCCGGGCGGACAGGCGCGCGACGTCGGCCGAGGGCGCCGCCGGGGTGGCGGCCGGTACGGGCGCGCCGAGGGCCGGGGTGAGGGCCGGCGCTGGGGCGGCGTCGGCGGCCGTCGCGGGCTCGGCGACGGCGGCCTTCGGCGGCGCCTTCGGGCCGAACAGCCGCGGCCCGTAATCGGCGATCGCCACGCCGGCCAGGACGCACAGCAGCATCAGGACGATCATCGCCCAGAAGGTGAAGCCGAGCAGCGGCTTTCGGCGGTATTCGGCCGGATCCCTCGGGGTCTCAGGGGCGCCGAGCGGTGTGTCTGGCGGCGAGCTCATGACGCACGGTCTATCAGATTCAGCAGGGCGCCTTCGAGAGGCATGGAGGGGAAGCTGCGCGGTCCGACCTTGGCGCGGGCCAGCGGCTTGACCACCGCCTTGGAGAGGCCGAGCGCGCGCAGCCCCGGCGCCGGCTGGGCCTTCAGCAGGCCGGCCAGCACCTGCGCCGCCTTGGGCGAATGCAGCAGGACCGCGTCGCTGGCCAGCAGCGGCGCGGCCGCCTCGGGCGTGAGGGCCACCGCGACCGTCTCATAGAGCAGCAACCGGCGCGCGGTGACGCCCTGAGCCTCCAGCGCGCCCACCAGGTCGCCGGCCGGCTCCAGCGCGCCCGGGTGGAGCACGATCCCGCGCAGTTCACCGCGGCGCAGGGCGATGCCGTTGGCCAGCGCCTCGACGTCGCCGTCGGCGGAAAGCACCAGCCGGAACCCTGCGGCCCGCGCCGCCTCCGCCGTCGCCGCGCCCACGGCGAAGACCCTGAGCGACCGCTCGCCTGAAAGGTCGGCGAAGGCGCGCACGCCATTGGCGCTGGTGAAGGCCAGGGCCGCGACGCCGGAAAGCTCGACTTGGGCGTCCGGCAGCAGCTTCACCGCCAGCAGGGGCGCGACGATCGGCTCGTGGCCCAGGGTGCGCACCCGCTCGGCGGTGGCGTCGGCGCCCGGTCGGGCCCGGGTGATCCAGATTTTCTGTCGGCGGCGCGGCATCCAGCGATTCTGCGCCGCAGGAGCTTAACCTTCTACAAACCGTGTTACGGGAGGCCATGCGCCTTTCCGCTCCGATCCTCACCGCCCTGGCGCTGTTGGCGGCCATGCCTGCGGCCTCTCAGGACGCAGCGTCCGCCGACGCCTTCGTGCGGGGCCTCTACGCAGCCTACGGGACCGGCCACTCAGACAACACCGTGGCGGACTATTTCGACCGTGGGATGGCCCGGGTCTTCGCGCCCCGCCTGATCGCCCTGATCCGCCGAGACCGGGCCCTGACGCCGAAGGGTGACGTCGGCGCATTCGACTTCGATCCGATCTGCAGTTGCCAGGACGACGCCGGGCTCAAGATGACGGACCTGAAGGTGACCGCGCCCGCCCGGGGCACGGCCGCCGCGCGGGTCGCCTTGCGCTTCGCTGGCGGCGAAACGATCCGTCTCACTCTCGACTTGGTCGCCACCAGCCACGGCTGGCGGATCAACGACATCCACTCGGCGGACACGCCCAGCCTGGCAGCCTATCTTCGCCAGCATGGCGGGGGCCGCTAGGCGGCAAACCTGCTACAACGCCATCATGACTGATGAGACCCCGCCACCCGCCGAAGAGACCTCGATCCAGCGGGCGCTGCGCCTGAAGAACGAGAAGATCGCCGCGCGCCCCAAGCCGCCGCGCGGCGGGCGGTTCCAGCGGGAGCAGGCCGCCGCGGCCCGTTCGTCGTCGAAGTCGAAGCCCTGGACGTCGCGCTAGGGTCTGGCCCCTGGCATCCTAGCTGAGGTCGATGGCGTCGCCGGCGTCGGCCTTGACCGCCAGGCCCAGCGACAGGCCCAGCGCGCGGGCCGAAGCCTCCGCGTCGGCCAGTTCGGTGAGGTCGGCCTCGCCGGCGTGGCGGAAACGCCGCGAACCGTCCGTCGACAGCGCCTCGACGATCAACTTCAGGCGCGCGCCCTCGAACCAGGCATGCGCCCCGATCGCGGTCTTGCAGGAGCCTTCCAGGGCGGCCAGCGCCCCGCGCTCAGCGGCTACGGCGACGGTGGTTCCGGGGTGGCGGATAGCCTGGACCCAGGCGGCGTCGCAGTCGCCCACCCGGGTCTCGATGGCCAGCGCCCCCTGGCCGGGCGCCGGCGGGCAGTCGTTGGGATCGATCAGGGCCTTGGGCAGGTGGCCCAGGCCCAGGCGGCGCAGGCCGGAATAGGCCAGCAGGATGGCGTCGGCCTCGCCGGCCTGCAGCTTGGCCAGGCGGGTGTCGACGTTGCCGCGCAGCATGCGCACGTCGAGGTCGGGCCGCCGATGCAGCATCTGCGCCTGGCGGCGCAGGCTGGCGGTGCCGAGCACGGCGCCGCGCGGCAGGGCCTCGAGGCTGTCGGCCTTCAGGCTCAGGAAGGCGTCGCGCGGGTCCTCCCGCTCCGGGATGGCGGCGATGCAGAGGCCGTCGGGCAGCAGCGCCGGCATGTCCTTCAGGGAATGCACCGCGCAGTCGATGCGCCCATCCAGCAGGGCCTCCTCGATCTCCTTGGTGAACATGCCCTTGCCGCCGATCTCCAGCAGCCTGCGGTCCTGCACCTTGTCGCCGGTGGTGGTGATGACGATCAGCGGGGCGGCGGCCGCGACTTCCTCCGGCTTCTCCGGATCGGCGCCCAGGGCTTCGGCGATGCGGCGCTGCATGTGGCCGGCCTGAGCCAGGCTCAGCTTGGAGCCGCGGGCGCCGATCCTCACCTGGGTTTGTACGGCTGGTTGCGTGGGCACGGTGGGAGGGCTACCTCGGGGCGGACTACAGAAGCGCCTGCTACAGGAGCGGGCGCCCCCCGGCAACCGGATGACAGCCGAGACGACCCAGACGATCCTTGGCCTCGAGACCAGCTGCGACGAGACCGCCGCGGCCGTGGTGCGCCTGGGCGCCGACGGCCGCGCGGAGGTGCTCTCGTCGGTGGTCGCCAGCCAGATCGCCCAGCACGCCCCGTTCGGCGGGGTGGTGCCGGAGATCGCGGCCCGCGCCCACGTGGAGGCGATCGACGCCATCGCCGGGCGCGCGCTCGCGGAGGCCGGCCTGGATTTCAAGGGCCTGACCGGGGTCGCCGCCACCGCTGGCCCTGGCCTGGTCGGAGGCGTGATGGTGGGGCTGTCGTTCGGCAAGGCGGTCTCGCTGGCCCGTGGCCTGCCGCTGGTCGCCGTGAACCACCTGGAGGGCCACGCCGTCTCCGCCCGCCTGGGCGCGGACGTCGCCTATCCCTTCCTTCTGCTGCTGGTCAGCGGCGGCCATTGCCAGTTGTTGGAGGTCGAAGGCGTTGGCGCCTGCCGCCGGCTGGGCTCGACCATCGACGATGCGGCCGGCGAGGCGTTCGACAAGATCGCCAAGACGCTGGGCCTGCCCTACCCCGGAGGGCCGGCTCTCGAGCGGCTGGCCGAGACCGGCGATCCAGCACGTTTCGAGCTTCCTCGAATGTTGTTGGGGCGCAGGGATTGCGATTTCTCCTTCTCCGGCCTCAAGACCGCCGCGGCGCGGATCGCCGAGGGGCTCACGACAGACAAGGATCGCGCCGACCTGGCCGCCGCCGTCCAGGCCGCCATCGCCGCCCAGCTCGCCGAGCGCAGCGACCGGGCCATGGCCGCCTATGGCGCGCGGCACGGCGCGTCCGGCCTGCGGTTCGTGGTGGCGGGCGGGGTGGCGGCCAACGCGGCGGTTCGGGCGCGGTTGCAGGCGAGCGCCGAAGCGCGCGGCTTTGCCTTCACCGCCCCGCCACTCGCCTACTGCACCGACAACGCCGCCATGATCGCGCTCGCCGGCGCCGAGCGGCTGGCCCTGGGGATCAGCGATCCCCTGGACGCGGTGGCGCGGCCGCGCTGGCCGCTGGACGAAGCCGCCGCCGCCGCAAGCCCGACCCATGCGCCCGGCCGCAAGGGCGCCAAGGCATGAGGACTGCGGGCGTCATCGGCGGCGGCGCGTGGGGCACGGCGCTCGCCCAGGTCTGCGCGCGGGCCGGGCTCACCCCAACGCTCTGGGCGCGCGAGGCCGACGTGGTGGCCGCCGTCAACGCCAGCCACGAGAACACCAGCTTCCTGCCGGGGGTCGAGCTGGACCCCGCGATCCGCGCGACGGGCGACCTCGCCGACCTGGCCGCCAGCGACCTGGTGCTCGCCGTGACGCCGGCCCAGCACCTGCGCGCCGCGCTCACCGCCTTCGCGCCGCACGCCCGCGACGGCGTGGCGATCCTGCTCTGCGCCAAGGGGATCGAGCAGGGCTCGCTGAAGTTGATGACGCAGGTCCTGGCAGAGACCACGCCCCAGGCGCGGCCGGCGGTGCTATCCGGCCCGAGCTTCGCCGGCGAGGTGGCGCGCGGCCTGCCGACGGCAGTGACGCTCGCATGCCCGGATCCGGGCTGCGCCGAGGAGTTGGCGGAAGCCATCGCGACCCCGACCTTCCGGCCGTACTTCGCCAGCGACATGGTGGGCGCCGAGGCCGGCGGGGCGATCAAGAACGTGCTGGCCATCGGCTGCGGCATCGTCGAGGGCCGGGGCCTCGGCCGCTCCGCCCACGCCGCGCTGATCACCCGCGGCTTCTCGGAGATCACCCGCATCGCCGTCGCCCTGGGCGGCCAGGCCGATACGGTGGCCGGGCTGTGCGGCCTGGGCGACCTGGTGCTCACCTGCTCCAGCCCGCAGTCGCGCAACATGAGCGTCGGCCTGGCGCTCGGCCGCGGTCAGACGCTGGAGGGCGCCCTGGCCGGCAAGCTATCCGTGGCCGAGGGCGTGGCCTCCGCGCCCGCCGTGCGGCAACTGGCCAGGAAGCTCGGCGTCGACGCCCCGATCTGCGAGGCCGTGGCCGCCATCCTGGCCGGCGAGATCGGCGTCGACGACGCCATCCGCGGCCTGCTCTCCCGACCCCTTCGCGAGGAATAGACGACCATGGCGCTCTTCATGCTGGCCTGCTTCGACAAGCCGGGCGCAATCCAACTCCGCATGGCGACGCGCGAGGCGCACCTGGCCTACGTCCGCGAAAACGCCGACGCCGTGAAACTGGCCGGGCCGATGCTGGACGCCGCCGACCAGATGGCGGGCTCGCTGTTTGTGCTGGAGTGCGCCGACCGCGAGGCGGCGGAGGCCTTCACCACGAACGACCCCTATCAGAAGGCCGGCCTGTTCGACCGGGTCGAGGTGCGCGGCTTCAAGGTCTCAATCGGGTCGCTCGGTTGAGAGACGGACCGGACAACCCGGCCAAGCCGGCCGCGGGCATGCGGCTCTGCGCGGTGGATGAGATCGCCGACCCGGGCTCCAAGGGCTTCCGCTTCCGCGCCGAGGCCCGCCTCTTCGCGGGCTTCGTGGTGCGCCAGGGCGAGGCGGTGCGCGGCTTCGTCGACCAGTGCCCGCACGCCGGCTGGCCGCTGGGCTATGACGACCGCTACCTGACGCGCGGCGGCGACCATATCCTGTGCGCCGGCCACGGGGCGCTGTTCACCCTGGACGGCGAGGGCGTCACCGTGCCCTGCCTCGGCCAGCGGCTGACCGCCTGGCCGGTGGAGGTGCGCGAGGGCGAGGTGTTCACCACTTGAAACCCGCGTAGTCTGCGCCGAGAACCCTAGGCTAGCGGATCTTGCAGGACCCGGCATGCGCCTTCCCTTCATCGTCTTTTCCGTGGCTCTCGCGACCGCCAGCCCGACGCTCGCCGCCATGACCCTGACCAGCACGGACCTGAAGCCGGGCGCGACGATGCCGCCTGCCCACATCTATCCGCGATGCGGCGGCCAGAACCTCTCGCCGCAACTGGCTTGGTCGGCGCCCCCGAAGCAGGCGCGCAGCCTGGTGCTGACGATGATCGACATGGACGTGACGCCGAACCTCTGGTCGCATTGGATCGTCACCGGACTTCCGGCTCGGGCCGGAAGCCTGGGCGAAGGGCTGAAGGGCCTGCCGGCCGGCGCGCAGGCCGTGAAGAGCAACTTCGGGGAGGCGGCCTATGACGGACCCTGCCCGCCGCCCGGGAGCGGCGTCCACCATTACCGGTTCACGGTCTGGGCCATTCCCGCCACCGACTTCGCCGCCGATCCCGATCAGAAGGCTGACGAGCTGGTCGCCAGGTTGTCGGCGATCGCGCTCGATCGCGCTGTCCTGACCGTCACCGCCAAGGCGAAGTGACCGGAACCCAGGCCGCCCACCGGCTCAGGCGACGGCCTTGCAGGCCAAGCGGTCGCCGAGCACGAAGGCGCCGGTCTTGTCGATCGGGAACCATTCCACGAAGAAGCCCCGCGCGTTCGGGCGGCTGTAGATGAAGCGTTCCATGGGCTTCACGCCCTCGTAGCGGGTCCAGGTCAGCTTGTCGTCGGCCCAGCCGGGCGACTCCAGCCAGCGTTCGCCGCTGAAGGGATCGGAGATGGCGGCGCGGAAGCCGACGCCCTCGCCAGCGCCCCACAGCTCTATGGCGTGGAACGGCCCCGGCGGCTTGTCGTCCTGATGCAGGATCAGCGACTGGCTGGGCGCGTCCCAGGTCGCGGTGATGTCCGAGGCCGTGGGCTTGCCGCTGGCGAAGGCGCCGGTGCAGTCCCAGCGGCCCTGGAAGGCTTTGAGCGAGGTGACGTCGGTCTTCGACTGAGCCTCAGCCGCGCCGACCGAGGCCAGGACGGCGGCCGCCAGGATCGAAGCCCGCGTCCTCATGCCGGCATCGCCTCGCCGGTGAAGGCGCCAACGTCCTCCATCAGTCCCTTGACCGCCGCGGCCACCAGCTCGCCGCCCTTTTCCGGGCTGGCCTGGGCCGGGTCGGAGCCCATGCGGCCGTCGGGGTAGCGGGCGCGGAAGTCCAGCGCCTCGCGGATCGGGCCGGTGGGGGCGATCTGCGGCGCGTAGTTGGCCGCCTTGATGGCGTCGGGATAGCCCCACTGGGTGACGGCGATCTCGGACGGCGTGGCGTGGCTGCCATGGCCGGTGGGGAACTGGCGGTTGGCCAGCGCCATGACGCCCGGCAGCTCCCACCAGTTCTTCAGCTTGCAGGCGAAGCCGCGATTGCGACCGGAAAAGGTCGCCTCGGCGTAGAGTTCCGAGAAGGCCGCCTCGATGGTGGCGACGTTGCCGCCGTGGCCGTTCAGGAAATAGAGCTTCTCGAAACCCGCCAGGCCCAGGCTGCGGCACCAGTCGAAGATCGCCGCCATGAAGGTGGATGGGCGAAGCGCGATGGTGCCAGGAAAGCCCAGGTGGTGCTGGGCCATGCCGATGTTGAAGGTGGGCGCGACCAGCAGGTCCGGATGCTGGCGCTGCGCCTCGTGGGCGATGATCTCCGGGCATAGCCAGTCGGTGCCCAAAAGGCCGGTCGGCCCGTGCTGCTCGTTGGAGCCGATGGGGATCACCACCGTCCTCGAACGCTTCAGATAGTCGTCGATCTCCTGCCAGGTCGACAGATGCAGCAGCATGGGCGGGCCTCTTCGCGATGAGTTCCTGGGCTTAATCCCTCGCCCGCCGCCGCGCCAGGGGGCGCAGGCAGGGGCGCTAAAGGCCCTGGGTCTGGGTCTGCGCCCAGGCGGACCTGGAGGGCATGGCGCTCAGCCGCCAGACCCCGTCGCGCTTGGTGAAGGTCAGCAGGCAACGCCGGGTGGCCCGTTCCTCCAGGCAGACGTGGGTCAGGTCGCGCACCTTCATGAAGGGGATGATCTGCTGGGCGGTGGGCCGGGCGGGCCAGCCGGGCGCGGTGCGAAGCGCGGCCTGGCGCACGGCCTGCGGGCTGACCATCCGGTCGAGCACGAACTCGCTCGGCGGTTCGCCGACATCGAGGCCCTTGGTGCGGCCCAGGTCGGCCATCTGTTCGGCGAGATCGGTCCGCAGGGCCTTGCGGTCGAGCCCGGACTCGAAGCCCGCGCGGTCGCCCTTGTCGGCGGCGGCCAGGAACTTCGCGATGGCCCTGGACGCATCGCCCCGCTCGCCCAGGCCGCAGCTGGCCAGGACGCCCATGGAGATTGCGATGACGGCGGCCGCCCCACCCTTGCCAAGCATGCCTGACCATGGCCGCCCGGGCGGTTTCCGGCAAGCTTGACCGCCGAGGTTGTTGCGCCCGGCGCGCCGCTACGGATACTGCCTTCCGCAGGTGTCAGAAGTTGAATTCGGGAGTCCGCGCCGTGTCCGATAACGAAGTCTTCCCGGTCCCCGAGGCCTGGGCCAAGAAGGCCCTGATGAACGCCGCCGCCTATGACGCCGCCGTGGCGCGCGTCGAGGCCGATCCTGAGGGCTATTGGCGCGAGGTCGGCAGCCGCCTGACCTGGAGCAAGCCCTTCACCCAGGTGAAGGACGTCTCGTTCGACCGCGCGGACTTCCGCATCCGCTGGTTCGCCGACGGCGAGCTGAATGTCTCGGTCAACTGCATCGACCGCCATTTGCCTGAGCGCGCCGACCAGGTGGCGCTGATCTGGGAAAGCGACGACGGGTCTATCAGCGACAACATCACCTACGGCCAGCTGCATACCGAAGTCTGCCGCATGGCCAATGTGCTGAAGGCCAAGGGCGTCAAGAAGGGCGACCGGGTCACCATCTACCTGCCGATGATCCCGGCGGCGGCCTACGCCATGCTGGCCTGCGCGCGGATCGGGGCGGTCCACTCGGTGATCTTCGGCGGCTTCTCGCCGGACAGCATCGCCGGGCGCATCCAGGACTGCGATTCCAGGATCGTGGTCACTGCCGACGAGGGCCTGCGCGGCGGCAAGCCGGTGCCGCTGAAGAAGAACGTCGACGAGGCGCTGGCCTCCTGCCCCAACGTCACTGACGTGATCGTCATCAAGCGCACCGGCGCCGAGGTCCCGATGACCGCCGGCCGCGACGTCTACTATTCGGACATCAAGCAGAGCGTCTCCGACCGTTGCGATCCCGAGCCGATGAACGCGGAGGACCCGCTGTTCATCCTCTACACCTCCGGCTCGACGGGAAAGCCCAAGGGCGTGCTGCACACCACCGGCGGCTACCTCACCTGGGCCGCGCACACCCATGAGCTGGTGTTCGACTACCGTCCGGGCGAGGTCTTCTGGTGCACCGCCGACGTGGGCTGGGTGACCGGCCACAGCTACGTGGTCTATGGCCCGCTCGCCAACGCCGCGACCAGTGTGATGTTCGAGGGCGTGCCGAATTACCCGACCGCCTCGCGGTTCTGGGAGGTCTGCGACAAGCACAAGGTCGAGATCTTCTACACCGCGCCCACCGCCATCCGCGCCCTGATGCGCGAGGGCGACGAGCCGGTGACGCGGACTTCGCGCAAATCCATCCGCCTGCTGGGCACGGTGGGCGAGCCGATCAATCCGGAGGCCTGGCACTGGTACCACCGCGTGGTCGGCGAAGGCCGCTGCCCGATCGTCGACACCTGGTGGCAGACCGAGACCGGCGCCTGCCTGATGAGCCCCCTGCCGGGCGCCACAGCCCTGAAGCCCGGCTCCTGCACCAAGCCGCTGCCCGGCGTGAAGCCGCAGCTGGTGGACGCCGAGGGCAAGGTGCTGGACGGCCCGATCAGCGGCAACCTGTGCCTGATCGACTCATGGCCCGGCCAGATGCGCACGGTCTACGGCGACCACGACCGGTTCATCGCCACCTACTTCTCGACCTATCCCGGCAAGTACTTCACCGGCGACGGCGCGCGGCGCGATGAGGACGGCTACTACTGGATCACCGGGCGGGTGGACGACGTGATCAACGTCTCCGGCCACCGGCTGGGCACCGCCGAGGTGGAGAGCGCCCTGGTGGCCGACCCGAACGTCGCCGAGGCCGCCGTCGTCGGCTATCCGCACGAGATCAAGGGCCAGGGCATCTACTGCTTCGTGACCCTGAAGGCCGACGTGCAGATCACCCCGCAGCTCGAGCCGGAACTGCGCAACTGGGTGCGCCGTGAGATCGGCCCCTTCGCCTCGCCCGACGTGATCCAGTTCGCGCCGGGCCTGCCCAAGACCCGCTCCGGCAAGATCATGCGCCGCATCCTGCGCAAGGTGGCCGAGGGCGATATCGCCAACCTGGGCGACACCACCACGCTCGCCGACCCCAGCGTGGTCGACGACCTGGTGCGCAACCGCGCCGAGGACGGCGCGCCGGACATCATCCCCATCGAGGGTGGCCGGATCGGCGCCGACGCCATCGAGAACGTGCTGGAAAGCCACGACGCGGTCGCCGACGCCGCCGCGGTGGGCGCGCCCGACGGGGTCCACGCCTTCGTGGTCGCGGCCCCGGACGCGCGGGTCACCGACATCCTGGAGGCCGACCTGAAGGGGCTGGTGCGCCGCGAGATCGGCGCCGCCGCCGTGCCCAAGTCCGTGCGCTTCGTCTCGGCCCTGCCGCGGGTGAAATCGGGCGCGGTGGCGCGGCGCATCCTGCGCAAGGTGGCGGCCGGCGACCTTTCGAACCTCGGCGACCCGTCGCAGCTCGCCGATCCCGGCGTGCTGGACGACCTGCTGAAAACCCCGGCGAGCGCCTGAAGGCCTGGGCCCGGCGGCGACCTGGATGCGCAGAGCCCTCCTCATCGTCGTCGCGCCCTGGGCCGCTTTCCTCACCGGCGCCGATCCCGCGTGGGCCATGATCCTGTCGGACCGGGCGGCGGAGCAACTCGACCGCGGTCGGCCCTATGTGGACGTCGAACCCGGTCCCGACGGCTCGTCGGGGGTGATCCAGGCGGCCATCGACGTGGCCGCGCCGCAGGCGGTGGTGTTCAAGGTGATGACCGACTGCGACCTGGCGCCGAAGATGGTCGCGGGCCTGAAGAGCTGCCGGGTGCTGGACCGCGACCCACAGGGGCGCTGGGATATCCGCGAGGAGGTCTCGAAGATGACCTTCGCGCCCTCGGTGCGCACGGTCTATCGCGAGGACTTCGACCCGCCGCACAGCATGACCTTCCACGCCGCCGGCGGCGACCTGAAGATCTTCGAAGGCCAGTGGCGGCTGGAGCCGCACGGCGATGGCGTGCGGGTGACCTATGAGGCGCGGATCGCCGCGCCGTTCGCCGTGCCGGGCTGGGTGGCGCGCATCGCGCTGCGCCACGACCTGCCGCAGGCGCTGCTGGCCCTGCGCCGCGAGGCCATGGCGCGCGCCCAGTGAGCGCCGCATGGTGAGCGCGGAACTCCCCGCGGCCCTGCGCGCGGCGCTGGATCGGGCGCTGGAGGGCGCGCCACGCAAGAGCCTGGCCGAGCGGGCGGCGCGGACGTCGGAGGCCTACCGCGCCGGCCGGCCCTCGGCCGGGGTGATCCGCGACGCCGACGATGCGCTGGCCTATGCGCTGACCCGCGCCCCAGCCACCTATGCCGCCTGCGCCCGCGTCTTCGCTGAAGCCGCGCATCGAGCCCCCGCCTTCGCGCCGAAGACCCTGCTGGACGCCGGCGTCGGGACCGGCGCGGCGAGCTGGGCGGCGGCGGAGACGTGGCCGGGCCTTTCGGCGGCGACCTGGCTGGACGCCAGCGCCCCGTTCCTGGACCTGGCCTGCAGCCTGGCCGCCGCCGGCCCGGAGGCCTTGCGGTCCGCCGAACAACGCCGCGCCGACCTCACCGCCGGCGGCCCGTGGCCAAAGGCCGACGTCGTGGTCGCCAGCTACGCCCTGGCGGAAATCCCTGCCGATAAGCAAGATTCGATAATCGACGAACTATGGGCTTCCACCGAGGGCCTGCTGGCGATCGTCGAGCCTGGGACACCGGTCGGGTATGGCCGCATCCTGAAGGCGCGGGACCGGTTGATCGCCCTCGGCGCGACCCTCGTGGCGCCGTGCCCGCATCAAGCGCCCTGCCCGCTGACCGCCCCCGACTGGTGCCACTTTTCGGTGCGCCTGCCCCGCAGCCGCGACCATCGCCTGGCCAAAGGGGGGGAGGTCCCGTTCGAGGACGAGAAGTTCGCCTACCTGGTCGCCGCCCGTCCGGGGGTCGCGTTGGAGCCGCCTCGCCGACGCATCCTGGCGCCGCCACGGACCGGCAAGCCCGGCATCCAGCTGAAGCTCTGCGCGCCGCACGGCGCGGTCGAGCAGCGCCTGGCGACCAAGCGCGACAAGGCCGCCTTCGCCGCGGTCCGTCGGCTGGGCTGGGGCGACGTCGCCTGATCCAATCGACCATGACGCAGCCTTAAGCTTCCCCGGCCCGACGCCGGTGCTAAGGATGACGGCTCGCATCCCCGGAGGCCGAATGTTCCGTCCCGCGCTTACCGCCCTCCTCGCGCTCACGCTCGCCGCGCCGGCGCTGGCCCAGACCAAGCCCGCCGCCAGGCCGAAAGCCCATGCGGCCGCCGCCGCGCCCAAGGCGCAGGTGCCGCCGATCGTCTACACCAAGCGGGTGCTGGCCAACGGCCTACAGGTCTATGAGAGCCTCGACCGCTCGACGCCCAATGTGACGGTGCAGGTCTGGTACGGCGTCGGCTCGAAGGACGATCCCGCCGGCCGCTCCGGCTTCGCCCACCTCTTCGAACACATGATGTTCAAGGCCACGCGCGACCTGCCGGCCGAGAGCTTCGACCGGCTGACCGAGGACGTCGGCGGCTTGAACAACGCCTCCACCTTCGACGACTTCACCAACTACTACGAGGTGGTGCCGGCCAATCACCTGCAGCGGCTGATCTGGGCCGAGGCCGAGCGGATGGGGTCGCTGGTCATCGACGAGGCCAACTTCAAGTCCGAGCGCGACGTGGTGAAGGAGGAGCTGCGCCAGCGGGTGCTGGCCTCGCCCTACGGGCGGCTGTTCCGCCTCTATGTGCCGCAGGCGACCTATACGACCCACCCCTACCATCGTCCCGGGATCGGCTCGATCACCGAACTGGACGCCGCCACCATCGATGACGTGCGCGCCTTCCACGAGGAATACTACCGCCCGGACAACGCCGCCCTGATCGTGGTCGGCAACTTCGACAAGGCCACGCTCGACGCCTGGATCGACAAGTACCTGGCGCCACTGAAGGACCCGGCCCAGCCGATCAAGCGGGTGACCGCGGTCGAGCCCAGGCGCACCCATTCGGGCGTCTACAACGGCTATGGCCCCAACGTGCCGCTGCCGGCGGTGGTGATGACCTGGCTAGGCCCGAAGGCGTCGGACCCCGACGCGCCGGCGCTGAAGGTGCTGGACGCCATCCTGTCGGCCGGCAAGTCGTCGCGGCTCTATGACAGCCTAGTCTACAACAAGCAGATCGCCGCCGAGATCTATTCCAACGCCGACCTGCCGGCCCAGCCGGGCAACTTCGCGGTGGGCGCGATCATGGCCTCGGGCCACTCCCTCGCCGAAGGCGAGGCGGCCCTGCTGGATGAGGTCAAGAAAATCCGCTCGGCCCCGCCCAGCGCCGTCGAGATGGCCACCGCCAAGAACCAGCTGATCGCCGGCAAGCTGCGCGAGCGCGAGACCATCGACGGTCGCGGCTTCGCGCTCGGCTACGCCCTGCGCATCAACGGCGACGCGGCCAAGGCCAACACCGAGCTCGCCGACCTGCAGGCGGTGACGCCGGCCGACGTGCAGCGGGTGGCTGAGAAGTACCTCGATCCGAATCTGCGCGAGACCATCACCTATCGGCCCGAAAGCGATCGGCCGAAGGGCGAGGCCGAACCCGCGGCGCCGACCCCGCCCAAGCAGGTGGCGACCTACACCGGCCCGGTGTTCACCCTGGCCCCGGAGGCGCAGCGCCAGAAGCCGCCGCCGGTGGGCGCGCCGGTCGCGCCGGTGCTGCCGAAGCCCGCCGAGAAAACCCTGGCCAACGGCCTGACGGTGATCGTGGCCCGTTCCTCCAGCCTGCCGCTGGTCACTGCCGACCTGACCATCAAGACCGGCGGCTGGGCGGACCCGAAGGGCCTGGCCGGCGCCGCTTCCATGACCGCGGACATGCTGACCGAAGGGACCAGGACTCGCTCGGCCCAGGCTATCGCCCAGCAGACCGAGGCCCTGGGCGCCACCCTGGAATCCGGCGCGAACCTGGAGGCGTCTTCCGTGACGCTCAACGTCATGACCGACAAGCTCGGCCAGGGCATGACGATCATGGCCGACGTGGCGCGCAACCCGGCCTTCAAACCCGAGGAGCTGGAGCGCCAGCGGGCCCAGGCGCTGGATGGCCTGCGGGTCGGCTACCGCGACCCAGGTCAGGTTTCGGCCTATGCGGCGGCCCCGATCGTCTTCGCCGGCACCGCCTTTGGCCACTCGCCCTCCGGCACGCCCGGCTCGTTGCCGAAACTCAAGCCCGCCGACCTTGCAGCCTTGCACAAGACCTGGTTCCGGCCCGACAACGCCGTCCTGGTGCTGACCGGCGACATCAGCGCCGCGCAGGGCTTCGCCCTGGCCGAAGAGACCTTCGGAAGCTGGGCCAAGCCGGCTTCGCCCCTGCCGCCCGCGCCGGTCATCGCACCGAACGGCCGGCCCCGCGCCGTGGTCATCGACGTGCCGGGCGCCGGCCAGGCGGCGGTGAACCTGGCCAAGGTCGGCATCCCGCGCAACGACCCGGACTACTATCCGGGCATCGTGGCCAACACCCTGCTGGGCGGCGGCTATTCCTCCAGGCTGAACGAGGAGATCCGCGTCAAGCGCGGCCTCTCCTACGGCGCGTCGTCGAACCTCTCGGCCAACCGCACCACTGGCTCGTTCCGCGCCGCGGCCCAGACCAAGAACGAGAGCGCCGTGCAGGTGGCCGACCTGATCGCCGAGCAGATGACCTCGATGACCACGACCCCGGCCAGCGCCGACGAGCTCACCGCCCGCAAGTCCAGCCTGGTCGGGGGCTATGGCCGGCGGCTGGAAACCAGCACCGGCCTGGCCAACATCCTGGGCAACCTGGCGCTCTACGGCGTGCCGCTGGACGAGATCACCCGCTATACCGCCAAGGTCGACGCGGTGACCGCCGCCCAGGTGCAGGCCGTGGCCAAGCGCGTCATGGACCCCGCCCAGGCCAGCCTGATCATCGCCGGCGACGCCAAGACCTTCGCCGCCGAGCTGAAGGCCAAGCGGCCGGACCTGGAGGTGATCCCGGCGAGCCAGCTCGACCTGGACAGCCCGACGCTGAGGAAACCCTCCCCGTAGTGGGGAGGGTGGCTGGAGCGGAGCGACAATCGGGCGGGGAAGCGTGATGACAATCATTGACTCACAGGCCAACCCGCACTTCCCCACCCTGGCCGCTCGCACGGCCTGTCCCTCCCCGTTAGGGGAGGGTTGATGAAGGATCGCTTTGACGTCGCGGTCATCGGCTGCGGGGCGGCCGGGATCGCCGCGCTCGGGCGCCTGGCGCGGACCGGGCTGGAGGCGGTGGGCCTGGAGGCGCGCGAGCGGGTCGGCGGGCGCGCCCACACCGTGACCACGACGGCGGGCTTCCCGGTGGACGCCGGCGCCGGCTGGCTGCACTCGGCCGACCGCAATCCGCTGTCGGCGCCGATCGAGCGGGCCGGTTTCACCATCGACCGGTCGCCGCCGCACTGGACCCGGCAGGCGTTCAACCAGCACCTCACTGCGGAGGAACAGCGCGCCTACCGCGCGGCGTTCAACGCCCTGGATGAGAAGGTGGAGGCCGCGGCGAAGACCGGGATCGACCGGCCGGCGTCCGAGCTGATGGAGCCGGAAAGCCGCTGGAACCCGCTGCTGGACGCCTTCTCCAGCTACTACAACGGCGCGGAGTTCGAGTCCGTCTCGGTGCTGGACTACGCGGCCTATGAGGACAGCGGGATCAACTGGCGGGTTCGCGAGGGTTATGGCGCGGCGCTGAGCCATTTCGCCGACCCGGCGCAGATCGTCACCGGCTGCCCGGTCAGCACCGTCCATCACGACGGCCCCGAACTGGCGCTGGACACCGCGCGCGGGCGGCTGACGGCGCGGGCGGTCATCGTCTGCGTCCCCTCACCGATCCTCAGCCAAGGCGGCCTGGCGTTTTCGCCCGGCCTGCCCGGAAAGGCCGAAGCCGCCGCCGGCCTGCCGCTCGGCCTGGCGGACAAGGTGTTCCTGTCGCTGGCGGAGCCGGAGGGCCTGCCGGTCGAGGGCCACCTGTTCGGCCATTCCGACCGGACCGAGACGGCCAGCTATCACCTGCGGCCGTTCGGGCGGCCCTATATCGAGGTGTTCCTTGGCGGCCGCTGCGCGCGCGGCCTGGAGGGCGAGGGGTCCGGCGCGCTCGCCGCCTTCGCGCTTGAGGAGCTGGGCGAGCTGATGGGCTCGGACTTCCGGCGCGGCCTCGCCAGCCTGGGCGAGACCCGTTGGGCGCACGACCCCTGGGCGCTGGGGTCCTATTCCCACGCCCTGCCGGGCCACGCCCCTGACCGCCAGGTCCTGGCCGCCCCGGTGGAGGAGCGCATCTTCTTCGCGGGGGAAGCGACGCACCGCACCTGGTATTCCACCGTCCACGGCGCCTGGGAAAGCGGGACCAGGGCCGCAGAAGAAGCCCTGATCGCCCTCACCAAATGACGTCATGGCCGGGCTAGTCCCGGCCACCCATGAACGCCGACCTCGCAGGACACCCTGCATCGCTCGAGATCATGGGTCCCCGGCACAAGGCCGGGGTGACGATCAGGAAATTGGGGCCTTCATCGTCCAGCGGGAAAGGTCGCGCTCGCGGCCGATGAGCGCCAGGCCCGAGGCGATGGATTCCAGTTCCGCCCCGGTCTCGATCCGGCCCGGCTCAAAGCGGCGGTGGAAGATGGCGCGCACCGCCGGCACCAGGGACGAGCCGCCGGTCAGGAAGACGCGATCCACCTGGTCGGGCGCGAGGTCGGCGTTGGCCAAGGCGTCGTCGACCGCCCGCTCGATCAGGTTGAGCTCCGGGGCGATCCAGCGTTCGAAGGTCGCCCGCTTCACCCCGCCTCTCAGCGAGATCGAGCCGGCCTGGAAGACGAACTCCGCCGCTTCGTCCGCCGACAGCGCCTCCTTCAGCCGCGAGACCGAGCGGTAGAGCTGGTAGCCGTAGTTCTCGTCCAGCACCTCGATCAGCCGGGCGATCTTCTCCGGCTCGGTCGCCTCGCGCTCCAGGGCGCGGATCTCGCGCATGTCACGGCTGGCGCGCATCAGGGCCAGTTGGTCCCAGCGGGCGAAGGTGGAATAGTAGCGGTTGGGGATCGGCAGGGTCTTTCCGAAGCTCATGTAGCTGGAGCCTTTGCCCAGCGCGGGCGAGACCAGGTTGTCGATGATCCGGTAGTCGAAGGCGTCGCCCGCCACGCCGACGCCGGAGCGGCCCAGCGGATGGCTGATGATCTCGCCGTCTTTCGCGCGCTCGAAGCGGATGATCGAGAAGTCGGAGGTGCCGCCGCCGAAGTCGCCGACCAGCACGGTGGCGTCGTGATCGAGCTCGCGGGCGAAGAAGAAGGCCGCGCCCACCGGTTCATAGGCGTAGAGAACCTCGGAAAAGCCCATCCGTTCGAAGGCGGTCTGGTAGCGCGACAGCGCCAGGGCCTCGTTCGGCGCGCCGCCGGCGAAGGTGACCGGGCGGCCGACGATCACCCGGTCCGGCAACTCCGCCATCCCAGCCTCGGCATAGGCGCGCAGGCGCAGCAGGAAGGTGGACAGCAGGTCCTCGAAGCGGAAGCGGCGGCCGAGGATCTGGGTCTCGCTGAAGCTCTCCGCGGCGGCGAAGCTCTTGAACGACTGGATGAAGCGGGTTTCGGCCGGATCCTCGACATAGGCGTCGATGGCCCAGGGGCCGGCGGCGATGACCCGGTCGTTGGGGCGGTCGCCCGCATGGAAGCTGAGGCACGAGCGGAAGGCGAACAGCTCGCCCTCCGGCGCCGGGAATTTCACCAGGTGCGCCGGGCCCGCCGTCTCGGCCAGGGCCACGACCGTGTTGGTCGTGCCGAAGTCGATGCCGAGGGTCAGGGTCACGGGAGCGCTCCCAAGCGGGCGCGCCGTGTAGCAACTTCGCTGTCATCCCGGAAGTCGCGTTGGCGACTGTCCGGGACCCATAAACTCCGAGATGCAGAAAAGAAGCAGCGGCTGCGCTGCGAGATTCCTTCGTCGCCGCGCGCATGGGTCCCGGTCTTCGCCCGCGGCGAAACCGGTATGACACGCGATGGGAGCTACGCCTCGCCCTCGGCGAGCTGGCGCTCGTAGGCGCAGACGGTGGCCATCTGCAGGATCTTGGAGACCGACGCCGACAGCGGGCAGATCTGCACCGGCTTGTCGAGGCCGAGCAGGATCGGGCCGATTACCGTAGCCCCGCCCAGCGACTGGATGAGCTGGGTCGAGATCGCCGCCGAGTGCACCGCCGGCATGATCAGCACATTGGCCGGGCCGGTCAGCCGCATGAACGGGTAGTTGCCGCGCAGCTCCGGCTCCAGGGCCAGCTCCGGCGGCATTTCGCCCTCGTACTCGAAATCCACCTCGATCTCGTCGAGCAGGGCGACCGCGTCGCGCACCCGGTCGGAGCGCAGGCCCATGGGGTTGCCGAAGGTCGAATAGCTCATGAAGGCCACGCGCGGCTCATAGCCCAGAATCCGCACCGCGTTGGCGGCGCCCCGGGCGATGTCGACCAGGTCCTCGGCGTCGGGCATTTCGGTGACGCTGGTGTCGGCGATGAACAGGGTGCGCCCCTTGGCCAGGACGACGCTCATGCCGATCACCCGGCCGTCCGGCGACGGGTCGATCACCCGCAGCACCTCTTCCAGCACCTGGTCGAAGGAGCGGGTGACGCCGGTGACCAGGCCGTCGGCATGGCCCATCGCCACCACCGCGGCGGCGAAGGCGTTGCGGTCCTGGTTGATCAGCCGCTGCACGTCGCGGCGCAGATAGCCCTGCCGCTGCAGGCGACTGTAGAGGTAATCCACATACTCCGCGTTGCGGCCGGACAGGCGGGCGTTGAGGATCTCGATCTTCACCTCGGCCGGGTCGAGCCCGACCGAGCGCATGTTCTCCTGAACCAGGTCTTCGCGGCCCACCAGGACGGCGGTGCCGAGGTTGGCGATCTGGAAGGCGTAGGCCGCGCGGATCACCGCAGGCTCCTCGCCCTCGGCGAAGACGATCCGCTTCTTCGGCCCCGACAGCACCACGCCCTGCAGCTTCTGCAGGAAGGCCGCGGTGGGATCGAGCCGTTGGGCCAGCGAGGCGCGGTAGGCGTCCATGTCCGGGATCGGCCGGCGCGCCACGCCGGTGTCCATGGCCGCCTGGGCGATGAACGGCGGGATGTACCAGATCAGCCGGGGATCGAAGGGCGTCGGGATGATGTATTCGGGCCCGAACTTCAGCTGCTTGCCGTGATAGGCGGCGGCCACCTCGTCCGGCACGTCCTCGCGGGCCAGCTGGGCCAGCGCGTTGGCGCAGGCGATCTTCATCTCCATGTTCACGCGCCGGGCCCGAACGTCGAGCGCGCCGCGGAAGATGTAGGGGAAGCCCAGGACGTTGTTGACCTGGTTCGGATAGTCGCTCCGGCCGGTGGCGACGATGGCGTCGGGGCGCACCGCATAGACGTCCTCGGGCCGGATTTCCGGGTCCGGGTTGGCCATGGCGAAGATCACCGGATTGGGCGCCATCAGCTTGACGTCGTCCTGGGTGATCGCGCCCTTCACGGACGTGGCGATCAGCACGTCGGCGCCTTTCAGCGCCTCCTGTAGGGTCCGCTTGTCGGTGTCGATGGCGTGGGCCGACTTCCACTGGTTCATGGCCTCGGCGCGACCCTTGTAGACCACGCCCTTGGTGTCGACGGCGATGCAGTTTTCGTGCGGCACGCCCATGGCCTTGAGCAGGTCCAGGGTGGCGATGCCCGCCGCGCCCGGGCCGTTCAGGACGACCTTGACGTCCTTCAGCTCGCGCCCGGTCATGTGGCAGACGTTGATCAGGCCGGCGGCGGAGATGATCGCGGTGCCGTGCTGGTCGTCATGGAACACCGGGATGTCCATGATCTCCTGCAGCGCCGATTCGACGATGAAGCACTCGGGGCTCTTGATGTCCTCGAGGTTGATGCCGCCGAAGGTCGGCCCGATGTTCTTGGCGACGGTGATGATCTCGTCGGGGTCGGTGGCGGTGATCTCGATGTCGATGGCGTCGACGTCGGCGAACCGCTTGAAGAGCACGCCCTTGCCCTCCATCACCGGCTTGGCGGCGAGCGGGCCCAGGTCGCCCAGGCCCAGGATCGCCGTGCCGTTGGAGAGCACAGCTACCAGGTTGCCCTTGGAGGTGTATTCGTAGACCAGGCCCGGGTCCTTGGCGATCGCCAGGACGGGCACGGCGACGCCCGGCGAATAGGCCAGGCTGAGGTCGCGCTGGGTCGCCATCGGCTTGGTGGCCGCGATCGCGATCTTCCCCGGCGTCGGGTGGCGGTGGAAGTCGAGCGCTTCCTTCTCGGTATAGGTCCGTTTCTCGGCGTCGCTCATGGCGGCGGCGGATCCTTGTGCGGCGGTGCGATGAGAAGGCGAGCGTACAGACGCCGGGCGCCCGAAACAACCTTGCTCAAGCTTGGCCCTGGCAGGCTTGGCCGCCGGCCAGCGGAACCGGACAGCCTCACATTTGTTGGAGTCAGGCTGGAAGGGGGCTTGCCCGTGAACGGGAGCACCCAAATGAGGAAACTCGTACCTTGCCTTGCCCTGGCCGCCTTGATCGGCGGCCCGGCCCTGGCCCAAGCGCCGGCGAAACCCTCGTCGGCCCCACCGTCGGCGGCCCCGCCGCCCGCGGCTGAACCGGCGACGCCGGCGCCCAGCGCGGCCACACCGCCCGGCGCGGTGAATCCGAGCCCGACCCCAAGCCCGAGCTCGGCTAGCCCGCCCGCGGCTCCTGCCGCGCCTACCGGTGCGAGCAGCGACACCGCCGCCAACGCCGGCGCCAGCACCGTGATGAGCGGCATGTCGGTGAAGGACAACACCGGCGCCCTGATCGGCGAGGTGAAGGCGGTGAAGGGCGGCGTCGCCACTATCCAGATGGGGTCCGACAGCTTCACGGTCGACACCAACAAGCTGGGCGTGGCGAACGGCGTGGCCAGCATCAACGCCAGCCAGGCCGAACTGAAGAAGATGCTGCCCGCCAAGAAATAGGCGGTCCATCCGGAGGGCCGCGTGTCGACGGCCCTCCGGCTTCATCGAACGATCGATCAAGCCGGATCGCGAGTCCGGCTTGACTCGTATGTAAGTTATGGCTTACGGTAAGTCATGGCTAACAATCTCGCCTTCGCAGCCTTGGCCGACCCGACCCGCCGCGCGGTGTTCGAGCGCCTGGCGGATGGTCCCTTGCCTGTGGGCGAGCTGGCCGAAGGCATGCCGGTCAGCCGCCCGGCGGTCTCGCAACATCTGAAGGTGCTGAAGGAGGCCGGCTTGGTCACCGATCGCGCCCAAGGCGCGCGCCGCGTCTACCAGATCGATCCAAAGGGCCTGGGCCAGATCCGCGCCTGGCTCGACCGCTTCTGGGACGAGGCGCTGGAGGCGTTCCGCGCCGAAGTCGAACGCGAAACCCAGGATTCCGAGGGAGAAGAACCGTGAGCCAGACCATCAAGCCCGCGGCGATCATGAAGAGCTTCACCGTCCGCGCGACGCCGGAAAAGGCCTTCGAGGTCTTCACCAGGGGCTTCGACCGCTGGTGGCCGCGCACCCACTTCATCGGCGCCTCGCCGCTCAAGGAGGCGGTGCTGGAGCCCGGGGTCGGCGGCCGCTGGTTCAGCCGCCACGAGGACGGCTCCGAGCAGATGTGGGGCGACGTGCTGGTCTGGGACCCGCCGGCCCACCTGGTGGTCGCCTGGCGCATCTCCCACGAGTGGGGCTACGACCCCAACCTCCACACCGAAGTGGACGTGCATTTCACGAAGGTCGGCGCCGAGGAGACGCGCATCGACTTCGAGCACCGCGGCCTGGAGCGCTTCGGCGACAGCGAGACGGCCGACAAGACCCGCGCCGGCATGAAGACCGGCTGGGACCTTATCCTGCAGAGCTTCAAGGCCGTGGTCGGCGGCTGAACCGACCGCCCCTGAATCAAAGGACCAGAACCATGTCCAAGATCATCATCCACGGTATTCCCGGCAGCCCCTATGTGCGTACGCCGCTCCTCGTTTGCGAGGAAAAGGGCGCGCCCTACGAACTGGCCGCCATGGCGTTCGGCCCAGGTGCAACCCGCACGCCCGAACATCTCGCCCGCCAACCCTTCGGCCGCATGCCGGCCATCGAGCACGGCGACTTCAAGCTCTACGAGACCCAGGCGATCATCCGCTACGTCGACCGCGCCTTCGACGGGCCGGCCCTGTCGCCGAGCGACCCCAGGGCGCTCGCCCGCATGGACCAGGTGCTGAATATCGTCGACTGGTACGTGATGCCTTCGATCTCCTCGGCGATCGGCTTCAACCGCATCGTCAAGCCGATCTTCGGCATGCCGGTGGACGAGTCGGCCCGGACCTGCGTCAAGGCCCTGGAGGACATCCTGGCCGCCAAGCCTTATTTCGCGGGCGAGGCCGTGTCCCTGGCGGACCTGTCGGCGATCGCGCACCTGGACTTCCTGGCGCGGACGCCGGAGGGCGCCGACATGCTGGCGGGCTCACCGCTCCTCGGCTGGATGGAGCGCATGGCCGAACGGCCAAGCGTGGCCAAGACCACCATGCAGAAGATGATGAACCTGCCGGAGTCGGCGGCGGCTTGAAGCGCCGTAGCCCTTCCCGAATGGGAAGGGCGTCTACTCCAGGGGACCACCCTGCCCCGGTTGGCTCGCTAACCGGGGCAGGGCTTCGGGTCCGCAGATCGCGTTGACCGCCGCCTCGGCGTCGTGAACGGCTCTGTTTATATCCGTTGACCCGGCGGGCGGCCTTGCGAGACTAGGCCCCTCGCAAGCCTGACCCGCCGGAGCGACGCCCCTGTCCCAGCCTCCCATCAAGATCGCCGTGGCCGGCGCCCTCGGCCGCATGGGCCGCGCGATCGCCGCGGCCGCGGACGCCGCTCCGGACATAGATGTCGTCGCGCGCTTCGACCGGCCCGACGCCGCCGCCGCCGACGGGCTGGTTTCGCAACAGGCCGCGCTGGCGGCGGCCGACGTCATCATCGACTTCACCACGCCCGCGGCCTCCGTCTCCCTGGCGGAGGCCTGTGCTGATCGCGGCGGCCCGGCCCTGATCATCGGCTCTACCGGCCTCGACGGCGCCCAGCTCGGCCGCATCGACGCGGCGGCGGCCAGGGTCGCCATCGTCCGCTCCGGCAACTTCTCCTTGGGCATCAATGTCCTGATGGGCCTCGTCGAACAGGCCGCCGCCCTGCTGGGGCCCGAGGCCTACGACGCCGAGGTCTTCGAGGCGCACCACCGGCGCAAGGTCGACGCGCCTTCCGGCACCGCCCTGATGCTGGGCGAGGCCGCCGCCGAGGGCCGCGGCGTCTCGCTGGCGCAGGTGGCGCGGCGCGGGCGCGACGGGATCACCGGCGAGCGGCCGGTGGGCGAGATCGGCTTCGCGGTGATGCGCGGCGGGGGCATCGTCGGCGAACACAGCGTGACCTTCGCCGCCGAGGACGAGCTGGTGACCCTGTCGCACTCCGGCCGCGACCGTGGACTGTTCGCACGCGGCGCCCTGGCCGCCGCCCGCTGGGTCGCGGGCCGCCCGCCGGGCCTCTACGACATGCGCGACGTGCTGGGCTTCTCGAAGGGCCGATAGCCGTGTTCATCGACGACGACCTTATCGAGCGCGACGCCGTCGAACAGCTGGTCCTGCTGGCCGCCAAGAAGGTCTCGGCGGCGGAGTTGCTGAAGACCCATCTCGCGCGTCACGAACAGACCCACGGACGGCTGAACGCGGTGATCGCCGTCAACCTGGAACGGGCGCTGGAGCGCGCCAAGGCCATCGACGACCTGCGGGCCAAGGGCGAGAACCTCGGCGCCCTGGCCGGCCTGCCGATGACCGTGAAGGACACCTTCGACGTGGTGGGCATGCCGGCCTCCTCGGGCCTGAAGGTCTATCGCCAGCGCCAGGCGCTGAACGCCAACGCCGTGCGCGCCGCCAAGCACGCCGGTGTGGTGATCTGGGGCAAGACCAATGTGCCGGTGCTGGCCGGCGACTGGCAGAGCTTCAACAGCCTCTATGGCGCGACCAGCAATCCGTGGGATCCGGCGCGCACCTGCGGCGGCTCGTCCGGCGGGGCGGCGGCGGCGCTGGCGGCGCGGGTGACGCCGCTGGAGATCGGCTCGGACATCGGCGGCTCGCTGCGCGTACCGGCCAGCTTCTGCGGCGTGTTCAGCCACAAGCCCACCTGGGGCCTGGTCAGTCAGCGGGGCCACGTGCCGCCGTCGCCGGGGTCCTGGAGCGAGCGCGACCTGAATGTCGTCGGGCCCATGGCGCGCTCGGCGCGGGACCTGCGCTTGCTGCTGTCGGTGTTCGTGGGCGGGCCGCTGGCCGCCCGCGCGCCGGCCGCCGACCTGAAGACCGCGAAGATCGGCCTGTGGCTCGACGAGCCCAGCTTCCCGCTCGACCCGCAGGTGAAGAGCGTCATCGAGGCTTTCGCCGGAAAACTGGCCGAGGCCGGGGTCGAAGTCATCCCGATCGCCTCGCCCCTGCACATGCCGACGCTCACCGCCGCCTACCGCACCCTGCTGGGCGCGATCATCGGCGAAGACATGCCGGAAAAGGCCGTTCGCGGCCTGGAGCGCCTGCGGCCCTGGGCGAAGTGGCAGGTTTCGCGCGGAGCCATGCCGGATTCCAACGCCGCCATGACGCTGGCCTACACCGCCACCCACCGCGAATGGCTGGCGGCCGACGCTGTGCGCAACCGGCTGCGCCAGGAGATCGGCCAGCTCTTCGACCGCTTCGACGTCATCCTGGCGCCGATCGCGCCGGTGACCGCCTTCCCGCACGACCATCGGCCGTTCAACCGGCGCAGCCTGACGATGTCCGGCGGCCAGCGCATTGCCTATGGCGCGATGCTGAACTGGATCTCCCTGGCCACCGCCCTGCACCTGCCGGCGACGGCGATCCCGGCGGGCCGGGCGGCCGACGGGATGCCGGTGGGCGCCCAGCTCATCGGGCCGCTGAGCAGCGACGGCAAGACGCTGGCGCTGGCCCAGGCCATCGACGAGAACATCAAGAGCTTCGTCGCGCCGCCGCCTGGCTAGGGTTTTGGTTTCACCGGCTCCTGCCGCGCCCAGAGCGCGTCCACCTGCCCCTGCAGATCGGCGCCGACGCCGCGGCGGACCAGGCTGAGGCCCTCCATCTCCGCCTTGTCGGCGCGCAGCACGCGCGGGTGCAGGCTGTAGCCCAGCAGGTAGATCGACCGATCGGTCTTGGCCTGGC
Source organism: Phenylobacterium sp. (assembly GCF_036501465.1). GTDB lineage: Bacteria > Pseudomonadota > Alphaproteobacteria > Caulobacterales > Caulobacteraceae > Phenylobacterium. Next base: position 80,137 of record NZ_DASYAF010000107.1, read on the forward strand.
CGTCCTCGATGAAGGTGGTGGCGATCCCCACCGGCAGGCGGCCGGACTTTCGGGCGTCGTCGTGGGCGTGCAGCGCGCGGGCGAGCCCGGCCTCGAACCAGCCCGATTCCAGCCGCGGGTTGCCGGTGGTCTGGGCGGGATCGCCGCGGACCTCGCTCGGGAAGCTGATGGTCTGGGTCTGGATCACCTGTTCCGAGTGCACCGCCGACAGCCGCAGCCGCTCGCCGCCGGCCTCCGGCGCGCCGGTCATCAGGAAGGCCAGCTTGATCGCCCCGGCCTGGGCCTCCTTCTGCGCCTCGCCGTTGCGGGCCCGCGCCTCGGCGGCCTTGTCGCGGTCGGCCTGGACCCGTTCGCGATGGCTGTCCCACTGGCCCCAGCCCGCGATCACCAGGGCGGCGATGCCGACCAGCTCCGCCAGCGTCAGCCAGCGCAGTTGCAGGCGTCGCTTGCGGGCCTCTTCGCTCACGTCAGCGTCCCGTGGACCCGAAGCCGCCGGCGCCGCGCGCCGTGTCGTCGAGGCTCTCGACCTCGGTCCAGACGGCCTGGACGACGGGGGCGATGATGAGCTGGGCGATGCGCTCGCCGCGGCGGATCACGAAGTCCTCTTCGCCGTGGTTGATCAGGATCACCTTCACCTCGCCCCGATAGTCGGCGTCGACCGTGCCCGGCGAATTCAGGCAGGTGATCCCGTGCTTGGCCGCCAGGCCGGAGCGGGGCCGCACCTGGCCCTCGAAGCCGGGCGGCAGGGCGAAGGCGAGGCCGGTGGGAACGGGAAAGCGCGATCCGGGGCGCAGGGTCAGCGGTTCGTCATCCGGCACGGCGGCGCGCAGGTCCATGCCGGCCGCCTGGGCGGTCTCATAGGCCGGCAGCGGAAGGCCCTCGGCATGCGGCAGGCGGACGATGGGGACAGTCGGATTGGTCACTTCAGCTCACTCGCGATGCGCTCGGCCAGCCGGCGCGCCACCGCGCCCTTGGCCATCCGCTCCCATCGCTCGATTCCCTGCGCCGTGACGAGGGAGACCGCGTTGTCGTCGCCGCCCATGGTCCCGGCCACGCTGACGTCGTTGGCGACGATCCAGTCGCAGCCCTTCTTGGCGAGCTTGGCCTTGGCGTGGGCTTCCAGGTCGTTGGTCTCGGCGGCGAAGCCAATCACCAGGCGCGGCCGCTTCGCATGCTTCGACAAGGACGCAAGTATGTCGGGATTCTCCACCAGGGCGATGGGGGTCGGCACAGCCCCGTCCTTCTTGATTTTCCGGCCGCCCGCCTCGGCCGGGCGCCAGTCGGCCACCGCGGCCACGCAGACGGCGATGTCGGCCGGCAGGGCCGCCTCGCAGGCCGCCAGCATGTCGCGCGCGCTTTCCACGTCCACGCGCTTGACGCCGCCCGGCGCCGGCAGCGCCACAGGTCCGCTGACCAGGGTCACCTCACAGCCGAGCGCGGCCAGGGCGGCGGCAATGGCGTAGCCCTGCTTGCCGGAGGAGCGGTTGGTGAGGAGGCGCACGGGATCGATCGCCTCGACCGTCGGTCCCGCCGTCACCAGCGCGCGGCGGCCCGCCAGCGGCCGGCCGGACTGCAGCAGGCCCAGGATCGCCTCGAAGATCGCCGCCGGCTCGGCCATTCGGCCCTCGCCATATTCGCCACAGGCCATGGCGCCCTCGTCTGGCCCGACGAAATGGATCCCATCCGCCTTCAACGCCGCGAGGTTGCGGCGGGTCGCGGCGTGCTCCCACATCCGCACGTTCATCGCCGGAGCCATCAGCACCGGCTTGTCGGTGGCGAGCAGGGTGGTCGACGCCAGATCGCTGGCGTGGCCGTTCGCGGCCTTGGCCATCAGGTCGGCGGTGGCCGGCGCCACGACCACGAGGTCGGCCGAGCGCGACAGCTCGATGTGGCCCATTTCGGCCTCGTCGGTCAGCGAAAAGAGCCCCGAATAGACCTTGTCCTCGGCCAGGGCCGAGAGCGACAGCGGGGTCACGAACTCCGCCCCGGCCGCGGTGAGGATCGGGCGCACCCCGATCTCGGCCTTGCGCAACAGGCGAGTGAGTTCGAGGGCCTTGTAGGCCGCGATGCCGCCGCCGACGATCAGGAGAATCCGCTTCTGGTCCAAGGCGATCAGGCCCCTCGAAACCGCTCTGGTCGTAGCGCGCCAGACTTATGCCAGATGGGGTGGCGCGAGGAACCCTGCAAATTTAGACTCGACAATGCCGCCAAGTTGTTCTTTCTTTGTTCCAGCTCTGCTTTTGGAGGAGACAGAGATGACTGGAATGAAGAGGGCGCTCACGCTGGCGCTCGGGATTTCGGCGCTGGCGTTGCTGGCCGGTTGCGACAACGGCCCTTCGGCCGTGGCCAAGAAGGGCTCCGGCGGAACGGACGTGGCGAGCGCGAACGCGCCATCCAGTTCCTACGGTTCGGACCGTGGCAGTGGCTACCGGGGCGGCTACGACAACGGTGCGCCGCAGGTCGATCACCGCAAGGACGAGGTGGCCAAGGCCGACGACGGCAAGCCCATGTGGGCGTCGAGCAAGCGCTTCTCGGCGGAGGAGGGCGCGCAGCGGCAGTTCGAGCGCGACGGGGCGGCGTTCGACGCCAAGACCCTGGAGCAGTTCGTCAAGAAGGCGCACGCCTTCGTGGGCCATCCGCCCAAGGGCACCCAGACGCTCACGCGCAAGAACGGCGACATCCTCTACTACGACGCCAAGGACAACATCTTCGCCGTCGCCAGCAAGGAGGGCGCGCCCCGGGCCATGTTCAAGCCCGACGACGGCGAGGCCTACTGGGACAAGCAGAAGGACCGCGAAGAGCACGCCAGCCGCTCACGCCGTTCGCGCCAGGCCGACGACGCCGAGTAGGCGATCAGCGCCACCACGCCGCCAGGAGGAAGGCCACGCCCGCCAGGGCCGCGCCAAGGGCGAACCAGGTGATCGCGCGGCCGGCTGACGACGGCTCCGGCGGTGTGACGACCGTGGGGGCCGGCGGAGTCTCGATCAGCCGGGCGAGGTTCCTGAGCGCCTGGCCGGCCTCTTCGGCGAAGCGCCGGATACGGGCGGGCGGCGCGAGTTCGCGGGCGATCCAGCGGCGCACCACCGGATCGGCGGCTTTCCAGATGTCGTGGTCCGGCTGGATGCGGCGGGCCACGCCCTCGACGGTCATCATGGTCTTCTGCAGCAACACCAGCTCGGGGCGCAGGCGCATCTCGTAGAGGGCGGTGATCTCGAACAGCTGCAGCAGCACCCGGCTCATCGGCACCTCGCTGGCCGGGCGGCCGAAGACAGCCTCGCCCACCGCCCGGAGCGCCTGGGCGAAGGCCTGGACGCTGTGGCGCGCCGGCACATAGCCGGCGTCGAAGTGTGTGCGCGCCACCGCCTCGTAGTCGCGGTTCAGGAAGCCCCAGAGGATCTCGGCCAGGTAGCGGCGCTCGGCCGGGCCGATGCGGCCGATGATGCCGAAGTCCACCGCGGTCAGGCTGGCCGGCGCGGCGACGAACAGGTTGCCCTCGTGCAGGTCGGCGTGGAAGACGCCGTGGTCCAGGGCCTGGGACAGGAAGGCGCGGATCAGGTTGTCGGCCGTCACCTGGCGATCCAGGCCGGGCTGGTCGAGGGCGGCGGGATCGGAGAGCGGCCAGCCCCGCGCCCACTCCATGGTCAGCGCCCGCTTGCCGACGCCGTCCCAGACGATGCGCGGCGCGGCCATGTAGCCGTCCTTGGCCATCACCTCGCGCAGCTCGTCGGCCCCGGCCGCCTCCAGCCGCAGATCGAGTTCAAGGGTTATGGCGCGGATCACGGTGTCGGCGAAGGCCACCGGCTCCAGCCGCCGGGCCGGCGGGATCCAGCGGTCGATGAGCCGGGCCGCTAGCGCCAGGCTCTCGGCGTCGTCGGCCACGCGACGCTCGATGCCCGGGCGCAGGACCTTCACCGCCACCTTGCGGCCGTCCAGCAGCCTGGCCTCGTGCGCCTGGGCCAGGGAGGCGGCGGCCAACGGCTCACCGAATTCGGCGAACAGGCTCTCGATGGTGCGCCCCAGCGCCATTTCCACCTCGTGGCGGGCGATGGCGGTCGGGAAGGCCGGTAGCCGGTCCTTCAGTCGCGACAGGTCCTCGGCGAATTCCCGGCCGAAGAAGTCCCCGCGCGTCGACAGCACCTGGCCGAGCTTGATGGCCACCGGCCCCATGCCTTCCAGCGACCGCGCCAGGCGCTCGCCGGGGCGGCCCTGGCGGGCGCCGGCGCCGGCGAAGATCCGCAAGGCCCGCGCCAACGCCCGCACCGAGGGCGGATAGCGCTCGTCCAGCTCGGCCGGCAGCAGGGCGTCGTTGCGGACGAGGGCCAGCACCGCCCCCGTCATGCGGCCGAAAGCCCCGATGGCGCCCATGTCGCTAGATCGCCCGGCCGGCGTGCAGGGCCGCGACCCCGCCGGTGAAGTTGGTGAACTCCACCCGGCTGAACCCGGCCTCGCCGATCATCGCGGCGAACCGCCGCTGGTCCGGGAAGCGGCGGATGCTCTCCACCAGGTACTGGTAGGCCTCGCGGTCGCCGCCGACCCGCGCGCCGATTTCCGGGATCACCTTGAAGGAATAGGCGTCATAGGCCTTCTGCAGCGCCTCGGTCGTGGGCCGGGAGAATTCCAGGCACAGGAACCGGCCGCCCGGCTTCAGCACCCGGCGCGCTTCGCTGAGCGCGGCGGCGATGTCGGTCACGTTGCGGATGCCGAAGGCGATCGAATAGGCCTCGGCGCTGGCGTCGGGCAGCGGCAGGGCCTGGGCGTCGCCCACCGCCCAGGCGATCTCGGGCTCGCCGCCCTTGTCGCGCCCGGCGGCCACCATCTCGGCGTTGTAGTCGACGACCAGGACCCTGGCGGCCGGGCCGCCCCGGCGCTGCTGGGCGCGGCGCGCCATGACCGCATAGCGGCGGGCCATGTCGCCGGTGCCGCCCGCGCAATCGATAATCGTCTCGCCGGGCTGCGGGTTCAGGCGCGCGGCGACCGCGTCCTTCCACAGCCGGTGGACGCCGCCGCTCATCAGGTCGTTCATCAGGTCGTAGCGGCGCGCGACGCGGTCGAAGACGCCGCGCACCAGGCCGGGCTTTTCGCGCGCGTCCACGTCGCGGAAGCCGAAGGTGGCGGAGGGTCCGGTCATGGCCCACGGCTCTTAGCCTCTTATCGGCGTCCTCACCAAGGCCCTTGGCGCTGCAGCCGGCGCGTGCAAAGCCTTGGCCATGCCCGAACTTCCCGAGGTCGAGACGGTGCGCGGCGGACTGGCGCCCGTGCTGGAAGGCGCTCGGCTGGCCCGGGTGGAGGCCCGCCGGCCCGACCTGCGCTTTCCCCTGCCGCCCAACTTCGTCCAGGTGCTGACCGGGGCGCGCATCACCCGCCTGGGCCGTCGCGCCAAGTACCTGCTGGCCAGCCTCGACCGCGAGGACACCCTGGTGATGCACCTGGGCATGAGCGGCCGCTTCGAGATCGCCCATCCGGAGGGCGCGGCGCCGGACCGGCCCTCCAAGGAGCGACCTGGCGATTTCCACTACGCGCCGGACCCCGATCCCAAGCACGCCCATGTGGTCTTCGAGACCGAGGCCGGCGTGCGGGTCACCTATTACGACCCGCGGCGCTTCGGCTACATGGCCCTGGTCAACAGCGCGACCCTGCACCTGCATCCGTGGTTCGCGGGGCTCGGCCCCGAGCCGCTGTCGGAGGATTTCAACGCCACTCGCCTGGCCGCCGCCTTCAAGGCCCGCAAACAGGGGCCCAAGACCTTGCTGCTGGACCAGCGGGTGGTCGCGGGCCTCGGCAACATCTACGTCTGCGAGGCGCTGAACCGGGCGCGCATCTCGCCCTTCAAGGCGGCGGGCGGGATCTCGCGGCCGCGCCTGGAAAGACTGGCCGACGACATCCGCGCGGTGCTCGCCGAAGCCATAGCCGCCGGCGGCTCAACCCTGCGCGACTATGCCCAGGCCGATGGCGCCCTGGGCTATTTCCAGCATCGTTTCCGGGTCTATGACCGCGAAGGCGAGCCCTGCTTCAACGACCCGTGCCGGGGCGTCATCGCGCGTAAGGTCCAGGCCGGCCGCTCCACCTTCTACTGCCCCAGGTGCCAGACGTGAGCCGCCGCGTCCGTGGCCTGGCCGGCGCCCTCGCGGGCCTGCTGGCGCTCGCCTGGGCCGGCGCGGCGCTGGCCCTGCCGCCGGTCTGGATCGTCCGGGACAAGGACTCCGAAATCGTGCTGTTCGGCTCGATCCACGTCCTGCCGCCAGGGCTCGACTGGCAACCGCCGGTGCTGGCCCAGGCGCTAAAGCACGCCGACGACCTGTGGTTCGAGCTGCCGATCGATGGGCAGAGCCAGGTCGAGACCGCCAACCTGGCGATCCAGGCCGGGTCCCTGCCCCCAGCCCAGTCGCTGTTTCGCATGCTGCCGGCGGCCGACAGCGCGCTGATGGCCAAGGTCGCGCAGGACTATGGCATCTCGCCCGTGCTGCTGGACCGCCTGAGGCCCTGGCTGGCGGAAATCACCGTCTCGGCCGGCGTCTACCGGCGGGCCGGCGCCGATGCGGGGAGCGGCGTCGAACAGACCCTGGCGGCGACGGCGACGCAGGCCGAGCACAAGGCCTTCGAGACCCCGGCCGAGCAGATCGCCATCCTCGCCCAGGGGAGCGACGCCGAGCAGGTGGCCTCGCTGGGCGAGACCCTGCACGAACTGGTGGACACCCCGGACGAGTACAAGACCCTGGTCGCCGCCTGGATGGCCGGCGACATGAAGGCGCTCGACCGCGAGGCGGTGGCGCCGTTGCGCGCCGCCTCGCCGGCGCTGTTCAAGCGGCTGGTCACCGACCGCAACATCCGCTGGACCCGTGTGCTGGACGAACGGATGAAGGGCCACGGCCTGACCGTGGTGGTGGTCGGCGTCGGTCACCTGATCGGCCCCGGCGGCGTGCCCGCCCGCCTGCGCGCCCTTGGCTATTCGGTCGTGGGGCCTTAGACGCGGACGAGGCAACCCGTAAGCGTGGAAGGCGTCCGCTGATGAGCTACCAGACCCTGATCATCGAAAGCCCTGAAGCGGGCGTGACCCTGATCAAGCTGAACCGGCCCGAGGCGCTGAACGCGCTGAACAGCCAGCTGCTGGGCGAACTCTGCGCCGCGCTCGACGCCGCCGAGGCCGACGCCGAGGTGCGCTGCATGGTGCTCACCGGCTCGGAGCGCGCCTTCGCCGCCGGCGCCGACATCAAGGAAATGTCGGACAAGTCCTACGCCCAGATGTTCGTCGCCGACTTCTTCGGGCCGGCCGCGCGCCGTATCGAGGCCTGCCGCAAGCCGATCATCGCTGCGGTCGCCGGCTATGCCCTGGGCGGCGGCTGCGAACTGGCCATGCTCTGCGACTTCATCATCGCCGCCGAGACCGCCAAGTTCGGCCAGCCGGAGATCAACCTGGGCGTCATGCCCGGCATCGGCGGCACCCAGCGCCTGCCCCGCGCCGTGGGCAAGGCCAAGGCCATGGACATGGTGCTGACCGCGCGGATGATGGACGCCGCCGAGGCCGAGCGCGCCGGCCTGGTCAGCCGCATCGTTCCCGCCGACAAGATGTTGGAGGAGGCGGTCGCCGCCGCCGCCAAGATCGCCGCTCAATCGCCGCTGGCCGTCGCCATGAACAAGGAGCTGGTGAACGCCGCCTTCGAGACGACGCTCGCCACCGGCGTTTCCATGGAGCGGCGCCTGTTCCACTCCCTGTTCGCCTTCGACGACCAGAAGGAAGGCATGGCGGCCTTCGTCGAGAAGCGGAAACCGCAGTTCAAGGGCGAATAGGGCCAATTAAGGGGGTGGGCGGCATTGACCCGCCGCGCCCTCTTGCGTATATCCGCGCCTCCGATTTTCCCCGCCCGGACCGCCGGGCGCGTTCGTTTGGAAGAAGCATTTCGATATGGCCAACACGCCCGGCTCCAAGAAGGCGGTCCGCAAGATCGCCCGCCGCACCGCCATCAACACCGCCCGCCGTTCGCGCGTCCGCACCTTCCTGCGCAAGTTCGACGAGGCGGTCACCTCGGGTGACGCGACCGCGGCCAAGGACGCCTTCGTCCAGGCCCAGTCGGAACTGATGCGCGCGGTCACCAAGGGTGTGGTGCACAAGAACACCGGCTCGCGGAAGGTCTCGCGCCTTCACGCCCAGCTGAAGAAGATGTCGGCCGCCTGACCGACCGGCGCCGGCGACGCCGGACGCTTTTTCCGGCCGCGGAATACTCCGCATTCCCCATAGAATTTGATATGTCCGACGGCGTCTCCCCGGGGCGCCGTCTTCGCGTTTGGGGCGAGCCTGCGGGGTGCGACTCCTGCGACGAATCTTCTCAGATCACGGACCTTCGAACAGCGTTTCCCTAGGCCCCAAAAGGGCTCTCGGGGTGTCAACGAAAATATCGACCTTGGCCGCGAAGAATCACACTTGAACGGCCGCTGACCCCCATTAGTGTCAACTCCCTTACAGGCGTCTTGCACTGATCCCGGATCAAAACGGGGCGCCGGCAGCGCGCATGCGACTGCCGGATAAGAGCCTGTTTTTGTTGAAATTCTACGCTTCCGGTGCGTGGGGCCCGGAGTCGTGCTGCGGGCAGGATGGGGTTGCAAGAATGATGAGCGGGGGGTTGGCGGGAGCTATGGCGAGCGCACCGGCCGGAGCGGTTTGGACCAAGACTTCGCAGGTCCTGAAACGTGAGCTCGGCGAGGCGACCTATGGCTCCTGGCTGGGCCAGGCGGCGCTGCGCGAGACGGGGGACGAGGTGTGCCTGGTGGCCGCCACGGGCGTCGCGCGCGACTGGATTGCGCGCCATGCCTGGCGGCGTATCGCGGAGCTTTGGGCGCAGAACGATCCGCTCGGCCGCCGGCTCGACCTGAAGTCGCGGCTGGAGATGGATTCCGACGCCCTCTCCGTGAAGACGCCCGCCGCTTCGGCGGCGCCGGCCGGGGCCGCCGCCATCACGCCGCCGGAGGTCTTCGAGGTCGAGGCCGAACCCGCGCCCGCCGCCGCCCGCCTGGGCCGCGTGCTGGGCCTGCAGGAGCGGTTCACCTTCGACAGCTTCGTGGCCGGTCCGTCGAACGAGTTCGCCTTCGCCGTGGCGCGCCGGGTGGCCGCCTGGTCGGACGGGCACTTCAACCCGGTGGTCTTCCACGGCCCCTACGGCTTCGGCAAGACGCACCTTCTGAACGCGGTGGCCTGGGAGGCCATGAAGAACGCGCCCGAGAAGCGCGTGGTCTATCTGACCGCCGAGAAGTTCACCTCGACCTTCGTGCGTGCATTGCAGGACCGGCAGACCGCGGCGTTCAAGGACGAACTGCGCAACGCCGACCTGCTGCTGATCGACGACGTCCACTTCGTGGCCGGCAAGACTTCGACGCAGGAAGAACTGTTCCACACCCTGATCGCCTTGGTGGAGGACGGCCGCCGGGTGGTGATGAGCGCCGACCGCCTGCCGACCGAGATTTCGGAGATGGAGCCTCGGCTGCGCAGCCACCTGCAAGCGGGCCTGGTCTGCGGCATCGAACCGGCCGACCGGAACCTGCGGTTGGGCATCCTGGAGCGCAAGCTGCAGACCCTGGCCCAGCAGGGCAAGTTCCTTCCCGCCGCCAAGCCGGAGGTGATGCAGTTCCTGGCCGACCGCTTCACCGACAGCGTTCGCGAGCTGGAAGGCGCGCTGAACACCCTGGTGGCCCGGGTGGGAGGCGATGTCGCGCGCCTGACCCTGGACGAGGCCCAGACCATCCTGCGCCCGCACCTGTCATGCACCGAGCGCAAGGTGACCGTGGACCAGATCCAGAAGACGGTGGCCGAGCACTACGGGCTGAAACAGGCCGACCTGATCTCCGAGCGCCGCGCGCGCGCGGTGGCCCGGCCGCGCCAGGTCGCCATGTGGCTGGCCAAGCAGATCACCGTCCGTTCCCTGCCCGACATCGGCCGCCGCTTCGGCGGGCGCGACCACACCACGGTGCTGCATGCGGTGCGCCGCATCGAGGCGCTGAAGGGCGAGGACGCCGCCATCGCCCGAGACGTGGACGTGCTGCTCCGCAAGCTGCGGGGCTAGCCTTCTCCCCTTGCGGGAGAAGGCGGCTCACGAAGTGAGACGGATGAGGGGTTGATGGCCCTGTCCGCCCTTCGCGCCGATAGCCCAGCGAGACCCCTCATCCGTCAGCCTCCGGCCGACACCTTCCCTCGCAAGGGGAGAAGGGGGCAGGCTGCGGCTTAAATCTCATGGCGGCCAGTTTGCCTCGGGGTCCCGGCTTCCGGGCACGGGTCTTGAAAGCTAGACCAGACACTATCATGTGAGCGCCACGCACAGCGCGCCGACTCCGGGGTGCGCACAGCGACCTCCTGAAATCAGCCAAGCGCTTCAAGCGCGGAGGAGCCCTGACGTGCTGTTGAGTCTAGAAGATATATTACCGCTCACCTCACCGCCGCTGGTCGGAACGACTGCCCTGCTAGTCTTTAGGGACAAGAGCGTGCTCCCTGCTCGTCTGACCGCCTCCGGTTGGATGTGCGCCCGATCTGGCGCCGCCCCGTTGCGTCAGCCGATCGGCTGGATCGACTTACCA
>NZ_DASYAF010000108.1:0-18297 GCF_036501465.1 Phenylobacterium sp.
ATCACCGCTCGACCAAACGGCGTCAGCCGAGCATTCTTATGCACGTTCATTCGGGGCCTCGGGACCAAGGGTTGGAGCTTCGCAACCCCAGCCTCTCAGCCCAGCCCCGAGTGAACAACCTTCATAGCTTCGACACCTAGCCGGCTGGCCGCCGCGGGTTTCCCGGCGTAACCTCGGTCTGGGCAGGAGCGCCTGGGCTGGTGGGTGAGACAACCAGACATCGACCGGGGGTTCCCCGGTGAACGGGACTGCGCCCAAGCTGGCGCTGGACGCCGGGGCCGAGCGTGGCGGCGACAGCGGCCGCGCGCTGTTCTGGCGGCTGATCTGGATCTACAACCTGGCCTCGTTCGTCGCGGTGATCGTCACCCTGGTCCTGGCCACCATCGGCCTGGAGTTCACCGACCAGCAGTGGGCGATCTTCTGGATCGCCGTCTGGCCGACGGTCGCCTTCTATGTGTCCCTCGACCTGATCGTCATCAGCCGCCAGCTCAAGCCCCTGGCGCCGGTCCTGAGCGCGCTCGACCGCGGGGAGCATCCGGACGGCAAGGCGCTGGACGCGGCCCTGGTGCGGGCGCTCAACTTCCCGCAGATCTCCGCCATGCGGGTGATCTGCCTGCATGGCCCGGCCGCCACCTTCGCCATGCTCGCGGCGATCTCGGTGACCAACTACTTCTTCCACACCGGCGTCGCCGCCTGGCAGCTGGTGGCCTTCGCCTGCCTGACCTTCTTCTTCGCCACGCCCTCGCACGCGATCTTCGAGTTCTTCGCGGTCAGCCGCGCCATGGAGCCGGTCGCCGCGCGCCTGGCCCGCGGCATCGGCGGGCCGATCCACGCCGAGCAGCAGGCGCGGATCATCTCAGTGCCGCTGCGCAGCAAGCTGCTGTTCCTGACGATCTTCGTCTGCGCCCTGCCGCTGATCTTCTTCGCCGCCTCGTTCCTGTTCAAGTTCAGCCGGCTGATGTCCAAGCACGGCTTCGTCGTCCCGCCGAACGACCTGGCGGCGCTCTACGTCTGGACCCTTGGGGTGGTGGCGATCTGCATCCTGGGCTCGGTGCTGATGGCGATGCTGACCTCGCAGGAGGTCTCGCGCTCGGCGGCCCGGCTCATCGAGGCCATGGGCCGCGTCGAGGGCGGCCAGCTCGACGAAGCCAAGCTCGACGTGCTGTCGACCGACGAATACGCGGAGATCAACCGCGGCTTCGGCCTGATGCTGGAGAGCCTGCGCGAGGAACAGCAGATCCTGGAGGTCACCCAGGACCTGGCCGGCGAGCTGGTGCTTGAGGTGCTGATCGCGCGGATCATGCACGCCACGACCCAGCTGCTGAACGCCGAGCGGGCGACGCTCTTCCTCTATGACGAGAAGACCGACGAGCTCTTCACCCTCTACGCCGACGGGCTGGAGACGCGGCAGATCAGCGTGCCCAAGACCTCCGGCATCGCCGGCGCGGTGTTCACCAGCGGCAGGACCGAGAACATCACCGCGCCCTACGAAGACCCGCGCTTCAACCGCGACGTGGACCTGCACACCGGCTTCACCACCCGCTCGATCCTCTGCGTGCCGATCACCAACAAGGCCGGCGCGCGGATCGGCGTGGCCCAGGCGCTCAACCGCAAGGGCGGGGTGTTCACTCAAAAGGACGAGGCGCGGCTGAAGGCCTTCGCCGCCCAGATCGCCGTCAGCCTGGAGAACGCCAAGCTGTTCGACGACGTGCTGTCGATGAAGAACTACAACGAGAGCATCCTGAAGAGCACCTCCAACGGCATCCTGACCCTGGACGCCGAGGGCCGGCTGGTCACCGCCAACGATGCGGCCGAGACCCTGCTGGGCTATGCGCGTGACGACCTGGTGGGCCAGCTCGCCGCCGAGCTGTTCGACGGCGCTAACGCCTGGGTGGTCGAGAACCTCGCCCGCACCCGCGCCACCGGCGAGATCGCGCTGGCCGTGGACGCGGAGCTGTCGCGGGCCGGCGGCGGGGCCAGCAGCGTCAACCTCACCGCCGCCCCGCTGATCGACGCCAACGACGAGCGGATCGGCTCCATGCTGGTGCTGGAGGACATCACCGAGGAGAAGCGCGTCCGCTCCACCATGAGCCGCTACATGTCCAAGGAGGTGGCCGACCAGCTGCTGTCGGCCGGCGAGCTGGAGCTGGGCGGCGTCGAGCAGAAGGTCACGGTGATGTTCTCCGACGTGCGGAGCTTCACCTCCATCGCCGAGGCGCTGGGCCCGCGCGAGACCGTGTCGCTGCTGAACGAGTACTTCACCGAGATGGTCGACGTGATCTTCCAGCACGGCGGCATCCTCGACAAATACATGGGCGACGGGATCATGGCCCTGTTCGGCGCGCCCCTGGTCGGCCCGAACGACGCCGACAACGCCGTGGCCGTCGCCGACGAGATGATGCAGCGCCTGGCGGGGCTGAACGCGCGCCGCGTCGCCGCCGGCCACGGCCCGCTGGACATCGGCATCGGCTTCTCCACCGGCGCGACCGTGGTCGGCAACATCGGCTCGGTGCGCCGCCTGGACTACACGGTGATCGGCGACACGGTGAACCTGGCCTCGCGGCTGGAGGGCGCCAGCAAGCAGTACGGCGCCCGGGTCATGCTGTCGGAGATGACCGTGCGCGACCTGAAGCGCCCGGCCACCCTGCGCGAGGTCGACCTGATCCGGGTCAAGGGCAAGGACCGGCCGGTGGCGGTGTTCGAATCGCTCGGCTACCGCGCCCACGAACCGCAGCTTGCCGAGCTGATCGGCCTGCATGGCCGTGGCGTCGAGGCCTATCGCGCCCGCGACTGGGCGGCCGCGGCCAAGGCGTTCGACGCCGCGCTCGGCCTCTATCCCGACGACGGGCCGGCCAAGGTCTACGCCCAGCGCTGCAAGCTCCTGAAGCGGACGCCGCCGGCCGGCGACTGGGACGGGGTCTGGAACCTGACCGAGAAATAGCCGCAGGCTCCGGGCTGAAGACCCAGTCACGTCATTGATCTTAATTGAGAGACCGTCATGGCCGGGCTTGTCCCGGCCACCCATGGACTCCGTCCCCGACAATTTGCCGCCAATTTCGCCGCACTTAATTTTGGAATCTTCTGTGTCTATGGGTGGCCGGGACAAGCCCGGCCATGACGGCGGAAAGATTTTGGGTCATCAACCTGGACCGTTTTCAGGCCGCCTCTCGCGCGCCCTGCTGGCCTGCGGCGTGGTCGCGCCCCTGCTGGCCTTCGCCACCACGCTTGCGGCCATGGCGCTCTATCCGCATTTCGACCCGTCGCGGCAGTACCTGAGCGAGCTCGGCGGCGCGGCGGCGGGCCATCCGCTGGTGTTCAACGCCGGGGTGTTCGTGGCCGGCGTGATGGCCGCCCTGGCCGGCTGCGGCTTCGGCCTGGCCATCGCCGCCCTGGCCCGCGCCCGGTTCGCAGGGGTCCTGACCGCGGTGGTCTTCGTCCTGGCCGGCTGGGGCCTGGCGCAATCGGCGATCTACCATTGGCCCGATCCGCGCCACCTGGCGATCAACCTGGCGCTCGGCATCCAGCTCGCCCCCCTGCTGCTGCTCTGGGGGCTCTGGACCCGGCCCGACCTTGCCCGGCTGAAGCTGTTCCTGGCCCTGGTGTTCGTGGCCATGGCGGTGCTGACGGTGCTGACCAAGCACCTCATGTTCCCGCACCTGGTGAACGACGACAACGTCGGCTGGTGGGAGCGCGGCTACGCCATCATCCTGGTCGGATGGGTGGGCGTCGCGGCCTTCGTGCTGCACCGGCGCCTGCGAATGTCCGGCGCTGCGACAAAAACAGTCTAGACAGACCCCCTTCGTTTCTGATTTGGCATAATTCACGAATTCGTGATTGATTGTGCGCAAGTCGGCCTGATGCTGCAACGCAGCACCGTGATTCGCGGCGGCCGGGAGCAACGAAGCTATGAGCGAACTGGCGACTCGCCTGGAAAGGCCGGCCCTCTGGGTGGAAGCGGACGCCGCCCCGGCGCCGATGCTGCCGCCGGAGGCCCCGATCGCCATGCCGCGTCAGGCCTTCGACGAGCCCCTGGCGGCGGAAATTGCCGCGCCGCATACATCGCCCCACGACATAGATCGACGCCGCCGGATCCTCGCCGCCGGCACCGTGGCCCTGACCGCCCTGGTCGCCGCCGGGCCCTTCGTGCTGTTCAACCGCCACGGCTTCGACACCCTGGAGACCCTGGGCTTCGGCGTCTTCCTGGTGCTGGCCAGCGCGATCGCCTGCTGGTTCTGCAGCGCGGTGGCCGGCCACTGGGTGCTGCGAACCGGCCGCGAACAGGACGATCTCGGCTTCGCCCCGCACCCGCCCCTGCCGACCCGGCGCACCGCCCTGCTGATGCCGCTCTACAACGAGGACGCCGAGGCCGCCTTCGCCCGGCTGGCCGGGCTCGACGCCTCGCTCGCCCGCCTGGGCGCCTCGGAGGCCTTCGACATCTTCGTGCTCAGCGACAGCCGCCGCGAGAGCGCCGTCGCGGCCGAGCAGGCGGCCTATCGCGCGCTCAGGCCCCAGGCCCACAGCCGGCTCTTCATGCGCCGCCGGGCCGACAACGCCGAGCGCAAGGCCGGCAACGTCGCCGAATGGGTGCGCCGGTTCGGCGGCGCCTATGAGTTCATGGTGATCCTCGACGCCGACTCCACCATGGCCGGCGACACCCTGCTGCGCCTGGTCGACGCCATGCAGCGCCATCCGCGCGTGGGCCTGATCCAGACCGCGCCCACCATCACCAACGCCGGCAGCGTCTTCGCGCGCATGTCTCAGTTCGGGGTGCGGATGTACGGCCGGGTGGCCGCGGCGGGCCTGGCCTGGTGGGCCGGGGCGGAAGGCACCTACTGGGGCCACAACGCCATCCTGCGCACCCGCGCCTTCGCCGAGGCCGCCGGCCTGCCGATCCTGCCCGGCGTCAAGCCGTTCGGCGGCCATATCCTCAGCCACGACGTGGTCGAGGCGGCCCTGCTGCGCCGCGCCGGCTGGGCTGTCCACGTCACCGCCGCCCTGGACGGCAGCTGCGAGGAGACCCCGCCCACCCTGCTGGACTTCCTGCAGCGCGACCAGCGCTGGTGCCAGGGCAACCTGCAGCACCTGCGCCTGGTGGGCGCGCCGGGGCTGAACGCCGTCAGCCGCGCCCAGTTCGCCATGGGCGCCATGGCCTATCTGTCCTCGCCCCTGTGGTTCGCAGGCCTGGTGATCGGCCTCATCATCCAGCTGCGCTATCCGGCGGACTGGGACAGCTTCTGGTATTTCCTGCACCCGACCGTCTCGCCGTTCCTGCTGACCTCGCTGCTGTCGGGCCTGCTGCTGATCGGGCCGAAGCTGCTGGGCTGCGCCCTGGTGCTGGGCCGGCCCGGCGAATGCCGCGCCTTCGGCGGCCGCAAGGCGGTGCTGAAGTCCATGGCGCTGGAGGTCGCGCTGTCGGCGACGCTGGCCCCGATCATGATGGTGGCCAACAGCGGCTTCGTCTTCCTGACCCTGCGCGGCCGCGACGCCGGCTGGCGGCCGCAGCGGCGCGACGCCGACGGCGTGGCCTGGGGCGACGCGTTCCGCGCCATGCGCCCGCAGATGATCGTCGGCGCCCTGTTCTGCATGGCCCTGGGCTTCCGGCCCGACCTGGCGGTGTGCTTCGCGCCCATCGTCCTGCCGCTGCTGTTCGCCGCGCCCCTGGTGGTGCTGACCTCGCGCCGCAGCCTGGGCGAACGCCTGGCCCGCGCCGGCGTGCTGACCACGCCCGACGACCACGGCGTCAGCGCCATGCCAGTGGTCTTCCGCGCCCCGCCCCGCCCGACCTGGGAAGCCGCTCGCTAGCTAGAATTCAGCACGGCGGAATCCTCCTCCCCTTGTGGGAGGAGGTGGCCTGCGGAGCAGGTCGGAGGTGGGGTCTCTCAGCCTATTGGTTGAGAGCCGCTTTCGACCATTTGCTGACATTCGAAGGCGTTGTGCGACACTACCGTTCGTATCGCGCGGGGTTGGGCGACATGCGTTCCGTATTTTGCAGACGGTCAGTCTATCCACTTGCCGCCCTGACGGTCATGTCCGTCGGGTCAGCGCACGCCTCCCAATGTTATGACCTAAGCAAGGGCGAGCCGAAGGCTCTCAATGGGGAACTTCAGTACATTCTGTTTCCTGGCCCTCCCAATTACGAGGACGTCCAGAAAGGCGACACACCGGAACCAACGTACGTACTGAAGCTAGATCACCCCATCTGCATAAGGGGAGATGAGTTCGCTGATCCCGCAAAGATGTTCGAGCAGGTTCAGCTTGTCGGGAACAAGGATACTTGGCCGGTGCTGAGGGCCAACGTGAAACGGCGCGTGAGTGTCACGCTAAAGGATCAAATGGGAGCGGAGACCGGCCACCACCACGAACCGTTGGTGGCGTGGGTCGTGAGCGTCACGCCGTCGGCGAAGAAGATGGACTTCCTGGATGAGTATGGGAGCGCGGCAACAACGATCCGCGCCTTCTACGAGACGCTTGGCAGCGGTCAGGGAGACGTGGCCTCGACCATGGTGGTTCCTGAGAAGCGAGCGAAGGGACCGTTCTCTCCTGAGAACCTCACTCGCTTCTATGCCCACCTCAAGGAGCCGGTTCGCCTGGCGCGGATCGATCAAAGTGGCCCAGACACCTTCATCGCTCACTATAGATACGCGACCGAGAAGTCCGTCTGCGATGGTCAGGCTCTGGTGACCACCGTCGCCAGAGGCGGCAGGAACTTCATTGAAAGCATCAAGGCGCTGAAAGGCTGCTAGCGCGGAAACCCCGAACGCCACTGACAGGCGACCGGCTGGAAACTGTCCGAAATCTCGCGCGGCCCACCTCCGCCAGCCTTCGGCTGCCATCTCCTCCCAAAGGGGAGGAGGATTGTTGACCTATTCACCGTGCCGGACCGGCGTTCGTTCGATTTCCATCCGTGCTCTGTTTACGCCGGCGCCGAGCCGGGCCTAGTGTCCGGCCTTCGCTTTCGGGGACGGGGAGTTTCCATGCGTCTATGGACATGGGCGGCCGCGGCGCTTGCGGCCGTGGCGCTGAGCGGGTGCGCGACCACGACAACCGCGCCGACCAAGACCGCCGAGGCGGCGCCTGCCGCGCCCAGGGAGAAGGCCAAGCCGCTGCTGCCGGGCCTCGATCCCCTGGCCAAGGCCGACGCCTTCCCGTCCACCTACCGGGCCATGCCCAGCCGCCCGACCGCGATCGTCGGCGCCCATGTCTTCGACGGCCTGGGCCGCGAGATCGACAACGGCGTGGTGCTGGTGAAGGACGGCAAGGTCGAGGCCGTCGGCGCGGGCCTGGCGGTTCCCGCCGGCTACGAGACCGTCGACGCCCACGGCAAGTGGGTGACGCCCGGCCTGATCGACGCCCACAGCCACCTGGGCGTCTACGCCTCGCCGGCTGTGCAGGCCAATTCCGACGGCAACGAGCTCACCAACCCGGTCACCGCCGACGTCTGGGCCGAGCACTCGGTCTGGCCGCAGGACCCCGGCTTCAACACCGCGCGCATCGGCGGGGTGACGACCCTGCTCATCCTGCCGGGCTCCGGCAACCTGATCGGCGGCCGCGGCGTCGTCCTGCGCAACATCCCCGCCCGCACCGTCCAGGACATGAAGTTCCCCGGCGCGCCCTATGTGCTGAAGATGGCCTGCGGCGAGAACCCCAAGCGGGTCTACGGCTCCAAGGGCCGCGCGCCGTCCACCCGGATGGGCAATGTCGCCGGCTACCGCGCCGCCTGGATCAACGCCCAGGACTACCAGCGCCGCTGGGATGAATACCGCGCCAAGGTGGCCAAGGGCGAACGCGCCGACCCGCCGAAGCGCGACCTGGGCCTCGACACCCTGTCGGCCGTCCTCCGCGGCGAGATCCTGGTGGAGAACCACTGCTACCGGGCCGACGAGATGGCCCAGATGATCGATATCTCCAAGGAGTTCGGCTACCACGTGGCCGCCTTCCACCACGCGGTGGAGGCCTACAAGATCGCCGACCTGCTGGCCGAGAACCACATCTGCGTGGCCACCTGGGCCAACTGGTGGGGCGGCAAGATGGAGATGCTGGACGGCATCGAGGCCAATGCGGCCCTGGTCGATGCGGCCAAGGGCGGCTGCGCGATCATCAAGTCCGACGACCCCGACCTGATCCAGAGATTGAACCAGGAGGCCGCCGAGGCGCTCGCCGCCGGCCGCGCCGCCGGCCTGCAGATCTCCGAGGCCCAGGCCATCCGGTGGATCACCTCCAACCCGGCCAAGGCGATCGGGGTCGACAAGCAGACCGGCAGCCTGGAGCCCGGCAAGCGCGCCGACCTGGTGATCTGGGACCACGATCCGTTCTCGATCTACGCCCGCACCGATCGGGTCTACCTCGACGGCGCCATCGCCTACGACCGGCGCGATCCGCACTACCAGCCGCGCTCGGACTTCGACCTCGGCCAGCCCGGCGAAGGAGTCCGCTGATGCGCAAGGCCCTGTTCAGCGCCGCGGCGGCGGCCGCCCTCGCCTTCACCGCTACCGCCGCTGCCCACGCCGAAACCGTGGCGATCACCAACGCCAGGATCCTCACCGCCGGTCCGGCGGGCGAGATCGCCTCGGGCACGGTGGTGTTCAAGGACGGCAAGATCGTCGCGGTCGGCGCCAAGCTCGCCCCGCCCGCCGACGCCAAGGTGATCGACGCCCACGGCGGCGTGGTCGCCCCCGGCTTCTTCGCCACCGGCTCGCTGCTGGGCGCGGTGGAGGTGGGCTCGCTCGGCAACGACCTGTCGGTGAACAACCCGGAGATCGGCGCGTCGTTCGACATCCAGTACGGCCTCAATCCGGGATCGGTGCAGTTCCCGGTGGCGCGGCTCGGCGGCCTCACCAGCGCCGTGGTCCTGCCGATCCCGGCGGGCCGGCGCGGCGGCGACGCCGACGAGGAAGACGACGACGACGCCAGCCAGTACACCGCCGGCCCCAGCGACACGGGGTCCAAGTCCCACGCCCTGTTCTCCGGCCAGGGCGCGGTGATCACGCTCAACGTCGGCGACGCCATCCTGACCCGGCCCAAGGTCGCCATGGTGGCGCCCTTCGGCGCCGGCGGGGCGACCATCGCCGGCGGGGCGCGGGGCGCGGAGTTCGTGGCGCTGAAGGAAGCCTTCGCAGACGTCCGCGACTACATGAAGAACAAGGCCGCCTACGACCGCGCCGGCTACCGCGGCCTGGCGCTCTCCAAGGGCGACCTGGAGGCCCTGATCCCGGTGCTCGAGGGCAAGATGCCCCTGGTCGCGGTGGTCAAGCGCGCCTCCGACATCCGCCAGGTCCTGGCCTTCGCCAGGGACGAGCACATCAAGGTGATCCTCGACGGCGCCCAGGAAGCCTGGATGGTGGCGCCGGAGATCGCCAAGGCCGGCGTGCCGGTGCTGCTGAACCCGCTGGACGACCGTCCGGAAAGCTATGAGGAGCTGGCCGCCACCATGGACAACGCCGGCCGCCTTTCCGCCGCCGGCGTCACCGTGGCCCTGGAAGCCACCGGCGGCTCGTCGCGCGAGCGCGAGATGCGCTATGGCGCCGGCAACGCGGTGTCGCACGGCATGGCCTATGACGCGGCCCTGAAGGCGATCACCATCAACCCGGCGAAGATCTTCGGCGTGGCCGACCGCACCGGCTCACTCGAGCCCGGCAAGGACGCCGACCTGGTGGTCTGGACGGGCGACCCCTTCGAGCCGCTCAGCCAGGCGACGGCGGTGTTCATCCACGGCCAGGCCCAGCCGATGACCTCGCGCCAGCTCGAACTGCGCGACCGCTACAAGGACCTCGGCCGGCCCCTGCCGCCGGGCTACGTCCACCCGTAGCCGGAAGCCTTCTCCCCCTGTGGGAGAAGGTGTCGTCCGAAGGGCGACGGATGAGGGGTTTCGCCGCCATCCCGACCGGATCATGGGCTTCGCCTCTACGAATGCCGGCGTTGCGACCATCGGCGACGGGTGGGAGACGAACATGACGATGCCGCCGGTCCA
Organism: Phenylobacterium sp.; assembly: GCF_036501465.1. Lineage (GTDB taxonomy): Bacteria > Pseudomonadota > Alphaproteobacteria > Caulobacterales > Caulobacteraceae > Phenylobacterium. Next base: position 9,968 of record NZ_DASYAF010000108.1, read on the forward strand.
GTGACCCGCGGCGCGTCACAGCCGACTGCGGCGCCTAGGCTGCCGCCCACAAACGGCGGCGGCGCAGGAGGCCTCCCGCCAGGCCGAAGCCGCTGATCATCAGCGCCCACGTCGAAGGTTCGGGGACAGCGGCGTCCGTCGCGACGATGTTGTCGAAATCGGCCGACAACCCCGCCCCATTGCTGATCGAGATTCCCATCACCGGCAATTCGGCCGTGATGCTGACCGAGGTCAGGTTCTGGAACGTCGAATTCAAGGAATAGGTGAGGATGTTGTTCGGGTCGGTGTCGATGGTTTCGCTCACCGTTCCACCGCCCAAAAGGCTGCCAAGGAACGTCCATTTCGTCGCGATCGAATTGAAGAATTGGGGGTCGTTGGCGTCCAACGAACCGATGTCGATCGAGACGAAGCTGAACGGCGTGGCGGCCTGACTGGTCAGGGTGAAGGTGATCGGCGTGCTGGAATCCTGAGACTCCATGCCCACGGTGGTTGTTCCGTTGTCGGTTCCCCGGCCGTTTTGCCAGCCGGAAGCGGCAGCCTCGAACTGGGTATTGAACGTCTGCACGCCCACCGTTGTGTCGGTGATCGTGAAGCCATTCTGGCTGATCACGGCGCCCGAATCGACGATCACGAAGGGGTTGGACACCAGGTTGTTGAAGTCCATCACTGACGCAAACGCAATGTTGCTGAAACCGAACAGAAACCCCACGGCGATCCCGCTCGCGCCGAACACCTTTCTTATTGACATAATCAAACTCCAGGCACGGTCACCCCCCTGCAGGGCAGCCAGAAGTATTATGCGAGTACTTGATCTGATTCCCCGTCAACTGAACTCACGCGAGATAAGAGGAGCTCTCGCGTGACGCGAAAACCTGCTTGGCCGGCGCTGAAAACAGGGGACACCCGCGCCGAAGTGGCTACGGACGGGGCCAGGCGTGGGGGGCCAGCCATCGCGACTCAGCGGGTCCGCCCTGGCTCGGAATTGGAAGTTCGACCCTGCGTCCCGAGCGACACCGCCTCGCCCTAAACCTCAGGGTTGAAGCGAGCCTTCTCCCGCAAGGGGAGAAGGGTCCTCTAGATCTGATCCTTGAGGGTCAGGGTCACCGGCCGCGTCTCTCCGCCCCGCCGAACGCTCAGCGCCACCTTGGTCCCGGCCGGCTCGTCGCGCAGCATGCGCCGCGCGTCGGCCAGTTGCCCGGCGATGGCGGGCCTGCCGTCGATGGCGGTGATCACGTCGCCCACCGCCAGGCCCGCCGCGGCGCCGGCGCTGTCCTTGGCCACGTCGGTGACCGAAAAGCCGCCGTCCTTGGCGTTGATCCACAGGCCCGAGCGGTCGAAGGTCCCGACGTCGGGCGGCGTCGGCGTGATGCGCTTCAGGTACATGACCTGGTGGGCGTAGTCGAAGGTCACCACGAACTGCTTGAGCAGCCCGCCGCCGACGTTGCCGCCGACGTTGGGATCGGCCATCGAGCCGCCCTTGGCTTCCGCCAGCCCCGCGGCGACGCCCGTCACCGCCATCGGGCCGAGCTTCAGCGAACCCAGGCGCACCATGTAGGATCGCGCCGGCCCGCCGACGCCCCAGCCCACCACGGCGCTGGCGCCCTTGGAGAACTTGGCCTTCAGGTCATTGGCCTTCACGAACGGGCTGGTGAAGTCGATCTGCGAGCGCGAGCCGGTGTCGATGTCGAAGTGGGTGGGTATCCCCGCCACCTCGCCCGGCACATACGGCAGGTGGTCGTAGAAGACGAAGGGTGTGGCTGCGCCCAGCGCGGGCGTGGGCTTGAACTTCGCCGGGTCGGTGAAGGTGATGGTGTGCTTGCCGTAGTCGATGGTGGTGACCATCCGGCGGACCAGCTCGAAGCCCACCATGCCGTCGACGGGAATGCCCTCGATCGACTTGTCGTAGATCTCGGTGGCGAACCCCATCTGGTTGGTCAGCCGCACGGCGCCGATGGCGATCTCGTCAAAATGGACATAGCCGATGGTCGAGTGGCCTTCGCCGGCGCCGCTTTCCACCGATTCGCCGACCGGTTTCAGGCCCGCTTCGGTCACCACCTTGTGCGACAGCAGGGTGTGGCCGCCGGTGTCGAGGATGAAGGTGTAGGGGCCTTTGCCGTCCACCCTGGCCTGCAGATAGATGTGGTTGTTCAGCAGGCGGAACGGGACCGTGACGCTGGCCGCGCCGCCGACTATGGCCGCGCCCTTCGGCGGCGCGGTCGGCCGGGCGTACACCGAAAGGGGCCGGGCCGGGCCGAAGCTGGCCTTGGTCAGGACCGAGGTCTCGATACCGGCCTCGCCGAAGCCCGGGTCGGCGACGACCTTGTGCGCCAGGTCCAGGCCGCCTTCGCGCCGATAGTCCGAATAGGTCTCGGTGGTGTGGAAGAACTGCTGCTCGTAGCCGATCTTGGCCAGCAGATGGCTCTGCGCGTCGAACCAGGCGTCGAAGCGCTTGCCGCCCCTGGGCATGATCGACAGGTGGTCCAGGGCGCGGCCGGCATCGGTCTCGCGGCCGAGGTAACTCACCTGCGCCCCGCCGCGATCCGCCCGCCACCAGAGGTTCGCGTTGCGGTAGGCGGCGTCGATGGCCATCTGGGTCCGGTCGCCCCCCTGCTGGGCCGTGTAGGTTCCGGAGATGTCCTGTTGCCAGGGGACCTTGCCGTCGAAGCCGTCGCTGTTGTGGATGCCGCCGGCGTCCTGGACGTCGACATAGGCGCCGGTGGCGAGGTCGAACCGCGTCGAGGCCGGGCCGGTGAGGCCGGATCCGGTGTGGCTGAAGTCGAGCTCCGCCGCCCCGCTCGCCGGCGGGTCGCCGACCGCGGCATGGTTGGCGTCGAGCACCGCCGCGGCGGTGGGCTGGGCGGCCTGGCCGTTGGCGGCGCCGGCGGCGCAGAGGACGAGAGCGGCGGCGAGACGGGCTTTCATGACATCCCTTTAAATTGCCATGCGATGCAGGCCGCCTTAGCCCTTGGGTCATGAGCGATCTTGAACGCACTTCACATCCGGCGGTCCGCGAGGCGGAACCGGGGCGCATGCGCCACGCGCCGCGCGAGACCCTGGCGCGTCATCTGCACGACCACGCCTTCGCCGCGGTGGTGCTCTGCGGCGGCTATGTGGAGGCCGGCGACACCGGCCGGCACTGGATGGAGGCGGGCGACGTCCTGCTGCACCAGGCCTGGGAGAGCCATCTCGACCGCTTCGGCCGGCGCGGCGCCGAGGTGCTGGTCCTGGAGATCGACGACGCCGCCGCAAGCCGGCTCAGCGGCCGCATCGCCGACCCCGACGCCCTGGTCCGCCTGGCGGAACGCGACCGCGCCGAGGCCGCCCGGCTGATGCTGGCCGAACTCGGGCCCAAACCATCGCGCCCGGCCGACTGGCCCGACCTGCTGGCCCAGGCGCTGAACGACGATCCGGCGCTCTGCCTCGGCGCCTGGGCGGACGCGCGCGGCCTGCGGCTGGGCAGCGTCAGCCGCGGATTCCGCCAGGTGTTCGGCATGGCGCCGGTGGGCTACCGCCTGGTCCAGCGGACCCGGCGCGCCATCGCCGCGGTGCGCGCCACCGCCGAGCCCCTGAGCTTCATCGCCCAGGACTGCGGCTTCGCCGACCAGGCCCACATGAGCCGCGCGATCCGCAGGCTGGCGCGGACCACCCCGGCCGCCCTGCGCAAGGCGGCCTAGGCGCCCGAGCCCCAGGCGCCGCCGAGCGCGCGGGTCAGGTTCACGCTGGCCTGCAGCCGGCGCGTGGCGAGCTGGATCTGGGTCTGCTCGGCGGTCAGCGCCGCGGTCTGGGCGGTCACCACGTCGAGGTAGGTGGCGACGCCCTGGCGGTAGCGGACATTGGCCAGGTCCACCGTGCGCCGCGCGGCGACGACGGCGTCGTTCGCGTCCTTGGCCTCGATCGCCAGGCGGTTGGCGAGCGCCATCTCGTCCTCGACGTCGCGGAAGGCGTTCAGCACCACGCCGCGATAGTTGGCGCTGGCCTCTTCGAACGCCGCCTTGGACGCCCGCACGCCTGCCGCGCGCCGGCCGCCGTCGAAGATCGCGCCCACCAGTTGTGGGCCGATCAGCCAGAAGGTGTTGGGCGCGCTCAGCAGCTGGCCGCCGCCAGCGTTCTGCCAGCCGGCCGTGCCGTCCAGGGTCAAGGCCGGGAACAGGGCCGCGCGGGCCACGCCGATGTCGGCGTTGGCGGCCGCGGCGCGGCGCTCGGCGGCGGCGATGTCCGGGCGGCGCTGCAGCAGCAGCGACGGCGCGCTCACCGCCACCTTGGGCTGCGGCAGGGCCGCGTCGGTGGGCGCCAGGCTGAAGGCCGAGGCGCTCTCGCCCACCAGGGCGGCGATGGCGTGCTCCATCAGGGCGCGCTGGGCGGTGACGTCGGTGAGCGCGGCCTTGGCGCTGGAGAGCTGGGTCTGGGCGCGGGCCACGTCCAGGCCGTTGGCGTTGCCGCCGTTGTGCAGCACCTCCGTCAACTCATAGGCCCGCTGGTAGGCGGCGACGGTGTCGCTGAGCAGCCGGATCTGGGCGTCGTAGCCGCGCAGGGTCAGGTAGTCGTCGGCCAGGTCGGCCTGCAGGGAAAGCCGCGCCGAACGCAGGTCGGCCTCGCTGGCCTGGGCGCGCTCGCCGGCCCCGCGGGCGAGGTTGCGCAGCCGGCCCCAGAGGTCGATCTCATAGGCCACCGAGGCGCCGAGCTGGTCGGTCGAATAGGCGTCCGGGCCGCCGACCCGCAGCGGCTGGTTCTTGGAGCGGCGCTGGCGGTCGGCGAGGCCCGAGCCGTCCACCTCCGGGACCAGCCCGGCGCGGGCCTGGTCGGAGAGCGCCCGGGCCTGGTCGTAGGCGGCGACGGCGGCGGCCAGGGTCGGGCTGGCCTTCTCGGCGCGCGCCTCCAGGTCGTTGAGCACCGGATCGGAGAACATCGCCCACCACTGGCCGCGCGGCTGGGCGTCGGCGGGCTGGGCGGGCGTCCAGGGCCCCTGCTCCTTGAACGCCGCGGCGATCGGCGTCGCCGGCGGCTGGTAGGCAGGCGCCAGCGAGCAGGCGCCCAGGGCCAGCGCCGCAGGGGCCAGCGCCGTGGCGGCGACGGCGAACCGCTTCAGCAGGCCTGGTCTCACGCGCCGGCCTTCTGCTTCTGGGCCGAGGCGCCGGCGATGCGCACCAGGTCGCCGTCGGTCAGGGATTCCGGCGGATTGTCGACGATCCGGTCCGTCCCCGAGACGCCGGCGCCGATCTCCACCGACGAGCCGAGGTCGCGGTTGACCGTGACCTTGCGGATCTTCACGTGGCTGTCGGGGCCGACCACCACCACCACCGGGCCCTGCTGGCGGTACTGGATCGCGGTGACCGGCAGCCGGGTCGTGGTCGCCGGCGCGGTGAGGTCGAAGCTGACCTGGGCGTAGTCGCCCGACTTGATCTTGCCGTCGGCGTTGTCGAGCGACAGCTCCACCAGCTCGGCCCCGCTCCCCGGCCCCACGGCCTGTGCCTGGCCGGTCACCACCGCCTTGAAGGTCTGGCCCGGATATTCCGGCACGGTGACGTCGGCGGTGAGGCCGTCGTGGATCATCGCCGAATAGTTCTGCGGCGCGCGGACATAGACCCGAAGCTTGTGCTGGTCGGCGACGGTGAACAGCGCCGGATCGGTGGGCGTCCCCGCCGCGATCAGTTGGCCGATGTCGGTGTTGCGGGCGGTGACCACGCCGGCGAAGGGCGCGGTGATCTTCTTGAACGACTCCAGCGCCAGCAGGCGGTTCAGGTTGGCGCGGGCGGCGTTGACCAGCGAGGTCTTGGCCGCCAGGTCGCCGAACTTCTCGTCGGCCTCCTGCTTGGAAACGGCGTCGGCGGCCACCAGGCCTTTCCAGCGCTCTGCCGTGGTCGAGGAGAGCTGCTGGTTGGCCTGGGCGGTGGCCAGGTCGGCGCGGGCCTGCAGCACCTGCTGGTCGAGGTCGGGGGTGTCGATGTCGGCCAGCACCTGACCGGCCTTCACCGGAGTTCCGATGTCGACGTACCACTTCTTGAGGTAGCCCGAGACGCGGGCGTGGATCGGGGCGTTGTAGAAGGCCTCGATGTCGCCCGGCAGCACCAGTTGGCGCGAACCGCCGGCCTCGATCTTGGCCAGGCTGATGGTCGGGATCGTCTGTTCGTGGGTCCAGGTCTTCATGCGCTGGTCGGCGCTGACCCGGCTGATCAGGCCGCCGGCCACCACGATGACGGCGACGCCGGCGGCGATCCCGCCCGCCATCTTCAGGCGCCGGTTGGAGATGTGGGTCACCACGGGCGTGGTCACGTCATGACCGATCGGCTCATGACCGACCGCGTCGGGAGCGCCCGGCATATGGGCGGGTGAGGAGTCAGGCATAGGATTCTCCGGGGACCGGGATCGCGGTGGGCAAGGGCGCGTGCGCAGGGCGGCGGCCGTGCACCAGGCTGAAGACCACGGGGACGAACATCAGGGTGGCGACGGTGGCGAAGATCAGGCCGCCGATGACGGCGCGGCCCAAGGGCGCGTTCTGCTCGCCGCCTTCGCCCAGGCCCAGCGCCATGGGCGTCATGCCGATCACCATGGCGAGCGCGGTCATCACCACCGGGCGGAAGCGGGTGAAGCCGGCCTCGGTGGCGGCGCGGACCGCGTCGCCGGTGGCCGCCAGGCGCTCACGCGCGAAGCTGATCACCAGGATGGAGTTGGCGGTCGCCACCCCCATGCACATGATCGCCCCGGTGAGCGCCGGCACCGACAGCGTGGTGCCGGTGGCGAACAGCATCCAGACGATGCCGGCCAAGGCGGCTGGCAGGGCGGTGATGATCACGAAGGGGTCCAGCCACGACTGGAAGTTCACGACGATCAAGAGGTAGATCAGCACGATCGCCGCGACGATGCCGAAGAACAGGCCCGAGAAGGCGTCGTTCATGGTGACCATCTGGCCGCGCAGGGTGACGGTGGCGCCCCTCGGCCGGCCCTTGGCGTTGGCCTTCAGGACCTTGTCGATGTCGCGGGTCACCGCGCCCAGGTCGCGGTCCTGGGTGGTGGCGTAGATATCGATTACCGGCAGGGCGTTGTAGTGGGTCACCACCGCCGGCGTGGAGCCGCGGGTGATCGAGCCCAGGCCGCCCAGCACCTGGGCCGGGCCGCCGTTGGAGCTGTTGATCGGCACGTCCTCCAGGCTGGCCAGCGAGTGCACGCGGAACTCCGGCGTCTGGGCGACGATCGGGTAGGAGACCCCGTTCTGCGGGTTCACCCAATAGGTCGGCGCGACCTGGCCGCTGCCGGCCAGAGTGCCCAACAGGCTGTTGGTCACGTCGCGTTCGGCCAAGCCCTGCTGGGCGGCGCGGACGCGGTCGATGTTGACGCGCAGCTCGGGCCCGCCCTCGGGCTGCTGCATGCGCATGTCGGCGAGGCCGCGGATGCCGCGCATCTGGCGCATCAGCGAGTTGGCGTAGATCCGGTTGGCGTCGGCGTTGGGGCCGGCGACTTGCAGGTCGATCGGCGCGGGCGAGCCGAAGTTGAGGATCTGGCTGACGATGTCGGCCGGCAGGAAGGCGAAGGTGGTGCCCGGATAGTCGCGCGGCAGCACTTCGCGCAGCTTCTTCACATAGTCGGCGGTCGGGTGGTGGTGCGGCTTGAGGCTGACGTAGAGGTCGCCGTCCTCCGGCCCGATCACCCCGGAGTTCGAATAGACCGTGTTGATGGAGCTGTTGGGCAGGCCGATGTTGTCGACCAGCGAGGCCAGTTCGTCCGGCGGGATCAGGTTGCGGACGGTGTTCTCGATGCGCCCGAACTCCAGCGAGGTGTCCTCCAGCCGCGTGCCGATCGGGGCGCGGACGTGGATGGTCATCTGGCCGGCGTCCACCGAGGGGAAGAAGTTGCTGCCCAGGAACGGGACCAGCACGAAGGACAGCAGCACCACCGCCAGGAAGCCCAGCAGGAACGGCCGGCGCGCGCCCATGGCCCGCTCCAGCAGGCCCGCGTAGACCGAGCGCACGCGGGCGAAGCCGGCCTCGAAGCGCCGCTGGAAGCGGGTGAGCGGATTGCGCGTCCCGTGGCTGGCCGCGATCTCCTGCGCGTGGGTGCGCAGCAGGTACATGGCCATGGTCGGGACGAGCGTCCGCGACAGGATGAACGAGGCGATCATCGCATAGACCACCGCCATGGCCATCGGCACGAACAGGAAGCCCGCCACGCCCTTCAGCAGGAACATCGGCACGAACACGATGCAGATGCAGAGCAGCGAAACGAAGGCGGGCGTGACGATCTGAGCGGCGCCCTCCAGGATTGCGGACCTGACGTCCTTGCCCTGTTCCAGGTGCCAGTTGATGTTCTCGATGGTCACGGTCGCGTCGTCGACCAGG
>NZ_DASYAF010000109.1:0-17248 GCF_036501465.1 Phenylobacterium sp.
CCAGTGCTGTCGAGTTGGCAAGATTATCTGCAAGATCGCCTAAAGCGGGTCTTTGGTGACGATATAGATAACGACGACCGCTTCGTCGTGGCGGCGATCTACGAGGGTTTCAATCGCCGAAACCCAAAGCGGGTTCTCACCGCACCGCGCAGCCTCAACAGCTTCGTCAATGCTATCGCAGTGCTTTCGATGCAATGGGCTGATGAGCCCAAGAGCGCGGCAGCCACCGCCTACTATGTCTGCAACCGCGACGATATCACGGAGAACATCCACACAGCCGTTCAGTTTGAAACCGGTGGGATCGCCGGATTCGACCCAGATTGGCAGGTCGCGGTGGCGGCGCTGCACTACGGTGTGAAGAAAGCCAAGGCGAGCGAGCTCTTCATGGAAGAGCCGATCCGTGTTGCTGTCCAGAATGGAGACGCAGCGAAGTTCGCTGAATTGGCGGCCATTCCGGGCTTCGACCGCTACCTAGATCGTGTCCTCGATTCTAGCGGAGCGCCGCGGCCGTCAAGCTTCGCCAATTTGCTTCGAGATTCTGATTTTGCCAGTCGACCGTGGGCGCGGAACGTCTGGCAGAAGCTTCGGAACCGGGCACTGGGGACGCTTCCTGATGGACCTTTGCAAGCCGGGGACGACGGCGCTGTCGCTGCGCTCGTTGCTTCGCTTCCTGAAGATCAAAAGCCCGCCTACATCACGGCGCTGGGTCAGCTTTGGCAGCGTTCGCAGCCTGAGTATTACCTCAACGATGACGCGTTGCAGGCTGGTAAGCTGATCCGACAACTCGCTCTTGAGGCACGCAACTGTGGCTTAGAGCGATATGAGATCGCACTACCACAGGACACCCGTCTATACTTGGCTTTGCTCGCTCAGGGTTTCAGCAAAAATGATTTGGTTTGTCTCCGCGCGCCGCAAGCGGCGGCGGTGATCACACAATTGAGCACCTACATGCGCTCGACCCCCACCGCGCCGGTGGGCTCAAAGGCGGCGGCGGCATACGCAGAAATTGCGCCACCTGACGCTGACTGGACGGAGTTCGTTTCGGCCCTAGACGCCGTATTTGCGCAGAGTGATCCTTCCGTCGCTGTTCTGGCGCTGAAGCTCGTAGCCGAGATCGGCGGGCAAGTTGAACTGATATCTTCGCAGTTCGATATTTGGCGCAATGACGAAGATTTTCGTCATGCATGGGATCGGCTGCCTGCCGATCTGAGCGATGAAGAACTTGCATCTCCAGCGGCTTTGATGTTGGCCGTCATGGTTCCGGTGGACCCGCGCGACGGGTCAGGGTGGGCCGAGACCGTCGACCGTCGCCCAGAATTGGTGACACTTATCAGCCGGTCCTTTGAGAAGCTGGAACCCGCGTCAAATCTCTCTCCGCTTATGGAGCGGATGCGCGCGCTTCCAAACATGATCGAATTGATACGCGCCGTGGCTGCGTTTCGGGCGACAGCTCAACCCCAAATCTGTGCCACAGATGATGTCGTCGGCGATTTGGCCAGCTACCACAGGCTAGTCTCACGACTACCGGTTCCCGCATTTTGGCGAGCAGTCTCCGAGCAAGAAAACTTTTGGCTCCGCATCATTGCGTTGCCGCTTCACGAGAGCGTTGAGATTTATCTCGCGGTGGCAAGGGCGAGCGAAGAAACAAGCCTCGCCCTAGTCGAAGGCCTGCGTGATCGGCTAAGAGACGAATCTGTCGAAACCTGGACCGCCGCGATTGCGAACGGTGGTCCTTTGCTAATCCTAGTTGAAGGCCTTTCGCCCAACTCGCGAAATGCGATGGCGCTTACGACCTCTCCGCTTCTGGTCGCATTAACCACCGCCTGCACGGGATTAGGTAGCTCAGCACCTGACGATCAACGCGAACGGTGGGTAGTCGTTGCGGAGTGCCTTACCAAAGAACTCCGGGTCGACTTGCTGCGACTGGTGGCCAAGAATCTAACGGAGATGGAACCCCGGAACCTCTCACAACTACTAACGGTAATGGGACCAGACTTGATAGCCCAGCTTTCTAGTCAGGCACCGTCGGAACGTGTCGCCGCAGTTCTCATTCCGCGTCTCCTGACGGACACGGGAGGGCCGGAATGGTTGAGGATTCATGCCGCAGAGGCAGTGGAATGGATCGAACGCAGTTCACCGGATGCGCAGGGTCTCGTAAGAACTGCGCTCAGCTCGGCTTTGACGACCGACGCGGCGGCGAGCGCGCAAGCGGTGCTCACGCTGCTTGATGCCAAGCACCCCCCTACCCCTTCCTGAAAAACCCATAGATCCGCTCGGCCAACGCCGCGTTCACGCCCTCCACCTTCGCCAGGTCCTCCACCCCCGCTCGGCTCACCCCCCGCGCTGAGCCGAACGCCGCCAGCAGGGCGCGCTTGCGGCCGGGGCCGACGCCTTCGATCTCGTCCAGGGGGTTCTTGATCATGGCGGCGGCGCGCTTGGCGCGGTGGGTGCCGATGGCGAAGCGGTGGGCTTCGTCGCGCAGGCGCTGGAGGTAGTAGAGCACCGGGGACTTGTGATCGAGGCGGAACGGCTCCTTGCCGGGGATGAAGAACCGCTCCATGCCCGCGTCGCGGTCGACGCCCTTGGCGACGCCGACCACGGCGATGTCTTCGACGCCCAGGTCGGCCATGACCTCCAGGACGGCGGCCACCTGGCCGGCGCCGCCGTCGATCAACAGCAGGTCGGGGCGGGCGAAGCTGGGTTCCTTGCCGCTGAGGATCCCCTCCTCTTCCTCCTTGGCCAGGCGCGCGAAGCGGCGGCGCAGCACCTCCTTCATCATCCCGAAGTCGTCGCCGGGGGTGAGGTCGGTCCCGCGGATGTTGAACTTGCGGTACTGGGACTTCTGGAAGCCCGCGGGGCCGGCGACGATCATGCCGCCCACGGCGTTCGTGCCCATGATGTGGGAGTTGTCGTAGACCTCGATCCGCTCCGGCGGCGCCTCCAGGCCGAAGGCCTCGCAGACGCCGGCCAGCAGCTTGGCCTGGGCGGAGCTCTCGCTCATTTTTCTGCCCAGCGCTTCGCGCGCGTTGGTGACGGCGTGGTCGACCAGCTGGCGTTTCTCGCCGCGCTGGGGGGTGGCGATCTCGGCCTTGCGGCCGGTCTTCTGGGCGAAGGCCTCGGCCAGCAGCGCGGCCTCGGCGGGGACGACGTTGGTGAGGATCAGCTTGGGGACCTGTTTGTCGTCGTAGAACTGGCCGATGAAGGCGCCCATGATGTCGGGGGCCTCGTCGTCCGACGCCACGCGGGGGAAGTAGGCCCGGTTGCCCCAGTTCTGGCCGGCGCGGAAGAAGAACACCTGGACGCAGGCCTGGCCGCCCTCGGCGTGGATGGCGAAGACGTCGGCTTCCTCGAAGGTGGTGGGGTTGATCACCGTCTCCTGGGCGACGCTGGCCAGCGCGCGGATGCGGTCGCGCAGGCGCGCGGCGCGCTCGAACTCCATGTCGTCGCTGAGCGCCTGCATCTCGGCGGCCATCCGGCCCATCACCAGGCGCGAGCGGCCTCGGAGGAAATCCTCCGCCTGGTCGACCAGGGCGGCGTAGTCGTCGAGGCCGATGAGACCGGTGCAGGGCGCCGCGCAGCGCTTGATCTGGTGCAGCATGCAGGGGCGCGTGCGGCTCTCGTAGACGCTGTCGGAGCAGGAGCGGAGCAGGAAGGCCTTCTGAAGGGTGTTGAGTGTCTTGTTCACCGAATAGGCGCTGGCGAAGGGGCCGAAGTAGTCGCCCTTGATCGAGTGGGCGCCGCGGTGCTTGCGCAACTGGGCCGCCGGATGCTCGCGGCGGATGACGATCTCCGGGAAGGACTTGTCGTCGCGCAGCAGGACGTTGAACTTCGGCTTCAGCTGCTTGATCAGGTTGATCTCGAGCAGCAGGGCGTCGGCCTCGGTGCGGGTGACGATGAACTCCATCGCGCGCGTGGCGTGGACCATATTGCCGATGCGCGGGGCGTGGAAACGGCCCTGGGCGTACTGGCTGACGCGCTTCTTTAAGGATCGCGCCTTGCCGACGTAGAGCACCTCGCCGTCCTCGCCCATCATCCGGTAGACCCCCGGCTTGTCCGGCAGGCGCTTCACCTCATCCTTGATCAGCGCCGCGCCCTTCAGGGGCGTCGCGGCGGCCATGTCGTCCGGCATGGGAGGAATATAGGCGAGTCACCGGGCGGGCGCCGAGCATCGACGCCAAAGAACCTCCCCCATTCATGGGGGAGGGGGACCGCGAAGCGGTGGAGGGGGCGCTGTCCCATCCGCGGCGGATCGGTTGGCGCACGGCCCCAACGCCCCCTCCACCACGTTGTGGTCCCCCTCCCCCGTTGAAACGGGGGAGGTTTTTCAGCTCAGCACGTTGAGAACCGCCAGGGTCATGGCCTCGACGCCGGTCTTGATGCTGGGCTCCGGGGCGGGCGCGAACTGCGGGGTGTGGTTGCCGGGCGGCTCCTGGCCCTTGGCCTTGTAGTCGGCGTAGACCTTGGGATCGATGCCGCCCAGGCTCCAGTACAGCGAGGGCACGCCGGCGATGACATAGGCCGAATAGTCCTCGCTGGCCGAGCCGGGGGCCGGCGCCTCGACCGCCCTGGCCCCGAACGCCGCCTTGAACACCGGGGCGGTGCGCGCGGTGATCGCCGCATCGTTGACGACGGCGTCGGCGCCCTGGTCGAAGTCCACCTTGGGCTCCGGCGCGCCCTCCATCGCCGCCGCGGCGCGGGCGGTGCGGGCCACGCCGTCCTTCAGCTTCCTGCGCACCTCGGTGTCGTAGCTGCGGATGGTGCCGCGCACGATCGCCTGGTCGGGGATGATGTTGCCGGCGCTGCCGGCCTGGATCGCGCCCACGCCGGCCACCCCGAAGGCGGCGGGGTCCTTCTCGCGGCTGATCACGCTCTGCACGTCGACGGTGAAGCGGGCGGCCTCCATCACCGGGTCGATGGAAAGCTGCGGGCGCGAGCCGTGGGCGCCCTTGCCGTAGAAGGTGATCTCGAAGCCGTCGGCGTTGGAGGTGTTGACGCCGGCCCGATAGGAGACGAGGCCGGCCGGCGCCGGGGTCACGTGCTGGGCGAAGCCCAGGTCGGGCTTGGGGAAGCGGGTGAACAGGCCGTCGGCGATCATCGCCTTGGCCCCGCCGATCGCCTCCTCCGCCGGCTGGCCGATGAACATCAGCGTGCCGTGCCACTGGGATTTCATGGCCACCAGCTGCTGGGCCGCGCCGACCCAGGCGGCCATGTGGATGTCGTGGCCGCAGCTGTGCGCCACCGGCGAGGGCTTGCCGTTCCACATCTGGGTGGCGTGGCTGGCGTAGGGCAGGCCGGTCTTCTCCTCCATGGGGAGCGCATCGAGCTCGGTGCGCACCATCACCGTCGGGCCGGGGCCGTTCCGGTAGATCGCCACGATGCCGGTCTTGCCGACATGCTCGGTGACCTCGAAGCCAAGGGCGCGCATCTCCTTGGCGAGCTTGGCGGCGGTCTCGTTTTCCTGGAACGCCAGCTCCGGATGCTGGTGGATGTCGCGGTAGAGGGCGTCGAGGTGGCCGTAGTCCTTGGCGAGGCCCGCGTCGATCTGGGCCTTGGCCCGAACCACATCGAGCTTCCCGGCAGCACTGGCGGAGGAGGCGATCAGCGCTGCCGCGCCGGCCAGAAGGATCGATCGGAAAACAGGACGCATGCGGCTCACCCCCGGTGACGGACTCGAGCCGCACCCTAGACCGCTATTTCTTGGCCAGGAAAGCGTCGAGCTCGGCGTCGAAGGCCGCGGGGTTGTCGAGCATGATGAAGTGCGCGGAATCGGTCACCATCCGTACGCTCACCGTCCTGGCCGGCGCATAGGCGGCCTCGTAGCGGCTCTTGGCCGCCGCCGCCGGCATGCCCAGCGGCACATAGTCGGGATAGAGCAGGACCATCGGGGTCTTCAGCGTCGCCAGGCCCGGGCCGAGATCGAGCATCGTGTCCTCGTACATGGCGCGCGCCACCACCGTGCGGTCGCTGGCCACGCCCCATTCGGCGACCCTGTGGCGGGTGTCCTTGGCCTTGGACATCTGCGCCATCTGCGGCTCCAGCTGGTCGGCGGTCATCGGCTTGCCGGCCTGGGCGTTCATCATGTCGCGCATCCTGCCCATCTGGGCCTCGATCTGGGCGCGCGTCGTGCCGGGCGGCGCCATCAGGGCCGCCAGCCAGGGCAGGCTGTCGACCATCATCGCCTTCCTGACGTGCTCGGGATGCTGCTCGGAGATGTAGAGCGTGGTGGTGCCGCCGAGCGAATGGCCAACGATGGTCGCCGGCGTCAGCTTCTGCTGCACCAGATAGGCGTCGATGGCCTCGGCGGTGGGGACCAGGACCTCGCCGGCGGCGTTGCCCCGCGCCGGCTCGCCGGCGAAGCCCGCGATCTGGATCAGGTGCAGGCGGTAGTGGCCCTTGAGCCGCTCGGCCGTCGCCTTCCAGGTGGCGCGCGAGGACGCCAGGCCCGGGATCAGCACCAGGTCCGGCCCCTTGCCGACGATCTCGTCGGAGAACCGGTCGCGGACCACCAGCCTGGAGTCGGCGAACAGGCGGTTGGGGTCGGAAGCAGGCTGGGCGACGGCGGCGGTCGAAACGGCGAGAGTCGCCGCGAGGCCGAGGAAGAGCTTGAACACCATGGGTCCCCTTGAATATCGGGCGCGCGGGCGCGGCCTCTGCCTGACTAGTCGCCGTTGAGCGCCGGATTGGATGCCGGCCCTAAGGGTCGGAGACGGCGGGGCAGTCCTTGCCGCCCAAGGGGCAATCGAACCAGTAGCGGGTGCGCCGGGCCCAGTCGGTATCGGGGAAGCGGGTGTGCAGCTCGGTCCAGGCCGCCTTCGAATAGGCGCCGTGCGGCCCGTCCGAATAGCAGCCGTAGTGCGTGGTCTTCACCGCCAGCGCCAGGGCTTCGGCCTGGCCGTCGCGGCTGCGGAAGAAAGCGGTGTGGCGGACCCAGTCGAGGGTCCGTTCGCTGAGCAGCTTCGGGGCGCAGGGTATGGCGGTCAGGGCGAGCTGTTCGGCCGGGTCCTGGCTGCGGAAGGCGAAGCTGGCGGCGAGCGCGGGCCGCAGCCCGTCGTGCAGGTCATAGGCCTGCGAGCCGTCGGCCAGCGACAGGCTCTCCCACCCGAAGAACACCGACTTCAGGTCCTGTTGCAGCGCACGCGCGTTGTGGCCGGTCTTCCAGGCGCACCACCAGTTGTCGTCGTCGTGGTTGTAGAGGTCGATCCGGGTGAGGCCGGGGTTCTGGTCGTCCGCGCCGGTGGGCTCGGTGTCGCGATCGTTGTCGACGATGAGGATATTGAGCCCTGGCGAGCGCAGGACGTCGAGCAGGACGCGGCGGTCGTCCGGGCGCACCGGCCGCCCGGGCCTTGAACTCCAGTTCGCCACCAGCCCCGGGTTCAGCTCCCGCATCCGGCGATCCAGCGCCGCGTCCACGGTCCGGCCCAGGGCGTAGGTCCGGCTCCAGGCGACGCGCGCGAAGCGGGCGCGCAGCGTCCGCGGGACGGCGGGATCGGCCGAAAGTCGGTCGAGGGTGGCGATCGACAGGTTGTTCTGCAGCGACAGGTCGCTCGGCGAGGCCAGGGCGAGCGCGAAGTGCGCCTGGTCCTCCGCCAGGATCTGCAGCAGGGTCGCGTCATCCGGCGGAAGGGTCCACGACGTCTGGTCGGTGGGATAGAGCGCGTCGCGCCAGGCCCGCGCGTCCGCCAGCCGCCCGGCGGTCATCAGGAACTGCAGCCCGTCGTGGCGCGCCGCGCGATAGGGCGCGCCGCCCTTGAACGGGAAGGCGGTCATGGCCGCCAGCGCCGCCTGGAACCTGGCGTCGGGTTGGGCGCGGGGCGTGCGCCAGCCGCCGAGCGCCAGCCGCACCTGATGGTAGAAGTCGAAGGCGAGCGCGGCGATCGCCGGCTCCTCGCCTGCGGCTGCGGCGGTCTCTTCGGCCTGCACCGTGTCCCACAGCTTCGCGTCGTACTCGCGGTCGAAGGCGCGCCGCAGATGCAGCCAGGCGACCGCCGCCGGACCGCCCGCGGCCGCGGCCTTCTGGATATAGGTCTCGAGCGGCCACCAGCCGGCGGCGCCGCCCTCGGAAAACGGCGCCCAGGGGCGGTCCTGGTCGTAGGGCCGCGGGACGAGCACCCAGGCGGCCAGCGGATCGGTGCGCGCCTGCTCCATCATCGCGCGGCTGGCGGTGAAATCCTCCGGCGGCCCGGCGCCCAGCCACCAGGCCGGGTCCCGATCCGACCCGAAGCTGTGGAGGTGGTCGATGTCGTCGCGCGCAAGCGCGTAGCGGCGGCGCGCCTGCGGATCGTCAGCCAGTTGGCCGGCGGGCGCTTCCAGCGCCGCCAGGGTGGCCGCGACCTGGGCCTTGCGGGTCACGGCGTCGGCGACCGTGGCGCCCACCCAGCCCAACAGGGTCTGCACCATCGGATGGATCGGCTTCAGCGCCGGATCGGCCAGCATGGCCTGCAGCTCGGCGATCGACTGGGCGGGCGGAACCATGGGCTCGGACTGACCGTAGCGGTCGGGACCCGAACCGGCGTGGATGGCGGCCACCATGTAGCGGGCGATCAGCCGATGGGGCGACGAGCCGCCGGCGATCCGCTGGAACGCGGCCAGCGCCCCCGCCCGGTCGCCGCGATAGAAGCTGAGCGCGGCGGCCTGGTAGGCGCGGTCGTCGGCCTGCAGCCTGGCGAGGCTGGAATCGGTGATGGCCAGCGGCGGCGGCAGCGCCGTGACAGCGGGCGACGCCCGCTCACGCCTCGCCCCGCAGGCCTGGAACACCGCCCGCTGGACCTCGATCCAGCGCCGGACATACGGGTGGTCCTCGCCCAGGGTGGCGATCCGCGCCTTCAAGGTCTCCAGCGCGTAGTCCACCCGGCAGTCGCCCAGATCGACGAAATAGTCGGACCCGCCGGCGGGCAACAGCCGTTGCAGCAGGGGCGCGTCCAGGTTGTCCCGGGCGACGAAGGACCAGGTCGTGGGGCTCGCGGACGCGATGTGCGGATCGCCCTGACCGGTCAGGGCGCGGTAGGTCTCCGGCGTGTTGGGTGCGTTGAAATAGGCCGAGAGCCGATCCTCGATCGTGGGCGGCTTGGCGTCGGCGCCCTGCGCCAGGGCGGGCGTCGCGCCGGCCAGGCCGCCTATCGCCCCGAGAAGCGCCAGGAGCCCGCCAGCGGCGCGCATTCAGACCTTCACCGCTCCGGCCCCGATCCGCTCGAAAACCGACTTGGTGATCTTCACATAGCCGCGCTTGGCGTCCTTGAAGAACAGCGGGCCCTTGATCTTGGCGGGGTCGTAGCCGTCGGCGATCAGGTCGAGCTTGCGGGTCTTGAAGGTGCCGGTGGTGTCCAATGCCGGCAGGACGCGGACGAACAGCGGCTGGGCGTAGGACGGCAGGTCGCGCCCGGCCATGTCGCCGAACGCCTTGATGTCGAAGTCCGGGCCGACGACCAGCGCGGCCATGCCGGCGCGGCCCTCGTGGCCCTCCACCGTCACCCCGTAGACATTGGCTTCCTTCACGCCCGGGCAGCCCAGCAGGCGCTCGGCCACCTCGTTGGTGGAGACGTTCTCGCCCTTCCAGCGGAAGGTGTCGCCGATGCGGTCGACGAAATAGAAGTAGCCGTCGGCGTCGGTCTTCATCAGGTCGCCGGTGGCGAACCAGCGGTCGCCTTTCTCGAAGACGTCGTGCAGCACCTTCTTCTCCGACGCCGCCTTGTCGATATAGCCCGCGTATTCGCTGCGCGCGTCGCCGGCGATGTGGCCGATGCATTCGCCGACCTGGCCGGGGCCGCATTCGATGGCCAGGCCGCCCACCCCGCGGATCGGCTCACCGGCCTCCACGTCGAACTGGATCAGGCGCACGTTGAAGCGCTTGCGCAGCCACTTGGGCGCGCGGCCGATGGCGCCCTCGCGGCCGTCGAAGTTGAACATCGAGACGTTGCCCTCGGTCGCCCCGTAGAACTCCAGGATCTCGGCGATGTGGAAACGGCTCTTCATCACCGGCCAGATGTCAGGGCGCAGGCCGTTGCCGAAGGCCAGCCGGATCTTGTGGCGCGTGTCGTCCTCGCCCGGCGGCTGGTTCACCAGGTAGCGGCAGAGCTCGCCGATATAGACGAACATGGTGCAGCCCTCGGCCGCCGCCTCGGCCCAGAAATGGGTCGCCGAGAACCGACGCCGCAGGAACACCGAGCCGCCGTTCAGCAGCGCCGCGCCGAGCGCGCAGAGCCCGCCGGTCGCGTGGTAGAGCGGCAGGGCGATATAGATGCGGTCGGCCGGCTTGGCCCCCGTCGCGCCGGCGAAGCCGCGCATGTAGAGCTGGGCGCGCACGTGGGTGATGCGCGCGGCCTTCGGCAGGCCGGTGGTGCCGGAGGTGAAGATCAGCAGGGCCGTGTCGTGGGCGCGGACGTCCTCGCGGACGATCCGGTCCGGCGGCAGGCTCGAGCAGCTCTTCAGCGCCTGGACGAGGTCACGCTGTTCGCCGTGCGCGGGGCCCAGCACCCACTGGGTGAGCGGCCGGTCGAGCAGGCCCTTGGCCGCCTCGAACACCGCGCAGGTCTCGGCGTCGACGATCAGGCAGGCCGCGCCGGAGATGTTCAGGCAGTGCGCCAGGGCCAGGCCCGAGAGCTGGTTGTTGATCAGCGCGGTGACCACGCCGATCTTCGACAGGCCGTACCAGACGGCGAAATACTCCAGCCGGTTGGGCATGAAGAGCGCCACGGTCTGGCCGCGGCGCAGGTTCTGGCCCTTGCCCCAGTGGGCGAAGCGGTTGGCGATGGCGTCCAGCTCGGCGTAGCTGACCGTGCGGCCCTCGAAGGTCATGGCGGTGCGGTCGCGGAATTCGTCCACCGCCGCCTGCAGGTCGTCGCAGATCAGATTGCTGCTGTCGGCGGCGATCGATTTGACACGCTTCAGCGTCCGGTTGAGGCCGCGCAGGAAGCGCCATTCGCGCTGCAGCCTGGCCTTGAGCGGCATCCCCACCTCCGACGACGCCGCCAGCTTGGGAGCGCGCCGACGACGGGGTCAAGTTCTTGCGGGGGCGCAAAGCGCCGCATCGGCTCGCCGCGCGGCGAACGCGGCGCCCGGGACACAAATGATTAATCAGACCTTTCCGGAAACGCGCATCCGAGGCGAGGAGATCGTGGGTTTGAGGGCTCGATCCTCGTACGGCATGGCCGGGCTTGTCCCGGCCGCCCATGGACCCTGTCGCCCGCGGAAGAGGTCGCCGCATCAAGGCCGCGCTTCGGCTTGAAGCACCGGTGCGTATGGGTGGCCGGGACAAGCCCGGCCATGACGTCGGATAACTACGAGAACCGCTCCCAGGCCGATTGGCGGGAGACGCCGAGCGCCTGGCCGATATCGGCCCAGCTCACCTCGCGGCCGCGCAGGGTGTCGACGATCTGCTGCAGGAAATCGCGGCCGGCGTCGGCGGCGTAGTTCACCGAACCCATGAGGGTGAGGAGCTGGTCGGTGGAGCGCTCCAGGGGCTTGGTGTAGCCGTTGTCCGGGACCGGGCGGCCGGCCACGATCTCGTCGCACATGGCGACGCATTCGTTGCAGATGAACACCGTGGGCCCGGCGATCAGCTTCTCCACCTCGACCTGTGACTTGCCGCAGAAGGAGCAGTGCAGGGCCTTGGGCAGCTTGTGGCCGGTGAAGCGCTCCAGCTTGCGGCGGGCCTTGGCTTCCGCGGCCGTCCGGGCGGGTTTCCTGGGTTCGGCTTTGGGCATCGCATCCTCGTCAGGGTTGACCTGACTGTCAGGTATATCCTGACGGTTTCGACTGTCAAGGACTTCCTGACAAAGCTCGGCCGCGACAAGGTCGGAAATAAGGTCATTTGGCGCCGGGCGCAGGCTGCGAACGGCCGGATAGGGGCTGATTCCGCCGCCATCCGGATTTTGATAATCATCTGTATTCATTCAAAGAATCTGGACTCCGCGAGACGGTGGCGGCGCCCGCCGGAAAATGACCAATGGCCAGGCTGGAGATTTCCGGAAGCGGAACCGGCCCCGGGGGCGGTCGTTCTCAGCCTCCGACAATCCCCACCCTCTGGAGGGACTACTTATGACCATGGATTTCAACGCCGCTCCGGAATCGCAGTCCGAAACGCCGTTCGCCGGCGTCCCGGCCTGGGAACGCGGCAAGACCCGGACCCGCACCCCGACCGCCCGCGGCCGCAGCGCGGGCATGAAGAACTCCACCGCCCCGATCGCGATCGCCGCCGGCATCGTGGTGCTGGGCGCCATCGCCGCGGCCGGCTGGTACGCCACCCGCCCGCACGACCAGAGCATGGCCGAGCTGACGCCCGGCGGCCCGAACGGCGCGGCCGAGACGGCCCCGACGCCGCCCGCCGACACCACCGCGACCCCGCCGGCCGCGACCCCGGCGGCGCCCAGCCAACTCGCGCAGGCGACCCCGCCCGCCGCCGCCAGGACGGTGACCAACACCACCCGGACCACCACCACGGCCGACGGCAGGCGGACGGTCACCCACAGCCGTGCGGTGACCCACAGCCGTAGCGCCAGCCCCAGCGCGTCCGACGCCACGGCCGACGTGAGCACCACGGCGCCCGCGCCGTCGCCGACGCCGCAAGCGGCGAACCCCGGCCCGGCGCCCCTGGTGCTGAACCTGCCGAAGACCACGCCGGCCCCGGCCCCGCAGGCGGTGACCCCGGTCGCGCCCCCGGCCCCTTCGGCGGTGAGCCCGCCGACCACCCAGGGCGCGCCGCAGACCGCGATCCCGCCGAGCGCCAACGCGCCGACCGCGGCCCCGCCGTCGGACACCACGCCGGCGACCCCGCCGACGGCCTGATCCTCACCGTTGGGGAAATTGAAAGGGCCGCGTCTCGCCGACGCGGCCCTTTCTCATGCGCTGAAGGTTCCAGACGAGGTTGGGGCGGGAAGCGCCCGCGCGGGTCCAGTCCAAAAACCTGGCGAACGCTTCCCACCCGCCCTCGCCCGGTGGGGAGAGACGAGGAACTCGAACCTTCAGGCCGAAGCCGAAGCCATGGCGAAGGTGAGCCTTCACGGGCGGCAGGTAAATTGGACCAAAGTCGTAGGACTAAAGTCCTAGGCGCCGGCCTAGCGCTTTCGCGCCGCGGTGATCTCCGGGACGATGTGGCCTTCGTTGACGTCGAAGGCGATCTTTTCGCCGACCTTCAGCTTGGCGATCAGGGCCGGCGCGGCCTTGAAGTCCATGGTCATCGACGGCCAGCCCAGCGCCGGGATCGGGTCGTGCTTGAGCGTCACCGTGCCGCCGGCCGGATCGACGGCGGTGACGACGCCGGTCCCCTGGGCGTTGCGCGGCGGCCGGGTGGTCGCATCGCCCGCGGGCGCGCTTGACGGCTGGGCCGAGGCCAGGGCCGGCGCGGCGACCAGGGGCGCGATCAGGAAGGCGACGACGGCGTATCTGGAGATCATGGCGCGGCCCTACACACTGGACTTGGGGGGTGCGGCAATCTGGCGCCGCCTGGGGCCGCGATCTAGTCCATTTGCATCATGCGACGCCCTCGGGACGCAGCTTAGCGTCATCGCGTAGAGCCGGCCGGGCGTCGCCCAGGCTGGATCAAAGGGCTCAGGCGGCGACGGTCCAGCGTCCGCCTGGGAAGCCGTCGTCGTTGGCGGGCGGTCGCGACCGCCGTGGCCCGCGGCGGCGCATCGCGGTCCGGCGTTCGCGCCGGGCCGCGACCTGGACCGGCCCGCGGCCTCGCCGGCGCGACCAGGCGATCAGCGCCTTCACCACCGCCGACGCGCCAGCGACCCCGGCGATCACCGCGACGTCCACATAGGCCATGACGTCGCCGGCGCCGATCAGCGCGAAGTCCGGCGGCATGGCCGCCGCCTGCAGCATGGCGGCCAAGGCGCCGACGAAGACCAAGGCCAGCGCGATCCGCCAGATCGTCCGGGGCTTGAAGACCGCGCGCCGGCCCTGCGGCGTCAGCAGCCAGGCGGGCCACAGGACCGTGAGTTTGTAGAGCTGGCTCAGCCACAGCTCGACGATCGCGCGCATGAGGTTCCCCCGAATGGTCAGGCTGGAAGTGGGGCGGAACTGCGCCGGCGCAAGTGCGGCGGAGCGCCCCCTCCGTCGGCTGCGCCGCCACCTCCCCCGCTTCGCAGGGGAAGAGCGCGGTCAGCGCGGCCGCTGGGCATGGGCGGCGAGGATCAGGGCGGCGGCGGCGGTGACCTTGCGGCCGGTCGGCAGGTGGATGAATTCGTTGGGGCCGTGGGCGTTGGAGGCCGGGCCCAGCACGCCGGTGATCAGGAACTGGGCGTCGGGGAATTTCTCGCCCAGCATGCCGATGAACGGGATGGTGCCGCCCTCGCCCATCATCGCCGCCTCGCGCCCGAAGGTCGCATGGCTGGCGCGCTGGACTGCGGCCTCCAGCCAGGGCTGCAGCGGCGGGGCGTTCCAGCCGGGGCTCGCCTGCTTGCCCTCGAATTTCACGACGGCGCCCTGCGGCGGCTCGGCGGTCAGCGTGTCGGCGAGCGCCTTGATGCAGGCGTCCGGATCGGCGGTGGGCGGCAGGCGCACGGAAAGCGCCAGGGCGGTGGCGGGCCGCAGGACATTGCCGGCGTTGGCCGGAGCCGGCAGGCCCGCCGCCCCGATCACCGTCAGGGCCGGGCGCCAGGTGCGGTTGAGGATCAGCTCGGCCAGGTCGCGGCTCGGCGGCGCGGTGGTCCCGGCGAAGGGGAACCGGCGCCATATGGATTCGCCCAGGGCCTGGGCGGCGACCTTGGCCTGGGCCTGGCGCTCGGCGGGGATCTCGACGTTGAACGGCTTGGGGCCGATCGCGCCGGTCTTTTCGTCCTCGAAGCGCGACAGCACCTGGCGGGCCAGGCGGAAGCTGTCGGGGACCAGGCCGGAGGCGTCGCCGGAGTGGACGCCCTCGCTCAGCACCTCGACGGTGAGCAGGCCGCCGGCCAGGCCGCGCAGCGAGGTGGTGAGCCAGAGCTGGTCGTAGTTCCCGCATCCGCTATCCAGGCAGATCACCAGCGAGGGCGCGCCGATGCGGTCCTTCAGATGGTCGACGTAGAACGGCAGGTCGTAGGAGCCGCTCTCCTCGCAGGCCTCGATCAGCACCACGCAGCGGGCGCACTTCACGCCCTGGTCCCGCAGCGCGAGCAGGGCGGTGACCGAGGCGTAGATGGCGTAGCCGTCGTCAGCGCCGCCGCGGCCATAGAGCCTGTCGTCCTTGATCACCGGCTCCCAGGGGCCCAGGCCTTCGGACCAGCCGACCATCTCCGGCTGCTTGTCCAGGTGGCCGTAGAGCAGGACCGTGTCGTCGAGGTCGCCGCCTTCAAGGTCGCCAGGGCTCTCGATCAGGATCACCGGGGTGCGGCCGGGCAGGCGCACCACCTCCAGGGTCGCGCCCGGCAGGGCCTCGATCTTGCCGCGCGCCCAGCCGGCCATGTGCTCGACGGCCTGGTCGATGAAGCCGCTTTTCTCCCACTCCGGATCGAAGGCCGGCGACTTGGCGGGGATGCGGATGTAGTCGACCAGCGCGGGCGTGATCTCGCCCTCCCAGACCTGGTCCACGAACCGGTTCAACGCCACGTCATCCATCGAAAACCTCCGTCGCCAAGGCCCTTGCTATAGCCGCCCGGCCGATGCGCCCCAATGCCACATCGCGCCAATCTCCACCTTTCGCTAACCAGCCCCGGCTTGAGTGCGCGCGTCGTTTTTCGAATCCCGCCAAGAGACCCGTCTCGTCCGCAAATTGGGGCCCGCCATGATCAACACCCAGGAAATCCTCGAATGGCTGTCGGCCTTCGCCGTGGTGATCTCGGGCGCGCTCGCCGGCCACTACGCCTACGAGGGCATGAACGCCGTCCAATGGGCCGGCGCGCTGACCGCGGTGCTGGGCTCGGTGACGCTGGCGGTGGCCTGCCGCACCTGGCCGGCGAAGGCCAAGGCCCGCGACAGCCGTTTCAAGGACTGACGTTCCGCGCCTATTCCGGGCGCACATCCAGCCCCATCGCCGCCAGCAGCACGGTCTGCTGGGCGGGCGTGATCTTCATCCCCGCATAGTCGGCGAGCCCCGAGAGGTCGAGGCCGGAAACCTCCGCGCGCCGCGGGTCGGCCCCGCCCAGCCGCGCGCCCGAGGTCAGCGCCTGAAAGAGGTCGCAGTCGGTGAGGTCGGCGGCGGTGAGGTCGGCGCCGGTCAGGTCCGCCTCGCGCAGCGACGAGCCGGACAGGTCGCAGGTCTTCAGGCCGGCGTCGCTGAGGTCGGCCAGCTCCAGGTTGCAGCGGGCGAAGGTGGCGGCCGTGTGGATCGTCCTGGGGCTGAGCGCGCGGGAGAAATCGGCGCGGTGGAAGCGGGCGCCGCGCAGGTTGGTGTCACGGAATTCCACCGACCACAGGCTGGTCCGGTCGATGTCGGCGAAGGAGAGGTCGCATGCCTCGAACCGCGCCTGGTCGAACTGGGAGAAGGCGATCTCGACGCCGGCGTGGCTGTCCGGATCGGCGAATCCGCAGCGGATGAAGGCGGCCTCGCGCAGGTCGGCATGGGCGAAGCGGCAGCGCACGAACCGGCATTCCGTGAACCGCGCGCCGGGCATGAGGACGGCGGAGAGCCGGGCGTCGGTGAAGACGCAGGCGGTGAGCTTGATATCCGACAGGTCGCGGTCGTCGAAGTCATGGGCCGACAGGTCCAGGCCCTCGTAGGCCTTGCCCGACTCCAGTTCTGGACCCCGATCCATTTCACCCGCTCATCCCGGCGAAAGCCGGGACCCAAGCTGCCTTGCCGGTGTTGCGCGGTCGAGGGCCAATTGCCGACGCCCCATGGATCCCGGCTTTCGCCGGGACGAGCGGAACCGGGGAAAGCTGAACGGCGGCTAAAGACCCGTGAACCGCAGCTAAAGGTCGGGCTCCGAGGCCGTTCAGACGGCCCGGCGCATCCTGCGTGTCATCGGGCCGGATCCCCCGGCCCACTCCGGCAAAGGAGCTGGCGATGACCTTGAAGACCCTGGCCCTGGCGGGCGCGACCCTGGTTTCGCTCGCCGCCCCCGCGACCGTGATGGCGCAGCCCTACGACCACCGCGGCGGCTACGACCGCGACGCCTGGCGGCGCAACGAGGTGCGCGCCTATGAGCGCATCGACCACCGCGGCGACTATCGCGACTACCGTCGCTGCTTCACCGAAACCCGCGGCGGCTACTACGGCTGGAACGGCCGCTATGTGCCGCGCGTCGTGGAGGTCTGCCGGTAATCAGGTCCCTTCTCCCCTTGTGGGAGAAGGTGTCGGCCGGAGGCTGACGGATGAGGGGTTTCGCGGCCGGCG
>NZ_DASYAF010000110.1:0-14263 GCF_036501465.1 Phenylobacterium sp.
TGCCGCTACGGCTGCCGATGCTGACCTTCGACCATGTGTTCGTCCGCGCCACCATCGCGGGCAAGGTCTACTGGCTGGACGGCACCCGCCTCGACGACCGCGACCTGGACGACATCGCGGTCCCGACCTTCCACTGGGTCCTGCCGGTGCAGGCCGCCGGCGCGAAGCTCGAGAAGGTCGAGCCCAAGCCGCTGTCCACGCCGCTGTACGAGAGCGTCGAGCGGATCGACGCCACCGCCGGCTATGACGCGCCGGCCAAGGCGCACCTGGAGGAGACCTACCGGGGCGACGCGGCGACCACCTGGCGGCTGGCCCTCAACGCCCTGGGCGAGGCCGACGCCCAGCGCCGCCTGAAGGAGTTCTGGCGCGGCCAGAGGCCCTGGATGGAGCCGCGCACCGTCAGCTTCGCCTACGACGACGCCAAGGGTGTGATGCGGCTCGCCGCCGACGGCGAGGGCAAGCTCGACTGGGACCACAACCAGGACGTCCGCGACTACGACATCGGCGACAGCAGCCTGGGCTTCAACCAGTCCTTCAAGCGCGAACCCGGGCCGAACGCCGACGCCCCCATCCGCGTGCCCTATCCGGAGTTCAACCGCTGGACGGTGACCATCGTCCTGCCCTCCAAGGGCGCGGGCTTCCGGCTGATGGGCCCGGGCGACGTGGACGAGACCGTCGCCGGCCGCCACTACCAGCGGGCCTCCAAGCTGGAGGGCGGCGTGGTGACCATGACCGCCGAGATGAAGACCATGGCCCCGGAATTCCCCTTCGCCGAGGCCGACGCCGCCAGCGCCAGGCTGCGCGAGCTGGCCTCGCGCGACGTCTTCGTGCGCGGCCTGGGCGGGCCTTCCACCGAGCCCCTGCCGGCCGACGACGGGGCGCTCGCCGTCAAGCCCACCGACGCGGCCGGTTTCTCGAGCCGCGGCATGTCCTACCTGGCGCGCCGCGACTACGACCATGCCATCGAGGACTTCACCGCCGCCGCGCGCCTGGCCCCCACCGATGGCAAGCACATCTACAATCGCGGTGTCGCCCGCTATTCCAAGCGCGACGACGCCGGCGCCCTGGCCGACTTCGACGAGGCCATCCGCCTCAATCCCAAGGACGGCCTGGCCTACGCCGCGCGCGCCGAGCTGATGATCCAGAAGGGCGACAGCCGCCGCGCGGTGGCCGACCTCGACCAGGCGATCGGCCTCGCGCCCGGCAACAGGGCCCTGGTGACCCGGCGCTTCCAGGTGAACGACAAGGCCGACCGTTACGCCGACGCGCTGAAGGACCTCGACATCCTGCTGGCCGCCACCCCGGCCACCGCCGCGGCCGCCACCCGCCGCGCCAGCCTGCTCAACGAACGGTGCTGGGTGCGCGGCGAGCTCGGCCAGAACCTGCCCCTGGCGCTCGCCGACTGCGACGCGTCCCTGCTGCTGGTCCCGACGGCCGCCCACACCCTCGACAGCCGCGGGTTCGTGGAGCTGCGGATGAAGCAGTACGACAAGGCGATCGCCGACTATGCCGCGGCCCTGGCCCAGGCCCCCAGGCAGGCGGCCTCGATCTACGGCCGCGCCCTGGCCAGGGCGGCCAAGGGCGCGCCGTCCGCCGAGCTCAAGGCCGACCTCGCCGCCGCCCGCGCCCTCGACCCGGCGCTCGAGGCCCGCTTCGCGCGCTTCGGCCTGAAGCCGCCGCCCGGGCTCTGAGCCGCTACTTGGCCACCGGTAGCTGCGGCCTGGCTGCGGTTTCGGCCGGCCGCACCACCGTTCGCGGCGCGGGGCAGGTGGTCTGCTGGCACAGCAGCGTCCGCGCATCGGCCGAAGCGGTCTGCTGGACCTTGAAGGCCACCGCCTGATAGGCCGGCGTCAGGCTCTTCCCGCGGCTGATCCAGGCCAGTCCCGCCGGGCTTTCCAGGAAACCCGCGATGCCCGCCAGCTCCGCCTCGCTGTAGATCCGTCCATAGATCGCGGCGTACTGGTCGACGATCTGCGGGGCCTGGTTGGCCAGGGACTGGTCGAAACCGTCCAGCGCCGCGGTCTCCTCGGGCGTCAACGGCGCCTCGGAGGTGCGCAGCTGGTCCATGTTGGCCTTCCAGCCGGTCACGTAGTTGCGGGCCGTGACCGTGGCCACGCGGCGGGCCAGCGCCATCGCCTTGGGCGACGGCGTAACGGCGTCGAGCGTGACCTCGGGCTGCGGCGGCGTGGCGTGCGGCAGGGCGAAGCGCACCGGGATGTTGATCATCCCGCCGCTCACCGGGTTGCCGTCCACGGTCATCGGCTTCATCCGGAACAGGTTGGCGAGCCGCAGGGTCGCCTCGCCGAACCGCATCCCCTTGGGCGACTCGGCGGTCACCGTGCAGCCCGCCAGGCCGCCCTCGGCGGTGACCGAGCAACGGATGATCGCCTGCCCCTCGATGCCGATCACCGTGGCCAGGTGCGGATAGTAGTTGGCGATGTCGTTCCCGGTGGGCTTGCGCGCCCAGTCCGGGTTGGTGATGACGCCCTCCACCGGCAGGGCGCGGCGCGTCGGGTCCAGCGGCGCCGGCTGCGCCCGCGGCCGCCCGACCCCCACCACGCCGCCCGCGGCGACCCCCGCCGCCACGATGCAGGCGGCCAGAAACAGGTTGCGGCGCATGGGGCCCTCTCTTCGACGACGTCGCCGAAAGCTAGCACGCCACCCGGGCCCCCTGTCGCCCCCTGTCGCCAACCGCCTGCGCGGCCAGTCGCCTCAGCCCAGGCGCCAGGCCCTCCGGCTCCTTGCGGCTGGAAACATAAAGTGAACATATAGACCTGCTTTCCCCGCGAAAGCGGGGACTCAGGCGTTTTTGTCCGGGAGGCAAGAGTGTCCTTCTATGTCTACATCCTCGCCAGCCGGCGGAACGGGACCCTCTACATCGGCCAGACCGACACCCTGACCCGTCGCCTCTGGGAACACCGCGACCACATCCGCCCCGGCGCCTTCACCGAGCGCTATGGCGTCACCCGCCTCGTCCACGTCGAGACCTTCGAAACCCGCGACGCCGCCAAGGCCCGCGAGCGCGCCATGAAGAAATGGAACCGGCTCTGGAAGCTGGAACTGATCGAGCGCACGAACCCTGGCTGGAAGGATCTCTATGACACCCTGGAACACGAAATCAGGTGAAGCCCTAAGTCCTATCCAAGCCTCACCCTATTCCGTCTTCCCCGCGAAAGCGGGGACCCAGGTTTTTTGGTTCAGGAAATCAACCCAGGCCCCGTGATCGCGGGAGAGGCCCCAAACGGAAAAAAGCCTGGGTCCCCGCTTTCGCGGGGAAGGCGGGCGGAGGGGGACCGCGAAGCGGTGGAGAGGGCGTGCGCGCGTGTCGGCGGACTTGCCGAGGCCGGCAGGCTCGCATCAACCGTGAGATTAAGGGCAGGAATGCGCAAATTCTCTTGCGTATTCATCGAACTATTTGAATGGATGTGCTATGGTATTTTGTGTCCGACAAGGACAGAAAACTCCTTCAGGAGATCGTAGATGCCGCAAGTGAGTATGCCCACAACAATCGTCGTGGCGATTTCTTTGAATTTTGAGGTGAATTCTGAAAGGTGCTGGCCGAAGGTATCGCCAGAGGCGTGCGGGCTCTGCCTCACCCTCGTCGGCAGACGCCGCCTCTGGCGATACCTTCGGCCGCGCGAATAGTCAAGTCCACTAGACCGCAGTCTGCGGCTACTTCGAGACCCTCCGACCAATATCTATCGGGATTCCCCCTCCCTAAACCCCTACTCCGCCGCCACCCCGCTCCCCGCATCCTCCCGCTTGGCCTGCATCTGCTCGAACGCCGCCCAGACCCCCTCGCTCCCGTGCCAGTCGCCGCGGGTGGCGGCCTTGGAGTACTCCGTCGCCCGGGCCTCGAAGAAGTTGGCGTGCTCCACCCCGGAGAGCATCGATTGCAGCCAGGGCAGCGGGTTCTCCTTCACCCCATAGACCTGCGGCAGGTTGAGCTGGCGCAGGCGCCAGTCGGCGATGAAGCGGATGTAGGCCTTGATGTCGTCCGGCGTCATGCCGGTCACCTCGCCGGCCTCGAAGGCCAGGTCGATGAACTTGTCCTCCAGGCCCACCACCGTCTTGCAGCAGTCGACGATGTCGTCGGCCACCGATTTCGTCACCGCCTTGGTCTCGGCGTTGAAGGCGTGGAACAGCTTGATGATGCCTTCGCAGTGCAGGCTCTCGTCGCGCACGCTCCAGCTGACGATCTGGCCCATGCCCTTCATCTTGTTGTGGCGCGGGAAGTTCATCAGCATGGCGAAGCTGGCGAACAGCTGCAGCCCCTCGGTGAAGCCGCCGAACATGGCCAGCGTGCGGGCGATGTCGGCGTGCGAGCCGACGCCGAACTGCTGCATGTAGTCGTGCTTGTCGCGCATGGCCTGGTAGTCGAGGAAGGCCGTGAACTCCGAATCCGGCATGCCGATCGTCTCCAGGAGGAGCGCGTAGGCGGCGATGTGGATGGTCTCCATGTTGGAGAAGGCGGCCAGCATCATCTTCACCTCGGTGGGTTTGAAGACGCGGCCGTAGCGTTCCATGTAGTTGTCGTTCACCTCGACGTCGGACTGGGTGAAGAAGCGGAAGATCTGGGTGAGCAGGTTGCGCTCGCGGTCGGTGAGGTTCACCGCCCAGTCCTTGAGGTCCTCGCCCAGCGGGATCTCTTCCGGCATCCAGTGGACCTGCTGCTGGCGCTTCCAGAAGTCGTAGGCCCAGGGATAGCGGAACGGCTTGTAGGCCGCCGAAGGGGTGAGCAGGCCGGGAAGGTCGGAACGGACGATGCTGGACACGGACGTGGCCTCTGGAATCGAGGATGCTGCGGTTCGGATGCCCATTAGGGTAACCGAGGTCCTAACAATATCTAGCGGCAAATGGGCGCGATCGCCCAACATGTTGTGAATACGCCTGGGGATAAGGGCGCCAGACAGGGACGAGGACAGGGACAACGCATGAGCGGCAACTTCGTGCTCTACGGCGGCCAGGGCACCGGCGCGGTGGCCGTGGAGGCGGCGCTGGTGCTGGCCGGCCAGGCCTATGAGCTGGTCGACGTGCCCGACGCCCAGACGCTGGGGCGGCTGCTGCCGCAGATGCGCCAGGTCCCGCGGCTGATCCTTCCCGATGGTCAGGCGATGACCGAGAGCGAGGCGATCCTGATCCGCCTGGCCGAGCTGTTGCCGCACGCCGGCCTGGCGCCCGCCATCGACGATCCGGCGCGCGGCCAGTTCCTGCGCTGGATGAGCTTCGTGGCCACCCAGGTCTACGCCCACTTCTGGCTGAAGGACGATCCCTCGCGCCTGGTGCCCGACGCCAGCCTGCACAGCCAGGTGAGCCGCCGGATCGAGGCGCGCATCACCGACTGCTGGGCGGTCATGGAGCGCGAAACCACCGGCTTCGCCGCCGCCGGCCCGTGGATCCTCGGCCAGGGCCCCACCGTGCTCGACGCCTATGTGGCCGTGGTCAGCCGCTTCCGCCCACGCCGGCGGCGCTTCTATGCGGCGGCCCCGCGACTGGGCGAGGCCGTGCGCCGCCTCGACGCCGACCCGCGGCTTTCGCGCCTCTGGGACGAGCGCTACCCGTTCTTCGACGGCTGGGAGGACGACTAGAACCGCGGCCGGATCTGGAAGCTGAAGGCCACCATGTTGTCCGAGCCGGGATCGACGCCCCAGAGCATGTTCTGGCCCTTCACCTCGCGGTGGATGTAGCCGAACGAGGTCTGCATCGGCCCCTTGCGCCAGCCGACGCCGACCTGGGTGTCGCCGACCAGGGTCGAGGTCTGGTCGGTGCTCATGCCCGCCCGGTCCCAGCCGCCTTCGCCGTGCAGCATGTTGAGGCCGACCGCCCGGCCGCTGGCGGCGGCGAACAGGTACCAGCGGCCCTTGTCGCCGAACGCCGCGCCGTCCTTCACGCCCATGGCGTTGAGGCGCTCCTTGATCGCCGCGTCCTTCTGCATCAGCCGCACCGTGGCGCCGGCTTCGGCCGAGCCGCCCAGGCTGGTCATGCCCAGGCCCGCGTGCGGCGTCACGTCGACGCCGATGGTCTCGTTGTCGTAGGCCAGCGCCGCCGGCCACTCCCGCGTCAGCGCCACCTCATAGGCCTTGGAGTCGTACTGGCCGCGGCCCGGCGTGAGCATCAGGCCGCCCGGGGTGCGGATCACCCCGCCGACGCTGACCCGCAGCGAATCCACCGCGCCGCCGCCCGGCTGGGAGATCTGGGTCTCGCCGGTCATCCAGCGCACCAGGCCCTGGCCGGGATCGACGTGCTCGTGGTCGATGAGGGCGCTGGTGGGATCGACCGCCTCGGCCGGCCCTTTCGGCGCGAAGGCGGCGCTGTTCAGGATGGCCAGCGTCCGGCTGGCGCCGGCCGACGGCGGGGGCGTGGTCGCACTGAGCGCCTGCGCGTTCGCGGCGCTCGCCGCCGCGCAGCCCAGGACGGTGGCCAAGACAGCCATCGGCCGCATCTTGGTTCTCTCCCCAGCCCGCAGGTATTGCCGCCTGCGACCTGTCGCTAAGCCCATTCCTGCCTAGCGAAAGCCCCGACCGGACCTGCGGTTCCCCGAGAGGAAGCCTAGGCGGACGGCCAAGCTTTCGCGAGTCGTTTCTGGCCTTGCAACTCGCGTGCCGAAATCCGCCGGACAGCCTACTGGCAGGCGAGGCATTCCTCGTAGTCGGTCTTGGCCGCGCCCGACATGTCGACCACTTCGTGGGCCTCGCCGCCGGCATGCGCCGCCCGCTGCACCGACTTGGACCGCAGGTAGTAGAGCGACTTCACGCCCCGCTCCCAGGCCTGCCAGTGGAGCATGTGCAGGTCCCACTTATCGACGTCGCCCGGCAGGAAGATGTTGATCGACTGCGACTGGCAGACGTCCGGCGTTCTGTCGGCGGCCAGTTCCACCACCCAGCGCTGGTCGATCTCGAAGGCGGTCTTGTAGACGTCCTTCTCGTCCTGGCTGAGGAAGTCCAGGTGCTGCACCGAGCCCTCGTTGGCGAGGATCGAGTCCCAGGTCTCCGGCGTGTCCTGGCCCTTCTCCGCGATCAGCTTCTCCAGGTAGGGGCTCTTCACCGCGAAGGTGCCGGAAAGCGTCTTGTGGCTGTAGATGTTGGCCGGGATCGGCTCGATGCCGGCCGAGGTGCCGCCGCAGATGATCGAGATCGAGGCGGTCGGCGCGATCGCCAGCTTGTGGCTGAAACGCTCCATCACGCCCTTCTCCTCGGCGTCCGGGCACGGGCCGCGCTCGGCGGCCAGCGTGCGCGAGGCCGCGTCGCATTGGCGACGCAGCGTCTTGAACAGGCGCATGTTCCAGCTCTTCGCCAGCGCGCTCTCGAACGGCACGTTCTGCTGCTGCAGGAAGGTGTGGAAGCCCATCAGGCCCAGGCCCACCGAGCGCTCGCGCTTGGCGGCGTAGACGGCGTTGGCCATCTCCGGCGGCGCACGGGTGATGAAGTCCTCCAGCACATTGTCGAGGAAGCGCATGACATCCTCGATGAAGGTCGGATGGTCGCGCCATTCCAGGAAGGTCTCGGCGTTGACCGACGACAGGCAGCAGACGGCGGTGCGTTCCTTGCCCAGGTGATCCTTGCCGGTGTGCAGCATGATCTCGGAGCACAGGTTCGACTGGCGCACCGACAGGCCGAGCTCGCGCTGGTGCTGCGGCATGGCGCGGTTCACGGTGTCGGAGAAGATCAGGTAGGGCTCGCCGGTCTGCAGGCGGATCTCGAGGATCTTCTGCCACAGGCTGCGCGCGTCGACCTCGCGGATCACCTCGCGGGTCTTGGGCGAGCGCAGGCCGAACATCGCGCCGTCGCGCACCGCTTCCATGAACTCGTCGGTGACGTTGATGCCGTGGTGGAGGTTCAGGCTCTTGCGGTTGAAGTCGCCGGAGGGTTTGCGGATCTCCAGGAACTCCTCGATCTCCGGATGGTGGATGTCGAGGTAGACCGCCGCCGAGCCGCGGCGCAGCGAGCCCTGGCTGATCGCCAGGGTGAGGCTGTCCATCACCCGGATGAAGGGGATGATGCCGCTGGTCTGGCCGGCGCCCTTCACCTTCTCGCCGATCGAGCGGACGCCGCCCCAGTAGGTGCCGATGCCACCGCCGTTGGAGGCCAGGTGGACGTTCTCGTTCCAGACGCCCTGGATGCCTTCCAGGCTGTCCGGCACCGCGTTCAGGAAGCAGGAGATCGGCAGGCCGCGGTTGGCCCCGCCGTTCGACAGCACCGGCGTCGAGGGCATGAACCAGAGCCGCGAGATGTAGTCGTAAATCCGTTGCGCATGGTCGGCATCGTCCGCATAGGCGGTGGCGACCCGGGCGAACATGTCCTGGTAGCTCTCGCCGGCCAGCAGGTAGCGGTCTTCCAGCGTGGTCTTGCCGAAATCGGTCAGCAGCGCGTCGCGCGACCGGTCGACCTCGACCTTCTTGACGAGCGTCAGCTGCGGGCGCGCCGCGTGCTCGACAACCCGTTCAATAGCCTCGGCAATCCCAACTTTCGCCGCTTCACTCATCGTCCCTGACCCATGCCCCTCACCGAACAGGTTCTCTCAAACCGCTCGGAAGCCCCTACATGTTGTATGGCGACACGCCAGACAGCCCACATATGGGGACACGCGTCCTAATGACTCGTCAATGAGGCGGCCGGACGGCGCCCAGGTTTTTTCGTAAACCAGAGGTTAACAGATGGGCTCGCCTCTCGGCAGATCAACGACTTGTCGGTCATCGTCGCACCCCGACTCACGAGACTGTGATGACTAGGGCCGCAATCCCCAGATCGCCGATATGAGTAGGCTGCCGACGATCAGGACGGCCACGCTCAAGGGCGCGCCGAGGCGCGGATAGTCGGAGAACCGGTAGCCGCCCGGCGCCATCACCAGGGTGTTGCACTGGTGGCCGATGGGGGTGAGGAAGTCGCTGGCCGCTCCGGCCGCCACCGCCATCAGGAAGGCGTCGGGATTGAAGTGCAGCCGCTGCGCCAGGCCGGCGGCGATCGGGCCGAACACCAGCACCGTGGGCGCATTGTGCATGAACGGCGCGCTGATCATCGCCAGCAGCATGATGGTCCCCAGCGAGACCAGGGGCGGCGCGGGCCCCAGCAGCTGCGACAGCCAGCCGGCCACCAGGTCGGCCCCACCGGTGGCGTGGATCGCCTCGCCCACCGGGATCAGCGCCCCGATCAGCACCAGCACCGGCCCGTCGAGCGCGGCATAGGCCTCGCGCATGCGCAGGCCACCGATCGCCACCATGGCCACGGCCGCGGCGAAGAAGCAGATCGCCACCGGCGCCAGGTGGAAGGCGATGGCGATCATCGCCGCCGCCAGGATGGCCACCGGCGCCAGCACCCGGCGGATGCCGCCCAGCCGCACCTCGCGCTCGGCCAGGGGCAGCAGGCCCAGGTCCTTGAAGGCGCCCGGCATGTTGCGCTCGCCGCCCTGCAGGATGACCACGTCGCCGCTGCGGAACCGCACGCTGCGCAGGGTCTGGCGCAGCCGATAGCCGCTGCGGCTGACCGCCACGAGGTTCAGGCCATGCTCGCCGTGCAGGTCGAGCCGCTGGGCGCTCTGGCCGATCAGCGCCGAGCCCGGCCCGACCACCGCCTCCACCACCCGGACCTCGTCGCTGGGCTCCTCGGTGGTCACCGGCCGGTCGGAGCGGGTGAGCTTGAGCTTGGCGCGGGCGATCAGCTGGTCCAGCGCGTGCTGGTTGCCCTCCAGCAGCAGGCGGTCGCCCGGCTCGACGTTGCGGTTGGCGTGCGGCGAGGCCTGCCGGCGGCCGCCGCGGATCAGCGCCATCACCGAGACGTCGCCCTGCCCCAGCTTGTGAAGGTCGGCGATGCGCCGCTTGTCCAGCGGCCACTCGGACGGCACCTCGACCTCGGTGACGTAGGGCGCGCCGGCCATGGCCTCGCCCATGGTCTCGCTGGGCAAGCGGCCGGCCGGCAGCAGGCGGTAGGCGAACGACACGAACAGAACGCCCAGCGCCGCGAGCCCCAGGCCCACGGGGGCGAAGTCGTACATGCCGAACGGCTTGCCGAAGAGGTCCTGGCGCACCTGGCTGACGATGATGTTCGGCGAGGTGCCGACCAGGGTGACCAGGCCGCCCAGCAGGGCCGCGAACGACATCGGCATCAGCAGGTAGGACGGCGAGGTCTTGGTCCGCCGCGCGGTCTGCATGGCCAGCGGCATCAGGATGGCGAGCGCGCCCACGTTCTTGGTGGCCATGGACAGCATGGCGGTCACCGCGGCGAACACCGGGACCTGGGTGGCCGGCGTCTTCAACCGCGGGACCAGCGGCCGCAGCAGCGCCTCCACCACCCCGGAACGGGCGAAGCCCGCGCTCACCACCAGGGCGCAGGCGATGATCACCACCACCTCGTTGGCGAAGCCGTCGAAGGCCTTCCTGGCCGGCGTGACGCCGATGAGCACCGAGGCCAGGAGCGCGCCAAGCGAGACCAGGTCATAGCGGAACCGGCCCCAGATGAAGAGGCAGATGGTGACGCCCACCAGTCCGAACGCCAGCGCCTGCTGGTGTGTCACCCTTGCTCTCCCTCCCGACGGTTCCGGTCGCAGAGGAACGCACCACGCCGCCTATGGCTGCGCTTGTCCAGTGGCTCTGTAGGGATTTCCTGCATCCACGACGCGGATCGCGGGCCGCCCGATCATGATCCGCCACGCCCAATCGGGCGTCGGGTAGGGAAATTCGGCTTTCGAAAGCCTAGCCTTGGGTTCGAAACCCGGAGACGCCCATGCCCCGCCCGAGACTCGCCACCGCCCTCACCCTATCCATCCTCGCCTGGTCCGCGGGCGCCGCCCTGGCGGGCGAAGCCCCCGGGCCGCTGGCCGACGCCCGGCTGATGCAGATCACCCTGCCGGTCAAGGATCTCGACCGCGCCGTGGCGTTCTACCAGGGCGTCCTGGGGGTCAGGCTGCTGTTCCGGGTCCCAGGCGCCGCCTTCCTGGACGCGGGTGGGGTTCGTCTGCGTCTGGAGCGGAGCGACACGCCGGCGCCGACCGGCGCGGTGGAGCTCTACTTCGACGATCCGGGCCTGGCGCGCGCCAAGCCGCTCGCTGACCGCGGCGTCCGCTTCGTCGGGCCGCCCGAAACCGTGCAGCGCCTGGCCAAGACCGATGTCCAGCTCCTGGAGTTCACCGACCCTGACGGCAACGCCCTGGCGCTGATGGGTGAGGTGGCAAGACGATAAGCCTGCGATAGGAGTCCTGACATGAGCGCCCAAAGGTCCCGCGGTCGCCCGCCGCACGCCGACGTCCTGACCCCTGCCGAATGGCAGGTCGTCGAGGCGGTCCGCCACGGCCTGAGCAATCCGCAGATCGCCCGCCGCCAGGGCGTCAGCCTGGATGCGGTGAAGTTCCACGTGGCCAACGCCCTCCTCAAGCTCAGCCTGCCCAGCCGGGTCGAACTTCGCCGATGGGATGGCGTGTGGAACGGCAGCCCGCTTCGACCCTCCGCGCCGGGCGCGGCCGGCGACCCGGATCTCGGACCCGTCGTGCAGATCGCCCGCACCGTCGCCGATATCGAAGCCGCCAAGGCCTGGTACGGCGAGACGCTGGGCCTGGAGCTGCTCTACGCCTTCCCCGGCATGGCCTTTTTCCGGTTGGGCGAAGCGCGGCTCTACCTGCAGCAGGTCGACAAGCCGGCCGGCGAGTCGATCCTCTACTTCCGGGTGGACGACATCCACGCCGCCTATCGAGCGCTCGAGGCGCGCGGCGTCCGGTTCATCAACGCGCCGCACATGGTCTATCGGCATCCGGACGGCGCCGAGGACTGGATGGCCGAGTTCCGCGACGACGAGGATCGGCCCCTGGCGCTCATGCGCCACGCCCCGGGGCAGGCCAGCGCGATCAGGGATTGAGGTTGAGGAGCGCGGGGTCGCCGCCCTGGGCGGTGATGTTGACGCTGACCGCGCGTTCCACCGCATAGCGCAGCAGGGCGTGCGGGCCGCCGGCCTTGGGGCCGGTGCCGGAGAGGCCCTCGCCGCCGAACGGCTGGACGCCCACCACCGCGCCGATCATCGAGCGGTTGACGTAGGCGTTGCCGGCCGGGACCGCCGCGCGCACCTGCTCGGCGAAGGCCTCGATGCGCGAATGCACGCCGAGCGTCAGCCCATAGCCCGCCGCCGCCAGCGGCGCCGCGGCCGAGGCCAGGTCGTTGGAGTCGTAGCGGACCAGGTGCAGGATCGGTCCGAACACCTCCTTCTGCAGGAAGGCCGCCGACGGAATCTCCGCCAGCACGGGTGCGAAGAAATGGCCGCCTTTCGGTGACGCCAGCTCGTGCAGGACCTTGGCTTCCTTGCCGAGGCGCTGGCGGTGTTTGACCAGCGCCGCGCGGGCCTCCTCGTCGATCACCGGGCCAATGTCCGTACGCGGATCGGCGGGATCTCCGACCACCAGGGCGTCCATGGCGCCGGCTAGGCCCTCGATCAGGGCGTCGGCGGTCTCGTGCGGGACGAACAGCATGCGGAGCGCCGAGCAGCGCTGCCCGGCCGAGCCGAAGGCCGAGAGGATGACATCGTCGATCACCTGTTCGCGCAGCGCCGTGGTGTCCACGAACATGGCGTTGAGGCCGCCGGTCTCGGCGATGAACGGCACGATCGGGCCGTTGCGCGCGGCGAGCGTGCGGTTGATCGCCCAGGCGGTCTCCGTGCCGCCGGTGAAGGCCACGCCGGCGCAGGAGGCATGCTTCACGAGCGCCTGGCCCACCGTGCCGCCATCGCCCGGCAGCAGGTGCAGGAGATCGG
Organism: Phenylobacterium sp.; assembly: GCF_036501465.1. Lineage (GTDB taxonomy): Bacteria > Pseudomonadota > Alphaproteobacteria > Caulobacterales > Caulobacteraceae > Phenylobacterium. The sequence continues at coordinate 12,726 of NZ_DASYAF010000110.1, forward strand.
GGTCAAGGCCCGCGGCGTGATAGAGGCGCACCGCCTCGGCGGCGATCAGCGGGGTCTGCTCGGCGGGCTTGGCCGCCACCGCGTTGCCGGCGGCGAGCGCGGCGGCGATCTGGCCGGTGAAGATCGCCAGCGGGAAGTTCCACGGGCTGATGGCCGCGAAGACGCCGCGGCCGTGCAGGGAAAGCTGGTTGGTCTCGCCCACCGGCCCCTTCAGGGTCTCGGGGTGGGCGAACTGCCGCTCGGCCAGCAGGGCGTAGTAGCGGCAGAAGTCGGCCGCCTCGCGCACCTCGGCCACGCCGTCCGCATACGTCTTGCCGGCCTCGCGGACACAGATGGCGACCAGCCGCTCGCGGTTGTCCTCCAGCGCGTCGGCCATGGCGCGCAGGATGGGCGCGCGGCCCTCGCCGCCGAGCGCGTCCCAGGCGGGCTGGGCCTTCACCGCCCGGCCGTAGGCGGCGTCGACGTCGGCGGCGGTGGCGTCGCTCGCCCGGCCTAGGGTGTGCGCCACATCCGACGGCGAGACGCGCGGCCTCGGCGCGCCAGCGCCCGGCTTGCCGCCGACGATCGACCCGGCGGTGAGCTCCGGCAGCGCGGCGATCACCCCGGCCAGCGCGTCGCGCGTCGCGGCGATGGAAAGGTCGGCGCCCGTGGTGTTCTTCCGCCCTGGCCCGTAGAGGTCGACCGGCAGGGGGATGCGCGGGTGCGGGGCGCCGCCGGAGGCCTCGACGGCGGCGATCGGGTCGGAGACCACCTTCTCCACCGGCGTCCGCTCGTCCAGCAGGGCATGGACGAAGGAGGTGTTGGCCCCGTTCTCCAGCAACCGGCGGACCAGATAGGGCAGCAGGTCCTCGTGGCTGCCGACGGGTGCGTAGACGCGCAACGGGAAGTCGCCGTAGCGGTCTTGGGCACCGGCGTAGAGCGCCTCGCCCATGCCGTGCAGCCGCTGGAACTCCGGGCTGAGGCCGAGCTGCTTGGCCATCAACCGCACGGCGGCCAGGGTGTGGGCGTTGTGGGTCGCGAACTGGCCGTAGAGCGCCGGCGCCGCGCCCAGCAGCACCCGCGCGCAGGCGAGGTAGGAAAGGTCGGTCGCCGCCTTGGTGGTGTAGACCGGATAGCCCGGCAGGCCCGCCACCTGGGCGCGCTTGATCTCTGAGTCCCAATAGGCGCCCTTCACCAGCCGCACCATCAGCCGCCGACCGGCGGCGCGGGCGATGCCGGCCACCGCCTCGATGACCTGCGGGCTGCGCTTCTGGTAGGCCTGGACGGCGAGGCCCAGCCCGGTCCAGGAGCCCAGTTCCGGCTCGCTCGCCAGCCGCTCCAGGATCTCCAGCGAGATCGCCAGGCGGTCGGCCTCCTCGGCGTCCAGCGTCAGGTTGATGTTGGCCTCGGCCGCCAGGACCGCCAGCCGCTTGGTGCGCGGGTAGAGCTCGCCCCAGACGCGGTCCGGCTCGCGCGCCTCATAGCGCGGCGACAGCGCCGAGAGCTTCACCGAAACCCCGTGGCCCGCCTCCGGACCGTGGCCGCCGGCGTGCTTGCCG
>NZ_DASYAF010000111.1:0-5454 GCF_036501465.1 Phenylobacterium sp.
GTTCACAGTGCAGAAGGCCCTGCCGCTCATGCGGGCCGGCGGCTCGATCATCCTCACCGGCTCGACCACCGACGTCAAAGGAACGGCCGCCTTCAGCGTCTACAGCGCGTCCAAGGCGGCGATCCGGAATTTTGCGCGGAGCTGGGCGGTCGATCTGAAGGGCACCGGTATCAGGGTCAATGTATTGACCCCCGGGCCGACAAGGACGCCCGGACTTATGAATGTTCTCGCCCGACTCGGCATGCAGGACGGCGGCGGCCTGGTCGGCGAGCTGCCGCTGGGCCGGCTGGGCGAGCCAGAGGAGACCGCCGCCGTTGCCCTGTTCCTGGCCAGCGACGACAGCAGCTTCATGACCGGCAGCGAGATCTGCGTCGACGGCGGACAGGCCCAGATCTGAACGCTGGCTGCGCCCGGAACCTTTCGCGGCGCCGCTTCGCCATCACCATCTGCGCCCGAGTATCTTCGCTGGCGAAGTGCTAGCCGCCCGCGTTGGTGTTCGCAGCCAGCAGCGTATTGGCTGGCGGCGGGGTGCAGCCGGCGGCGCGGGCCTGGACGACGTAGAACAGCGCCTTGGACTCCGCCATGCGGATCTGCTGCGCCTGCGGACTCGGCTGCTGCGCGTCTTGCGGCTCGCGGCTGCGGTAGCGCGTCGGCGGCATGGTCGATTCCTGGCCCGTCGCCTGCTGGTTCCAGGCGGCGATGATCGGCCCGCAGGCGTCGACAGCGGCCTGCGCGACCACGTCGGCCGGGTCGCGCGCCGGCGCCAGCGTGTAACCCCACCGGTGGATGCAGTCGTCGAACGCGCCAGCCGGGTCGCTCAGCGCCGCGTTCAGCGCGGTCGCCCCTGTCGCTTCGCCGTTGGCCTTAAACGGCGAGCAGTACTTCGAGCCGGTCAGCTGCAAGCCGCTGCCCTGGGCGGACGCGCTCGGGCTGCATCCGGAAAGAAGCGCTGAAGCGGCCATGAGCGCCCCGGCGCCGAAGATGGGAAGGTTGGGAGTCATCACGCCCTCCTGTTGCGATGGCGAGGCGCCCCCGGCCTCTGTCGCCGCGAAAGGCGGCGGTTCGTCAAACGCGCGAGCAGGCCGATGGATGCGCGTCCGCGTGGCGGCCGGGAGCCGATCGGCCGCCCGGGCGTTGAGTCGGGCACAACTCGGAACGCCGAGGACTCGCCGTGCGAATTACTCTGAAGACCGGATTGGTCGCCCTCGTCAGCGCGGCGCTGCTCGCGGCAACCCCACCCATCGCCGCGGCGGGGCCACGCGGCGGCGGGGCCGGATTCCACGGCGGGCCGAGCTTCGCCCACGCACCTGGCGGCATGGGATTCGCCGGCCCGCGCGGCGGCTTCAACGCCGGCCGGATGTCCGGCGTCCCCGGCGGCTACTCGCGCGCCCAGGCCTTCCACGGCGGCCCCGCATTCGCGGCGCGCGGCGGACCCGGACGCGGGTTCCGCGCCGGGCCGGCCTTCAGCGGTTGGCGCGGCGCCGGCGCGAGGCCGGCGATGGCGCGGGCCAGCGGCCGCCACGGCGGCCCGGCCTTCGCCAGAAACGCCGGCGCCCGGTTTGGCCCGGGGCGCGGCGCACTCAGTACGGGGCGCAACGGCTTTGCGGCGAATGGATTCCGCAACGGCGGGTCCTTCGACCCGGGCCGCCCCGCCGGCCTGGGCGCACGCGGCTGGGATGTCCGTGGTTTCGATGGCTGGCGTGGGGATGCGGATTGGCGCGGCCTCGATTGGGATGACTGGCTCTGGCCGTTCGGGCTGGGCCTGGCGGTCGATTGGAGCCTCGGCTACCCGTCGTGTCCGGACTGGGGATACTGGGCCAGCGGCTGGGGCTGCTGGGGCGAGCCCTATCGGGCCTACTGGGCGGACTACTGGGGTTCGCCCTACCCCTGGGGGCCCGGCTACGCCTGGGGACCCGCCTATGCGTGGGATGCCGGCGTCGGCTACGACTGGGATGACGACTGGCGGCCGGTCACCTACGCCGCGCTGCCGCCGATCGACTACGCCGTCTGGTCGCCCGACGACGCGCGGTCGGCAAACTACTATTACGCGGACTACAGCCCCGGCGCGTGCGTGGGTCGGCGCCTGGTGTGGGATGACGACCTTGGCGCCTATGTGAGGCGCCCGGTGCACTACCCGTGCTGACGCCTCGGGCCCGCAACGTCATCCTGAGCCCTGCACCGATGGGCGGTCGGCCCGCCACCGGCCCCAATCGCCAAGTCATGGGAGACCGGTGGCGCAATTGGATTTGGGTCGTGGTAGCCGCTGACCGAGAGTCCGCGGCGCGGGCCCGGCCTAGTTCCTGAAAACCGCCGCCGTGGAGGCGTCCTGCGGCATTTCGCGGTACTGGCGCAGCTCGTTGCGGCCGACGACCATGTGGTGGACTTCGTCGGGACCGTCGGCGATGCGCAGGGTGCGGGTCGAGGTGTACATCTGCGCCAGCGGGGTCTTCTGGCTGACCCCGAGGGCGCCGTGCATCTGGATCGCCTGGTCGATGATCTCGCAGACACGCACCGGCACCATGGCCTTGACCATGTGAATCCAGACGCGGGCTTCCTGATTGCCCAGGACGTCCATGGCCTTGGCCGCCTTCAGCACCATCAGCCGCATGGCCTCGATGTCGATGCGGGCCTTGGAGATGAGTTCGATATTGCCGCCCAGCTGGATGATCGGCTTGCCGAAGGCTTCGCGGGTGAGGCCGCGGGTGACCATCAGGTCGAGCGCCTTCTCGGCCTGGCCGATGGCGCGCATGCAGTGGTGGATGCGGCCGGGGCCCAGGCGCAGCTGGCTGATCTCGAAGCCGCGGCCCTCGCCCAGCAGCATGTTCGACGCCGGCACGCGCACATTGTCGAAGATGATGTGCATGTGCCCGTGCGGCGCGTCGATATTGCCGAAGACCGCCATCGGGCCGACGATGTTCACGCCGGGCGCGTCGGTGGGCACCAGGATCTGCGACTGGCGCAGGTTGGGCGGGCCCTCGGGGCTGGTCTGGACCATGGTGATCATGACCTTGCAGCGCGGGTCGCCGGCGCCGGAGATGTAGTGCTTCTCGCCGTTGATCACGTATTCGTCGCCGACCAGGGTGGCGCGGGTGTTGACGTTCTTGGCGTCCGACGAGGCGGCGTTCACCTCGGTCATGGCGAAGGCCGAGCGGATCTTGCCGGCCAGCAGCGGCTCCAGCCACTGCTTCTTCTGTTCCGGCGTGCCGACGCGCTCCAGCACCTCCATGTTGCCGGTATCCGGCGCGGCGCAGTTCATGGTCTCCGAGGCCATCGGGTTCTTGCCCAGTTCGACCGCGATATAGGCGTAGTCGAGATTGGACAGGCCCTCGCCGGTCTCGGCATGGGGCAGGAAGAAGTTCCACAGGCCCTCGGCCTTGGCCTTGTCCTTGGCCTTTTCCAGCACTTCCAGCTGGCCGGGCGCGAAGGACCACGGGTCGGTCTTGCCTTCACCGAGGCGCCGGTATTCCTCGCTCATCGGGTTCACCGTCTCGCGGATGAAGCGCCGGACGTGCTCGAGCAGCGGCAGGGCCTTGGCCGACATGCGCAGGTCGTTCAACTCGTCCTGCGGGTTCAGATTGAAGGACGACTGCGCCCGTTCCTGGACTTCGCTCATGGCCTCATCTCTCCCTGATCTGTCTGGCTGCCCTTACGGCGCCGCCGCCGGCATCTTTGCCAGCCGCGAGGAAAAAATCAAACAACTGTTTGAGGAAATCGGCAAATGCGGTTTACCTCCGCCCTTGCGCATCGGCGGCCTTCTCGCCGACGACGTCCGCCAAAGGAGAGGCAGCCATGGAAACGTCGCGTGGTCCGAGCTTCGACGACGTCGTCCTCGGCCGGCGCAGCATCCGCGGCTACAAGCCAGACCCGGTGCCCAAGGCGCTGATCCGCGAGGTGATCGAGATGGCGATGCGCGCGCCCTCGTCGCTGAACACCCAGCCGTGGAACTTCTACGTGGTCGCCGGCGATGCGCTCGACCGCATCCGCGCCGGCAACACCGAACGCAACCTGGCCGGCGTACCGGACTCGCGCGAGTTCCGCGGCCACGGCGCCTATGCGGGCGCGCACCGCGAGCGGCAGATCGAGATCGCCAAGCAGCTGTTCGCGGCCATGGGCATCGAGCGGCACGACCAGGCGGCGCGGCAGGACTGGGTGCTGCGCGGCTTTCGCCAGTTCGACGCGCCGGTCTCGGTGGTGGTGACCTACGATCGATCCATCCACGGCGGCGACATCGCGCCGTTCGATTGCGGCGCGGTCGCCAACGCGCTGGTCAACGCGGCATGGTCGCGCGGCCTGGGCTGCGTGATCAACAGCCAGGGCATCATGCAGTCGCCGGTGGTTCGCGAACATGCCGCAATCCCGGACGACCAGGTCATCATGATCTGCATCGCCATGGGCTATCCCGACGAGACCTTCCCGGCCAATCCCGTCGTTTCCCGCCGCAAGTCGGTCGATGACGCCGCGGTGTTCGTCGGCTTCGACGAATAGCCCCCCCGAGGCGCTGGAATCGACGTGGTAGAATGAGGCGCGGGGCTTAATCGGCGCCGCCGGGAACACCGTCCAGCAAAGGGAGAGACTATTGAACCCAACCGTCGAGCTCACCAGAGCCTACCATTTCGCCGCCCGCAAGCACGTCGACCAACGCCGAAAAGGCGAGGCGGCCGAGCCCTATATGAACCACCTGACCGAGGTGGCCGAACTCGTCGCTCAGGCCACGGACGGCGACCTGGAGGTGGTCATCGCGGCGATCCTGCACGACACCGTCGAAGACACCGACACCACCATCGACGAACTCCGCACCGTTTTCGGACCCCGCATCGCGGACCTGACGGCGGAGGTGACCGACGACAAGAGCCTGCCCAAGCAGGTGCGCAAGCACCTGCAGGTCGAGCATGCCGCGCATGCCTCCTGGGGCGCACAGGTCATCAAGCTGGCCGACAAGACGTCCAATCTCAGATCGCTGCTGGCCAGCCCGCCGCCGGACTGGCCGCGCGCCCGGCGCGACGACTATGTCGACTGGGCCCGCCGTGTCGTCGCCGGCTGCCGCGACGCGAATGCGTGGCTGGCCGGGCAGTTCGACGCGGCGGCCAAGGCCCTGGACTAAGAGCGGGCCCGCGGAAAAGTGTGAAGCGGTTTTTCCGCCCGCAACCCGCTCTAATTCTCAGCGGTGTAACCTCGCGCCCCTTCCGGTCGAACTACGAGACGTGAATCGAATTGCTCGAAGCTCGATCGCGAGGATGCGATGATTGACCGCAGAAGCTTGCTCGCGGGCGGCGCGGTGATCGGTGTCCTCGGCTACCTGGTCGGGGTCGGTCGCGGCGCAGCCAAGCCGGACGGCGAGAGCTTTGAGGTTGTGCGCACCGACGCGGAATGGCGTCGGCGGTTGACGCCCGCCCAGTTCGACGTCCTGCGCCGCGCGGGGACCGAAGCGCCCGGATCAAGCCCACTGGACGGCCA
>NZ_DASYAF010000112.1:0-18001 GCF_036501465.1 Phenylobacterium sp.
GTGAGCGCATCGTCGACGACGGCCACCGCGGCGTCGGCCAGTTCGACGATATGGCCGATCTCGGCGACCTTGCCCTTGCCGAACAGGGTGGCGGGCGTGAGCTGGCGCAGGTGCGCGACCAGGGTCTCGCGCACCTCCAGATCCAGGGCGAGCGCCAGGCCCACGGCCTCTTCCAGGCGCGCCTCAGGGTCGCGGGAAGAGGCGCGCCCTTCCCGATCGGGGTGGATGACGATGGCGCCCTGAATCGGCGCCGCGCGATCAACAAGCTTGGAGGAACTCAATCGGTCTCGTCTTCGCCGGGCTCGTAGAGCTGCACAGGCTGGGCCGGCATGATGGTGGAAATCGCGTGCTTGTAGACGAGCTGGGATTGCCCGTCCCTGCGGAGCAGAACGCAGAAGTTGTCGAACCAGCTCACCACGCCCTGCAGCTTGACGCCGTTCACGAGGAAGATGGTCAGCGGCGTCTTCGACTTGCGGACGCTGTTCAGGAAGGTGTCCTGCAGGTTCTGTTTTTTCTCGGTCATGGCTTTGCGCCTCTTGTTTTTCGTTCGGACGGCCAAGGCGCCGCCCACACACGGGAGTTAGCTAGACAAGGAATTGCGACGGGCGCAATCGCCCAGGCGCCGTCTAGATCGCCGTCGCCTTCGCCTGCTCGATATAGAGACGACGCAGCCGCGACGCTACCGGGCCGACCTTGCCTTCGCCCACCGCCTTGCCGTCCACCGAGACGACCGGCAGCACGAAGCTGCTGGCGCTGGTGATGAAGGCCTCCTTGGCGGCGGTCGCCTCGGCGGGGGTGAAGGGCCGTTCGTCCACCTCCAGCCCGTTCTGGCGGATCACGTCCAGCAGGGTCAGGCGGGTCACGCCGCGCAGGATGTTGGCGTTGGTGTCGCGGGTGCGCAGGCGCCCGTCGCGGTCGACGATCCAGGCGTTGGAGGACGAACCCTCGGTGACGAAACCCAGGTCGTCCACGAACCAGGCCTCGACCGCGCCCGCCGCCCTCGCCTTCTGCTTGGCGAGTGCGTTGGGCAACAGCCCCACAGTCTTGATGTCGCAGCGGCCCCAGCGGTTCTCGGCCACGGTCACCACGCCCACGCCCTTGGCGGCCTTCGCCTCGCTCGCGGCGCGGTCGACGCGGCTGACGGTGATCACCGTGGCCGGCCTGACCGGTGGGTTCGGAAAGGCGTGGTCGCGCGGGGCGACGCCGCGGCTGACCTGCAGATAGACCAAGCCCTCGCTGACGCGGTTGCGACGCACGGCCTCCTTCAGCACCATCGTCAGGGCCGCGCGGCTCATCGGCATGGCGATGGACAGTTCCGACAGGCTGCGCTCCAGCCGCGCGAGGTGGCCCTCCGGATCGGCCAGCCTGCCGTCGAACAGGGCCCAGACCTCATAGACCGCGTCGGCGAACTGGTAGCCGCGATCCTCGATATGGACGGTCGCCTCGCCGTGCGGGACGAAGCGGCCGTTGACGTAGGCGATTCGGCCCATCAGGCGGCGTCTTCTTCCAGGGCCCGCGCGCCGGACAGGCCGAGGGACTTCAGCTTGCGGTGCAGGGCCGAGCGCTCCATGCCGATGAAGGCCGCGGTGCGCGAGATGTTGCCGGAGAAGCGCAGCATCTGGGCGTTGAGGTATTCGCGCTCGAACACCTCGCGCGCCTCGCGCAGCGGCAGCGCGATCATCCGCTCGGCGCCCAGGGTCATGGACTGGTCGGTGACCATGGCCTCGGCCGGCAGCATGCCCGCTGTGATCGGCTCAGCCGGCGAGCCGGAGGCCAGGATCAGCATCCGCTCCACATTGTTGCGCAGCTGGCGCAGGTTCCCCGGCCATGCGCGAACCTGCAGTGTCGCGAGCGCATCATCGGCCAGCCGGCGTCGCGGCATGCCGGTCGCCTCGCTGATCCGGTCGATGAAGTATTCCACCAGTTCCGGGATGTCCTCGCGCCGCTCTGACAGGCCCGGCACGTTCACCGGCACCACGTTCAGGCGGTGGAACAGGTCTTCGCGGAAGCGGCCGGCGGCGATCTCCTCGCGCAGGTCGCGCGAGGTGGAAGAGACAACGCGCACGTCCACATGCACGTCGGCGTCGCCGCCGACGCGGCGGAAGCTCTGGTCGACCAGCACGCGCAGGATGCGCCCCTGGGTCTCGCGCGGCATGTCGGCCACCTCGTCGAGATAGAGGGTGCCGCTGTGGGCGCGTTCGAAGACCCCGATCTTGGCCGGGCGGCCGGTCTCGCCCTCCTGGCCGAACAGCTCGATGTCCATCCGCTCGGGCGTCATGCCCGCGGCGCTGATCGGCACGAACTCGTTGCGCGAGCGCGGTGAGGCCGTGTGGATCAGCCGCGCCACCGTCTCCTTGCCGGAACCGGGCGGCCCGGAGATCAGCACCCGCGAATTGGCCCCGGCCAGCTTGGAGATCAGCTGCCGCAGCTGCTGGGCCGCCATCGACCGTCCGGTCATGCCCTCGGGCGTGATCGCCTGGGTGCGCAGGCGGCGGTTCTCGCGCCGCAGGCCCGCCGCCTCAAGCGCCCGCTCCACGACCAGCAGCAGCCGGTCGGACTTGAACGGCTTCTCCAGGAACTCATAGGCGCCCCGCTTGATGGCGGAGACGGCGGTCTCGATGTTCCCGTGGCCGCTGATCATGATCACCGGCAGGTCGGGATCCAGGGTCTTGACCAGGTCGAGCAGCTCGAGCCCGTCCATGCCGCCGCCGGCCATCCAGATGTCCAGGATCAGCAGCGCCGGCTTGCGGGCGCGAACCGCGGTCAGCGCGCCCTCGGAGTCGCTCGCGGTGCGTACGGCGTAACCCTCGTCGGAGAGGATTCCCGCCACCAGGTCGCGGATGTCGGCTTCGTCGTCGACCACCAGAACGTCAGCAGCCATCATCTGGTCCTTCATGCCGTCACAGGTTCGGATTTCGCCGCGGACCGGGTCCGCGCCGTCGGGGGAAGTCTGAGGATCGCGAGCGCGCCCTGGCCCTCGCGGGCGTCGGTGAGCATCAGCTCGCCGCCATGGTCCTCGAGGATGCGCTTGACGATGGCCAGGCCCAGGCCCGTGCCCTTCTCGCGCGTCGTCACATAGGGTTCGGTCAGCCGGTCGCGGTCCTTGTCGGGCAGGCCCACGCCATTGTCCTCTACCTCGAAGGTGACGCCGGCGTCGTCGGAGACCAGACGCGCCTGGATGCGACCCTTCGGCTTGGCGGCGCGCCGGCCGTTCACGGCCTCGGCGGCGTTCTTCAGGATATTGGTCAGCGCCTGGGTCAGCATCCGCTCGTCGGCCATGACCCGCACCTCAGGCGTCGGCTCCAGCAGCTCGACGTCGATCTCGGGGCTCGCCACCCGCTGGGCGAAGACCGCCGCGCGGATCAGTTCGGCGGCATCCTGCTCGGCGAACTTCGGCGCCGGCATCCGGGCATAGGAGGAGAACTCGTCGACCATCTGCCGGATGGCGTCCACCTGGCGCACGATGGTGTCGTTGCAGCGGTCGAAGACCTCGACCTCGGCGGGCGCGATGTCCTTGCGGTATTTCTTGCGCAGCCGCTCTGCGGAAAGCTGGATCGGGGTCAGCGGGTTCTTGATCTCATGGGCAATGCGCCGCGCCACGTCGCGCCAGGCGGCGTTGCGCTGGGCGTTCACCAGCCGGGTGATGTCGTCGAAGGTCAGCACCACGCCGTCCTCGATGCGGCTCACGCGCACGCGCAGGCGGCGCGTTTCGCGGGCGCGCGGCACATCGACCTCTTCCTCCGCCTCGCCGCGCCCCGCCTGGTCCACCACGGCGGCGAGTTCGGGGGCGACATTGGCGAGACGCCGCCCGTGGCTCGGGCCCGCAAGGTCGAGCAGCAGCTGGGCCTGGCGGTTGGCGGCGGAGATGCGGCCGCGCGCGTCGAGGCTGATCACGCCCGCGCTCACCTCGGCCAGCACGGTCTCGATGAACTGGCGCCGGCGCTCGGCGTCTTGGTGCGCGGCGCGGATCGCCTCGCGTTGCGCCTGAAGATCATGCGTCATACTATTGAAAGCACGGGACAAGACAGCGATCTCCTCAGGATCGCTGTCAGCATCCACCCGGGCGCTGAGATCGCCGCCGGCCACCTTGCCCGCCGCCTGCACCAGCCGCGCGACCGGCCCAGAGATGGCGTTGGCGGCGCCCAGGCCCAGCCAGACCGCGCCGACCAGCACCAGCAGGGCGGTCTCCGCATAGCTCAGGGCGAAGATAGTCTGGATCCTCTGGCGGTTCTGGGCGGCGTCGCGGTAGGCGACCAGGCTCGCCTCGGCCTGCACCAGGTCGGCGACGATCCCCTTCTCCACCGGGCGCACCACATAGAGGTAGGCGTCGGAATAGCCGCGCAGCCGATAGACGGCGCGCCAGCTGTCGCCGCACTTGACGTTGCAGACCGAGATCGTTCCGCCGTGGTCGGCGGCCTCGATGCTCGATGGCGGCGAAAGGATGAACGGCGGCGCCTCGCGCGCCTCGGCGCGGGCCAGGATGCGGCCGTCGCGGTCGATGATGTAGGCGGCCAGGAAGCCGTGGCGTTCGGCCTCGGCGGCCAGGAACTGGTTGAAGGTGATCGGGCTGGCTTCCAGCCCGGGCGCGTAGCGGTTGAGGTCGCCGGCCATCAAGGCGACGTGGTCCTGGATGTACTGGCTCTGCTCGGCGACATAGGAGCGCGCCGCGGTAGCCGAGTTGTTGATCACGGTCGTGACCCGCGTGGAGAACCAATTGTCCACGCCGCGGCTGACCAGCACCCCGTAGAACAGCGCCACCACCACGGCCGGAGCGACCGCGGCCAGCGCGAACATGGCGACGAATCGCACCTGCAGCCGCGCGCCGGCGTCGCGCTCGCGCGCATCCAGCAAGGCCGCCAGGCGCAGGAAGACGATCGTGGTCAGCGCCAGGATCAGGGCCATGTTGAGGCCCAGCACCGTCAGGATCAGGTCGCTGGCCGGGCCCAAGGGCCCCGTCGATGGCGGGGACGCGGCAAGCAGGATGGCCAAGCCGGTGAGCACCGCGGCGACGCCATAGCCCACGCCCAGCACGCCGCGCGACTGCAAGGCGCTCCAGACACGTCTCGCGCCGGCGCCAGCCATAAGCTGTCGAACACTGAAGGCCATTGTGACAACGGAGCCTAAGGGACTGTGCCCCAAAGGCAACAGGCTTGTTGCGGGGATGCGCCAGTCTGCCGCCATCGGTGGCGGCTGTGTGACCTAGCCGATCGTCGGCGTCTTCACACAGGTTCCATAGGTCTTGCGCGTATCGCCCAGCGTCTCGGCCAGCGCCGCCGGTGGCGGCAATAGGCCCATGGATTTCAATTCCTGCAGGGATTCATCGGCGATGCGGGCGGAGGCGTTGGCGTAGAATCGTAGATCGACGAGTGTCTTCTGGTATCGGTCGCGGGAGACATCGGTCAGCGCCTGATCGTGGTCCAGGGCGTCGATCTGCGCGCGCGCCTGAACCTCCTGCTCATTCATCTGATGCAGGTCGGCCACGTTGTTGTAGATGGCCTCATAGGTCGGCAGGTCCTGGCGCGACATGTGGGCCGCCGCGCCGCTGGCCAGCGCGTTTTGCCAGGCCTGGCCGGGATAGGTCCGCCAGGGCATGCCGTAGACGCCGCGAAAATGACCGACGGGAAGGTCACCTGCCCGCCAGGCGCCGCCCGATTTGGCCAGGATCCCCTCGATGATCTCGAGGCGCGCCGTCAGGCAGGGCTCGACGGCGACCCTTTCGTAGAAGTCGGCCGCGTCCACGGCCAATTCATCCTTCAGGACCGCCTTGGCCTCAGCCACCTGATGACGCCAGCTCAAGGCTTCGACGGCCTGCTCGCCGGCCAGTGCGATCAGCACGCCCAGCACGATGATGCCGACTTCCTTCGCGAAGTCCCTCAGGCCGTGGATCGGCGCCTTCGGCCGGTGGATGTCCAAGGCCGCCCTCCCGCGACGTTTCGAGAATGAGAGCCTAGCGCGACGACCGAGGCGATCGCTAGCGGCGGGCGCGAGCCATCTCCACGCCAAGGTCGCTGATCTTCTTGCGCAGGGTGTTGCGGTTGAGGCCGAGGATCTCGGCGGCGCGCACCTGATTGCCGCGGGTGGCCGACAGCGTCAGCTGGATCAGCGGCCGCTCCACCTCCTCCAGCACCCGGTCGTAGAGGCCGGCCGGCGGCAGGCCGTCGGGCTGGTCGGCGAAATAGCTGGAGAGCTTGCGCTCCACCAGCTCGGACAGGGTGGCGGGCCCCTCCTCGCCCGGCGCCGGCGGTTGCTGGTCGGCCAGTTCGCGCTCGATGATCCGCGCGGTGATCAGGTCCTCGCCATAGAGGGCGCAGATGCGGCGGATCAGGTTCTCCAGCTCGCGGACATTGCCCGGCCAGGGGTGCTGCTTGAGCCGGTCGAGGGCGGCGGCGTCGATCGTCTTGGACGGCAACCCCTCGCGATTGGCGCGCAGCAGGAAGGCGCGGGCCAGGTCCGGGATGTCGTCGGCCCGGTCGCGCAGCGGCGGAAGGCGCAAGGGCGCGACGTTCAGGCGGAAGAACAGGTCCTCGCGGAACAGGCCCTCGCGGATCAGGCCGCGCAGGTCGCGGTTGGTGGCGGCGATGATCCGCACGTTCGGCCGCCGCCCGGTCTTGGGGTTCACCGCCGGCTCGGAGCCGTCGATCACCCGCAGCAGGCGCGTCTGGGCGTCCAGCGGCATGTCGCCGATCTCGTCGAGGAACAGAGTGCCGCCGTCGGCCTCGATCAGCTTGCCGGGGTCGCCGTCCTCCTTGCCGAACAGCTCCGCCTCCACTCGCTCGCGGGGCACGGCGGCAAGGTTGATGGTGACGAAGCGGCCGTCGCGGCGGCGGCCCATGTCGTGCAGGGCGCGGGCGACCAGCTCCTTGCCGGCGCCGCTCTCGCCGGTGATCAGCACGGTGAGGTCCGCGCCCACCAGGCGGGCGATGGTGCGGTAGACCTCCTGCATCGGCCCGGAGCGGCCGATCAGCGGCAGCCGATCGTCGCGCACCGCGCGGGCCTGAGCGCGGGCGGCCTCCGGGTCGGCGGGCCGCGACAGGGCGCGACGCGCGGCCGAGGTCATGTCATCCAGGTCGAAGGGCTTGGGGATGTAGTCGAAGGCCCCCACCTCGGCGGCGTTGACCGCGGTGATCAGGTTGTTCTGCGCGCTCATCACGATGACCGGCAGCTTGGGCCGCTCCTTCTTGATCCGCGGCAGGACGTCGAAGACGTTCTCGTCGGGCATGACCACGTCGGTGATGACCAGGTCGCCCTCGCCGTCCGAGACCCACTTCAGCAGGGTGGCGGCGTTGCCCGTGGCGCGGACCTGGAAGCCCAGCCGCGTGAAGGCCTGACTGAGCACCAGGCGGATCGAGGCGTCGTCGTCGGCGATCAGGATCTTCTTGCTCGCGGCGTTCATGCCGGGACGTCCTCTTCGGAAGCGATGGGCAGAAGCACCCGGAACACGGTCCGTCCGGGCTCGGATTCGAAGTCCAGCAGGCCGCCGTGCGCGGCGACCAGCTTGGTGACCAAGGCCAGGCCCAGGCCGGCGCCATTGGCCTTGGATGTCACGAACGGCTGGAACAGGTGCTCGCGCAGGTGGTCGGGCACGCCGGGCCCATTGTCGACGATCCGCACCTCGAGCGGCGCGCCGCGCAGCGCCTGACCCTTGGCGGCGCGCACGCGGACGCCATGGCGGTAGGCGGTGGTGATGCTGATCTCGCCGCGTCCGTCGCCGCGGGCGTGGGCGGCCTCGGCGGCGTTCTTCACCAGATTGAGGAAGATCTGGATCAACTGGTCCTCGTCGCCCAGCACCGGCGGCAGCGATGGGTCGTACTGTTCCTTGAGCGCCAGACCATCGGCCACGCCGTTGGCGGCCAGGGCGCGCACTCGGTCCAGCACCTGGTGGATGTTGAGCGGCGCCTTGGACGGCAGGGCGTCGTCGGAAAAGGCCTCCATGCGGTCGACCAGTCGGCGCACGCGGTCAGTCTCGTCGACGATCAGCTGGGCCAGCGGCGCATCCTCCGCCTTGGCGCCGGACTTCAGGAGTTGGGCGGCCCCGCGGATGCCGGCCAGCGGATTCTTGATCTCGTGCGCCAGCATGCGGCCCAGGCCCACGATGGAGCGCAGGCCGCCGGCGGCTTCCGCCCCGGTGCGTTCGTGGCCGGCGCCCAGGCCATGCTTCAGCGACAGCGTCAGCAGCACCGAGCCATCGCCCAGAGGCGCGGCGGCCCCGTCCGCCTCGAAGGGCGCCAGGCCGAACAGGGTGATGTGGATGCCGCGCTCGCGCACCGGCGCCTGCTCCTCCAACGCGCGGTTGAGCAGGGCGACCACGGCCGAGCCTGGCGGCAGGGCGGCGCTGAAGCGACCGCGGGCCAGCAGCGCCAGGCCCTGGCCGAACAGGCCCTCGGCGGCCTCGTTCACCGCCACCAGGGCGCCGTCGGCGTCGACCACCAGGGCCGGGTCGGGGCTGAGGTCGAACGCGGCGGCCTTGAGGGCGAAGATGTCGACGCCCAAGGACTGCGGCAAGGTCCGCCAGCTCATGCCGCCAGTCTCCGCTGCGGCTGGCCCCAGAGCTCGGCGAGACCCGCCTCCACGGCGGCCGGGTCCTCCAGGCGGCAAAGGCGGCCCCTCGCCTCGCGCCGCGCCTCGGCGCTGGCCGGCCAGGGCGCCTGTTCGACATAGGCGGCCAGGTGCTTGCGGAAGATCCTCAGGCCCAGGGGCTCGCCGTAGAAGCCGAGCGAATCCCGGAAATGGGTCACGGCGATGGAAAGTCGGGTCTCGGCGTCGGGGCCGGCGAATGGGCGGCCGTCCAGCTCGGCCTCTATCTGGGCGGCGATCCAGGGCCGGCCATAGACCGCGCGGCCGATCATCACCCCATCGGCGCCGGAGGCGGCCAACGCCGCACGCGCGCTCGCGCCATCGACGATGTCGCCGTTGGCGATCACGGGAATGGCGACCGCGTCCTTCACCGCGCGGATGGCGGCCCAGTCGGCGTGGCCCTTGTAGAATTGGCAGCGGGTGCGGCCATGCACCGTCACCGCGGCCGCGCCCAGGGCCTCTGCGCGGGCGGCCAGGTCCGGCGCATTCCTGGAATTGTCGTCCCAACCCAGGCGCATCTTGACCGTCACCGGCACGCCGACCGCCTCGATCGCCGCCGCGATCAGCCGTTCCGCCAGTTCGGGCTCGCGCATCAGGGCCGAGCCGCACTGGACGCCGGTGACCTCCTTGGCGGGACAGCCGAAGTTGAGGTCGATCACCTGTGCGCCGGCGGCCTCGGCCATCCGAGCGCCCTCAGCGATGTGAAGCGGGTCGCGCCCTACCAGCTGGACCACCATCAGCGGCAGGCCCTCGCCCACCGCGGCGCGGCGCACCACGTCCGGCCGGCCCTTGGAGAGCTCCGCGCAGGCGACCATCTCGGTCGCGACATAGGCCGCGCCCAGGCGGCTCGCGGCGCGGCGGAACGGCAGGTCGGACACCCCCGTCATCGGCGCGATCCACACGCGACCGCCGACTGTGACGCTGCCGATCTGAAGCAGACTGCTCATTTTCTAATCATTCTCACCGCTGCCTTTTTAGGCATATTGTGCGCTGCGGTAAAGCCCGGCTGGGTGGGCGCCGCGCTGGACATCTAAGCCCGCGCCCCTAAACACACACCCATGGTGTTCGGGGCATGACGTTCTCGGCGGTGGTGGTGGCGGCGGGCGAAGGCCTGCGCGCGGGCCCCGGCGCGCCGAAGGCGTGGCGCCTTCTGGGTGGGCGGCCGATCCTGCGCTGGTCGGTGGAGGCCTTGCTGGCCGCCGACGCGGACCAGGTCGTGGTAGTCGCGGCCCCCGAGCGATTGGATGGTTTGGGCGAGGCCCTGGCAGGACTGGATCGCTGGACCGGCGTCGCCGGCGGCGCGCATCGCGCGGCTTCGGTTCAGGCGGGGTTGGCGGCGCTCGCCGGCGAGGCCCATCTGCCGGTGCTGGTGCACGACGCCGCCCGGCCGTTCGTCGCCAAGGCGCATGTGGAGCGCCTGCTGGCGGCCCTGGGCGACGCCGACGGGGCCGTTCCCGCCCTGCCCGTTCCCGACACCCTGAAGCGCGGTCGCGACGTCGTGGAAGCCACCGTCAGCCGCGACGGCCTCTGGCGCGCCCAGACCCCACAGGCGTTCCGCCTCGGCCGCCTGCGCGAAGCCTATGCCGCCTGGCCCGCCGGTGAAGAGCCCACGGACGATGCGGGCGTGGTCGAACGCACCGGCGGCCGGATCGCCCTGGTCGACGGCGATCCCCTGTTGATGAAGCTGACCTATCCGGAGGACTTCGCCATGGCCGAGCAGCTCGCGGGCGGGCGGCGCATCGCGCGCACCGGCTTCGGCGTCGACGCCCACCGTTTCGGCCCAGGCGACGCGGTCTGGCTGGCTGGGGTGAGGATCGCGCATGACCACGGGCTGGTCGGCCACTCCGACGCGGACGCCGGCCTCCACGCGCTCACCGACGCCCTGCTGGGCGCGATTGCGCAGGGCGACATCGGCCAGCATTTCCCGCCATCGGATCCGCAATGGAAAGGCGCGTCGTCCGATCGGTTCCTGGCCCACGCGGTCGGCCTGGCGCAGGCGGGCGGCGGCCAGGTGCTGAGCGCCGACCTGACGCTCATCTGCGAGCGGCCGAAAATCGGCCCGCACCGCGAGGCCATGCGCGCCCGGATCGCCGAGATCATGGGCCTGCCGCTCGACCGGGTCAGCGTGAAGGCCACCACGACCGAAGGCATGGGCTTCACAGGCCGCGAGGAAGGCTTGATGGCCCAGGCGGTGGTGACCGTGGAGACGCCGATCTAGCCGGAAACGCTAGCTGCCCGTCTTGGCCTTGGTTTCCCGCATCCGCCGCCAGAGGGCGCCGACGAGATTGACATAGTCGTCCGTCCAGGGCCGGACCCGATCCGGCTCGGTCGGCTTCCAACGGTCATCGGCGGCGAACTGGGCGAGGGCCTCCGGCGTCCGCGCCACGATCACCGCATCTTCCGCCGATGGCCAGCCGGCCAGATCCTCGCCCGGTTTCGGGTGGAAATGCTGGATCAGGGCGGAACCTCCGGCGGCCTTGGCGACCGCCTGGGCCGGCCCGCTCAGGTCGAGGTTGCGGTTGGAGAGGTGCAGGATCATCACTCCGTCCGGCTTCAGGTGGGTGAGATAGCCGCGCACAGCCTGCACGGTCAGCAGGTGGGTGGGCACCGCGTCCGATGAAAAGGCGTCGATCAGCAGCAGGTCAAAGGCGTCGGTCGGCTGTTTCGCCAGCGTCAGGCGCGCGTCGCCGATCACATAGTCCACCGCCCCGCGCGCGCATTGAGTGGTGTAGGCGAAGTGGCGTGGATCGCTGGAGATCCGGACCACGAGAGGATCGATCTCGAAGAAGGTCAGCCGATCGCTGCGCCGGACATAGGCCGAGACCGTGCCCGTGCCCAGGCCGACCGCACCGATGCGCAGGGCGGGCTTGGCGCGTTGCTCCGCCAGGAACACCTGCCCGATCGGCGTGGAGTTGGCGTAGTAGACCAGCGGGTTGCAGCGCCAGGGCGGCGTCAGGGCTTCGGCGCCGTGCAGCGTCGTGCCATGCTTCAGCATCCGGGTCGGGCCGCCCAGCGCGGGGACCTTGGTTTCCGACTGCTTCAGCACGCCGAAGAAGCTGCGCCAGCTCTGCGAATGGTCGCCGCGGTCGACGACCGCATGTGCGCTGGCGAACAGCATGATCAGGACGGCGCAGGCCAGCAGTCCTCGCTCGCTCACCAGGATGGCGCAGGTCGCCGAGAGGATCAGGAGCAACAGGACCGCGCCCTTGATGAGGTCGATCTGGGTCATGCCCCAAAAGGCCGGCCTGGCGTAGATGTGTGGCGCCACGAAGGTGTTGAGGATCGGGCTTGCCAGGGCCGCCGCGACGCCCAGGACCAGGACCACCCAGTACCAGGGGCGCAACGCCTCCAGCCGCCAGGGCCGAACCAGCGTGGCGGCGATCAATACGACCGGATACTCCCAGACGCTGTTGAAGATCACCGGGGCTATGAAGGCGTTGAAGCTCCCGCCGATCACCCCGCCCAGCGACATCCAGAAATAGAACTCGGTGAGCTGGGCCGGCGGCGGGCGGCGGGCGACCAGGGCCTGATGGCACATCAGGCCGGTCAGGAAGAATGTCGCCAGATTGACCGGAAGCTGGATGGCGAAACTGATCCCGCTGAACGGCATCAGCCCCAGACAGAGGGCGACGGCGGCGGCCTGTAGCAGCAAAGTCCGTGAGGGCGGGATCGCCGGCCGGGCCTGGAAGGCGACCACGAAGGTCAGCAGATAGAGGGCCAGCGGGGCCACCCAGAGGAAGGGCGCCGAGGCGATATCGGTGGTGATGTAGGTCGTCACCCCCAGCATCAGGCTGGAGGGAATCGCCGCCAGGACGACCCAGGTCAGCCGCGTGCGCCAGGCCACCGGCGGGGCATGAACCAAGGCTTGGGACGGCGCGGTCCCTTGCCGGCCCGCGCGGATCACGGCGACCGCCAGGCCCGCGATCAGCAAACTGAAGGCCAGGTAGCCGCCGCTCCATGACAGGCGCTGTGCGGTCAGCGTCAGGCCGGGCTCGACCGCCAGCGGATAGATCAGCAACGCCAGCAGGCTGCCCAGGTTGGAGGCGACGTAGAGGACGTAGGGTTCCTGCCCCGCCTCCTCATGGAACACCCGCGCGTGCCAGGCCTGAACCAGGGGAGCCGTGGCGGACAAGGCCGCGAACGGCGCGCCGATCGAAACCGTCAGCACGCCCAGCAGCCAGAGCGCCGGGTGATCGGAGGACGGCGGCCCGATCAACTCGTTGATCCTGAGCGGCAGGGTGAGCGCTGCGGCGAGCAGGACGAGAATATGGACCGCGGCCTGGGCCTTCAGGGAGCGCAATCGCTGCAGCGCATGGGCGTAGCCGTAGCCGACCAGCAACGCGGCCTGGAAGAACGCCAGGCTGGTGTTCCACACCGAGGGGCTGCCGCCCAGCTGCGGCAGCACCAGCTTGGCCACCATCGGCTCCACCAGGAAGACCAGGCCGGCGCTCGCGAACACGGTCGCCGCGAATAGGGCGTCCGCTGGGCGTGGCGGGCTGGTGGCGTCGGAAGGGATAGCGGTCATCGGCCCCCGCGCTTCCTCAGGAATCGCCTTGAACGTTCAGCCTATCCGATGCTCTGGTCCAGCCCTCGAATATCCGCTGGAGGGCCGCCGCCGATGTTTTCGCTCGAGATCGTGACCCTGGCCCGCCTGCTCGTCGACGAGGCCCGGGAACGGTCCCTGCGCATCGTCACGGCGGAGAGCTGCACCGGCGGGCTGGTGGCGGGCGCCATCTGCCAGGTGGCCGGCGCCTCGGATGTCTTCGAACGCGGCTTCGTCACCTATTCCAACCGCGCCAAGCAGGAATTGCTGGGCATCCCCGGCGACCTGATCGCCGACCTGGGCGCGGTCTCCGAGCCGGTGGCCCGGATGATGGCCGAGGGCGCGCTGGAGAATTCGAACGCCCATGTGGCGGTGGCGATCACCGGGGTGGCGGGGCCCGGCGGCGGCACGCCGATGAAGCCGGTGGGAACGGTGCATATCGCCACCGCGCGCACCAATCACGGTCTGACGCACCGCCAGGAGTTCTTCGAACTGGACGAGCGGATCGAGATCCAGCTGGCCGCCGTCCAGTCGGCGCTGGAGATGCTGCGCGAACGGATGACCTGAGGGCGTTCAAGGGGGCTGACGATGAAACGAGCGATCGCGGCGGGTCTCGCCCTGGCGGCGGGTCTTGGGGTTTCGCAGGCGCTGGCCCAGGCGCCCGCCAACGATGCGGCGGTGCAGGCGCACCTGGCGGCGGCCAAGGCGGCTTCGGGCCTGGACTTCGCGGGCATCCTCGGCGTCACCTGCCTGCCCGACGCCCCGCCGCCGGCCAGGACCGCGGCGTCGGGACCACGCAGCGATCCGCCGCGCTCGGCCTGGTACGCACGGCCGCAACAGGTGTTCGACGACCTCTATTGGGTCGGCACCAGGATCCACTCCGCCTGGGCGCTGAAGACCAGCGGCGGGATCATCATCATCGACACCCTCTACGCCTATGCCGCCCAGCCGGAGATCGTGGACGGGTTGAAGGCGCTGAAGCTCGATCCGAAGACGATCAAGTACGTCATCATCAGCCATGGTCACGGCGACCACGACCAGGGCGCGCGGCTGCTGCAGGACCGCTTCGGCGCCCACGTCATCATGGGCGGTCCCGATTGGGACGTGGTGGCCGCCCAGCCCAATATGCCGGGCGGCGGGCCGCCGAAGCGCGACATCGCCGCCACCGACGGACAGAAGCTGACGCTCGGCGACACCACGGTGACGATCTACGCCACGCCCGGCCACACGCTCGGCACGCTGTCGCTGATTTTCCCGGTGAAGGATCACGGCCGTCCGCTGACGGTGGCCTATTCCGGCGGCACGGCCTTCAACTTCCGCCATGAGCCGAGCCGCTTCGACATCTACATCGCCTCCCAGCGGAAGATGGAGAAGGTCGCCGCCGACGCCGGCGCGACCGTGGTGCTGTCCAACCACTCGATCTTCGACAACGCCTATGAGCGCGCGCGCCTCGCCCGGCTGCCGCGGCTGAAAGGCGAACCTGGGCCCTTCGAGGTCGGGGCCGGCGGGGTGGTGCGCTACTTCAAGGTGCTGGAAGAGTGCGCCACGGCCGTGAAGCTGAAGGAGTTCGGGGCCTAGGCGCCCGGACGATCAAGCGTCAGGAGGCGGTCTGCTGAGGGCTCACCCGACCGGGCGACATCAGCTTCAGCAGGCTCTCGTCGCCATAGGCGTTGCGATACAGGGCCACCAGCGGCGGGATGACCATCAGGCTGCCGCCCAGACAGGCGCCGGCCAGGGCCAGCAGCATGACGGCGTTTGCCGCATCGCCGCGCATGCCGACGGTGAGGGCGCCGACCTTGGCCAGGTATTTCGGCACCGCGTTGTTGAACAGCAGGTCGTTGCCGATGGTGATCGGCCGCCAGAACACCGAGGCGAACAGCAGGGTCTTCCAGCCGTTCTTCGGCAGGTTGATGTGCCTGTAGGCCGACGACCACAGGCCAAAGACGGCGATCGGCATGAAGATGATCATGTCGATCACGTCGATCGGCGACAGGTGCGTCAACTGGCGCAACGCCGGGGACAGGCCCACGACGAACAACACCAGGTAGACGACCGCGTAGATCCTCCACACCAACTGCACCAGGTACTCCTTGGCGACCCTTCAGATCAGCATGAAGTCTTGGCCTTGCGCGTTGCAAACACGCTAACAAGCAAGGTGAAAGCTGCGTTTACCGAGTTTTAACAGGAGGATCAGGCGTCCGTGGTAGGGTTTCCAGGGCCGTAGAGCGCCCTCGCCCGGTCTTCGAAACAGCTCATCAGCCGCTCGACGGCGTGGGCGAAATTGGCCGCCAGCAGCGCCTCGAGCAGGCGCGACTTGAACTGGAAGTCGATGTCGAATTCGACGCGGGTCGCGCCCTCGCCGGCGTCGAAGAACTGCCAGCGGTTGGCCAGCCGCCGGAACGGCCCGGCCAGCAGGGTGACGTCGATCTGCCGCGCAGCCGCGTCGCGCCGCACCCGGGTGGAGAACCGTTCCCGCAGGAAGGTGAAGCCGACGCCCGCCTCGGCGTCGAGCGTGTCGACCCCCTCGCCAGCCGTCCGTGCGTTCCAGGTGCGCATGGAGGTGATCCAGGGCACGAACTCGGGATAGCACATGACGTCGCCCACCAGGGCGAACAGCTGGTCGGGGCCGTAGGGCAGGATCTTGGAGACGTGATGCTTCAGGCCCCAAGGTCCCCTTGGTGGACTTCCCGCCGGGTGGCGTCCTGCGCCTGGCGGGCCGCCTGCAGCCGGGCGAAGTCCTCGCCGGCGTGATGAGACGAGCGCGTGAGCGGGCTGGCGGCCACCATCAGGAAACCCTTGGCGCGCGCGATCTCCTCATAGGCGCGGAACTCGTCCGGATGGACGAAGCGGTCGATCGGCGCGTGCTTGCGGGTCGGCTGCAGGTACTGGCCGATGGTGATGAAGTCGACGCTGGCGGAGCGCATGTCGTCCATGACCTGCATGACCTCCTCCTTGGCCTCGCCGAGGCCCACCATGACGCCGGACTTGGTGAACTGGGCGGGGTCGCGCTCCTTCACCCGCTCCAGCAGGCGCAGGGAGTGGTAGTAGCGCGCGCCCGGCCGGATCGACAGGTAGAGCCGCGGCACGGTCTCCAGGTTGTGGTTGAACACGTCCGGCTTGGCGTCGATCACCAGGTTGGCGGCCTCGACGGGCTTGCGCAGGAAATCTGGCGTCAGGATCTCGACGGTCGTCCCAGGCGCGGTCAGGCGGATCGCAGCCACCACTGCGGCGAAGTGGGCCGCGCCGCCGTCGGCCAGGTCGTCGCGGTCCACCGAAGTGATGACCACGTGCTTCAGGCCCATCTTGGCCACCGCGTCGGCGACGCGGGCCGGCTCGGTGGGGTCCAGCGGATTGGGCTTGCCGGTGGCGACGTTGCAGAAGGCGCAGGCCCGGGTGCAGACCTCGCCCATGATCATCATGGTGGCGTGGCTCTTCGACCAGCACTCGCCGATGTTCGGGCAGGCCGCCTCCTCGCAGACCGTCACCAGGCCGTGGGCTTTCACGATGTCGCGGGTGGCGTTGTAGCCGGTGGAACCCGGCGCGCGGACCCGCAACCATTCGGGCTTGCGCAACAGCGGCGTCTCGGGGTTCGCCTGCTTTTCCGGGTGACGCGGGCGTATAGCCCCGCTGAGATTGTCGATGACCACAGCCATGGCCCCTAGATCGGCGGTCGGGGCCTTCGGATCAAGCCGCGATTGTTTCGGTCGCGCTCAACCCCGTTCGCTGGCGCCACGCGTAGGAACAACCGGGACCAACAAGTCCGCAGATGGAGCCCTCATGCGCCTGATCCTCGCCGCCGTCCTTGTGACCGCCCTCGCCGCCCCGGCCCTGGCGGCCGCGCCGCTCCCTGTCGCGCCGCCACCGAACGCACCGCGGCCGGCGCCGCGCGCCTACGATCTCGCGCCCTGGTGGATGGACAAGCCGGTGATCCCGGCGATCGGTTATGTGACCACCGAGGTCCCGGCCAACCGGGCCAGCCTTTCCGCCACCTATGACGCGGTGGATCGCGAGGTCGCCGACGCCACCAAGGCAGCCGCCCTCAAGGCCAAGGCCATCTCCGGCGCACTGCAGGCCTTCGGCGCCGACAAGGTCCGCGTGGAGACCCGTTTCAGCGTCACCCCGCTCTACGAGCAGTACCGCGAGAAGAACGGCGCCATGGTCGACAACCAGCGGGCCGACAAGATCGACCGCTATCAGGTCTCCATCCAGTTCGCGGTGGAGATCCGCGACATGCGCCTGGTCGAGCCCGTCTACGCCATCCTGATGTCCGCCAAGCCCTCGCAGAGCAGCTCGCCGAACTTCCGGCTGGAGGCCAGCGACGAGGTGCGCACCGAAATGTTCAAGCTGGCTGTGGAGGACGCCCGCAAGCGCGCCGAACAGGCTGCGAGCGCCGCGGGGACGAAGGTCGGCGCGGTGCGGCTGATCGACCCCACGGCCCGGGGCTGCGAGACCGATGAGTTGTTGGCCCTGGCCGAGCGCGGCGACGATCAGACTGCGCCGGTTCCGGTCGCCGCGCCGCCGGCCGCCTTCCAGGCTCGTAGCTCGATCAGCCAACTGATCGTCACGGCCAGCAAACGCGCCGTGGACGCCGGCTTGCGGCCGGAGGACCTGCAGCTTCCGGTCGAGCCGCCGATGGAACGGCTGACGGGCAAGGCCTGCGTCATCTACAGTCTGGGTTGAACCGGCGACCCATCGACCGGCGCCCTGGAGATTCTCGATGCCGCGGCCGTTCGCCCTCGTCCTGTTCGCCAGCATTCTCGTTGCCACCGCAGCCCGGGCCGCGCCGCCGGAGCGGAGGGACGAGGCGAGCGTGCGCGCCGTCGAGGACCGTTGGAGCGAAGCTTTTGTCAGCGGCGACGTCGTCGCACTCAACGACCTGCTGGA
>NZ_DASYAF010000113.1:0-35045 GCF_036501465.1 Phenylobacterium sp.
ACTCAGCTTAGCTGAGTGCTCACATCGGGAGGCTCTATGGGCCAGATACTCCACGGCAGCGCCACGACCACGCACGCCATCCGAGCGGCGATACAGCGATCGAAAGCTCCGCTCAAAGAGCTAGCCGCCCGGCACGGCCTCGTCCCGAAGCAGAACTCCAGCGGCGGCAAGGAGCGCCTTGGTGGGATCACCAAGCAGGGCAACCGCTACCTGCGCCAGCTGCTGGTCGTGGGCGCGCTGGCGGTGATCCGCTACGCCGAGCGACACGGGACAAAGCGGCCCTGGCTCGTGCAGCTGATGGCCAGGCGGACCACCAAGATCGCGGCCGTGGCGCTGGCCAACAAGATGGCCCGGATGATCTGGGCGATCATGACCAGCGGCGAGGCCTACCGCGAGCCGGTGGCGCAAGCCGCGTAGAGATCAGGCGCTCAGGCGCCGACACTCTTGGGAAGGGCGACGAAGGAGTGATGTGACCCGGTCGAACCGGGAAGCGGGAGAACCCAGCGCGCCAGAGGGCCTTCGAGCCCGTGCTTTTGGTCGGGACCCGGCTTCGCGGAGGGCATCATGGCCAGCGGCCCATGCGCCGCACCAACAGGTCGAAGACATGGCCGCACCGACCAACCGTCACAGAACTCCCGGATCAACCTTGCCAACGGGGAGCCGTCCAGACATGGCGCACTACCGGCGATGAGGCGCCGTTCAAGGGCGGGATGTAGGCGTATAAGTGACACCCTAGCCATCTGCGCCCGGGGGGGCGGCTTCGACGAAGCCGTCATCCCAGAACGCGATTGAGCTCGCTGGTAACGCGCACACCGGCCCACAGCGCGTGGCAGCGGTCGTGGCCATCTTTGCATGCGTGCGGGCCAGTAAGGCGGAGAATCACGCGTTCGATGAACGTCTCCCCCAGCTCAGCGGTACTGTAGGTTCATACTGAGGGCGAACCGATCGCGGACATCGGCGCTAGCCATCCGGCCGGCTACGTCGATCTCACGCATTGGGTTGAGGTACCGGTGAGTCGACCTAGCGTGGCGGGATGATGGGCGTGGGAGTCGGCGTGACGAGCGGTGTGGGTTGCAAGGTGGGGAACACGCGGGCGAGCAGCCCTTCCAGGAAGCCGAAGAACGCCTCCGCTCCAAAACCTGCGAGGAACGACAGCCCTGCCGCGCCGATGGTAATGGTATTGACCGTGGCCTTCGCCGTTCCACCGCCGCCGACGGGATCGGCAAAGAACAGCCCGACCGACAGGCCGGCGGACATGCCGAGGTACATCACCAGGCGTGCGACCACGAAATCGCGCGGGGCCAGCAGACTCTCCCGCAACTTGGTGGTGATGGACCTCATCAGACCCGCGATCGTGCCCAGGCCGCCGAAGGCCATGGGGATGACGATGTTGTTCAAGGCGTTGATCGCGTCGAGGGTGAAGCCTTCGAGGTCCGCGGCGCGCGCCGCGTCGCGCTGCGCCTCCTCGGCCTCGGCCCGCTTGTCTGTCGCAGTCCTCCCATCAGTAAGCGGCCTGCCAAACCCCAAAAGCCGCACGCTGATCGCCACCGGCCGCACCGGCCAACGGGCGCCCACGAGGTCTTTCAGGTCGGCGCGGCTGCCCTGGGCGCGATAGCGCACGGTCCGTAGCTGGACACAGCCTTTCCGCTGCGCCGCGCTCATCGTCGTCGTCGTGTCGGCACATTCCGCGTCGCTGGGGGTATTGGCGTCGGCGACCGTGGTGGCGAAGGCGTTGTCCGAGTCGGTGATCCGTTTCAAGACGGCGCCGGTGACGCTGATGTCCCAATTGGCGTAGGCGACGAATGCCACGAGGAGAATGGCGGTCGCATGGAGCCGCGCATGGAACCTGCGGAACTTGCGGGCCTGGGCTTCCAGGTTGGGATAGGCGGAGCGGGCGGAGAAGAACCGGCGTTTGGCGCTCTCATCTGGAAGCGCGTGGAATTTCTTGCGCCACCACCACCTTCGCCGGGGCTGGGCTTCGTCCAAGTCGAGCGCGACCCCTGCGAACATGGCGGTGAAGGCGACGGTGATGCCCAGCGCCGGGGACGCCAGGTAATTCAACCGGTCTTTCACCACCAACATGAACGCCGCCTGCTGCGCGGTGGCCGCGAGAGGGCCGGCCGGCGGGTAGCTGATCTTGCAGATCTCCTCGACCACGGCCTGAGGCGAGATTGTTTGCAGCGCATTGCCCGAGGCGTCCTGGGTCGTGACGTCCTTGAGCCCGGCCAGGGATTTGTCGGCGCGGCCCGAGATGAAGTCGATCAGCAGATGGACCTCGCTCAGGTCGCGCAGGAACAACTGCTCTTCGTCGAAGGGTTCGCCCGGGCTTGCGCCGGACCCGCTGCGGCGATGAGGGCTTGGGCTCCTGGCGACCGCCACCGGCACTTCCGCCGAAGCGATTCCGTTGGAGATCACGCTGAGAAGATAGACCCCTGGTGACGTGGTCGCAGGAAGCTCGAAGCTGGTGGTGGCGGCCACGCTGGCTGAGCTCACGCTGAGGGTGGAAGCGTCGAAGCTTCGCGCATAGACCACCGTGTCGGAGGGGAAGGCGGCGCTGTGGCGGCCGCCCGCGATCAGCACCCGCCCGTCCGACAACACCGCAGCAGCGCAGGTCACGGGCGCGCTCGGCGAGGGCCCGGTGCGGCGCCATTCGCCTTGGGCGTAGCGCCCGGCCCGATCGGGCCGCAGGCGCCACCACAGGCTGGTCCCGGCTTGCTGGGCCAGTACAGACCCATCGGTCAGCAGCACCATCTGCCCGATGTTGAACGGCGCGGCGAGCGGCGTGGTCCACGTTCCTGCCATGGCTTACTCTCTGGATCCCGGCGCCCGCCGCCGCGTCATCGCGCTATCCGGCTTTCACTGCCGCATCGACGGCGACGACCAAGGCGTTGAGTCCGGCCGATGTCGCGGTGGCCTGGTCGACCGCCTGCATGGCTGCGAGGAGGTCGTTGGCTCCGGCGGCGGGATTGGCGATCGCAGCGTTGAGGGTGTTGATCCAGTCGTCCACCAAGGTGAGCTGGTTTTGCAGGTCCATAATGTTCTGCGGCGGGTTCGCGGCGTTGGCCGCATCGATCTGCGCCTGTAGGGCGGCTCTGGCCTGCATCAATTGGGCGACCGTGGCTGCGACCGAGCCGGCATCCATCGCCGCCAGTTGTGTCGCCAGGTTCGGGATGTCGACGGGCGGGTTGGACATGGAAATCCTTTCGGGGGGGCGGGCGCCGGGGCGTCGGACGAGAGGGGCTAAGATTTCGCCGCCGGCGTCGCGGCGGGCGGCGGGGCTGATGGCGAGGCTACCGCAGGCGTCGGCGAGGTCGCCCCCTGCTTCAGCTTTTCAGCGGCCTGGTAGACGGCGTTCCCGGAGGCGAAGATTTCCTGCGCCTGGGCTTTGAAGCTCGGCTTCTTGGCCATCGCGGTGTATGCGCCGGCGGCCTTCTGCAGGCTGGCGCCCGCGCCGCCGTCATCCAGGGTGTCCGCCGTCGCGTGGGTGACGGATAGCGAGGCCACGATGGTGGGCGCATCCACCTTCGCCGCCGTGGCCTGGGTGGCCAGGACATCCTTCTGGCCGGCCAGGGTCCAGGCGTTAACCAGCAGGGCCGTCTGGGCCTGTTCCAGGGCGGTTTGCGTGGCCAGGGTGTCCAGCAGTGTGGCGTTGTTCTGGTTGAGCTGCTTCTGGGCGGTGATGAAACCGTCCATCCCAGATTGCTCGGTCGCCAAGTGGGCCGAGGTCTGGCTGGCGAGGGTCCGCATGGCGGCGGTGTTGGCGCATCCGCTCAGCATCGCAACAGCG
This sequence comes from Phenylobacterium sp., assembly GCF_036501465.1. Lineage (GTDB taxonomy): Bacteria > Pseudomonadota > Alphaproteobacteria > Caulobacterales > Caulobacteraceae > Phenylobacterium. Next base: position 3,788 of record NZ_DASYAF010000113.1, read on the forward strand.
CCCAGGATCATGAGGTGACGCATGGCCGCTCCCTATTTCGACGCCGCGACGCCGAGCAGGCCGGCGTCGAAGAGCAGTTGGGCGATGACGCTCGGCTGTACGCCGCCGTCGGCGTAAGCCTTCAGCGACGCGCTGGCGGCGCGGGCCAGGCTCTGTTGTTCGGTCTGCGCGGCCTGCTGCCGTTGCAGCGCGGCGCGGGTGAAGATCAGCGGCTCGCGATAAGCGAGGATGTCCTCGGGGATCACGCCCGTGTTCCAGGCGACGAGATAGGCGGCCAGACCGCACGCATAGGCCGAAGCAGCGGGGCAGCTTGCTCCCCCCTTGGCATACTGATGAACCTGCGCCAGCGCCGCGGCTTCGGCGCTGAGGGCCGCCGTTCGGGCCTTGGCGGACGCCACCGCCTGGGCTTCGGCGTTCGCCAGGATGCTGACGTCGGACTTTTCCGCCGCCAATATGGCGTTGGCTGCCGCCAGCCAGTTGGCCGACCTGTAGCGAGGGTCATCAGCGTCGCGGATCTGCGCGATCGCCTGCAGCACCGACCAAACGGCCGCCGTGCGGCCGGACGTGGTGGACTTCGCCACTCCGCTGCAGTCCGTCCCGGAGGGCGGGGGCGGTGAACACAGGGCCCCGGTCAGGGTGTTGGCAAGTTCGGCCTGGACGTGATTGAGCCCCCCGAGCTTGGCCGCGCTGGACATACCCTTCAGCGCTGTCTCGACGTCCGACTGGAAGGTGTTCAGCTGCGCGACGTCGCCTTTGACGGCGAGGTCCTTCGCCGCGGCGATGGCGTCCGTCAGGTCCTTGTCTCCCTGCGCCGCGGACTTGGCGGGCGTGGTCGGAAGCGTCGCCGCGAACGCATGACCGATCTCGCTCGCGCTGGTGAGGCCAACGTTTCCGACAATGGTCCTCAGTCGATTTTCATCGTCCACCTGCTGGCCGCAAATCGTCTGCACGTTCGCCAGGAGTTGCGTGACCGTGATGCCCCCGGGGTTGATCTTGGCGGCCTTGGTGAGCGTGTCGCAGTCGTCCTTCGTGGTGTCCTTCGGGTCTCGGTAGCGCTCGTAGGCGTCACGTGTGCTGGCGACGATTCCAAGCGTCGAGATGAGGCGGCCGCCCGCTTGCGTCAGTTCGTTCGCGAGGGGGACGATCGCTGCGGTCTTCCCGGCCTTGCATGGGTCACCGCCCACCAAGCCCTGGAGTCTCGCGCAGGCGTCCGCGTCGAGCGCGTCCAACGCCTTGGCGTCGTCGTGCTGGCCCTTGGCGTCGCTCAGTCCCAGCAGGGGCGCGACAAGGGCGTCCCGCATGGCGACGTCGCGCACCGCGACGGCGAGATCTTGGCGCGCACCATAGCCATTGAGGTTCGTGAGCTGGGTGGTGAAGGGCTTGACCGTGTCGCCGCCTTGGACGTTCGTGTCGGCGGCATCGGCTTGCTTGGCCAGGTCCGGATCGTTCACATAGACGGACGCGCAGCCGCCCACAGAAAGCAGCATCAATGCCCCTAAAATGGCAGCTAGTCGCATGGTTGTGGCCCCGACCCCCTTTTATCCTTGGTTGTGAAACCCGAGTTCGTCAACTGTCGTTATTTCGTTATCCAGAGGAGCGGGCGGAAGGCCTTAAAGCCATCGTTTGTACGGGCGACAGTTCGGGCCGCCGACCGCCCGGAGATTGGACTTGAGGGCTTCCGCCGCCCTAGCAGGGCTGAGCCGGGGTTGGGCTGAAATATCGGCATGAGGCCCAACCAGCCCGAACGCCGGACCTGCGCCGTGAAGCAGGCCGCGCGCCCTGCTAGAGCGCGGCGACACACTTCACATCTTGTGAACGGGTGGGCGACGCCCTGGAGCGCATCCATGTCTCCAACCTGGACCTCGTCCGAGTGTGAACGAAGGTCCGATTACCGGAGTGAGTTCGATGTCCGCCAGTGGCGCCACTTCGACCTAGCCGAAATCCGCGACCTGCCCGGCCTGCGGCGGGTGAAAAGCCGCCAAACTGCGCCAACTAGCGATGAGGTGCTTCGCCGTCCCCTTGCGTGCTGGCCTTGGCCCACCAGGCGAGGCTTGGGATTGGTTGGTCGGCCGAGAAGTTCGGCGCTGGCGCCCCGTATACCTTGCACTCTTGAACCACGTAGTCGCGGAGATCCGCCGGGATCGTCGCAGGCTCGACACCCAGCGTTTTCGCGATGTTCACGAGCTCCAGTGCATTGGCCACCTTGGTGGCGTTCATGAGGCGCCCGATGCCGGCCAGCGCCGCGATCCGCTCCGCCTGCTGCGGCGACAGCCGGTCGAGCGTCAACAGGCTCGCGAATTCCGCGAGGACGGTCAGCTGGCGTTCGTGTCCCCGGTTCTGATTGTCGACGCGGTCATAATAGGCGGCATAGGCCAAGCGCTCCTTGGTTGGCATGTGGGTTACGGCGCCGCCCTTCTGGGCTTCCCATACCGACGTCGGCGGAGCATCGAGCAGTCCCGGCGTCCACGCTGGCTTTGGCCCGCCTTTGGCCCAAGCAATCGCATGGTCGTAGTTCAGCATGCCACAGCGATCCTCCGCCGCCGCCCTGAGTTCGACGGCGGCGTCTGCCGCGATCTCCCCTCGCAGAGCCTCACGCGCTTCGCGAACCTCCGCGCCACGATGCACCGCCTCCACCGCCTGTTCGCCCGCGAGCGCGATCAGCACCCCGATGACGATGGTGCCGATCTCCTTCAAGAGTTCTCGCCAGCCATGCCAGGGCTTGGGTTTGTGGATATCCATAGGCGGGCTGCTATCTCTCGGTCGTGAAGGCGCGGCCTACGCCCGGATTGATGATCTGCGTCGCGCCCGGCTTGGTGGCGGGGCTGGTCAACCCCTTCTCCAGGTCGTCGGCGGCGTCCGTTGCGGCGGGTGGCGTTGGCTTGCAGATGCCTGCGCCGAAGGCGAGACCGATCCCTTCCTGGTAGGCGGCGTCGACCTCTTGGGTGCTAAGAAAGTCCGAACTGGCGATGACGGTCTCGATAACCCTGCTCGTGCTTCGCTGCGTATAAGCGTCGCGATAGGCGTGGCTAAGTGCGATCCGGCCGGCGGCGATTTCGGCGTCGCTGATGGGACGCCCGGGACCGGCAAGGATGCGCAAGGTCGACCAGTCATCGACCTCTGCGGCGCGCGCCGCACGCATGCCTTCCAGCGAACTCGCAAGGCCGGAGAGGATGAGCTGTTCGCGGTTCGAAAAGTGCGGCAGCGTCTGCCCCGAGGTCAGCGCGGACCAACTCTGAAGCGTCCATCCCGCAGTGGGCGGCGCGGCGCGCCATCCCATGGGCGGCAGCCGTTTGCTGATTTGGGCCTGGTTGAGTATCGCACCGATCTCACGCAGGCGTCGCGCGGTGCAGATCGTATGGGCGTCCTGCGCCGCCGCGCCACCGATCAGTTTTTTGAGGTCGAACGCGATGGCTTCGCGCGCCACATGCACCTCGTGCCGCCAATGCAGCCATTCGACGGTCTGCTCAGCGCCGAGGGCCGTGAGAACACCGACCACGATGATCACGTATTCCTTCAGGAACTCGCGCAGGCCATGCCACGGCTTGGGTTTGTGAATGTCCATGCCGCGGTCCCTAGCGCTCGGTGGCGATGGCGTTGCCAACGCCTTCAGTTCGGAGCGGCATGTCCCCGGGCCGCATGGGCGGGTTCGTCATGATGTCGAGGATGACGTCGCGCGTATGGGCCGGCGGGACCTTGGGCGGCGCGCAGAAGGGCGCCTTCTTGGCCTCGGCCACGCCTTCCTTGAAGGCTTGGTCGACCTCCTTAGGGGTCAGGAACCCCGACCGGGCGATGATGGTCTCCAGGCCCAGAGCCACAAAGCGTGTGTCGAGCGCGGCGGTGCTCACCCGGCTCAAGGCCTGCCGCAACGCCGCGATCTCGCTGTCCGATGTCGGGCGCCCGGGCCCAAACATCGTCTGCACCACGGCCCAGGCGTCGCGCTCCGCGAGCGCGCGGCCCTTGTTGTAGTCGCCGGAACCTTCGATCGCGGTGAGCAGGATCTGGTCGCGATTGGCCATGTGAGCAAGGGTCTGGCCCGTGGTCAGGCCGTTCCAGCTGCGCATCGACCAGGCCGGCGTGTAGGGCCGCCCCACAGGCCCGAGCGGCGGGAGGCGGTGGGAGACCTGCGCCTGGTCCAGCGCGTCGCTGAGCGCCCCCATGCGCTCGGCCTGGCAGGGCAGGATCGCGTCTTTGTGCGCCGACTGGGCGAGGAGGCGCTTCAGATCGTAGGTGATCGCATCCTTCGCCACATGGACCTGGTGCTGCCAGTGCAACCACTCGACGGTCTGCTCGGCCGCCAGGGCCGTCAGCACGCCCACGACGATGATCAGGTATTCCTTCAGAAACTCGCGAAGGCCATGCCAGGGCTTGGGTTTGTGCAGGTCCATGGCGCTACCCCGCGAACGGCATCTTCTCGGCCTCGGCCGGCGGCGTGGAAAGGGGCAGGCAGATCAGTCTGAGCATCCTGGCGCCCAACCGGTTGAGCTCCGGATCCACGCCCTGGATGCCGATGCGGCCGGCGTAAAGGCTGGCGGTGCGCACTTCCTGGCGCAGCGATCCGTTCAGGACCTTGGCGCGCCCCAGCGCCATGCGCGCGTCGGCGAGGAGTTCCGGCGACGGCCGTTGCACGCCTTCGAGGCCCATGAGTTCGCCCCAGGTCAGCCGATCCTCAGCCTGACGCGCCTGGAAGTCCTCGAACACCTGGTAGACGCGGATGTAGTCGCGCTGCTCGTCCGAGGGCAGCAGGCTGGCGCGGCCGCCGGCCGTGGCCGCTTGCCAGCGCTGCGTATAGGTCGCCGGGTGTCCCGGCTCGCCGATGGTCAGCGGCGGCGTGATCGGCTGGCCCGCCTCCGCCTTGCCGATGTAGGCGCTGAGCTCGTTCAGCCGCTTGTCGATGCAGGGCTGGATTTCACCCCGCCGCTTCATGTTCGCGAGGTCGAGGTTGATCTCTGCGCGCACGGTCTCACGCGCCTCGGACGCCAGGCGCCGCTCATGGAGGTTCTCGACCACCGCCTCCGCGGCAAGCGCCGTCAGCACACCGATCACAATGATCAGATACTCCTTCAGGAACTCCCGAAGGCCGTGCCACGGCTTTGGTTTGTGGATGTCCATGGCCGCCCCCCCGAGCGGTCGTTTCCCCGGACGCCTGCGTAGCATGGATAGGCGTCGCCTTGGCAAGGCCAAGCCTGGTGCGGAATGTCGCGGCGGGATTCGACGCGGCGACCGCTGGCCCGCACCTGGGTGCGACAGCTATCGAGGACCAGGCGTGGACCACATTTCCCTGAGCGACCCGCTCACCTGGCTCGGCGTATTGGTGGCTTCGTTGCTGATCGCTGGCCTGTGCTATGCGATGCGCGCCGGCTCAAAGACCCCGCAACATCCTCGGGACGACACGGAATCCGGCACGCATTCCTGAGAGTCCGCTTTCCGGCGCCGGTCCAAGGTCCGCTTAGTGAATCTCCGACCTTCGGAAGGTCCGCTTCCCGGCAAGGCTCCTCAACGTCCGCTTGAGACGCCTGCGCAGCCTCAGTTCGCGCGTCGCCAGATCTGTGCCTTACAAAACATCAGCACGCAGCCTGAGACATCCAGCCCTCCATCCGACCGCATTTTTAGCTTCGAGTCGTAGGACTTTCCGCTGTCCGGGTCATAAATCTTGCCGCCGCTCCAGCCGCTTCGGCCGGCTGCCCTAAACCCTGTCAGGAATGGCAGTCCGATAAGGGTGCGGCTCCGCAAGGCGGGATCGGGATTCGCCTTGTCGCGCGGCGGGTTCGCCGGGTCGACGCGCGCGCCCAGCGCCACGATGCGCCCGCACAGCGTTGACGGGGTCGTCGATGGGACACAGTCCTCGATCAGGATCTGTGATCGTCCCGCTCCCGCGGACCATGTCCCCCGAGGGTCAGGCGTTGATTGTGAGAGGGCGGCGGCCAAAGCTATTATCGTAAGCGGCATATTTCACCTTGACCGTTAGAGTGAGGTCCTTGGGTTGGCCAAGGTTCTGCAAGCCCCACGTCCATGATTACCCCTGGCGGGCTGCGATCCTCGCGACGCGGTCACCAGCCGGAGAAGCCGAGGAAGCCAAGGCTCGAGAACGTCGCTGCGCACGCCAGGAATATGGCGATGGTCAGCGCATGAGCGGCTTTGCGGGAAGTCGACCAGCCGTTTGATCGGCCGACGACCGCGAGCGTCGGCAGCGAGGCGAGGGAAAGGCCGGCCGCGGCCGCGAAGAGCCAACACGCCCAAACGAGAGCGGGAGAGGGGTACGACCAAATTATCTCCGCGACGTTGGGCGCCGAGAGGGCCCCGACGACGAACAGTGAGAAGAGTCCCAAGCCTGCGAGCCACGTCAGCGCCAAAGCGGCGACGATGGCTGTCGCACAGCGCTCGAACGCCGCCTCGGGCTTGCGCGTCAGGAGCCTGCGAACAGCGGCGCCCAGCGCCAGCATGGCTGTGAGCGCTGTCAGCGCGATGACCAGCTTCGCCCAGCTTGGTCCCTGCCAATAGCCAATGCGCTGCCAGGCCGCTTCGGCGTACGGATCGTAAAGGCCGACGTCGCCGCCAAGGGGTCGGAAGGCGATCCGCTCGGGGCCTGCGACATCGCGATAGACGCCCTGCCCAAGCGGCATGAACCGCCGAGATGGCCCGAAGGACGGGCTTAGCAGCAAGTCCCCGTTCGGTGCCGCGGCGACCACTTCGGTGTCGATAAGCAGATGATAGAGGCCCCGCTCGGTGCGGAAGTAGGGACGGCCCAGGCTTCGATAAGCGCCAGCATGGGCGCGGGCCTCGGCGGGCGATCGCGGCCCATATACTGGAGTCGAGGCTTCGGCCCCGAGGAATTGCGCGGCGATCAGATCGCGCAGTCGCTGGACCAGTTCTCGTCCGCTGCCCGTGTTACTTGAAACGAAGACGCCGATCCCGGCCCCCGGGATGAGAGTCATGCTAGCGACCTGATAGATGGAGGAACCGCCGTGGCCGAAGGCTTCGGCGTCACTCGGGAGGGGCACGGCCTCAAAGCCGTGCAGCATGTCTCCGAATCCCGCAGGCCCCGCGAAGAGCGGCTGACGCATGTCGAGCATGGTTTGCGCCTTGAGAACGCCGGATCGCTCCATCGCTTGCGGATCCAACAGTGCGCTCATGTAGGCCGCCATGTCGGTTGCGCTCGCAGACAACGCCCCGGCGGGAGGGTCGGAAGTGAACTCGCGGGACGCCACTTCGAGCTGGCCCGCGTTGGAGCGAAAGCCATCCGTTAAGCGCGCCGCCACGGGGTCCGACATGGGCGCGGGGAGGCCGTGAGCCATCGCGGTTTGCATCGAATAGGGCTGGCGGAACGTCGCCCCCGTCATCGACAGGGGGCGAAGGATCCGCTGTTCAGCGTAGTCCTCCCATGACATCCCACTCACGTGAGCGACGATCGCGCCAGCCAGCGTCGCGCCGTAGTTCGAATAGACGACCACGCTGCCTGGCTCTCGCACGCGATTGACACGGTAGCGCCGCAGGTAGGCGTCGAGTGGCAAGAGCGCGTCGCCGCGATTGACGAACAGATGCCCGAACGCAGAGTCCTCAAATCCCGCTGTGTGGCTCATGAGATCGCGGATCAAGATGGGCTTGCGAAAGCCCTGATCGGGAATTTGCAGAGAAGCGGGCAGATGCGCGTTGATCGGATCATCCAGGTGTAACCGGCCTTGTTCGACGAGTTGCATCACCGCGATCCAGACCATCGTCTTGGAGATCGATTGAACCGGGAATAGGGTGTCGACATCGACCTTGCGTCCCGGGGCCGCAATCCCGTACCCCTTGATCAACAGCGATCCCGATCTGTCCACGATGGCGACGCTGATGCCGGCGATCTGGTCTTGCCGCATGGCATGTCCCACTGCGCCATCGACGAAGGCTTCCAGGCGTATCGGATCGATCGTGCGCGGCGACGTGGGCGCTTGCGCCGAGACCGAGCCGCCGAACAGGGATGCCACGATCGCGATGAAGATCAGGAGAGGGTCGTTCGCTCGCCACGGCTCAGTCCTCGCCTCAGCGACTTTCCTCATCGGGTGGTCCCCTTCGTAAACAGAGGCGCGAGTTACTACTCCTTCACTTTTCCTAACCGATCGAACCAGCGCATGATTGGACCAATTCAAGGTTGCCCGAAGTGCATCCTAAGCAGCTTGCGAGTGCGTCACCGTCCCGGTCGAGGTGCGAGATACGAATGCGAAGGTTCAGTGGGGCCATAGTCAGGAGGACGATCGATCGCAGCGACGCGCATGTGCCGGCGCACGCACATGACTGGCCGATGCTCTCGCTTTTCGTCATCGGCTCCTTCTCGAACCGCACGGAGGCCGGAGAGAAGTTCATCGCCGGGCCGTCTGCGATCTTCTATCAAGCCGGCGCCGCTCATCAGAACACGGTCGGCCCCAACGGATTCGAGCAGATCGAGATCGAATTCGACCCCGCCTGGCTCGGACGCTCATTACTGCCGCGAGCACCGGTTGCGCACTGGATAGGTGGCGTCACGGGCGCGAGAGCCAGGACTATCGCGAGGCTCTGCGCGAGCGAGCTTGCGGAAGACCAGTTCCGTTCGGTGCTGCGGCAATTCGTAAGAGGGGGCGCAAGCCAGCCGCAGCCGCGGTCACCGGAGTGGGTGGACGCCGTCGCGCAGCGCGCCAGAGCGGAAGGAACTGCAACGGTCACTGAGCTCGCAAGGCAGGTGGGACGGCATCCGTCTTGGCTTGGGTCGGCCTATGGTCGAGCCTTTGGCGAAAGATTGCAGGAAACGGCCGCTAGGATTCGCGTCGAGCGCGCCGCACGGCTGTTGCGCGAAACCGACGAGCCGCTCGCCCTAATCGCGCTCGACGCGGGATTTTGTGACCAGAGCCACATGAACCGGACCTTCCGACGTTTCCTCGGCCGTTCGCCAATTTTGGTAAGGGAAGACCGCCGGACGATCCGATGCTGATCGAGGGACAATGGTCAGAGCATAGTGACCGGCGCGGCCGGCGCGGCCGGGGGCGCAATCAGCCGGCTTCTCGCGTCGCAGGGCGCGCGCCTTGTGCTTCTCGATCGTGAGGGCGACAGGCTGGCCGCTCGTGGACGAGCTCAAGACGGGCGACCTCCGAGGGGCCAGGCGATTGAACGTCTGCGCTCCGGACCGATGCGAATGTCGGTTCATGGCGCTCCAACCACATTCTGCGGAATCGACTTCCGCACAGGCACACAAAGTGGCTTTGCAACCAGTGCGCCCGCACGTGCGCTGCATCTCCCGAGTCGCAGCTACCCACGGGTCGACGCATGACAAACAACATCTGTCGCTGGCTTGTTGTCATCGTCGTCGGGGCCATGGCCGTCGGCATCGGCTTCCTCGTCCACCTAGGATCCATGCCGCCCGCCACCCTGGGCCTACTGACTATCACCGCAGCTGTCGTCACGGTGGCCCTTGTGCGCGGGTTCCTGGCGCGCTTCGGCGGCGACCGCTACGCCAGCCCGATGCCTGTAGCGAAGGACCAATCGGCCCGCAGCCGATCCCGGTTCCTGCTTCCAGGCGGGATCCTGGCCTGCGTTGGCTCCTTCCTCTGGATGTTCAGCGTCTCCAGCGTGGCGCCGGACACCGACCTGGGGGTCGCCCTGATCTTCTTCCCGGCGCTCATCCTGATGACGCTGGGGCTCTTCGCAATCGTCGCCCGCATCTACTTCTGGATGGCGCGCTGAATCGCGAATGGCGTTTCGTTGAAGCGCCTCGGCTCTGGGCGCAAAGCTGAGGCCCGGGGCCCGGCTCCTCTGGCGCGCCGAATCCAACGGTCACGACGGGGCGTTGCGGGGTGTCCCCGCAGAAGGGGTCGGCCGAGACCGTGGCTCGGACGCAGGGGAAGGCTTTCCCCTATTGGTTCTTCAGGAGCTCCCAGGCCTCGACATCGAGTGCGCGCGCGACACGATCCAAAACGTCGATCGTAACCGCATACACGCCACGTTCGATTGAACTCACGTAGGTCCGATCAAGGTTCGCGCGATAGGCCAATTCTTCCTGCGACAACCCCTGACGCTTGCGCAGCCGGCGCAAATTCGCTCCCAGAGTTTCTCGGACACCCATCCCAAAGATGGCGCCGCATTGTCGAAAATCCCACCACGGAGGATACTCTACATTTCCGCAGGTCTCTCCGAAGGCGCCCTCGCGGTGAGCAATTCGCTTGGCTCGACCTCAAGCGCCCAGGCGAGCTCCTCCAGAACGTCTACAGTGGCTGCATAAATGCAGCGCTCGATGTCGCTGACATAGGTCCTGTCGATATGCGCCATGCCCGCCAAATCGTCCTGCGTGAGCCTTTTGCCCCTTCGCAGACGCCGGACGTTTTGCGCTAGGATCTTCCGCAGCTCCATCGTCCAGAAGACGATGGTCTTGTCGAGTATTTGGCCACGGAGTATACTCTACAAATCGCAGAAAAGCGTCGCGGACACGGTGCCGCCGTCTTCAGTTCCACGGCGCGCCATGTCCGTCTCCGACCCCTCCGTCTTCCGACCCCCCGGCGTCGCCGAAGACGACACCGACTTCGATCACGTCTACCGCCGCCACAACGGCTGGCTGCTTGCCTTCCTCCGCCGCCGCTTCGGCGCCCAGGACGCCGAGGACCTCGCCCAGGAGACTTTCGTCCAGCTTGTCCGCAGCCGCGCCGACATCCGCAACCCCCGCGCCTTCCTGGCCCGCCTGGCGCTCGACGCCGCCGGGATGCAGGCGCGCCGCCGGCTGGCCCGCCCGGTGCTGGTCTCCCAGGACTTCCTCCCGGCGGGCCTGGCCGGCCCCGCCGACCAGGAGCAGGCGCTGCTGCTCAAGCAGGCGATCCTTGCGCTCCCGCCTAAGTTGCGCGAGGTGTTCCTCTTGAGCCGGTTCGCCGGCTTGACGTATGAAGAGATCGCCCGTCGCTGCGGCGTCTCGGTCAAGACGGTCGAAGCCCGTATGAGCAAGGCGCTCGCGATGTGCACAGCCCTGTTGGCTTGAAGGGGCGGCCTGTGATGAGTGAGACGGCGACACAACGGTCGCGTGCACAGACCGAGGCGGCCGACTGGTTCGCCCGCCAAAGCCGCCTGTCGATCACCACCGACGCGCTCTACGACTTCCGCGAATGGCGCAAGGACCCCGCCAACGCCGCCGCCTACGCGGCCATCGAAGCCACCTGGACGGCGGCCGGCGGCCTGGCCGAGGACCGGGACATCAAGGCCGCCACCCAGGCCGCCCTGCAGCCGCAGCCCGCCCGCCGCGCCGCGATCGACCCCGCGGTCCGCGCTCGCTGGCTCTACGGCGTGGTCGCCGCCCTCGTGGTCGCGGCGGTCGGCGCCCGGGTGCTGATCCACCCGACCCCGGCCTACGAGACCCGGGTCGGCGAGCAGCGCCTGGTGGTGCTGGCCGACGGCTCCCGCGTCCGCCTGAACACCGACAGCCGGCTCATCGTCCGCTACCGCCGCGGGGAGCGCGACGTGGAGCTGGCCCGCGGGGAAGGCTTCTTCGAGGTCGCCCACGACCCCTCGCGCCCCTTCGTGGTCCAGGCCGACGGCGCCCGGGTCCGGGCGCTGGGCACCAAGTTCGACGTCCGCCGCGATCCCGACCGCGTCCGGGTCACCCTGCTGGAGGGCCGCGTCCAGGTCGCCAGGACCGACCAGGCCGCCAGCGCGACGCTCTCCCCCAACCAGCAGCTGACGGTGACCGCAAAGGGCCTGTCGCCGGTGCGCGCCGCCGACGCCGCCGAGGCCTCGGGCTGGACCAGCGGGCGGCTCACCTTCCACGCGACGCCGCTGCGCGACGCGGTCGCCGAGGTCAACCGCTACGCATCCCGCAAGGTGGTGCTGGAGGGGCCGGACGCCCTGGCCCGCCAGCCGGTCAGCGGGGCGTTCAACACCGGCGACACCGAAGCCTTCGTCTCCGCCGTGCAGGGGCTGTTCGACCTGCAGGCCACCCCGGCCGCCGACGTGATCCGCCTCGGGCCGCGCCCCGCCGCCCCAGCGGCCTGAAAAATATTCTTCGGGCCCGCATAGGGTGTCCCGCCTCGCCGCGCAGCTTGGTCCGTAGACGAACCACGCGGCGGCAGGCAGTGACCATCCCGGTCAACGGACCGCCCGGGCTCGTCCGGGGGAAACCATGACCGGACACACCACGCCCGCGCGCCGCCGCGCCGCCCTGCTGGGCGGCCTGGCGCTCGCCGCCCTGACCGCCGCCCTGACGGCAGCACCGTTCGCCGCGCGGGCCCAGGCAGCCCACCCGATCCACATCGCCGCCGGCTCGCTCGACGCCGCCCTGCAGGCGCTGGCCGCCCAGTCGCACGAGCAGCTGCTCTACGCGTCGGGCGTGGTGGCCGGGCGCAAGGCGCCGGCGCTCGACGGCGACTTCACCACCGAGCAGGCCCTGCAGCGGCTGCTGGCCAATTCCGACATCACCATCCGCCAAACCGCCCCGGCGGTCTTCGTGCTCAAGCGCGCGCCCGCCTCGGTGGCGCCGATCTCCACCGCGCCGGCCGAAGGGCAGGGGAGAGCCGCCGCCGGCCGCCCTTTCGGCGCTGACCCCGCGCCGACGCCCGCCCCCGGACCGCTGGCCGTGGCGGCCGCTCCTACCGCCGGGCCGAAGCCGACCGGCGCCGCGGCCACGGTGTCGGAAGTCGAGGTGACCGGCAGCCATATCCGCGGCGTCGGGGTGGGCGCCTCGCCGCTCACCGTCATCGACCGCGCCGCCTTCGATCGCCTGGGCCAGCTAACCCTGGCCGAAGGCCTCAGCGTCCTGCCGCAGAACTTCAACGGCCAGGACACCGAGATCAGCGCCATCACCTTCTCCGACAACCGAGGCGTCAACAGCGCCTTCGGCACAGGTGTGAACCTGCGCGGCCTGGGCTCGGACGCCACCCTGGTGCTGGTCAACGGCCGCCGCCCCGGCGGGGCCGGGGCGAAGGGCGACTTCACCGACATCTCCACCCTGCCGAACATCGCGGTGCAGCGCACCGAGATCCTGCTGGACGGGGCCTCGGCCATCTACGGGTCCGACGCCGTGGGCGGCGTGGTCAACATCATCATGCGCCGCGACTTCGACGGCGTTGAGGCCCGCCTGGAAGGCGGGCAGGGGGCCGGGGGCACGCCGGACGAAGGTCAGTTCGGGCTGATCGGCGGCCGCCAGTGGGCCAGCGGCGGGGTGGTCCTGGCCTACGAGGCCTATCATCGCACGGCGCTGCAGGCCGCCGACCGCGACTTCACCGCCAGCGCCGACCTGCGGCCGCTCGGCGGCAGCGACTTCCGCACCGCCTTCAGCCATCCGGGCAACATCCTGGCGGTCAACGCCGCCGGCGCCCTGGTCCCGTTCTTCGCCATCCCGCCCGGCCAGGACGGGCGCGGCCTGACCGCCGCCAGCTTCACCCCCAACACCGTCAACCTCGGCAACCCGCACGAGGGCGAGTCGATCCTGCCCGACCAGGAGCGCCAGAGCCTGTACCTGGCCGCCCACCAGGACCTGGGCGCGCGCGTCGAGCTCAGCGGCGAGGCGATCTACGGCTTCCGCGCCGCGCGCCTGCTGCAGACGCCGCCCACCGCCACCTTCTCGGTCACCCCCGCCGACCCGTTCTTCGTCTCCCCGAACGGCGCGACGTCGGAGTCCATCGAGTACAAGTTCAGCGGCGACCTGCCGCCGCCGGTCAACCGCAGCACCGCCGAGACCCTGGCGCTCACCGCCGGCGCCAAGGTCGGCCTCTGGGGCGACTGGCGCTCCGACAGCTTCCTGGATTTCTCGCAGCAGATCGAGGAGGGCCACACCACCGGGGCGGTCAACACCACCATCCTCGCCGAGGCGCTGGGCAATGTCCCCGACCGGCCGACCACCGCCTTCAGCCCGGCCCGGGACGGCTTCTTCAATCCGTTCACCGGCGAGGTCGCCAACACCCCGGCCGTGCTGGCGGCGATCGGCTCGGGCTTCGTGGTCACCCGCCGGGTGGACCGGGTCTACACCGCCAGCACCCAGGCGGACGGCACGCTGCTGCAGCTGCCGGGCGGGGCGCTGAAGCTCGCCGTGGGCGGCCAGGTCCGCCACGAGACCTTCCTGCGCGACGGCTCCAACTATACCTCCACGGTCGCGCCGACCCCGCAGCAGGGCACCGACGTCAGCCGTACGGTCGATGCGCTGTTCGCGGAGCTGAACGCGCCGCTGTTCGGCCCGGACAACGCCCGGCCCGGGCTGCAGAGGCTGGAGCTCTCGGCCGCCGCGCGCTGGGAGCACTACAACGACTTCGGCAGCACCTGGAACCCGAAGCTGGGCGCGCTCTGGACGCCCATCGACGACCTCAACGTCCGCGCCACCTACGGGCGGTCGTTCCGCGCGCCCGGCCTGCGCGAGCTGGACGATCCCGCCGCCAACAGCCCGATCCACATCGGGGCCGGCGCCAACACCACCCTTGTCCTGCTGCTGACCGGCGGCAATCCCAACCTGCGGCCGGAGACCGCGGACACCTGGACCGCCGGCATGGACTGGCAGCCCCGGACCATCGACGGCCTGCGGCTGTCGGCCACCTGGTTCGACGTGGCCTACCAGAACCGGATCGACACCCCGGTGACCTCCTTCCTGAGCACGGCGCTCACCGACCCCACCTTCAGCGCCTTCATCCGCCGCCTGAACACCGCCAATCCCACCGACCTGGCCGCGATCACGGCCCTGCTGGCCAGCCCGCAGACCCTGTCGGCCGGCAGCTTCCCGGCCAGCGCCTTCGGAGCGATCGTCGACGGCCGCTTCGTGAACACCGGCGCCCTGCGGGTGCAGGGCCTCGACCTCACCGGGACCTATGGGTTCGGTCTCGCCGACGGTCGGCTCACCCTGGGCCTCAACGCCTCGGACCTGCTGCGCTACGACCAGGCGCTGACCCCGACCGCCGCCAGCGTCGACCGGGTGGGCCAGGTGAACTTCCCCGCCCGCCTGCGCGGCCGCCTCACCGCCGACTGGAGCCGCGGCCCGGTGACGCTCGGCGCGGCGCTCAACGCCACCAGCAGCTTTCACGACACCCTGGGCGTCCATGTGGCCGCGCTCACCACCACCGACCTGCAGCTTCGCTGGACCAGCCCGGCCGCCGGGCGCTGGGCGGGGCTCAGCCTGGCGCTCAACGCCCGCAACATCTTCGACACCGCCCCGCCGTTCTACAACAACCCGCTCGGCTACGCCTTCGACCCGGGCAACGCCGACGTCATCGGCCGCTTCGTCTCCGTCCAGCTGACCAAGAGCTGGTGATGCCGCCCCCCGTCGCACGCGCCGGCCGCGCCCTGGCGGCCGGCGCCCTGTCGCTCGCCCTGCTGGCCGCCGCCGGCCCGGGATCGGCCCGGCCGGTGCGGCTGGACGACATCCTCAACCGCGAGGGCTTCGGGGCGTCCCAGATCGACCCGACTGGCCACTGGCTGGCGTTCGAGCGCCGCGGGCCCTACCGGGCGGCGGTCCGCTTCGACCTGGACATCCAGGACGACCTGGGGCGCACCACCCTGTGGCGCGTCGACCTGAAGCGCCCTGGCGCGGGCCGGCCGCTGTTCCGGGCCGCGCCGGGGGTCGCCTATGCCCTGGGGCCGTTCTCGCCGGACGGGGCGCGGGTGGTGGTCTACCGCCTGACGCCCGACAACTGGGAGCTGGGCGTGGCGACCCTGGCCAGCGGCCGGGTCACCTGGCTGGGCGTCACCCCGGAACGCGAGAACGACGCGCGCACGGTGCAGTGGGACACCGCCGCGCGCCTGCTGGTCCTGGCCCGCCCGGATCGCGACATCCCCTTCAACCTCCGTCCGGTGCGCAATTCCGGCCTCCTGCTTCCGGGCCGTTGGCGCGCCGCCGCGCGGGGGGCGGCCGCTGTCACGGTCTACGGCAGCGGCCGCTACCTCGACGCCCATCCGCAAGGCCCGCCGGTCCGGCTGGTGCAGATCGACCTGCCGAGCCGTCGCCGCCGGACCCTGGCCACCGGCCGTTTCATGGACCTCGCGCTGGCCCCCGACGGCCGTCACGCCGCCCTGCTGGAGGCCGGCGGCGACATTCCGATGGACGCGCGCCACGAGATCCAGGGGGCGTACGGGTTCGAGAATGTGTTCCACCGCCTGCGGCTCCTCGACCGCGCCACCGGCCGGCTGACGACCATCGCTCCGGGCTACGACCTCCTGCTGCATCCGCTGGCCTGGGCCGGCGCCGGCGCGGATCTGCTGGTGTTCGCGCGCCGTGACGGCGAGCCCTGGGGCGCGGGCCACCTCTATCGGGTCGAGGCCGCCGCGCCTGGCCCCGAAGCGCCGCTGCGGCGCGCCGACCAGGGCCTGACGCTGCGTCTCGACATGCGCCCGGAAGCGGCCCGCGCCGGCTGGTTCGCGGGCGTCCCGCTCGCCTGGGGAGCCCCGGCTGGGGCCGCGCCCGACACGCCGCCGGCCTGGTTCCGGCTTGGGCCCGCCGGGCCGGTCCCGGTGATCGATCCCGCGGCGCGGCCCAGCCGCGAGGCGCTCGCCGTCGCCCCTGGCGACCGGCTGCTGCTCGCCGCCGGCGCCAAGGTCTGGGCCCTCGACGCCCAGGGCCGCGCCACGGTGGCGGCCCAGGACGTCGAGCCGCTGACCTATATGCAGGTCAACCGGCTCTGGACCTTCGACTACGACCTGCCGCACGCCGGGCGGCTGGCTGTCCGCCGGCGCGCGGCCGGCGGCGATCTGATCGTCTCGGTCGCCCCGGCCGGCCCCGCCACGGCAGGCCCCGCAGCCGGCGACCCCAGCGCCGCCGCTATCGCCGCCCCGAACGCCGCGACTGTCGCCCAGGTCCCGCGCGGCGGCGACGTCTTGGCGGTCGACGCGGATGGCGCGCTCGTCCGCACCTATCCCGCCGGCGGTGAGGAGCGGTTGCTCTGGGTCCGCCGCGCCGGGCCGCCGGTGGCGGTCGCGGCCATCAACCGGGCCCTGGCCGACCTCGACGCCCCCGAAATCCGGCCGGTCTCCCACGCCGGGCCGCACGGCGAGCGCCTGACCAGTTGGCTGATCCTGCCACCGGCGCGTGCCGGCGCGCCGCCGCCGCCGCTCATCGTCCGCCCTTACCTGGGTTCGTCCTACCCCACGCCGCCGCGCAGCGCCGACGTCCGCCGCAGCGCCGGCGACAACACCTCGGCCCTGCTGGTCGCCCACGGCTACGCCGTCCTGATCCCGAGCCTGCCCGCGCGGCGGGACGGGGCCGGGCCGGCGGACGGCCTGGCCGATCGGGTGCTGGCCATCGTCGACGCCGCCGCGGCCGACCCCGCGCTCGCCGGCCGGTTCGACCCGGCCCGCCTCGGCCTCTGGGGCGAGAGCTTCGGCGGCTACAGCACCCTGGTCATCGTCACCCAGACCGACCGCTTCAAGGCCGCCATCGCCCAGGCCGCCACCAGCGACCTGCTGTCGGAGTGGGGCGGGTTCCAGACGCCGCGCCGGGTCGATCCGCGCGAGGGCCTGAGCCCGTTCTTCAGCGGCGGCTGGGTCGAGGACCTGCAGGCCGACATGCGCGCCCCGCCCTGGGCCGACCCGGACCGCTATGTGCGCAACAGCCCCGCCTGGCATGCCGATCGGGTGCGCACGCCGCTGCTGTTGCTGCACGGCGACCAGGACACCTTCGGGCTGACCCAGCCGGAGGAGATGTTCTCCGGCCTGCTGCGCCAGAACAAGGACGCCGAGCTGGCGATCTACTGGGGGCAGGGGCATGTTCTGGGCAACCCGGGCAACCTGCGCGACCTCTACCGGCGCGCTTTCGCCTGGTTCGACACGCACCTGGGACCGGTCACCGCTCCCATCACCGCACCGG
This sequence comes from Phenylobacterium sp., assembly GCF_036501465.1. Lineage (GTDB taxonomy): Bacteria > Pseudomonadota > Alphaproteobacteria > Caulobacterales > Caulobacteraceae > Phenylobacterium. Next base: position 21,549 of record NZ_DASYAF010000113.1, read on the forward strand.
CCACCGCCGCGGCGCCGCCGCCGAGTCGGGGACGCGCGTCTGCCAGTGCCGCACGAAGGCCTCGACCGCCGCGCCCCACAGGATGAGGCCGGCGTCGGCGCCCTGCATCAGGGCGTCAGGGTCCAGCGCCGCGTCGAGCGCGACCCGGTCGAGGACGCCGGCCTCGGACAGGCTGCCGTCCAGCAGGTAGGGCCGCAGCACCTCCAGGTTCGCGGCCACGGTCTGGGCGAAGAGCGCGCTGAGCTCGCCCTTCGAGCGCCGCAGCCGCAGGGCCTGCGGCACACGGTCGGCGAACAGGTCGCGGGCGAGGCCGCGCTCGCGCCCCTCCGGCGCGAGACGCCAGACCGGGATAGCCAGGGCCGCCTCGAGCACGGGCTGGGCCAGCAGGGGATGGGCCACCTCCGCGATCCTCCCGAAGCGGGTGATCCCCCGCTGCGCCTGGGTGGTGACCACCGCGGCGATCTGCGAGCGCTTGGCCGGCGGCAGGCCGTCGAGGTCGGCGAGCCAAGGGTGCGCCGGCCCCGCCGGCGCCGCCCGAAGCCGCGGTCCCCACAGCGCCGCGGGCCGGGGGGCAGGGCGGCGCCGCAGGGCGCCCAGCGCCTCCCAGCCCACCGACCACAGCGAGCGCCGCAGCCGCCGCGCCAGCCCCCGCGCCAACGGCCCCGCCAAGCCCCGGGGGCCCTTCGCGGCCAGCCAGTCGGCGAGGATCTCCGGCGTCGGATGCTGAAAGAAGACGGCGTCCCCGCCCTTGCCGGTGATCAGCACCTCCGCGCCGCCTTGCGCCAGCCAGGCGGCGGCGCGGCGATCGCGGCCGACGTCGGGGGCGTTGAGGATGGGCCGCGCGCCCCGCGCCAGGCACAGGAGGTCCGCCTCCTCGAACCGCGTGACCTCGAGCGGCAGGACCACGGCCGGCAGGCCGGTCTGCGCCAGCACCAGCTCCGCCCAGCGGCGTTCGTCGGACTCCGGGCGCCCGCCCTGCAGATGCAGGGCGGTGAGCCGCCGGTCGCCGGCGCAGCGCGCCGCGGTCGTGGTCACCACCGCGGAATCGAATCCGCCCGACAGCTCGACCGCGCAGCGTGTGTGAGGCTTGAGCGCCGCGCCGACCGCCAGGTCGACGGCGCGCTTCAGCTGAGCAACGGCGGCGATCGGGTCAGGCGCCGGCGCCCGGGCCCAGGCCGCCGGTCGCCAGAGGGCTGTCGCGCTGCCGCCGCCCAGCCGGTGGAGGTCGCCGGGCGTCACGGTCTCCAGTCCCTCCAGGCCGGCGTGCGCCATCAGCGAGCCAGGCCGGCGGACGAAGTCCGCGATGGCGTCCCAGTCCAGGCCGAGACGCTCAGGCAGCAAGGCGGCCGGAAGGTCCTCGACGCCGGAGGCGACGATCCGCAGCCCGTCGCGGATCCAGGTCAGGGCGTCGACCGCTCCCGACGGGTCGCGCAGCGCCCAATTCCAGGCCCCGCCGGGGTCGGCCAGGATCGCCACATAGGCGCCCCAGCCGTCGTCGACGAGCCTCCGGGCCACGGCCCTGGCCGACGCCGGCGGGCCGCCCTGGCCCGGCCGCAGATTGGCCAGGCCGCCCCGGCGATACAGCCGGCCGATGACGACCGCGCCGAGGCCGGGGAGGTGGACGGCGGGCGCCGGGACAGCCCCCCAGGTCCAGAATTCCAGGCGGTCGAGCCGCATCTCTCCACGCCAACCGGCGGACTCAAGCCTGCGGGAAGCCGCACGGGCAGCTTCGGCGGCAGCCTCGCCGTCTTCCCAGGCGAAAGCCACATAGGCGCCGGCCATCAGACGACGCAGATCGGCCGGTAGCCGACAAGGCGCTCCGGGACGTCGTCGAGGGCGACGTCGCCAACCTGCGCCCAGCAGTGGGCTGCGAACGGCCAGGTCCGGACGCCGAGCACCCATTGGGCGTCGGCGCCTCGCCGCTGCAGGAAGCGCAACAGCAGGAAACTTCGGACCAGGCACTTGCGCGGCGCCGGCAGCCAGATGGCCGCCCGCTCGAATTTCGCCGCCAGGCGCAGGGCCGCGGCGCGCCGTTCCGCGGAAGACGGGCGGTGACCGCGAGCGATGTAGACCACGATCTGCGCGAAGGTCCGGCCCCGATAGTGGCGCAGGAGGTCTAGCCAGGCGCCAAGCAAGGCGCCGACTTCGGGGAATGTGAGGGGTTCGGCGGCGTGGCCGTCGAGCGCCGACCTCGCGGGCGACGGAGGCGGGCAGGGGCGGTCCGGCATGACAGCGCCCAAGCCGGCCAGGCCGGCGCCGACAAGGCCTTCCGCCGCGGCCGGCTCATGGGCCTCGATGGCCCGCCCCGGCCCGACGGTCAGCAGGCCGCCCGCGCCGGGAAGACAGAGGTAGCGGTCGGCGGCGATATCCAGGAGGACGACGTCTGCCTCCACCTGGACGGCGTGGACGTCGGGGCGAAGGTGGAGGGGGATCGAGCCCATGGCGATCGCGGCGCCGGCCGAGGCCGGCGCCGCTCGACGTCAGCCCGGGATCACCAGGCCGCCGCCGTCTTCCTCGATGCCCTCGTCGAAGCCGTTGGTCTCGGCCTTGGCGCTGCCGAAACCGACCAGGCGCAGGGTGCAGGGGTCGAACTTGCGGATCATGACCGCCTCCATTCTTGACGTCGCCGCAGGACGCGGCCGGTCAAGCAGGCGGCCCCCGCCCGATCTATTCAAACTATATCGGCGCTATAGTTCTGGGGCCCGTCGGCCACGGTCCAGCAGGGCCGCCAGTCGGTCGGCCAGGCTGATCCGCCGAAGGTGGAAGCGCCGGACAGTGACGGCCCAGGCGCCGCCGGGTTCGCGAAGCCGCAGGCCCTGCAGTTCACGGGCTTCCGCCGCCAGGTCGTCCAGCAGGCCGGCCTCCGCGCGCCGCACGGGGCCCAGCTGGATCTGGGTCGCGCGGTGCGCCGCGCTCAGCGCCCGGCTCCCGGTGGCCGCCACCCAGTCCGCAAACAACCTCTCCACCTCGCGGATCGGATCCGTGAGCGGCAAAGGGTCCTCGCGGGCGCCCGGCGCGGCCGGGCCAAGGGCCGGGCGATGGGGATCATGGGCGATCGCCAGCTGGGCCAGGCTCAGCCGGTAGAGGTCGGCGATGTCGCCGGCCGTCAGGGTGCGCACGAAGAAGCCCTGGCCCCGGCGGTCCTCGAGCAGGCCTTCCCCCGCCAGGCGCGAGAGCGCCTCGCGGACAGGCGTGGCCGAAAGGCGGAGGGCGGCGGCGACGTCGACAGCGGCGATCCGCTCGCCAGGAGCCAGGACGCCCTCACGCAGTCGGTCCCGCAGATTGCTGAGTGCGACCTGAAACGGTTCGACCCGGTCCGCCGCCATCCCGAACTCCACACCCTGACGCTCGTCCCTCGCCGAAAGCGTCGGTCAGCGCGACCCTGATTGGCAAGGCTCAAATGTTCGCGTTTCGCGGGAATATTTGGTTATCAATCAATATATTAGGGCTATATCCCGCCACCTTGCGGAAGGGCCGCAATCCCATTGCGGCGCCGCCAGGGCCGAGGTTCACCGCGCAGGGACCCAAGGCCTTTCGATGCCGATCGGCCGCTCAAACGGTTGCGACATCCGGTGATGGATCATTTGCCCCGTAAACCGGCTGCGGCCGCGTGGCGTCAACCGAGGTTGGCCAGCATCCGGGCCGGCGGAATATAGATCACCACGATGCCGCCCCGACCCCCGCCGCCGACGCGGACGTGGCCATAGCATTGCTGGAAGGCCCTGGCGGTGGCGGCGGGAAGCCTGGCGTACGGATAGGCGCCCTCCGCCCAGGCCCCGCCGCTCCAGGTGAGGTAGCGCCAGGCGTGGGGATCGCCGGACAGCCGGTAGGCGCCGCAGACCGTCCTGCGGCCGAACCAGACCGAAACGATCTGCGCGCGGGCCCCCCTGTGCTGGCCTTCGATCGCCGTGCGCACATTCCGCAGATCCAAATAGGTGATGAGGAAGCTTCCGCCGATCAGGACGCCGAACACCGCCGCGCCGATCGCCCAGACGACCGGGTCGCGGGCCTGGCTGTACGGCCGCGCCATCAGTGGCCCGTCCAAATGTCGGTTCCGGCGAGGGCGCGCCCGAGCAGGATTCCGGGGACGGCGCACACCGCCGTCAGGATGACCATGCCGTAGAGCTGCACCAACAGGGTGTTGCGCCCGGCGCCGCCCTCGGCGATCAGCCGTTTGCGGTAGCGCCACTGCAATCCGCCGGCCGCCAGGCCGAAAGCGGCGACCGCGTAGAACAGATAGACCGTGTCGAGCCTCTCGGCGCTGATGGCCCCGCAGGCCAGCGTCGCAAGCCCCATCACCACGAACGCCAGCGGGGCCAAGCCGAAAGCCAGTTGCTTGTTGCTCGAAGGCGCCACCTCACCTCCCATGGGACCTGGCAGGGTTAGCCCTTGATGCCTGCCGACAGCGTTGTCGTGAACTCGAGCACCGCCTTGCGCATATGGGGCGGCAGGCGGGAATAGGCGCTCAGGAGGTCGACGGCTTCGGGCCTTTCCACAGTGCGGCGATCGTCGTTGTCGCCCTTGCAGTCGCCCAGCCCCGCCAGGAAGCTCGACGCGCTGACCCGCAGGGTCGTGGCGATCTCCACCAGCTTGGACGCCGAGATCCGGTTGGAGCCGTTCTCGTACTTCTGCACCTGCTGGAAGGTCACGCCGATGGCCTCGGCCAGCGCGCCCTGCGACAGGCCGCAGGCGGCGCGCGCGGCGCGCACGCGCCCGCCAACCACGACGTCGGTGGGATGGGGCCGCTTGAGATCGTCCATTTGCCGGTCCTCACATGGCCTCCGAATTATGCGGATCGCGGCGCGCTGACCAGTCCGATGAGCCAGCTCCGCCCGGGCGTGGCCACGGGGCAGTCAGTATATTTTATACAAATCCGCTTTACAGATGTTCTCTGTTTGTTCCATTCTCTTCGAGGACGCGGGATCGCGCCAGGAACAAGGAGAGAGCGATGAACCCCACCGTCGATTGCCGCGGCGCCCAACGGGTCTGTCTCGCCGCCGTGGTGGAGGCGGCCTGGGCGCGGGTCACCGACGCCGTCGCCCTGCTCGCGGCGATCGACGCCGGGGCGCTGTTCGCCGAGCCGCCCGCGGATCCGGCGGCCCGGGTCCGCCATACGGCCGGCGTCTCGCTGCTGTCGGTCCTGCAACGGGAGCTCGAAGCGGCCCAGGCCCACCTGGATGCGGCCCTTCCCGGGCGCCGAGCGCGCTCAACGGCCATGCGCGAACACACGTATAAGTAGTATTACAACCCAAGTGACAACCGGAGCCGGGACCATGCCCCTACGACGCGACCTTCCAGGACGATCTCGCCCGCACACGCCCGGCAGGGCGGGGCGAAGCGCTCTTCGCCTGCGGTTGGCGGCGGGCGCCGGCGTCTTCGGCCTGGCGCTCGGCTGCTGCGCCAACCTGCCGTCGCCGGCCGGGCCGCCGCCGGCCTTCGACCTGCACAAGGACATTTCCGACCTCTCCGCCCAGTTCGGGACGGCGACCTCGGTGGCGGCCTACTACAGCCAGCCGGAGACCGAAGCGCGGCGCAACGCCTTCGTGGTCGGGCGGCTCACCCTCTACAATCTGCAGTACATCGACTACATCGGCCGCTTCGCCCTGGGCCAGGCGGTCACCCAGTCCGCCTTCGACCTCGCCAAGCTCGGTGTGGACCTCTCCGGCGCCCTGGTGGGGCGGCCCTACGCCAAGACCGTCCTGGGCGCGGCCTCCGCCGCCCTGACCGGATCGCGGCCGTCGAGCGAACGCAACCTGTTCGACGACGAGACCACCGCGGCCCTGGTGGCGCAGATGAACGCCGGGCGGAAGTCCGCCCTGGTGCCGATCCTCGCCGGTCTGCAGCGTCCGCTCGCCGACTATCCGCTGAGCACGGCCATCGTCGACCTGGAGAGCTTCTATGAGGCGGGCACGCCGCAAGGGGCTCTGACCGGGGTGCAGGCCGCCGCGGCCCAGCAGGCGATGGCCGCCGACCAACAGATCGCCCAGTACCGGACCTTGAGCTTCGGCCAGGACAGCGCCTCGACCGCGATCCGCGCCTGGCTGTACCCGACCGCCGCGCGCAAGGGGCCGGGCGGCGCCATGCTGCTGGCCAACGGCGGCCCGGCCTCGGCCGATCCGACCCGCGCGGCCCAGGTGCGGCGGTGGATGACCGCCAACGGCTGGGGCGACCTGCCCGTCCGGCGCCTGCTTGACGGCCCGACCTTCGCCGCCGCGCGGCAGACCGCCGTCGGCGCGCTCGCCATCCCGTCGTCCTAAAGGAGACCCGCCGGCTCCGCAGGCGCCGCGCCCTCGAGCGGTCCCATACCGTAGGGGCGGCTGGCCGCAGGCCGGCTTCTGGCTTCGCCCCCGTCGGTCGGGGACCCTGGGCGTTCGCGGCGCGGTCACCGACCGTCGGCGATGTCGATCAACCGCGTCAGGGCGTAGACCGATGGGCGCTGGCCCGCGCCTTCGCGGATCCGTTCGATCAGACCCGCGTCGACTAGACGCTGCAGCATGTTGTTGGCGGTGACACGGTTGTTGAATCCGCCATCGGCGAAAAATGTCGGCGCGGCGATGATCGGGCGCCTGAAGAAGGCGTCCACTGCGCGGTGGGCGTTGGCCGATTTCGTCACCTCGGCGAAGGCGGTCCGCATCGCCTGGTAGAGGTCCTGGATCGCCCGGGCCTTCGTAAAGTTGACCTCGGCCTGGACGACGACAGCGTTGATGAAGAACGACATCCAGCCTTGCCAGTCACCGTCGTCGGTGATCGCCAGTAGACGGTCGTAGTATTCGTCGCGATGGGCCTCGAGATATTCGGAGAGATAGAACATCGGCGCCGACAGGGCCCGGCGCTGGTAGAGCAGCAGAGGGATGATCATCCGCCCGATGCGGCCATTGCCGTCCTTGAACGGATGCAGGATCTCGAACTGGGCATGTGCGATCGCCGCCTGGACGACAGGGTCCTCCGCGTCGGATTGGATGAAGGCTTCCCAGGCCTGCAGCGCGGCGGGAAGGATCATCGGACTGGGCGGGATGAACCGGGCGCGATCGATCGCATCACCCGGGCGTCCGATCCAGTTCTGGTCTTCCCGGAACCGGCCCGGGTCCTTGTCGCGGCCGCGGACACCCTGCATGAGGCGCTGATGCACGGCCCGGATCAGGGACAGCGATAGCGGCCGCTCCTGCAGCGCGAACTCCGCGATCTGCACGGCGATGCGGTAGTTCGAGACCTCTTCAATGTCGGGCCGCCGCCGTTCCGCCCCTTCGAGACCGGCGTCGAATTCAAGGACCTGGTCGAGGGTCGCCTGGGTGCCCTCGATCCGCGACGAGAGTACGGCTTCGTTCGCGGTGATCGGCGACAACAGCACGCTGGGATTGGGCAGCGATTGCAGCATGCCGTCGTAGCGGGCGACGGCGGCGTTGCCCTTACCGATGAGTTTGGCCAGGGCGCGCCAGTCCAGCTTCGGCGGCAGATCGTCGGGGACGCAAGGGGCCTTGGCCATGCCGGCTTATAGCCAGGACCTCCGCCTTGTGAAAAGAATATTCTTTTGAAATTTACACAACTGAGTTTGTGATAAGTGAAATTTCGAGTCTGGGGCTTGTGAGATGCGCAAAGCCTCGCCGCTTTGCACAAACGATCCCGTGGAAAACGACCTTACCACACCGGAATTTGCGATGTGCGAAACCGCTGGCGGCCTTTCGCAAATCAATTCGAGGAAAGTCAAAGTCATCTCCGCGGGACAGAAGGCCATCGGCGCGGCCTTCCAGCCCCGCGCCGTTTTCGGCGCCCGCGAGGGCTGCCGGGTTTTCGCGGCGCCCTGAGCCAGCCGCCCGAGGATCGCCGTCACGGCCGCGGCCAGCCCGCGCGTCAGCGGGCATGGCCTGGCCTTTGGGGGCGCGGAGCTCGCCTTTCAGCGATGGTCCCTGGCCCTGACCGGATAATGCAGGACACCCTTGTCCTGCGCCTTCTGCGCCAGGTTCAGCGCCGGCCCGAACGGCTTGCCGGCTTGGGCGCGGTCGCTGTTCAGGCTGTTGGCCAGGGTCAGCACGCACACCGGTTCCAGCGCCAGCATCTCGTCGTTGGCCCGGAATGGCGCCGCGCGGCCGTCGCGGTCGAAGTCGGGCTTGGCCAGCACCAGCGTGACGCGCTTCTGCTGCGCCCAGCGGATCGCCAGCTTCTCCCCGCCCTTGGCGCCGGAGGTGGCCAGCGCCATGTCCGGCCATTGGGCGTGCGCCCAGTTCAGGGCGTCGAAGATGCGGTTGGCGTCCTCCACGGCGTTGGCCTGCGGTGACGCCCGGAAGGCCACGACCGTCGCCCCTGGATCGGCGGCGGCGTGCTTCGCCGCCTTGCGGATCCGCAGGGCCTCGCGGGCTTCGATCTGGGCGGCGGTCACCCGGGAGCCGCGGATGGCGCCCTTCCAGGGAGTCCAGACATCGCCTGTGGCGGTGGTGTAGCTGGCCGACGCGGCGTCGCGGACCAGCTCCAGGGCCAGGGTCGCGACGTCGGCGGCCCGCGCCAGGCGGGTGGCGTCCTGGATCTCCACGTCGAGGATTTCCGAGCCGTCGAAATCCCGGACCAGGACGTTGAGGCTGTCGCGCGCCTTGTCGGCGTCGCGCTCGATCCGCTGCGCCGCCGAGTGGAAGGCGCCGATGAGCGCTTCGCAGATCACCGCGGCGAAGTCCTCGAGCGGCGTCTCGATCACCAGGTCGAGGAGCTCGGTCATCAGGGCATGGCCGACCTGCTGGAGCGCGTCTTCCGGCGGATAGGGCCTGGGATCGTCAAGCTGGAGCGCCAAGGATTCGAAGCGCGTGAGGGCGTCGGCGCTGGGGAGATGAAGGATGGGTTGCATGGCGGTTGGCCTTGTCTGGGGTTGGTCGAGCCGGTCGGCTCCTGACCGCCCCCGCGCCGGCCGGCGACGGGGCCCACAAGGGCTTTGAGCGCAGCGTCCCTTGTGAGCCGCGCTGCCGGATGGCGAGGTCATGGGAGCCCACCGGCCGCAACCCCCGACAGCCGTCGCCTGTCACCCCTTCATCCCTCGCGGGCGCCTCAGGCCGAGTGCCGCCGGCGGCCCCGGCGGCCCTCTTGTCTAGGCCGCCTTCGGAAGGATCGACTGCGCCGGCCACCGGGCCAGGATGGCCGCCAGCACCTCGGGCCGGTCGGTCGGGACGAAGACCCGCGGCGTGTAGGCGATGATCTCCACGAAGCAGCCCATGGTCGTGAGCATGGAGCGTTGCGCCGCGCCGCCGACCAGTTCCAGGCGGTGGCGATCCATGACCTTGGCCTTGCGCAGCCAGAAGCCTCCGGTGAGCGCCACCGAGGCGCCGTCGCGCATCACCAACTGGACGGCGTTCGAGCCGTCGGCGACGGCCCTGGCCGTGTCCGTCAGGCCGAGCGCGATCTTCAGCGGGGTGACCTGGTCGAGTTCAAGCACACGGCCCAGCCACCGGCGCCCGTCCGGCGCCTTGATCCGGCGGACCGAGGTACGCTTGGCCGGCAGGCTGCTCCAGACCGGCAGCAACAGGCCGGTGACCAGCACCAGGTCGCGACGGATCCAGGGGTCGGCCTCGGCGATCTCCGCGTCCCAGGCGGCGCGCCAGGCCTCGGCGGCGCAGCCCTCCCAGGCGGAGTCCTCGAAGGCCTTCAACGGCAGGACCTGGCGCTTCTCCGGCCGGATCAGCCGCACGGCCGGGGTCAGCCGATCGTCGTCGTCGGTGGTGGTCAGCCCATGGACCGCCAGCGCCGCGCGCCCGGATTTGCCATTGCGGACATGGGACACGGTTTGCGGATCGAGGCCTTCGACCGCGACCTCCGCCGCGACCAGGGCCCGGCGGCTGCGCATCTGGAAGCTGACCAGACGGGTCTCGGCTCCGGTGACCGTATCGGTGCGGACGATCGCCTCCTCGGTGACGGTTAGGTCCTCGGCGACGATGTCCTCCAGCCCGCGATCCAGCAGGCCCGAAGCCGCCGCGCGCTCGAGGATGCTGCCGAGAATCTGGTCGAAAGCCTCGAACAGGGCGTTCTGGTCGGCGATCCGCAGGGCCAGCAGGCGGTTGAGGAAGGTGTTCATGGCCGGCAGGGCGTCCGAGGCCCGCAGCTGGCCCTCGGCGTCCAGTAGGCGCAGCCCGGTCTTCGCCTCGAAGGCCTCCCGATCCATCGCCGGGACCTCGCCGGAGTGCAGGGCGACGTAGAAGGCCTGCAGGGCGCGGTGCGCCCAGGGGCTCTCCAGGTTGTCTTCCGGCCGGAACAGGCCATTGCCGGCGGAGCGGCGTTCACCGCGGGTGAGCGCGCCCAGGCTGTCGAGTCGCCGCGCGATGGTCGACAGGAAGCGCTTCTCGCCATGGATGTCGGTGGTCACCGGCCGGAACAACGGGGCGACCGCCTGGTTGGTGCGGTGCGAGCGGCCGAGCCCCTGGATCGCCGCGTCGGCGCGCCAGCCCGGTTCCACGAGGTAATGGACCCGCCGCTGCTGGTTCGCTACGCCCAGGTCGGCGTGGTAACTGCGCCCCGTGCCGCCGGCGTCGGAGAACACCAGGACGCGCTTTCGCCCATCCATGAAGGCGTCGGTCTCGGCCTTCGCCGCCGAGCCGCTCCGCCGCTCCACCACCCGGCGTCCCTCCCGGGCCACCACCCGGCGGGAGCGGCCGGTGATCTCGGCGACCTGGTCCGTGCCCAGCGCGGCCAGCACGGCGTCGAGCACGCCTGGGACCGCCGGCAGGCAGGCCAGTTCGGTGACCAACTCGTCGCGTAGCCGCAGGGCCTCCTGGCTGACCACCGGGCGGCCGTCGACCATGACGGGGACCATGGTCACATTCCCGTCCTCGTCCTCGACGGGGTCCATGGCCATCACCGGGAAGGCGCCCATCAGGTAGTCCAGCACCTGGTCCTTGGGCGTCAGGTCGAGGGCGAGGTTGTTCCACTCTTCGGGCGGGATCTCCGCCAGCCGCCGCTCCATCACCGCCTCGTTGGTCGAGACCACCTGCACCACCGCCGAGCGGCCTTCGGCGAGGTCCTGCCGGATCGAGGCGACCAGCGACGGCGCCTTCAGGCCGGCCAGCAGGTGACCGAAGAACCGCAGCTTGGCCCCCTCGAAGGCCGACATCACCGCCGAGGCGGCCTGGCCGGACTTGGCGTTGCCCTCCTCGGTCACGCCGACCGCCTCCAGGGCCGCGTGCAGGTTGCGATGGATCAGCTGGTAGGCGTCGGCCCAGGCGTCCCAGATCGCGATGTCGTCGGCGGTCAGGGGATGGCGCAGGGCGTCGTATTCGACGCCGTCGAAGGCCAGGGACCGGGCGATATAGAGGCCCATGGCCTTCAGCTCGCGGGCGATCAGCTCCATGACCGCGACGCCCCCCGACTCCACCGCGTCCATGAAGCCGTCGCGCGTCGGGAAGGGCGCTTCCGGCCCGCCCCAGAGGCCGAGCCGCGCCGCATAGGCCAGGTTCTCCGGCGTGGTGGCGCCGGTGGCCGAGACGTAGAGGACCCGCGCATTGGGAAGCCGGTTCTGCAGGGCGAGGCCGGCCATGCCCTGCTGCGAGGCCTTCTTCGGTCCGCGCCCGCCCTTGGCCCCGCCGGCCGCGTTGGCCATGGCGTGGGCCTCGTCGAAGACGATCGCCCCGTCGAAGTCGACGCCCAGCCAGGCGACGATCTGGTCGAGGCGTGACGGCCGGTCGCCGCGCGCCGGCTGCCGCAGGGTGGCGTAGGTGCTGTAGAGCACGCCGCGATCCAGGCGGATGGCGTCGGCCTGCTTCCAGGCCGACTGCGGGACGATGTCCGACCCCGCGCCGCCGATCGCGCACCAGTCGCGCCGCGCGTCTTCCAGCAGGGCGTCGTTCCTGGAGAGCCAGAGGGCGCGGGTGCGTCCCTGGGCGATGTTGTCGGCGATGACCCCGGCGATCTGCCGGCCCTTGCCGCAGCCGGTGCCGTCCCCGAGGAAGAAGCCCTTGCGGAAACGGACGGCCTCAGGCTCGTCCTCCCGCGCCAGGAAGGCCTGGTGCGGCGCCTGTCCCAGCGTCCAGGATCCCGGCAGCACCTGGGCGTGGGCCTCGCCGGCGTAGACGACGGTCTCCAACTGCGCCTCGGAAAGCCTGCCCTCGGCGGCCACGGCTTGTGGCAGCACCGGGCGATAGGTCGGGGCCGGCGGCGCCACCGACGCCATGGGCCCGGATTCCACCAGCGGCGACGGATGCGGCCGCGCGGCGGGGAAGGCGATACGGCCGAGCGCATAGGCCTGATAGAGGCCGACGTCGCGGCCTTCGCCGGACCAGGATTTGGCCGCGTAGGCGACCGGCGCGCAGGCCGTCAGGAAGGCCAGCCGGTTCGACGGCGACGCCAGACCGCGGGCGCGCGGCGCCAGCAAGGCCACCGCCGAGACCGACCGGAATTGCCGTGGCTGCGCGGTGGGCCGAGGCGCGATGCCTGCCGTAGCCCGCGCGGCGTCCGCCAGGCTCTCGGCCGCGACAACCGGCGCCGGCGCCGACTCGGCCACGCCGCGGTCGACCACCAGCAGGCCCGTGTCCACGGTGGTTCCGTGCTTCGCATAGGCGCGGGCCGGGAACGCCAGGCGCAAGACGATCGCGTCGCGCGCGGACAACCTCCGAAGCAGGGTCACATCTTCGAACACCCGCGCCGGGACGATCGCCGCCAGCCGGCCGCCGTCGGCCAGGCAATCCAGGGCGGCGTGCAGATGGGTCTCCAGGTGCTGGAACGGCGGGTTGGCGACGACCGCGTGGAAGCCGCCGGACCCCACCAGGATGTCCCGCAGATGCGCCGCGTCGTGGCGGCTGCGCGCCGCGCGCGGGAACAGGCCGTCCAGCAGGTCGGCCCGCTGGCCGGCGATCTCGTTGAGCGTCAGTTCGCCGCCGCAGGCCTCCGCCAGCACGGCCAGCAGGCCCGTGCCGGCCGAGGGCTCCAGGACCCGGTCGCCGGGGCGCACCTGGGCCGCGAGCACCGCCAGGGCGCCGAGCTGCGGCGGCGTCGAGAACTGGTCGAGCGCGACCTGCTCCTCGCTGCGGCGGGTGTGGGTCAGGCCGAGCTCTGCGAGGTTGGCCAGCAGGGCGACGATCTCCGCCGCGGCGTCCTCCAGGCGGCCCAGCTGCGGGCCGAGCCGGCGCAGCTGCAGGACCATGGCCGCCTCGATGGCGTCGTAGGCGTCGCGCCACAGCCAGGCGCCGTCGGCGTCCGACGCGCCGAAGCTGGTGGTCATGACGTTGGCCACCAGCCGCCGGTCCAGCGGCCGCGACCGGTTGAGCTGCGGCAGCAGGGCGCGCGCGGCGGCCAGCAGGTTGGCGGCCGTATGGTCGCCGGCTTGGGCGGCCGGGACGGTCTCGAACAGGGGAAGCAGGGCGTTCATGGGCGGGTCCGATCACCCGCGGCGGAAGGCGCCTCCCTCCAGTCCCGACGGGCTCGCCCGTCCCACCCCGGGCTTTCGCTTTCCCAGCCGCGCCGGCGCGGCAGCGGAGGAAGAGCCCCCGCCGTCGGGCGAGGGCTCTCCGCGCGTCAGGCCGCGAGGGACGCGGT
>NZ_DASYAF010000114.1:0-15610 GCF_036501465.1 Phenylobacterium sp.
TCCGCCGGCCACGAAACTGGACCGCAAGTTCGGCCTGGGCGAGATCCGCGCGCTGACGCTGGAGGCGGTGAAGCCGCTGGGCCAGGACTACGTGGACATGCTGGCCAAGGCCACGGCCGGCCACTGGATGGACGCCTTCCCGCACAAGGGCAAAGCCGCCGGCGCCTACATGAACGGCTCGGCCTATGACGTGCACCCCTATCTGCTGCTGAACCTCACCGACGACTACGAGAGCCTGACCACCTTCGCCCATGAGTGGGGCCACGCCATGCACACCCTGCTGGCGAACAAGGCCCAGCCCTATGACACGGCGGGCTATCCGACCTTCATCGCCGAGATCGCCTCGACGATGAACGAGCAGCTGCTCAACGACTTCATGCTGAAGGGCGCCAAGACCAAGGAGGAGAAGCTCTACTACCTCGACCGCACCTGCGAGCTTCTGCGCGGCACCTTCTATCGCCAGACCATGTTCGCGGAGTTCGAGCTGGCCATCCATGAGGCGGCGGAAAAGGGCGAGGCGCTATCCGGCGCCAAGATGACCGCCATGTACCTGGCGATCCTGAAAAAATACCACGAGCCGGCGGTGAAGGTGGACGCGGCCTACGGCATCGAGTGGGCCTATCCGCAGCACTTCTACTTCGACTTCTACGTCTTCCAGTACGCGACCTGCGTCTCGGCCTCGACCTTCTTCGCCGACCGGGTGCTGGGCGGAAAGCCCGCCGACCGCGACGCCTATCTGGGCGTGCTGAAGGCCGGCGGCTCGGACTATCCGGTGGCGGTGCTGAAGCGCGCCGGCCTCGACATGACCACGCCCGCACCCTACCGCGCCGTGGTGGCGAAGCTTGGCCGCACGGTGGACCAGATGGAGGCCTTGCTGAAGGCGTGAGGGCGCCAATTCTGTTGACGGATAACCGTCCGTAGGCGGACAATATCACCATGCTTCCAAACGTCGAATTCGTTCTACGGCTGGCGATCGCCGCGGTGCTGGGCAGCCTGATCGGCATCGACCGCGAGCGGCTGCAATGGGCGGCCGGCCTGCGGACCCACATGCTGGTCTGTGTCGGCGCCTGCCTGGCGATGATCGTTTCGGCCTATGGCTTCAACGACGTGCTGTCGGCGCAGCGCATCGTGCTCGATCCCTCGCGGGTCGCCGCCCAGGTGGTGAGCGGCGTGGGCTTCCTGGGCGCCGGTTCGATCATCCTGCGCAACGAGGTGGTGAAGGGCCTGACGACAGCGGCCAGCCTGTGGACCGTGGCCGCCATCGGGCTGGCCGTGGGCTGCGGCCTCTATATCCCCGCGGTCGCCGGCACGGTGATCGTCCTGGTGATCCTGGCCGGGCTGAAACCCATCGAGGAACGGCTGAGCCCCAAGCGCCACTCGGCCGAGATCGCGCTCTCCGCGCCGCGCGGCCAGATGTCGGTGGGTCTGCTGGAACAGGCGCTGGGACGCCACGCCGCGGCCGTCACCCAGCTGGTGGTGAAGCCGGGCGAGGCGGCGGACCGCGACGAGGTCAGCATCGTGCTGGGCAAGGTCGCGCCGCGGGTGGTCGACGAGGCGGTGGCGGCGCTCGCCAAGGCGCCCGGACTGACCGGCGTCCAACTGGTTCGGACCGGCCGGTAGGGCCAATCCACATTCAGCGGTCGCGGCCCCTTCGCTTCCCTCTTCCGTCGAGGAGGAGGGCTTGTGGCGCAGTGGCCCAATTGGAGTGCGTTTTGAGACGACGAGGCGGCAGGGCGACCTGAATGTGGACCGCCCACTAGTCTCCGCGCGCCCTGGATCGGCCCCTAGATCGGCAGGTCGCCGGCCTGGGCGCGGAAGCGCCAGGTGCGGTAGCGGCGCAGGCCGCGGACCAGGAGGTTGGTCGACTGGGCGTCGCCGAAGTCGAGGATCAGGCGCTTCAGGCTGGGCTCGGCCACCAGGCCCGCGGCGTGGCGATAGCGGAACCAGGCGGCGACCCGCTGGCCCTCCTCCTTGAAGGCGGCGGCCTGGTTTTCCACCAGCATCGGGAAGACGATCACCTGCACGGCCAGGGAGACGCCATCCTTGACCTCCTTCAGGTAGCGATAGGAGCCCAGCGGCTGGTCGGCGATCTCGCCCTCGACGCCGGCTTCCTCGTGCGCCTCGACGGCGGCGGCCTCGTGCGGCTTGCGGCCCTCCATCGGCCAGCCTTTGGGGATGATCCAGCGGCGCGTGCGGCGCGAGCTGATCAGCAGGATCGACAGCCGCCGGCCGGTCAGCCGGTACGGCAGGGCGGCGTACTGGATGCCGACGAGGCGGGCGCGCTTCATGCCAATCCGCGCTTCATGCGAAGGCCCATCCGCTGGCTGCGTAGAGCAGGGTCGCCACCAGGCCGGCCATCGGCATGGTGATGACCCAGGCCACCACGATACCGCGCGCCACGCCCCAGCGCACGGCCGATGTCCGCCTGGCGGCGCCCACGCCGACGATCGCGCCGGTGATGGTGTGGGTGGTGGAGACCGGCACGCCGAGATAGGTGGCGGTGAACAGGGTGATCGCTCCGCCGGTCTCGGCGCAGAAGCCCTGCATGGGCGACAGCCGGGTGATCCGCGAGCCCATGGTGTGGACGATGCGCCAGCCGCCCGACAGGGTGCCCAGGCCCATCGCCGCCTGGCAGGCCAGCACCACCCACAGCGGAACGTGGAAGCCGCCGTGGCGGCCGGCGTGGACGTAGAGCAGGACCGCGATGATCCCCATGGTCTTCTGGGCGTCGTTGCCGCCGTGCCCCAGGGAGTAGAGCGAGGCCGAGACGAACTGCAGGCCGCGGAACAGCCGGTCCACCGCCGAAGGCCGGGTCCGGACGAAGATCCAGGAGACGGCCAGCACCAGCACCAGCGCCAGGATGAATCCGAAGGCCGGCGAGACCACGATGCCGGCGGCGGTCTTGCCGACCCCGTTCCAGACGATGGCCTTCAGGCCCGCCTTGGTCAGGCCCGCGCCCACCAGCCCGCCCACCAGGGCGTGGGAGGACGACGACGGGATGCCCGCCAGCCAGGTGACCACGTTCCAGACGATCGCCCCGCCGAGCGCGGCGAAGACCACCCGGTCGGTGACCACGTCCACCGAGACGATGCCGGCCCCCACCGTGTTGGCCACGTGCAGGCCGAAGAACAGGAAGGCGATGAAGTTGAAGGCCGCCGCCCAGGCCACGGCCATGCGCGGCGAAAGCACCCGCGTGGAGACGATGGTTGCGATGGAGTTGGCCGCGTCGTGCATGCCGTTCAGGAAGTCGAACAGCAAGGCGACCGCCACCAGCGACCAGAGGGTGATCGAGACCGCGTCCAACGCCACGGCTCAGAGATGCTCGATGAGGATGCCGCTGATCCCGTTCGAGACGTCCTCGAACCGGTCGATCACCTTCTCCAGGTGATCGAACACCTCGGCGCCGGCGATGAAGGCCATGGGCTTGTCCTGGCTGGCCTTGAACAGCGCCTTCATGCCGGCGTCATAGACCTCGTCGGAGCGGTTCTCGATACGGGTCACCGCCTCGCCGATGGCGTTCAGCCGCTCGGCGTTCCGGCGCATGTCACGCAGGAGTTCGGTCGCCTCCAGGGTCAGGTAGGCGGCCTGGATGGCCAGGTCGCCCAGCTCGCGCATCTCGGGGCGGAACTCCGACATGCCGTAGAGGGTGATGGCCTTGGCGGTCTTCTGCATCTGGTCGATCGCGTCGTCGAGCGAGGTGGTGAGGTCGCGGATGTCGCTGCGGTCGAAGGGGGTGATGAAGGTGCGCCGCACCTTGAGCATCACCGCGCGGGTGATCTCGTCGGCCTCTTCCTCGTGCTGCACGATGACGGCGCAGGCGGCCGCCACGCCGGCGCCGCCGTTCAGCAGGTCGCGCAGGGCCTCGGCGCCCTTCACCAGCACGCGCGCATGGGCGACGAACTGCTCGAAGAAGCTGTCCTCGCGGGGCATCAGGGCCTGGAACCAGCGCATCGACTCACGATCTCCGTTGCGCCGTGGATAGTCGCACGGGCCGGGATGCTCAACGTCGTGTGTGATCGTCCGATAGCGGACGGCTCCAGCGGCGCGCTGTCGGCGTGGGCCGCCGCGGCTCAAAACCCTCGTCGACCCAGGCGGCGCCGAGCGCCTTGGGGCGGGCGTGCGGCTGTCGGACCCTAGACGTCGCCCACGAGCTTGCCGTTGGAGTCGCCCTCGGTCACCCCGAAATCAGTCGACCGTCGTCCGGGCGACGCCAGGTCCACACCCTCGGCCGCAAGACCGAGGCGCAGAAGCTCGCGGACGGCGGCCGCGCGGCTCGGCATCCGGCGCTCGAAACGCCAATCGTCCAGCGCCGCCAGCTCGCTGTCGGTGAGCATGATCTGAAGCCGTTCCCCACGGTTCGCATCAGACATCACGGAATCCCCTGTTCGTACGTGATCCATGACACAAATGCGTAAAGGCAGCAAGGGTTGCTACTTACTCATAAACCTCTTTTAGCGATGTTTCTCCATCCTGCGTCACAACGTCATATTAACACTTTTCCTGAAATTGACGATAAATATACAAGAGTGTCTTCTACGTATTCCTAGGTATCTCAAGCCAGAAATAAAGACTTAATTCCTGCTTTTTGATAATCGAACCGGTTCTTATCTCGGGTAATTCCGTTTATATCTGGCCAACCCTAAAATCCGGGGTTAGATTGATTTTCCTGTTTTGGATTTCTGACCAATGCCCGACGATCCGGCGCCGATCTTCGAAATCTATGTGAACGACGACCGCTACGCCGTGCCGACGCTTCATCTCGTGGCTGCCGAGGACGAGGCGGGCGCGCGCGAGATCATGGACCGCCTGCTGAGGGAGTCGGCGCATCACGTCGGCGCCGAACTCTGCCTGGATGACCGGGTGCTGTTCCGCGCCGGGGCCTACGCCGTCACGCCGCGGGCGAGGCCGTCGCGTGGATTGGGCGGCTTGCAGGATCCCGCGGCCGACTCCCCACCAAGCGCCTAGCCAGAGGGTTCCGCGGCGGACGCGATCCGCAGCTTTGCGCGCCGTCCGACCGGCGGCGCCGCAAGGGCGATACGCTTCATAACGACGCCATAAAACGTCGACGGCCTGGGCGGCGCGGCCTAAGCAGGCCATGGGGATTCCTTCGGTTTGCGGAGCGCGGCATGCGCGTGGCCTTCACGGCGACCATCCTGGCCGCCGCCCTGACCTCCCAGGCCCGCGCCGAGCCGGTGGCGGTCACCTTCGACGACGTGCCCTACCTGTCGCTGACCACGGCGCTGGATTACCAGCAGACCACCACGCGCGAGCTGCTGAGCGGCCTCAGGCGGCGCCACATCCCGGCCATCGGCTTCGTCAACGAGATCAAGCTGGAGGGGCCGGACAAGCCGCAGCGGGTCGCCCTGCTCAGCGCCTGGCTGGCCGCCGGCATGGACCTCGGCAATCACAGCTATTCGCACATCTCGCTGACCGGCACGCCGGTGGCGGCCTACATCGCCGACGTGGCCAAGGGCGAGCGAGTGACCCGCGCCCTGATGGCGGCGCGCGGCGAGGCCCCGCGCTGGTTCCGCCATCCCTACCTTGAGACCGGCACGACGGCTGAGGCGCGCGCCGCCTTCGAGGGCTGGCTGGCGGACCATGGCTATCGCGTGGCGCCGGTCTCCATGGAGAACTCCGACTGGGTGTTCGCCCTGCCCTACGACGACGCGGTGCTGCACGGCGACAGGGCCGAGGCCGAACGCATCCGCCAGTCCTACCTCGACTTCACCGCCAGGGTGGTCCCCTGGTACCAGGAGGCTGCGCAGGAGGTGCTGGGACGCAGGCCCGCCTTCGTGCTGCTGCTGCACGCCAGCCGGCTTAACGCCGACAGCATCGGCGAGCTGGCGAAGATCCTGAAGGCCGATGGCCTGAAGCCGGTGACCCTGCATCAGGCGATGAAGGACCCGGCCTACGCCATTCCTGACCCCTATGTGGGGCCTGACGGGGACGAGTGGGTCGCCCGCTGGTCGCTGGCCCTGCACAAGCCCGTCCCCTGGAAGGCCCTGCCCGAACCCGCGCCCGAGATCGTCGCCGAGGACGCACGGCTCGACGAGGCCTTGACCAAGACCGTGGCGGGCCAATAGCGCCGCCCCGCAAACCCTGTCCTCAAGAGCGAGTCCATCGATGAGATCCGTCCTACGCCGCGTTTTGGGTTGGGCCGCCCCGGCCGTGGCCGGTAGCCTCATGCTCGCGGCCTCAGCCGCCCGGGCCGAAACGCCCAAGCTCGTCGTCGCCATCAGCATCGACCAGTACAGCGCCAGCCTCTTCGACGAATGGCGCACCCGCTATAAGGCAGGCTTGGCGCGCCTGGCCTCCGGCGTCGCCTATTCCGCCGGCTTCCAGACCCACGCCGGCACCGAGACCTGCCCGGGCCACTCCACCCTGCTCACCGGCAAGCACCCCAACAAGACCGGCATCGTCGCCAACACCTATCGCGACCCCGACAGCGGCAAGACCGTCTACTGCGTCAACGATCCGGACATGGTCCTCGCCCACGACCCAATGGCCAATCCGGTGGGACCGAAGCGGCTGATGGCGACCACGCTGGGCGATTGGATGAAAGCCGCCGATCCGAAGAGCCGGGTGGTCGCGGTCTCCGCCAAGGACCGCGCGGCCATCGCCATGGGCGGCCACCACACCGACGGGACCTTCTGGCTGGTGGGTGGCGCGGGGCTCACCACCTACATGCCTCGCGGCGCCGACGGGACGCGGGCGCTCGCGCCGGTGGCGGCCTTCAACAAGCAGATCGCCAAGGTCTGGACGACGAAGCCCCAATGGACCTACGCCCACGCCGACTGCCGCGCGGCGGCGGCCGACTGGACGCTCAACGGCAAGACCTGGTCGTCCAAGCTGCCGCCGGACGACTGGGGCGTCTCGGACGATCCGAAGACCATCGCCGCCGACGCCCTGGCTTCGCCGATCGCCGACGAGTTGACCGGCCAGGCGGCCGAGGCCCTGATCGACCGCTTCCACCTGGGCCACGGCCCCGCGACCGACCTGCTGGCCGTCAGCTTTTCGGCCACCGACTTCGTCGGCCACCGCTATGGCACGCGCGGGCCGGAGATGTGCGAGCAGCAGCACCGGCTGGACGACGCGATCGGCCGCCTGCTGGCCAAGCTGGATAGCTTGAAGGTCCCCTATCTCGTCGTGCTGGCCGCCGACCACGGCGGCTCGGACTTCACCGAGCGGCTGCAGGCGCAGGGCTATCCCGCCAAGCGGGTCTCCGGCTCGGCGATCATGGGCCGGGTCAACAAGGCGCTGATGGCGGAGTTCCACCTGAGCGCCCCGCCGCTGCGCGGCAATGTCGAAGAGGTGAACCTCGAAGGGGTTCCCGATGCGGAGCGGCCGCGCTTGCTGGCGGCCGCCGTCAAGGCCCTGCGCGCCGAACCCGACGTCGCCGGCGCCTTCACCCGCGAGGACCTGCTGGCCACCCCCATCCGCAAGGGCGCGGCGCCGGAGGAGGTCTCCCTGAAGGAGCGCTTCGCGATGAGCGCCTATCCTGGCCGTTCACCCGACATCCTGGCGGCGCTGCAGCCGATGGAGACCACCCTGCCGGCGCGCCCCGGCGACATCGTGGCCGGTCACGGCTCGCCCTGGGACTACGACCGGCGCGTGCCGATCCTGTTCTGGTGGCCGGGCGCCAAGGCCCAATGGCGGTTCCTGCCGATCGAGACGGTGGACATCGCCCCCACCCTGGCGGCGGCCGTGGGCGTGACGCCGCCCGCCGATGTGGATGGCCGCTGCCTGCAGCTGCCACAGACCAGCGGCGTGCAGTGCCCCAAGTGAGCCCGGTCCCGCCAGGCTCCCGAGCCTAGTCGATGTCCAGCTTCATCGGCGTTTTCGCCAGGCGGATGCGTCTGGCGCCGGGCTGGGCGGCGGGCGTGTAGGTGGGCTGGCCCTTGACGATCGGCAGCGGCGCCTTGCGGCCGTCGGCGAACTCGATCTCGCCGGAGCCCGCGCCGACAAAGACCACGTCATCGAGTTTCGGCATGGCGAGCGCCAGGATGCCGGCCGCCTTCTTCGACCCCGTCGCCGCCTGGGCGATGGCCTCGGCCAGCTCGCGGGCGTCGAGATCGGTCGCCGGCGCGACGAGCGGCTCAATGCCGAGCGTGATCTGGACCTTGGTCGCCGCGTCGACGCCGAGCTCCAGCTTGCCGTGGTCCAGCTCGGCCAGGGTCGGCAGGCGGCCCACCTTGCCGTTGGCGTCGAGCGGCAGGGGCATGCGCTTGCCGTCGGTGACGATCCAGGCGGGAACGCTGAGCGGCTGGCCGCCGGTTTTCAGGTAGTAGGCGGCCGTGAAGCGGCTACGCTCGGCCGCAGGCAGCTTCAGGTAGTTGGAGGCCAGGGGAAAGACCTTGCCGGCGTCGACCAGCTTGCTGGCCGCCTCTGCGTGCGGAGCCGCCACGCCGAACGCGATCAGCGCCGCCAGCCCCATCCCTAAGCGACGCATCCGGCCTCCTCTGTCTTAATGATCTGGCCGGGCGCTCAACCGTTCGGCGGGCGCACCGGCTCGGCGAAGGTGTCGCCCAGGTAGACGCGGCGGACCTCGGGGTCGTCGACGATCTCGGACGGGGCGCCTTCGAACAGCACCTCGCCGGCGTGGATGATCGAGGCGCGGTCGATGATGTCCAGCGTCTCGCGCACATTGTGGTCGGTGATCAGGATGCCGATGCCGCGGCGCTTCAGATAGGCGATCACCTCGCGGATGTCGGCGATGGCCAGGGGGTCGATGCCGGCGAAGGGCTCGTCGAGCAGCATGAAGCTGGGCTCGGAGGCGAGCGCGCGGGCGATCTCCACGCGGCGGCGCTCGCCGCCCGACAGCGAGATGGCCGGGGCGCCGCGCAGGTGCTCGATGTGCAGCTCTTCCAGCAGCTCGGTGACCATGGCCCGGGCGCGCTTGCTGTCGCGCTCGCGCAGCTCGACCACGGCCATGACGTTCTCGCCCACGGTCATGCCGCGGAAGATCGAGGTCTCCTGCGGCAGGTAGCCGACCCCCATTCGCGCGCGCTGGTACATGGGCTGGGCGGTGATGTCCTCGCCGTCCAGGTAGATCGCGCCATAGTCGGCCGGGATCAGGCCGGTGATCATGTAGAAGCAGGTGGTCTTGCCCGCGCCGTTGGGGCCGAGCAGGCCAGCGACTTCCCCGCGCGCCAGGCGCAGGCTGACGCCCTTCACCACCGGGCGGCCGCGGAACGACTTGCCGATGTTGTCGACCACCAGGCCCTCGCCGGCGGCGCCGGGGGCGGTTTCGATACGTTCGATCTTCAAGTCCTGACCGGTCCTGTCACTGAGAGGACTTCTTCTTCTTCGGCTTGGCGGGCTGCGACGCGTCCTTGGTCGTCGCGCCACCCTGAGCGCCAGCCGCCGGAGCGCCAGCTCCTTGGGCGTTCTGGTCGTTGTCCCTCGGATAGATCACCGTGGCGACCCGGTTGGTCTTGTTGGCGCCCGTGGTCGCCCCGACCATATGGCCTTCGCCGGTCTGGTTGTTCATCACCATCCGGGTGCCACGCAGGACGTTGCGGTTCTGGACCGCCACCACGTTGGAGCCCGTCACGGTCAAGGTGTCGGAGCCGGCCTCCCAGAACGCGTCGTCGCCATGCACCCGCTCGCGCGGATTGGCGTAGTAGACCGAGCCATGCGCCTCGATCCGCTTGAGGTTGCCGCAGGACGACGCCGTGCCCGTCACGCCATCCTTGGCGGCTACGGCCGGCTTGGAGCCCTTCGGCGCGACCTCGGTGAAGACCTTGAGCACGTCGGCGCGCAGGTGGGCGTCGTCCTGCAGCGCCTCGACGTTGCCGGTGTAGGTCGCCACGCAGTTGTTGTTGTCGGTCTTCAGGTCGTCGCTGTCCGCCCGGATCGGCGCGTTCGAATTGGTCGCGAGCTGGGCCGCGGCGGGGCCGGCGAACGGCAAGGCCAGGACGAGCGCCAGGGGCAGAAGGCTCTTCATCGGACTAGTGGCCACTCGCTTGCTTCTTGGGGATCAGGACCGTGTGAACCCGTCCGTGGAATTCCATGGAAGCGCCCTGGTCGTGGACGGCATAGGACTTTGCCTGGATTTCGCCAAGGAACCCTGCCCCGTGAACGGCGACGGAGCCAGTCAGTTCTTCGGTCTTGGTGTCGAACACCGAGGAGTCCGTGTCGACCGCGCCACGGGCGCCGGACAGCCGCACGCCGTGGCTGACCTCCAGCAGGCCGGTGTCCTCGTGATAGATTCCGGAGCCCGAGGTGATGTGCAGGGGATCGGTTCCGTCGGCGTCCATGACCAGCACCGGCTTGTCGAGGAAGACGCGGTTGTAGTTGGACGAATCGCGCGTGGCGGTGACCGAGGTCAGGACGAAAGGCCGTCCGCGGGCGTCGCGCCCCACGAAGTGCGGGTTGATCAGGCGGATCGGGTCATTGGCGTTGCCGGGCGTCACCCGGCGCGTGGTCAGCGCGTTGTAGGCGACAGAGGCCGCCAGCCCCGCCAGGATCAGTCCGATCACCAGCGGCAGCAGCAGGCGCAGGCCATGGATCACGCGCGAGCGACGCCGCCAGGCCTGGATCGAGGTCCGGCGCGGCCCGGAGGCCGAGGAGGCGCTGAGCGCGGAAAGGTCGGAGGCCGTGGTCATGCTCAGCTGTGGGCGAAGATGTCCATGTCTTCCCAGCCCCGGACGTCCAGCAGCGCGCGGTGCGGGAGGAACTCGAAACAGGCGCGCGCCAAGCCGTCGCGGCCCTCGCGCACCAGCATCTCGTCCAACTTCGCGCGCAGCTCGTGCAGGTGCAGCACGTCGGAGGCCGCATAGGCCACCTGGTCCTCGCTGAGCGTGGGCTGGCCCCAGTCGGAACTCTGCTGCGCCTTGGAGATGTCGAGGCCGAGCAACTCCTTCGTCACGTCCTTGAGGCCGTGGCGGTCGGTATAGGTGCGCGCCAGCTTGGACGCGATCTTGGTGCAGTAGACAGGGGCGGTCACGACCCCAAGATGCAGCCAGAACATGGCGATATCGAAGCGGCCGTAGTGGAAGATCTTGGTGACGGCCGGATCGGTGAGCAACCGCTTCAGGTTGGGCGCGTGATAGGCGGACCGGTCGAGCTGGATGACATGGGCCTCGCCGTCGCCGGCCGAGAGCTGCACGACGCACAGGGGGTCGCGGCCGAGCCGCAGGCCCATGGTCTCGGAATCCACGGCGACCACCGTCGCCCCGGCCAGGACTCCGTCCGGCAGGTCGCCCGAATGCAGGAAGGTGGTGACCTTTTTCAACGGGCGCTCCGCCAAATCAGCTGGGCCTCAATATAGAGCCGGCGGGCGCCCTGGTAAGGGGCGCCGTGATTCCCTGATGACTGGGACGCCCGGGCGGTGCGAACACGTCACCCCAAACCGATGGTGCCCAGGAAAGGACTCGAACCTTCACGGCCGTTAAGCCACTGGCACCTGAAGCCAGCGCGTCTACCAATTCCGCCACCTGGGCCCGATCCGTCGGATCGCGCGAGCCGGCTTCCTTATAGCCCCGCCTGCGCCCGGTCAACGCCCCGCGCGAAGGACTTGCGAGCGGCGGATTGCAGCAGCGGGCGGCTTCGTCTATCGGCATCGTCATGCAGAACCTCGTCACCGTCTTTGGCGGATCCGGCTTCGTAGGCGGCCAGGCCGTGCGCCAGCTCGCCAAGGCGGGGTGGCGGATCCGGGTGGCGGTGCGCAATCCCGGCAAGGCCTACGCCATGCGGCTGCACGGCGACGTGGGCCAGATCGACATCGTCCAGGCCAATGTGCGCAACGAGCCGTCTCTGCGCCGGGCGCTTTCGGGCGCGCACGCGGCGGTGAATCTGGTCGCCGTGGCGCGCGAGAGCGGCCGCCAGGGGTTCCAGGCGCTGCATGTCATGGGCGCGCACAATGTGGCGACAGCCGCCAGGGCCGAGGGCGTGGGCCGCCTGGTGCAGGTCTCGGCCCTCGGGGCCGACGCCCATTCGGCTTCGAAATACGCCCGCACCAAAGCCGACGGCGAGGCCGCGGCGCGCGCGGTCTGTCCTGACGCGGTGGTGCTGCGCCCCTCGGTGGTGTTCGGGCCGAAGGACGACTTCTTCAACCGCTTCGCGGCCATGGCCGCGATGAGCCCGGCCCTGCCGCTGGTGGGCGGCGGCCTGACGCGCTTCCAGCCGGTGTTCGTGGGCGACGTGGCCAAGGCCATCGCCCGCGCGGTCGCCGATCCGGCCTGCGCAGGCCGGACCTATGAGCTGGGTGGCCCGGCCACCTTCACCTTCCGCCAGCTCATGGAGCTGCTGTTGGCGCAGATCGACAAGCGGCGCATCCTCCTGCCCCTGCCGTTCGCGGCGGCCGGCCTGATCGGCAAGGCGTGCGACGCGGCCGATGGCCTGGCGGGCGTGGCCGGGCTTTCCCTGCCCACCCCGATCACCGCCGACCAGGTGATCCTGCTGAAGATGGACAATGTGATGAGCGGCGCCCATCCGGGCCTCTCGGACCTGGGCGTTGCGCCCACGACCCTGGAAGCGGTGCTGCCGAGCTATCTGTACCGCTACCGCAAGGGCGGCCAGTACGCCGACCAGGAAGACCGCGAATACGCCGCCATCTGAGACGGCGGGACGCTTCTAAAGGTCGTGGTTTCGTGATGAGGTCAGTTCCGAGGGGGACCTGACCATGAGCGAGACCGTCGGCGACTGGCCGCGCAAGACGCGCGAACTGCACAACCACCACATGGACTCCACGGTCTGGAACGATTTCGCGTTCCGCGACGACGACGTGATCGTCTCCACCTATGCCAAGTCCGGCACCACCTGGACCCAGCAGATCGTGGCCGAACTGATCTTCCAGGGCTCCGGCCCGGTGAACATCAACGAAATCTCACCCTGGTGGGACATGCGCATCATACCGCCCGAGGTGCGCGCCATGGTCGCCGCCCAGACCCATCGCCGGATGATAAAGACCCACCTGCCGGCCGACGCCCTGGTGGTCTCGCCCAAGGCCAAATACCTCTACGTGGCCCGCGACGGCCGCGACGTGGTCTGGAGCCTCTACAACCACCATTCAGGCTTCCTGCCCGAGGTCTACGACGTCTTCAACAACACGCCGGGCCTGGTCGGTGAGGGCCTGGCGCCGCCCGACCCCGATATCCGCAGCTACTTCAACACCTGGCTGGAGCGGGACGGCTATCCGTTCTGGTCGTTCTGGGAGAACACCGCGAGCTGGTGGGCGCTGCGGAACCTTCCCAATGTGCGGCTGGTGCATTTCGCCCGCCTGAAGGCCGATCTCGAGGGCGAGATGCGGTCCATCGGCGATTTCCTGGAGATCGAGACGCCGCAGGCGCGATGGCCGTCGCTCGTCGAGCACTGCACCTTCGACTACATGAAAGCCCACGCGGCCCGGTTCGCCCCCCAAGGCGGCCACCTCTGGGAGGGCGGCGCCGCGACCTTCATCAACAAGGGGACCAACGGCCGCTGGCGCGAGGTGCTTTCGCCGGCCGAGAGCCTGGCCTACGAGCGGATGGCGCAGGAGAAGCTGGGGGCGGACTGCGCCCGCTGGCTGATGACCGGCGAAGAAGCCTAGCGCAGGAACAGGAGCGCCAGGCCCGCACCGCCGATGACGATCCTGAGCCAGCCGAACGGGGCATAGCCGCGCCGGGTGACGATCGCCAGCATGGCGCGGATCACGAACAGGGCGACGACGAAGGAGACCGCGAAGCCCACGGCGATCAGGCCGGTATGGCCGACGCTGGTGAGTTCGTGGCGGCTTTTCCAGGCGTCGACGGTGAAGGCCCCGGCCATCACCGGGATGGCCAGCAGGAAGGAGAACTCGGCGGCGGCGCGCTTCTCCACGCCCATCAGCATCGAGCCCACGATGGTGGCGCCGGAGCGCGAGACGCCGGGCACCAGCGCCAGGCACTGGAAGAGACCGATGATAAAGGAGGTGCCGATCGGCAGGGCCATGACGTCACGCCGCGTCGGATAGGGCGCGAAGCGGTCGATCAGCAGCAGCACCACGCCGCCGATGATCAGCATGATGCAGATCAGCCTGGGACTCTCGAACAGCACCGACTTGATGATGTCGTGCAGGCCCAGCCCCGCCACGGCGGCCGGCAGGAAGGCCACCAGGATGGAGAACACGAACGCCCGCGCCCTTGGCACCGTCGGCACCAGGACCGCGATGCTCCACAGCCGTTTGAAGTAGAGCACCACCACGGCCAGGATCGCGCCCAGCTGGATCAGGACGGTGAAGGTTTCCCAGAACGGCCCGGTGATCCCCAGGGCTTGCTGGGAGAGCAGCAGCATGCCGGTCGAGGAGACAGGGATGAACTCGGTGAGTCCCTCGATGACGCCGAGGATGACCGCATAGATCCAGTCGTTCATGTCGAGCCCCGCCCCTAGGCAGCACGAATCTCGCGCTCCCAGCGTTCAGGAAAGCTGAACCTTGGTGAACAACCCGTTTACCGTCGCCTTCCGGGGCTTTCCCGCTTCACGCGACCGGTCCCGGCGGTATATCCCGAGGGCGGACGACCTGAGATCAGTGACCATGACTTCGGCGCAGAGCCGGGACCCCAACGCCGCCATCCAGGCCGCCCTGCAGCGCGGCGACCGGGCCGGCGCGCTCGACCTGCTTGCCGAGGCGGAGGCCGCGGCGCCGCTGGACAAGGCGCTGAAGATGCAGCGCGCCATGATCCGCCGCACCATGGGCGACCTTCCGGGCGCGCTCGCCGCGCTCGATGACGCCCTGCAGCTCGACCCCTACGACTTCGTGGCCCTGCTCTCGAAGGCCGCCCTGACCGAGCGGACGGCGGGGGAGCGGGCGGCGACGGCGATCTACCGCAACGCCCTGCTGGTCGCGCCGCCGGACGAGGAGCTGCCCGCGCCGCTGCGCGCGCCGGTGGAGCGGGCCCGCGAGGTGGTGGCCAGGACCCGCCAGGCGCTGGAGGACCATCTGCGCACCGAGACCGGCGCGATCGAGGCCGACATCTCCGGCGACGCGCGCCGGCGGTTCGAGGAGAGCATCGGCGTCTTCTCCGGCCGGCTGAAGGTCTACAACCACGAGCCGCTGCTGCTGCACTATCCCCGGCTGCCGGCGATCCCGTTCTACGACCGCAGCCATTTCCCCTGGCTGGAGGCGCTGGAGGCGGCGAGCGCGGTCATCGCCGGCGAACTTCAAGGCGCGTTGACAGCGGCCAAGGACGACTTCGCCCCCTACATCGCCTATCCCAAGGGCGCGCCGGTGAACCAGTGGGGCGAGCTGAACCACTCCGCGCGCTGGAGCTCCTTCTTCCTGTGGAAGGACGGGACGCGCCAGGACGGCGCGTGTTCGCTATGCCCGCAGACCGCGGCCATCCTGGAGCGGCTGCCGCTGGCGATGCTGCCCGGCTATGCGCCGACCGCCATGTTCTCGGCGCTGGACGCCCACACCCACATCCCGCCGCATACCGGCTCGACCAATGTGCGCGCGCTGTGCCACCTGCCGCTGATCCTGCCCGGCCCGGCGCGCTTCCGGGTCGGCAACGAGACCCGCGAGTGGAAGCTGGGCGAGGCCTGGGTGTTCGACGACACCATCGAGCACGAGGCCTGGAACGACAGCGATCAGGTGCGAACCATCCTGATCTGTGACATCTGGAACCCGCGACTGGCGGAAGAGGAGCGGGCG
>NZ_DASYAF010000115.1:0-11995 GCF_036501465.1 Phenylobacterium sp.
TCCGCCGCTGGCGGAAGATCGCCGGGCCCGGGCTTTCCAGCCTGATCACCCCGGACACCACCGCCAGCAGCGGCAGGAACAGCAGCAGCGCAAAGCCCGCGATCAGCACGTCCAGGAGACGCTTGAACGGATGCGTCGCAACGGGGAGCGCCCACGCCTCGGGCGGGACCGGAACGGGGCGCGGTTCGGCGCGCGACGCGCGCACCCGATCGGCCCTGCCCTCTTCCGCCAGCATGGTCAACGAACAGCTCCCCAGCCTTCACCTTGGACTTACGGCGTTACGCGGGAAAAAGACGCTTAACCGCCCGTTTCCCATTTCATCGCACGAAGTCTTAAGCGCGATCGGCGTTTATGGGACACACGCCCCGAGAAACGGGTCTGGAGCAATTCGGATGCCAGCCGACGTCTCTGCCTTCGAAGAAATTCGTGTCAGCGCCCCGGTCATCGACGCCGCACCGCCGCGTCGCCTCCCCCTTGCCGTCGGCCTGATGGTCGCCGCGACCGCTTCGGTCGGCCTCTGGGTCGGCGTCGCCGCCGGCCTCAGGGCGCTGTTCTCCTAGGCCCGTCCGCCTCTCCAAGTCCAAAACACCGTCCCCGGTGAATGCCGGGCTCGCCGTCTCGGGTTCAAATGGGGCGCCGACGCCCCTATTCGGCCAGGTCGTCGATCGGTTCGTCGGCCGGCGTCTCGGCCAGGCGGCGCAGATACTGGCCGTATTCGCTCTTCGCCAGGCCATCGGCCAGCTTGCGCAGCTGGCCGGCCTCGATCCAACCCCGACGGAACGCGATCTCCTCCAGGCAGCCGATCCTCAGGCCCTGGCGCTGCTCCACCGCCCGTATGAACTCCCCGGCCTGGATCAGGCTGTCGTGGGTGCCGGTGTCCAGCCAGGCGAAACCGCGGCCGAGGAGCTCCACGCTGAGCTCACCCGCCTCCAGGTAGATCTGGTTCAGCGCGGTGATCTCCAACTCGCCCCGGGCCGACGGCTTAAGGGCCTTGGCGAATTCGCTCGCGCGGCCATCGTAGAAATAGAGGCCGGTGACGGCGTAATTGGACTTCGGGTTGGCCGGCTTCTCCTCGATGCCGAGCGCGCGGCCGTCCGGACCGAGCTCGACCACGCCATAACGCTCCGGGTCCTGCACCAGGTAGCCGAAGACGGTCGCGCCGGCCTTGCGCGCGTCGGCCGCCTGCAGCGAGCGGGTGAAATTCTGGCCGAAGAAGATGTTGTCGCCCAGCACCATGACGCTGGGCTCGCCGGCGATGAACTCCTCGCCGAGGATATAGGCCTGGGCCAGGCCGTCGGGGCTGGGCTGGACAACGTATTCGAACTTCACGCCGTAGCGCGAGCCGTCGCCGAGCAGGCGTTTGAAGGCCGCCTGGTCCTCGGGCGTGGTGATGATCAGGATCTCGCGCACGCCGGCCAACAGCAGCACCGACAGCGGATAGTAGATCATCGGCTTGTCGTAGACCGGCAGCAGCTGCTTGGAGACCGCCAGGGTGAGCGGATGCAGCCGGGTGCCGGAGCCGCCGGCCAGGATAACGCCGCGTCTCATGCCGCCGACCTCTGTTCCGATTGGAGTTCACGGACGATTTCGCCCACCGCCTCGCGCCAGGGCCGGGGCGTGACGCCGAAGGCGGCCGTCAGGTCCGCCGTGTCCAGGGTTCCGCGCATGGGGCGCCTGGCGGGCGCCGGCCAGTCCGCCGTAGCGCCGGACGCGACCGCCGGAGCCTTGTCGCCGAACGCCAGGGTAAAGACGCCGTCGGCGAAGCCCTTCCAGGTCACCTCGCCGGTGTTGGCGAAGTGATGCACGCCGAAGACAGGATCGCCGGCTCGGGCGGCCGCTAGACGGCTCGCCTGGGACAGGATGAAGCGGGCGAGGTCGCGCGCGGCGGTCGGACGGCCGAACTGATCGTCCACCACCTTCAGCGCCCGGCCCTCGCCGGCGGCGCGCAGCATGGTCTTGACGAAGTTCTTGCCGTGGGCCGAGACCACCCAGGAGGTCCGCAGGATCAGCGCCCGTGGGCAAGCCGCCAGGATCGCCTGCTCGCCGGCCAGCTTCGACGCGCCGTAGACATTCAGTGGGCCGGTGCTGTCGTCCGGGGCATAGGGCGCGCCCTTGTCGCCGGCGAAGACATAGTCGGTGGAGATCTGCACCAGAGCCGGGCCGTCGGCGCCCAGGGCCCCGGCGATCGCGCCCGGAGTCTCGGCGTTGACCGTGAAGGCCAGGTCGCGCTCGCGCTCCGCCTGGTCGACGGCGGTATAGGCCGCAGCCAGCACCACCAGGTCGGCCGGATGGGCTTTGAGCTGCGCCACGACGGCAGCGGGGTCGGCGAAGTCCGCTTCGGCGCGCGACAGGGCGGTAGTCTCGACGTCGAAATCCTTCGCTTGGCCCAGCAGCTCGCGGGCCAGCTGGCCGGTCGTCCCGAACTGCAGGATGCGAACGGTCATGCCTTGACCAGGCCCAGCCGCTCCGATTCGAAGCCGCGCTTGCGAATGCCCTCCACCCAGTCGCGGTTGTCGACGTACCAGCGCACCGTGTCCTCCAGACCGGCCAGCAGCGGCATCCTGGGCTTCCAGCCGAGTTCCGCCTCGAGCTTGGAGCTGTCGATGGCGTAGCGGAAGTCGTGCCCGGGACGATCGGTGACGAAGGTGATCTTTTCGGCGTGCGGGGTATTGGCCGGCGCCATGCGGTCGAGGTGCTCGCACAGCATGCGGATGACCTCGATATTGCGCTTCGAGGCGTCACCGCCGATGCAATAGGTCTCGCCCAGCCGGCCCTTGGTCATGACCAGCAACAGCGCCTCGGCGTGGTCGTCCACATGCAGCCAGTCGCGCACCTGGCGGCCATCGCCGTAGACCGGGATCGACTTGCCCTCCAGCGCCCGGCTGATCACCGTCGGGATCAGCTTCTCGGGGAATTGGAACGGCCCGTAGTTGTTCGAACAGTTGGTCAGTACGATCGGCATGCCGTAGGTGCGCGCCCAGGCCCGCGCCAGGTGGTCGGCGCCGGCCTTGCTGGCCGAATAGGGCGAGTTGGGATCGTAGGGCGTGGTCTCGGTGAATTCGCCGTCCTCGCCCAGGGCCCCGAACACCTCGTCGGTGGAGACGTGGTGGAACCTGAATGCAGCCTTGCGGGCGTCCGACAGGGCCATCCAATGGGCGCGCGCCGCCTCCAGCAGGACGGCCGTGCCCATGACGTTGGAGCGTACGAAGTCCAGCGGCCCCTCGATGGCGCGGTCATTGTGGCTCTCGGCAGCCAGGTGCATCACCGCATCGGGCCTGTGGCGGGCGAAGATCGCCTTCATCGCCGCCTCGTCGCAGACGTCGGCCTGCTCGAAGGCGTAGTTCGGATGGTCGGCGACGCTGGCGACGTTCTCGAGGTTGGCCGAATAGGTCAGCTTGTCGAGGTTCACCACCTGGTGACCGTCGGCGATGGCGCGGCGCACCACGGCCGACCCGATGAAGCCGGCCCCGCCGGTGATGAGGATTTTCATTCGACCTATCTGCCGTCAGCAGGGCGAGCGGCGCCCTCGCTCGGGTACATCCAATTGATGAGAAACGTCTTACTGAGAAACGTCGAGGGCTCAAGCCTCGAAGGGCGGTGAGTCCGCGGCGGGGGCCGCCAGCAGCTCGGAATAGAGCCCGGCGAACGCAGCTGTCATTCCGGAGACGCTGAAGAGCTCCTGCGCCCGGCGCTGGTTCTCCGCGCCGATCTGTAGCCGGCGCGGGCGGTCGCGCAGCAGTCCGGTGACGACCTCGGCGAACCGGGCGACATCCCCGGGGGGCGCCAGAAGGTCGCTGGACGCGATGATCTCGGGAATTCCGCCGACGTCGAAGCCCACGACGGGAATGCCGGCGCACATGGCGTAGACGCTCACCGATCCGAAGGTGTCGTCCTTCACCGGGGCGATGAAGATGGAGAGCTCCCTGTAGAGTTGCCGCAGGCGTTCGTAGGAGATCCAGCCGGTGAGCGCGATGCGCTCCTCCAGGCCCTCCTCGGCGACCCTGGCCTTGAACAGGTCGGCGAGCTTGCCGTCGCCCACGACGGTGCTGCGCGCCTCGGGAACGGCCTTCATGACCTGGATCAGGATCTCGATCGCGTTCGGGCCGATCTTGTCGCCGCCCAGCCGGTAGACCATGCCCACGTGACCGTCCGGCGCGTCGTTCACGTCGGACCGGTGGAAGTCGTCCAGGCGCGTGCCGGGATAGATCACCGACTCCGAAATCCACGGCGCCCCGGACGTGCGCCTCGACCACTCGCTGCAGAAGACGTAGCGGTCGACGACCTCGCTGAAATAGGGCTCGCCCGAGGTATTCACGTTCTCGACGACCGGAATTCCAAGGGTTTCCAGCACCTTGAAGACCGAGTGATACCAGACGAAGTCCTGCGTCATGCCGTTCCAATAGTGGACATGGACGACCGACGGCCGTTCACGCTCAAGCAGGGCCGCCAGCCGCCCGCCCGCAAGCGGCAGCGGCATGTCGACAATGTCGATACCCGCATAGGGCGCGGGCCGCGCCACATGCTTGGAGACCACGAGGTGGCGGAAGCTGTCCTGGGTGTACTCGACGATGTCGCACACCAGCTGTGGCGTGCCGCCGATCTGGAAGTTGGCCAGCAGGTGCAGGACCAGCGGCTTTTCGGTCTGCCCGGCCGCGTGATAGTGCGCGATGACCGGCGCGGGACGCCGAAGCTTCTTCTGCAGGACCCAGAAGCCCGGAATAATCGGCTCCAGCATCGCCCGGGCGACCGGCCGCACGATTTCGGTGGCGGTCCGGCGCGCGCTCCACAGCCGTTGGGAAAGCGCCCCGGCGATCACGGCGTCGGCCCTGCGCTTGCGCTCCGCATGCGCGTCCAGCCGTTCCTGCCGGCGATCGATGTCATCGGGAGACTGATGCAACACCCGGTGGCCCTTATCCCGTTGGGACGCTTTTCGCACCGGATGCAAGAGTGGCGCCTCGATACGGAACACTGAATGATCAGAATCTTATAGGGCGCTTGACAGCTCATGTTCGACAAACATGCCGTCGCAGGCGCCCAGTCGATACCCATAGCGGATTGTCGTTGTGCTCGCAGCCCGACAAGCTTGGTCGTTTTCGCCTTTTGGGGAAGTGCGAGTTGGCCGAGCCGCTTGGCTACGCCGTCGGGCGGCTGTTCCCGAACCACGTGGCCTTCAAGGGCTATGAGTACAGCGATGACAATTTCCGGATGGGCAACCTGATCGCCGCCAAGGACCCGCAGCTGAAGAAGAGGCTGTCCTAGGCGCGCCGCGCCCCGCATGGTCCGCGGCGTGACCTCCGCCGTTCCCTCAGCACAAGACCCGCTTCACCCGCTGCTCGTCTGGCTGCGCAGCGTCCTGCCGCCCGAGGCCGGCCTCTCCGGCGGCCCGATCGGCGACCCGCCGCCCGGCCCCTACCCCGAGGAGGAGGCGCTGGTCGCCCGCGCGGTCGAAGTCCGCGTGCGGGAGTTCCGCGCCGGGCGAGCCCATGCGCGCGAGGCGCTGCTCCAGATCGGCCGGCCGCCGGCCGCGATCCTTCGCGGGGCCGGCGGCGAGCCCCTCTGGCCTGCGGATTGCGTCGGCGCCATCGCCCATGACCAAGCCTGCGCCGTCGCGGCGGCCGGCGCGCGACGCGACTTCGCCGCCTTGGGGATCGACGTCGAGAGCGCCACGCCGCTGGACGCCGATCTCGTTCGCCTGGTCGCGGGACCGGACGAGCTGGCTGCGGCCGCCCAGGCGCTTCTCGACAGCCTCGATGCCGCCAAATGCCTGTTCGTAGCCAAGGAATGCGTCATCAAGGCGCTGGGCGGGCCAGGCCGCGCGCCGCCGGACTTCAGGCAGATCCGCCTCGCCGTTTCGCCATCGGAGGACGAGGCCCTGACCTTCCGGCTGTCGGCGCCGATTCCCGGTCTCGACCCTCGGGCGATCGGCCATCTGGGCTGGCGCGGCGAGCGGCTGGCGGCCATTATGTGCGTCCCCGCGGCGGGGAGTCGGATCGGCGGCTGACCGATCCAACCGGGAGACGAGGCGGCGAATGCAGGACAGGAACCGGCCCGAGGGAAAGGCGTCCGCCACGGCGGGCGACAGCTTCCTGGTTCTGGTCAACCGCGAGGAGCAGTATTCCCTGTGGCCTGCCGACCAGGCCGCCCCTAAGGGTTGGAAGACCGTCGCGGGGCCGCAGCCGAAGGCCGATTGCGCCGCCTATATCGACGCCCATTGGACCGACATGCGGCCGAAGAGCCTGCGCTCGGCGATGGACAAGGGCTGACGGCGAACCGCCGCGGCGGCTCAGCCTCGCAGGCAGTCCGTGATCGTCTCGGCCGTCATGGACGCGAGCGGATCGCGCACGATTTCCATGTGATCGCCGGGGATTTCGTGCACCGCCAGGCCGCCGTCGGCGATCTTCGCCCAGGCCAACTCGAACGGCGGCGGGGGCGCGTGACGGATCATCAGCGACGGCTTCATGCTGCGGAAGAAGTCGATCGGCCCGCCATAGGGCTGCGGATCATAGTCGTTGATGAACTTGTTGATCAGCCGTAGCCGGAACACCGTCGGCAGGGCCTGGCCTCGCATCAGGAGCCGCCGGACGATCGGGAAGCGGGTGATGCGTTCGCGGAACGCACTGGCCGCATAGCCCGCCAGCACCTTGGGCGGGGTCTTCGCGATATTCCGGATGACCGTGGGCGTGGTGAGCCGCGCGCCTTTGCTGGGCGCCTTGGGCGCGCAGGTGTCGAGCAGGCCCAGGAAGGCGACCACCTGGCCGGCCGCACGCAGTTGCTGGGCCATCTCAAAGGCGACCACGCCGCCGGCCGAGTGCCCCACCAAGTGATAGGGCCCGTGGGGCTGCAGCAGGCGCAGTTCATCCACATAGTGCGCGGCCAGATCCTCGATGGTGCCAGGCATGACGGGCGCGCTCTGAGCGTTCTCGCTCGCAAGGCCGTAGGACAGGCCATAGACGGGCCGCTCCATCCCCAGCTGTCGCGCCAGATCGCGCTCGATCCAATGGACCATGAAGATCGGCGCCGCGGCGCCGGCGGTCTGGATCGGCACCAGGGACGTCCAGGGCAGGTCGAAGTCGCGCCGCTGCAGCCGCTCGGCGAACTTGGCCGGCGTCGGCGCTGCGAACAGCAGGCCGAGCGGCGCGGTGACCCCGAAGGTCTGCTCCACCTCGGCGATCAGCCGCACGCCAAGCAGGGAGTGGCCGCCCAGGTCGAAGAAGTTGTCGTCCACCCCGACCCGCGAGGCGCCGGTCAATTCGGCGAACAGGTTGCAGATGGCTTCCTCCGCGGGATTGCGCGGCGGGCTGTAGGGCGCCGCGCTGACGATCTCCGGCGACGGAAGGGCGGCGCGGTCCAGCTTGCCGTTGTTGTTGAGCGGCAGGGCCTCCATCCGCACGAAGGCCGAGGGGATCATGTGCTCGGGCAGGCTCGCGCCGAGCACGGCGCGCAGCGCCGCCGCATCCGGGACGGTCTGGTGTTCGGAAGGAACGAGATAGGCCACAAGGCGGGTGTCGCCGGCGATCTCGCGCGGGATCACCGCCGCTTGGCCGACGCCGTCCGCGGCGATCAGCGCCGCCTCGATCTCGCCGAGCTCAATGCGGAAGCCGCGGATCTTCACCTGCTGGTCGGCGCGGCCCAGGTAGTCCAGGCCGCCGTCCTCGCGCCAGCACGCCAGGTCGCCGGTGCGGTACATCCGCGATCCCGGCGGCCCGAAGGGGCTAGCCATGAACCGCTCCGCCGTCAGGGCCGGCCGGTTCATATAGCCGCGCGCCAGACCCTCGCCGGTCACATAGAGCTCGCCGGTGACGCCCACGGCCGCCGGTTGCATAGACTCGTCCAGCACATAGAGGCCGAGGTCCGGGATCGCTTGGCCGATCAGGCTTGAATTCGCATTGGCCGCCAACTCCTCGTCCAGCGGGATGTAAGTCACATGAACGGTGGTTTCGGTGATGCCGTACATGTTGACGAACACCGTCCCCTCGCCGGGGCGGGTTCGGTACCAAGAGAGCAGGCGGCTCAGCTCCAGCGCCTCGCCGCCGAAGACGACGTAGCGCAGCGCCAGTTTCAGGTCGGTCCGCAGCCGCGCGGCCTCGGAAAGCTGATAGAAGGCCGACGGCGTCTGGTTGAGGACGGTCACGCCCTCCCGCGACAGCAGGTCGAGGAATTCCGGCGCCGAGCGGCGGGTCGCGTCGTCCACGACGATCAGACGGCCGCCATAGAGCAGCGCGCCCCAGATTTCCCACACCGAGAAATCAAAGGCGTAGGAGTGGAACAGGGTCCAGACGTCGGTGGCGTCGAAGCCGAACCAGTCCCAGGTCTCCGAAAACAGCCGCACCGCGTTCTGGTGCGTGATCTGTACGCCCTTGGGCCGGCCGGTCGAACCGGAGGTGTAGATCACATAGGCAAGGTTGGCAGGCCGCAGCGGCGCGCGGCGATCGGCGTCGGTGGGCGCGCTCGCAGGCCGGCCCGCGATCTCTACGGCGAGCGCCGGCTCGTCCAGCGCCAGCACCGTCACACCCGGCTCCTGCGGCGCGGCGACGCCGGTCTGGGTGAGCAGCACCCTGGCGCGGCTGTCCTGCAGGGTGAACGCCAGGCGGTCGGCAGGATAGGCCGGGTCCAGCGGCAGGTAGGCGGCGCCCGCCTTCAGCACGGCCAGGATCGCCACGATCATGTCCGTCGAACGGTTCAGCAGCAGGGCCACGAAGTCTTCCGGCCCGACGCCCAGGCCGATCAGGTGGTGCGCCAGCCGGTTGGCGGCGGCGTCCAGTTCCCCGTAGGTGAGCGATCGGCCCAGGAAGGTGACGGCCGGGGCGGACGGCGTTCGCGCCGCCTGGGCTTCGAACAGCCGCGTGAGATCGAGCTCGGCTTCGCGCCATTGCGCCGCCGGCCCTCGGACCTTTCGCCGGCCGACGGGCTTGGTCGCCTCCGCTTCAGGCATGTCGGCCGGCGCAGGCGCGGAGGGCCGATCGGGTTCGTTCTGACTCAACATCACCGGAAATGGGCCGCGCCCTCCGACTCGCGCAGGATCGAAGATCGAGGCCGCCCTGCCCCCGCTAACTGAACGCCCCCGACTCCGCGATGTTTGAGAAGCACGCCACTCAACAATTGCGGGTATTCAAGTAAGACCTGATAGCTCGCACGTTCAAATTCTGGAATTATGAGAATTTTATTTGAAGGATATAGAATGTTAAGATTTAACAATCGGCTTCGATTGGATTTGTACTTCATAAGTAAAGATTGGTCATAGCCGCGGCGATTTGAAGCTTCACAGGGGATGAAGACACGCCGCGATCTGGTCGCCCGACGATGAACGACCGTAGTTCACGGCGCCGAATTGGTGATAAGCGCTATGTCAAAACATCGAACAGACAGCCGGACCGGTGCGGGAACGCGCAAAGTCGAAATGGAAATCTCGCAATCGTTACGGTTGTCCTGAGTTTGACGTCGCGGAAGGCGCGGCGCCTCAGATCGCCGCAGCGAGGCGTTTGTCGCGGGCGATCGAGCCCGCGGCGACGAGGTGGGCCACGATGGCGATGACGATCACCGGGATCAGGGCCCCGTAGCCGACCAACAGGGAATGGTCGCCGTATTGGGGCTTGGCCATGTCGCTGACCTTGCCGAGGAAGATCGGGCCGCCGCCCAGGCCGATCAGGTTCAGGATGAACAGCAGGATCGCCCCGGCCATGGTCCGCTGACCGGGGGGCACGGCGTTCTGGACGATCGCCAGCGCGGGCGCGAGGTACATGTTGTTGAGCAGCGCCGGAACGGCGATGAACATCAGCGCGATCTGCCAGGTCGGCGCCCAGATCAACCCGGCCAGCGCCGGAAGGCTGAGGGTGAAGGCGATCACCGGGATCCAGGCGTACCAGCGCCGATCCCTCTGGCCCAGCTTGTCGGCCAGCCACCCGGCCCCGAAGGTGCCGACCACGCCGGTCGCGCCGATGATCCAGCCGTAGTAGGCCGAGACCTCCTTTAGCGACGCGCCTTTCACGCGCATCAGCAGCGGCACATTCCAGTTGAGCATGGCGTAGCCGGCGAAGGCCGACAGACCGCAGGCGATGGCCACGCAGACCAGGGTGCGGTTGGCGAAGAAGGCCCCGATCACCTCGGTGACCGGCGGGGCGGGCGCATGCGCCTCGGCCCCCAGCGCCATCTCGTCGAGGGCCCCGCGCTTCGGCTCGCGGATGACCAGCAGCATGATGAGCGCCAGGACAATTCCCGGCAGACCGACGGCGAAGAAGGCCATGCGCCAGCCGTAGTCCGCAGCGACCCGGCCGCCGTAGAGTACGCCCATCATCGAGCCGATCGGCACGCCCAGCGAATAGAGCGCCAGGCCCGTGCCGCGCTCCTTGGGCGGGAAGTAGTCCGAGACCAGCGAGTAGGACGGCGGCGATCCGCCGGCTTCGCCGGCGCCGACCATGATCCGCGCGAAGGCCAGCTGGACGAAGTTGGTGGCCAAGCCGCAACTCGCCGTGAACACGCTCCAGATGCCGCAGGCAGCGGCCATGATCCAGACGCGCCGGTAGCGGTCCGAGAGCCAGGCCACCGGAATGCCGCAGGTCGTGTAGAAGATCGCGAAACTCAGGCCGCCGAGGAATCCCAGCGACGTGTCGCTGAGACCCAGTTCCTTGCGGATGGGTTCGATCAGGGTCGACATGATCTGCCGATCCATGAAGTTGAAGGTGTAGACGACGGCCAGCAGGCCCACGACCAGATAGCGGTAGCCGGCGCCCGTCTTCGGCGCGGTCTCGGTGGTAACGCTCATGGGTCCCCCAACCTTCCGTCGCCCGGCCCATGCCGCAGCCTTCGAGAGCCGCGGTTCCTAAGTCCGGTACGTTTCCCCTGCGGCCATCTTGCACGCCGGTTCGGGATCGCCAAGCGCCGAGCTGTGACGCCGTCGAAACACGATCGGGCTGGCCGAGCGGCCCTTTTCATCGGCAAACTACCGTCAGCGATGACTAGAGATCGGGAGGCGACAATGGCGGGGCGGCAGGGTGCGGGCGCATCGCGTCGCGAACTGGTCGCGGGCGGGGCGATGCTCGCCGGCGCGGCGGCGATGCCGATGCTGGCGCGGGCGGCGGCGAGCGGGCGGCAGATCAAGGGCTTCGACGCGGCCCTGGTCCCCTCACCCGAGCGGCTCGGGGCCTGGTTGCAGCAGCTGCACGAGTTCGGGCCGATCCGATTCACCGGCACGCCGCAGGCCCGCCGGTTCGAGGAGTTCCTCGCCAAGCGGTTCACCGAGCTGCAGTTCCAGGTTCACATCGACACCTATCGGCTGATGGCCTGGGAATGCGACCTGGTTCGCGACTGCGCCATCACCCTTGCCGAGGACGGCAAGGCGGCGAAACCGCTGGACGTCGTGGCCTACTATCCGTTCGCGGCCACGACCCGCGGCAAGGGGCCGGTGACCGGCCGCGTGCTCTACGCCGGGGTCGGCGATGCGGCGGTCAAGGCGCTGGCGGCCAAGACCTCGGCGGCGGAACTGGCCAGGTCGGTGGTGGTGGTCGACATGCCGCTGGCGAACGGCGGGGCGCGGGGCTTCCCCACGCTGTTTCCCGGAACCTTCCCGGACCCGTTGCCGCCGGCCTACAGCGGTCCCAATCCGGCCAGCCAGGGCGGGCGGCCGTCCATGGAAGCCGTCGAGGGCAAATGCCAGGCCCTGGTGCTCTGCTACACCGACGTCTCCAACGAGGCGGCGCGGTACAACTGGCTGCCGTTCAGCGACAAGCACCGCCGGACGCCGGCGCTCTGGGTCGGCGCCGAGGACGCGCGGCGCCTGCGCGAGGCCTCCGGCAAGGCCAGCCTCGCCCTGCGCTGCGACGCAACCCTGACCCCGAACGCCCGGGCCGACACGGTGGTGGCCACCCTGCCCGGCCCTTCGGACGAGGTGGTGTTCCTGACCACCCAGACCGACGGCCCCAACGAGTGCAACGAGAACGGCGGCCTGGGCGTCCTGGCCCTGGCCAGCTACGCCGCGCGCCTGCCGCCCGGGCGGCGCAAG
>NZ_DASYAF010000116.1:0-8077 GCF_036501465.1 Phenylobacterium sp.
TGATGGAGACCATCAAGTCGATCGTCGAGACCGCCGGCGGGACCATGGACGACGTCACCATGAACCATATCTTCGTCAAGGACTGGGCCGACTACGCGACGGTCAACAAGGTCTATGCGGAGTACTTCCCGGGCGACAAGCCGGCGCGGTTCTGCATCCAGTGCGGCCTGGTGAAGCCCGATTTCCTGGTGGAGATCGCCACCATCGCCCACATCGGGAAGAAATAGGCCGTATCCGGACCGCAATGCCCCTGACGCTGAATTCCCGAACCGCCGACCACGACCTCGAGCCGTTCTTCCTCGCCCGCTGGTCGCCGCGCGCCTTCACCGGCGAGCCCATGCCGCCGGCCCTGCTCATGAGCCTGTTCGAGGCGGCGCGCTGGGCGCCATCGGCCTTCAACGGCCAGCCCTGGCGGTTCGTCTACGCCCATCGCGGGACGCCTGAGTGGGAGCCGCTGTTCGACGCCTTGATGGAATACAACCAGGCCTGGGTCGGCGTCGGCGTCTCGGTGCTGGGCTACGTCATCTCCGACCGGTTCCGCAGGAAGCCGGGCGCCGAGCCCTCCGAGAATCGCAGCCACAGCTTCGACGCCGGCGCCGCCTGGGCCTATCTGGCGCTCCAGGCGCACCACATCGGCTGGGCCGCCCACGGCATGGGCGGCTTCCACGTGGACAAGGCCCATGCGGCGACCGGCGCGCCGGAAAGCGACTACCGCATCGAAGCCGCCTTCGCGGTCGGCCGCCCCACCGAGGCGTCGGTGCTGCCGGAAAACTTCCGCGCCCGCGAAGTCCCCAGCGGCCGCG
Source organism: Phenylobacterium sp. (assembly GCF_036501465.1). Lineage (GTDB taxonomy): Bacteria > Pseudomonadota > Alphaproteobacteria > Caulobacterales > Caulobacteraceae > Phenylobacterium. Next base: position 804 of record NZ_DASYAF010000116.1, read on the forward strand.
AGCCGGTGGGGCGCTTCGCCTTCGAGGGGCGGCTTCGCGCCTAGGCGGCCTGGGCCTGGGCCGTCGCGGCGCCGGCCAGGAAGTCCATCTTGCCCAGCGGGACGCCCTGGTTGCGCAGGATCGCGTAGGCCGTGGTCACGTGGAACAGGAAGTTCGGCAGGGAAAAGGTGGTCAGGAACGACAGGCCGGTGAATTCCATGCTGCGGCTGGGCAGCTTCAGCACGATCTCGGCGTTCTCGCGCCCATCCACCTGATCGCGCTTGACGCCTTCCAGGAAGGCGATGGTCTTCTGGATACGGACGACCAGTTCCGGGAAGGTCTTTTCCTCGTCGGGCATGGCCGGCGCCTCGATGCTGGCCAGGCGCGCCGCGCCCCCCTTGGCCGCATCGCTGGCCAGCTGGATCTGGCGGGCCAGGTTGAACATGCCGTGGCCGAGGTTCGCCTCGGCGTAGGTGGAGAGATCGACGCCGGCCTCCTGGGCGTGGGCGTCGGCCTTGTCGAGGAAGTGGGCGAGGTTGCCCAGCATGCGGATGTAGACCGGGATCGAGACGTCGTAGAGCGAAAGGGACAAGGCGCTTCTCCGGGTGGTGAGGCTTGGGATGAGGGCCACATATGTCCGCCGCCCCTCAGGCGCCAGGGCGTCACCGGAACTTCATGTGGAAACCGTCAGTCGATGGCGTCCAGGACGTCGCCGACGATCCCGACCAGCCGCTCGAGTTCCTCGGGCGTGGCGATCAACGGCGGAGACAGCGCCAGGATGTCGCCGGTGTAGCGGATCAGCGCGCCGGCCTGGAACGCCTTCAGGTGCGCCTCGAACCCGCGCGCGCCGGGCGCGCCGTCGCGGGGGCCGAGTTCGATCGCCGCCATCAGGCCGATGTTGCGGATGTCGATCACATGCCTGCGCCCGCGCAGGCCGTGGACCGCCGCCTCGAAGCCTGGCGCAAGTTCGGCCGCGCGGGTGAGCAGGCGTTCGCGCCGGTAGACGCCGAGCGTCGCCAACCCCGCCGCGCAGGCCGCGGGATGGCCGGAATAGGTGTAGCCGTGGAACAGCTCGATGGCGCCGGCCGGTCCCTGGACGATGGCGTCATGCACGTGGCGCCCGGCGAACACCGCGCCCATGGGGAAGGCGCCGTTGGTCACGCCCTTGGCGGTGGTCATGATGTCGGGGGTGACGCCGAAGAACTGGCCGGCGAACGGCGTCCCGAGGCGCCCGAAGCCGGTGATCACCTCGTCGAAGATCAGCAGGATCCCGTACTTCGTGCAGATCTCGCGGAGCCGTTCCAGATAGCCCACAGGCGGCGGCAACACGCCGGCCGAGCCCGCCACCGGCTCGACGATCACCGCGGCGATGGTCTCCGCCCCGTGCAGGGCCACCAGCCGCTCCAGGTCGTCCGCCTTCTCCGCCCCGTGCGGCGGCAGGCCCTTGGAGAAAGCGTTCTTCGCCAGGTCGTGGGTGTGTGTCAGGTGCTCCGCGCCCGGCAGGGTCAGGAACATGCGCCGGTTGTTGACCAGCCCGCCCACCGAGATGCCGCCGAAACCGACCCCGTGGTAGCCCTTCTCGCGGCCGATCAGCCGGGTGCGCTGCCCCTCGCCGCGGGCGCGGTGATAGGCGAGCGCGATCTTCAGCGCGGTGTCCACCGACTCCGAGCCGGAGTTGGTGAAGAAGACCCGGTCCAGGCCCTGCGGCGCCAGCGCGGCCAGCTCGCTGGCGAAATCGAAGGCCAGCGGGTGGCCCATCTGGAACGAGGGCGCGTAGTCCAGCTCGACCAGCTGGCGGCCCACCGCCTCGGCGATCTCGGTCCGCCCATGCCCGGCGTTGACGCACCACAGGCCCGACGCCCCGTCGATGATCTCGCGCCCGTCCTCGGTGCGGTAGTACATGCCCTTCGCGCCCACCAGCAGGCGCGGCTCGGCCTTGAACTGCCGGTTGGCGGTGAACGGCATCCAGAAGGCGTCGAGGTCCGGACGGTTCGGCGTGCGGCGGTCGGAGATGTCGTTCATGGCGCGGGCCCTCGTGCCCCCTACGAAATCAGGTTCGCGGCAGACCCGCCACCTGATTGAGCCGCGCCCAGCTGCGGGCATGGCTGCTGCGCCCGGCCGGCGGAGCCGGCGTGAACAGCTGCGCCCAGCGCGCCTCGGCCTCGGCCGCCTCGCGCCAGCAGTCGATCACCGCGCGATGCAGCGCCTCGGGCTCGTCCTCGTCGAAGGCCTCGTCGATCAGGGCGACGAAGTCGGCTTCCAGAGCGTCGCGCTGGGGCGCGATGGCGGCCAGGGCCGAGGGCAGGTCGGCCAGCATCGCCCGGTGGGTCATCTCGTGGCGCCACCACAGGCTCTGGGAATCGTACCAGTCGTTGGGCTCCGGCCCGGCGTAGGGCAGGCCCACCTCGAACAGCACCGGCTTGAACAGGCTGGTGCAGGGCGCCGCGGTGCCGGTGATCCAGTGCACCGTGCGCTCGGGCCTGAGCTCGCTCACCAGTGACCCCACCGACTGGCTGCGCCGCGGAACCTTCGCGGCGTGCATGCAGATGGTGCGGCTCTGGGCGCCGGCCGGGTTCCAGTCCGCCGCCTCGCCGTGGTCGCGCAGGATGGCCATCATCCCCTCGGGCCGCAGCCGAGGCGAGGCGGCGGAGAGCAGGGCGCCGCCGCGGGCGCAGCGCGCGCGGCCGAAGCCCTCCGTCTCGCGCGCCTCGTCGCTGAGATGCGCCGCCACGTCGAAGCGGCCGCCGAACCCGGTCCAGCCCTGCTCGCGGGCGAAGGCGGCCAGATTGTCGCTGACCGCCTCGTAGGACTTGCCGATCGAGTAGGCGTTGGAGATCGCCCGATGGTGTTTCACCCGCTCGACCACCCACCAGCGCCCGACGGTTTCCAGCACATAGGCCTCGCGCGCGTCGGCGATGAGGAAGCCGTTGTGATAGTAGAAGCGCGAGAGATGGCCGCAGTCACCGCCCTGGCCGTGGCGTTCCAGCAGCTCGATCATCACCTCGACCGCCTCGGCGGCGCTGGTCGCCCGCTCCAGGCCCAGGCGCACCAGGTCCATGCCGGTCAGCGCCCGGGTGCGCTGGGCCGGGATCAAGGCATGCAGCGCCTCGTTGCCGATGGCCACGCCGTATTCGTTGACGCCCATCTCCGCGCCCCACATCCAGAACGGCCGGCTGAGCAGGCAGGCGTGAGTCGCCGCTGCGTCTTCGATGGTGATGTAGGTCAGCCGAAGCGCGCCGCCGCCCGAGCGGCGCGGAGTCATCTCCAGGGCCTGGGCCTCGTTGCGCTCGCGATCGCTGTTCTTGGCGAAGAGGGTCGCACCGCGGGCGGTCGACCCCCGAAGCGCGGTCAGGGTGTCACACATGCCCTGCGACCATCCGCGACCGGATGGCGGTTGTCCATGCACAGCGGCGCTTTACGCCCGGATGACGGTTGTCGGTAAATATCGCAGCCTCCGCGCGAGTTTGCGGGTACGCGGCATGGTTGAGGCGTTGACCATGGGGCCGCAACCACCGTGGCGTAGTGAAGCCCGATTCCGTTCGCTATAGGCCGGACAGGAGAGATTTCACCGTTCGATGAGATTCGTCTCGTAAGCGGCGCGCGCTGGGCGCCGCACGGTCTACGACTCCGTCAACAGCCGAAGGACCTAGATGGCCTCAACCCGCACGCCTCGCTCCGGACAACTCGATGCGGCCCTGGGCGAGCGGATACGCCGCCGCCGTCGCGAGTTGGGACTTTCGCAATCGGCCCTCGGCGGCAAACTCGGCATCACCTTCCAGCAAGTGCAGAAGTACGAGAACGGGACCAACCGCGTCTCGGCCACCATGCTGGTCAAGCTCGCCGACGCCCTGGCCATGCCGGTCACCGACCTGCTGCACGAGGCCGACCCAGCCGCCGCCGCGGCGGCGCCCGATAGCCAGGCGGCCCAGCTGGTGGCCGCGTTCGGGCGGATCCGCTCGCCGGAACTGCGCTCGGCGGTCCTGACCCTGATCGCCGGCCTGGCCGCGCGTTAGGCGGCCGGCGGCCGGATCATCTGCGTACGACACACCGGAACCCCATGTGCGAGGTGGTGGTGTCGATCGGCTGCGGCCAGCGCGCGGCGGGCCGGTAGCGCTGGCAGTAGTTGGGCGCGCAGAGGTGCGAGCCGCCCTTGGCGACCCGCCGCGGAATGCCGGCCACCGGCGAGGCCGGGTCGCAGCTTTCCTCACGGACCAGGGCCTCCGAGCGCGGTTGGCCGCAGCAGCTCGCGCCGGCCGCCACGTTCGCGGGCTTCGGCTGGGCGTACCAGTCGGCCGTCCACTCCCAGACGTTGCCGATCAGGTCGTAGAGCCCATAGGCGTTGGGCGGATAGGATCGCACGGGCGAGGTCCGCTCCAGGCCGGGCGGCGCGCGGTTGTCGTGCGGGAAGACGCCCTGCCAGGTCTTGGCCAGGACCCGCCCCTCCGGCTCCAGTTCCTCGCCCCAGGCATAGGCCGCGCCGTCCAGGCCGCCGCGCGCGGCATATTCCCACTCGGCCTCGCTCGGCAGCTGTTTCCTCGCCCATTGGGCATAGGCCTGCGCATCCGGATAGCCGATATGCACGGCGGGATGCTCGGCGAGCGCGTCGGGCCCATCCGGCCCCAGCGGCTTGCGCCAATAGGCGCCGAAGGCGAAGGCCCACCAGGTCGCCGGCCCCTTCAGGTCCGCCGGCCCCCCCGGCGGGGTGAAGACCAGGGAGCCGGCGCGCGCATTGGCGGGGTCCATGCCGGGATAGTCCCGCGGATCGGGCGGGATCTCGGCGAAGGTGACGTAGCCGGTGGCCTCCACGAAGCGGGCGAACTGCGCATTGGTGACCGGGGTCTCGTCGATCCAGAAGTCGCCGACCGCGGCCGGGCGGACCGGGCGCTCGTCCGGATAGAAGTCCTCCGAGCCCATCCGGAAGGTCCCGCCGCGCACCAGCCGCATGCCGGCGAAACGGCCGTCGGCCCTGGTCTTCCTGCCGGTCTGGCGTGCGGTCTCGATGGCCAAGGCGGTCTCCCCGATACAGTCCCCGTTATGGGCGAGGCGGCGGGTTCGCGCTACAGACCAGGGGCCGCCTTCCGCTGGGCGGCAGGGGAGCCGATGCCGAAGATCCTGGCCATCGAGGACGACGCCACCACCGGGCGGGAGATCGTCGCCGAGCTGGAGCAGCACGGTTTCGGCGTCGACTGGGCGGCCGACGGCGGCGAGGGGCTGGAGCGGGCGCTGAGCGGCGCCTACGAGGCGGTGATCCTCGATCGCCTGCTGCCGGGCGTCGACGGCCTGACCATCGTCACCGCCATGCGCGGCGCGGGCATCGACGTGCCGGTGCTGATGATCAGCGCGCTCTCCGACGTGGACGAGCGCATCCGCGGCCTGCGCGCCGGCGGCGACGACTACATGACCAAGCCCTTCGCCTCGGAGGAGATGGCCGCGCGGCTGGAGGTGCTGTTGCGCAGGCGGGTCGCGCCGCCGCGCACCACGCTTTCGGTGGGCGACCTGGAGCTCGACCTCTACAGCCGCACCGCGCAGCGCGCCGGCGCTGAGATCAAGCTGATGCCCACCGAGTTCAAGCTGCTGGAATATATGATGCGGAACTCCGGCCAGGTGCTGACCCGGACGATGATCTTCGAGGCGATCTGGGGCTATCATTTCGATCCGGGGACCAACCTCATCGACGTCCACCTGGGCCGCATGCGCCGCAAGATCGACCCGCCGGGCCTGGCGCCCCTGATCCACACCATCCGCGGCGCCGGCTACGAGCTGCGCGCGCCGGACCCGGCGCCGTGAAGGGGCCCGCGCCATGAAGCTGGGCGAACTGTGGCGCACCACGCCGTTCCGGCTGACGCTGGTGAACGGGGCGGTGTTCGCGCTGGCCGTGCTGGCGCTGATGGGGCTGATCTACCAGCAGACCGCGGGCTACCTCGGCCGGCAGATGGACGGCATCGTGGTCAGCGAAGCGCGCGGCCTGACCCTGGGCGGGGCCGAGCGGCTGCCGGAGCGGGTGACCCAGGCGGTGGCGGCCGACGCGCGGCATATCGAGTACTACGGCCTGTTCTCCGCCGAGGGCGTCTGGATCACCGGCAACGTCCGCGCCCTGCCGCCGCGCTTCCCGATCGACGGGACCCCGCGCGAGATCAAGGCGGCCAACCTGCAGCCCGGCTCGCGCGCGCTGGCCGAGCGCCTGCCCTGGGGCGAGATCCTGTTCGTGGGCCATGACGCCCTGGTGCTGTCGGGGCTGCGCGACATCGTGATGCGCGCGCTGGCGGTGAGCGGCGGCGTGGCCCTGGTGCTGGGCCTGGCGGCGGCCGCGGCGCTCAGCCTGCGGCCCCTGCAGCGGATCGACATCCTGCGCGAGGCCAGCCAGGCGGCGCTGAAGGGCCAGCTCGGCGTGCGCCTGCCGGTGTCGCGGCGGCGCGACGAGATCGACATGCTGGCCGGTGTCGCCAACACCATGATGGACGACGCCGAACGGTTGCTGTGGGAGGTGAAGAGCGTCGGCGACAACGTCGCCCACGACCTGCGCACCCCGCTCAATCGCCTGCGGGCCCTGCTCTACCGGGCCAGCCAGGAGACGCGGCTGGACGGCGCCGAGCGGCAGATGATCGAGCAGGCCCTGGCCGAGACCGACGAACTGCTCATCCGCTTCCGCGCCCTGCAGCGGATCGGCGAGATCGAGCGGCGCGACCGCCAGGCGTTCTTCGAGCCGGTGCGGCTGCAGAGCGTGCTGGAGCATGTGATCGAGCTGCACGAGCCCTCGGCCGAGGACCGCGGCGTCGAGCTGGCCGCCGAGATCGCGCCCGAGGCGCCGGCCGCGGCGGCCGACCCGACCCTGCTCTTCGAGGCGGTCAGCAACCTGGTCGACAATGCGCTGAAGTTCACGCCCAAGGGCGGCAAGGTCAGTATCCGCCTGCTGGCACGCCCCGAGGGGCCGCGCATCGAGGTGGCCGACAATGGCCCGGGCGTGCCGGCGGCCGAGCGCGACGCGGTGCTGCAGCGCTTCTACCGCGCCGAGCGCACCCGCAACGCGCCGGGCTCGGGCCTGGGCCTCTCCATCGTCACCGCGATCGCCCGCCTGCACCATTTCACCCTTGTGCTGGAGGACGCCCAGCCGGGCCTGCGCGTGGCGCTGAACTGCTGGCCGCGGGGCATGGAGGCCTAGGTGTCTGGTCCCGCTGTGTGGGGGACTCAGCTTAGCTGAGTGCTCACATCGGGAGGCTCTATGGGCCAGATACTCCACGGCAGCGCCACGACCACGCACGCCATCCGAGCGGCGATACAGCGATCGAAAGCTCCGC
>NZ_DASYAF010000117.1:0-2009 GCF_036501465.1 Phenylobacterium sp.
ATAAGACCAGCCGGACGGAAAGACGCTATGGCCGGAGAAGCGGAACCGGCGCTGGGCGCGGTACTGCCGGGCGAAGCTGTTGGCGCTGTAGAAGGAACGGCCCTGGTCGCGGCCGCGCAGTCCGTGGTTCTGGAAGCCGAAGTTTCCGCCGCTGCCCTGGCCGTTGAAGCGTTGGCCGCCCTGGCCGTTGAAGCGTTGGCCGCCCTGGCCGCCGCCGCCGTTCCAGCGCTGGACCTGGCCGTTCTGGCCCTGCCCTTGCGCGCCGCCACGACCCTGCCACTGCTGCTGACCGCCGCCCTGGACAGCCTGGCCGTTGAAATGCTGGCCGCCCTGAGCTTGGCCCTGGCCCTGCCCGCGCTGGAAAGCCTGGCCATTGAAGCGCTGGACGCCGCCCTGGCCGGGCCCACCCTGTGCCGGTCCGCCCTGGCCCGGGCCGCCATGAGCCGCGCCGCCCTGAGCTTGGCCGTTGAAGTGCTGCGGGCCGCCCTGAGCGCCGCCCGCATTGTGTTGTCCGCCACCCTGGCCCCCGTGCTGCTGGCCGCCGCCTTGGCCGCCGTGCGGCTGCGCTTGATGCTGCTGGCCCTTCTGATCGTTCGGGTTGTCGGCGTAGGCCGCAGCCGCCGCGCCGGTCAGCGCCAGCGCCATGGCGGCCGTCGTGAAGAGTTTCATCGGAATGCTCCCTGAGGCGCCGAGGGCGCCGGTGCGTAGCCGCCAAACCTGGACTTTGTCGTATGAACCCGTCTTGAACGAGACGAAATCCTGCGTTCAGCTTGCGCGCCCGCTTCGCTGACGAGAGCGCCCATGGCCGCCCATCCCACCGACATCATCCATTTCTGGCGCGAGGCGGGTCCGGACCGCTGGTTCGAAAAGAATCCGGCGTTCGACGACGCCATCCGGCTGAGGTTCGAGCCGACCCACCATGCCGCCGCGCGCGGCGAGTACGACGACTGGATCGAAACGGCGGACGGCGCGCTGGCGCTCGTCATCCTGCTCGACCAGTTCCCGCGCAACCTCTACCGCGGCTCGGGCCACCAGTTCGCCACCGATCCGCTGGCCCGCAAGATCGCCGCCGAGGCGATCGCGCGCGGCCACGACCGCGCCTTCGACAACGAGATGCGCTCATTCTTCTACCTGCCCTTCGCCCACTCGGAGGACATGGCCGACCACGACCGCGGCGTCGCGCTCTGCCAGGCGCAGGCCGACGAGGCGAACGATCCGGAGCTGGTGAAGTGGGCGCTGATCCACCGCTTCATCGTCGAACGCTTCGGCCGCTTCCCGCACCGCAACCGCGCCCTCGGCCGCGAGACCACGCCGCAGGAACAGGAATTCCTCGACGCGGGCGGATTTGCGGGGTGAGGAGCTGATGAACCACAAACGACGCAGAGCCCGGAACCAGCGCGCCGGCTGCAAGCTGTGCAAGCCCTGGAAGGTGAACGGGTTTCGCACCGAGCGGCCCGAGGGCGAGAAGTTCGCCGATCACCGGCGGCGCGAGGCGGCCACGCGGGAGATCCGCGCCGAGGCCTAACAGCTGCGCGCGGAAGTCCACAGGAAACACGACCAATCAACAGGTCGTTTTCCACCTGAGGCGCCACACTGGGTCCGGTCCGGAGTGATTCGTTTTGTCCGCCCTCGCCCATCAGATCGTCCTGCCGGTCGCGTCATCCGATCACCCGGAGCGGCAGTATCTCGGCCTGCTCGGCGACATCCTGGAGAACGGCGTCGAGCGCGGCGATCGCACCGGGGTAGGCACGCGGGGCGTGTTCGGGCGGCAGATGCGGTTCGACCTGGCGCAGGGCTTCCCGTTGCTCACCACCAAGCGGGTGCATTTCCGCTCGATCCTGGTCGAGCTGCTGTGGTTCCTGCGCGGAGAGACCAACGTGCGCTGGCTGCAGGAGCGCGGGGTGACGATCTGGGACGAGTGGGCGGCCGAGAGCGGCGAGCTCGGTCCGGTCTACGGCAAGCAGTGGCGTTCCTGGACCGCGCCCGACGGGCGGGTGATCGACCAGATC
>NZ_DASYAF010000118.1:0-2806 GCF_036501465.1 Phenylobacterium sp.
GCGATCAGGCAGGGCACGCCGCCGCCCTTCTGGTACTCGCCGCGAACCGTGTGGCCGGGCCCTTTCGGCGCCACCATCAAGACGTCGATCGAGGCGCGCGGCTCGATCAGCCGGAAGTGCACCGAGAGCCCGTGCGCCACCAGCAGCGCCGCGCCGTCGCGGATATGAGGGGCGATCTCGCCGTTGTAGATCTCGCGGTGCAGCTCGTCCGGCGCCAGCATCATGATGGCGTCGGCCCAGGCGGCGGCGTCGGCGACGGTCATCACCTTCAGCCCCTCGGCCTCGGCCTTCTTGGCCGACGCCGAGCCGGGGCGGAGCGCCACCGCGACGTTCGCCACGCCGGAATCGCGCAGGTTCAGGGCATGCGCGTGGCCCTGCGAGCCATAGCCTACGATGGCGATCTTCTTGTCCAGGATGCGGGCAAGGTCAGCGTCGCGGTCGTAGTAGACGCGCATGGTCCTATCTCCAGTCGGGCTCGAGCGGGGCCGGCGTTGCGCCAACCCCGCTCGCGAGGGCCGCTATCGATAGGTTTTTGCCCCAGCCGTCAAGGCGAGACGCGGCCGGAAGAACGCCCGGCCGCCGCCCGTTCCTAGTAGCCGTTCCAGTAGAAGACGCCCTGGTAGACCGACAGGACCTCGCCGGTCCACACGTCCACCAGCACGGCGTCCGGTCCCTCGGCGATCCACTCGCAGCCGACCGGCGGCGGCGGCAAACCGTAATCGGCCCAGTCGAGGTAGTACTGGGACGAGTACCAGCCCAGGGGCAGGAACTCGCCGAAGTACCAGGGGCGATAGGACCAGCCGGACGGAAAGACGCTGTAGCCGGAGAAGCGGAACTGGCGCTGGGCGCGGTACTGCCGGGCGAAGCTGTTGGCGCTGTAGTAGGAGCGGCCCTGGTCGCGGCCGCGCAGTCCGTGGTTCCGGAAGCCGAAGTTCCCGCCACCCTGCCCGTTGAAGCGTTGGCCGCCCTGGCCGCCTCCGTTCCAGCGCTGGACCTGGCCGTTCTGGCCTTGCCCTTGCGCGCCGCCACGACCCTGCCACTGCTGCTGACCGCCACCCTGGACAGCCTGGCCGTTGAAATGCCGGCCGCCCTGAGCTTGGCCCTGGCCCTGCCCGCGCTGGAAGGCCTGACCATTGAAGCGCTGGACGCCGCCCTGGCCCGGGCCACCCAGTGCCGATCCGCCCTGGCCGGGACCGCCATGGGCCGGGCCGCCTTGAGCTTGGCCGTTGAAGTGCTGCGGGCCGCCCTGAGCGCCTCCGGCATTGTGTTGTCCGCCCGCCTGGCCGCCGTGCTGCTGGCCGCCGCCTTGGCCGCCGCGCGGCTGGGCTTGATGCTGCTGGCCCTTCTGATCGTTCGGGTTGTCGGCGTAGGCCGCAGCCGCTGCGCCGGTGAGCGCCAGCGCCATGGCGGCCGTCGTGAAGACTTTCATCGGAGTGCTCCCTGAGGCGCCGAGGGCGCCGGTCCGTTGCCGCCAAACCTGGACTCTGTCGTATGAACCCGTCTTGAACGAGACGAAATCCTGCGTTCAGCTTCCCGCGCCCGCTTCGCTGAACGAGAGCGCCATGGCCGCCCAACCCGCCGACATCATCCATTTCTGGCGCGAGGCAGGCCCGGACCGCTGGTTCGAGAAGAACCTGGCCTTCGACGACGCCATCCGGCTGAGGTTCGAGCCGACCCACCATGCCGCCGCCCGCGGCGAGTACGATGAATGGATCGAGAGCCCCGACGGCGCGCTGGCGCTCGTCCTCCTGCTCGACCAGTTCCCGCGCAACCTCTACCGCGGCTCCGGCCACCAGTTCGCCACCGATCCGCTGGCCCGCAAGATCGCCGGCGAGGCGATCGCACGCGGCCACGACCGCGCCTTCGACAACGACATGCGCTCGTTCTTCTACCTGCCCTACGCCCACTCGGAGGACATGGCCGACCAGGACCGTGGCGTCGCGCTCTGCCAGGCGCAGGCCGACGAGGCGAACGACCCGGAGCTGGTGAAGTGGGCGCTGATCCACCGCTTCATCGTCCAGCGCTTCGGCCGCTTCCCCCACCGCAACCGCGCCCTCGGCCGCGCGACCACGCCCGAGGAACAGGAATTCCTCGACGCGGGCGGTTTCGGGGGGTGATGCGGCTGGATCAGGACGACGGCCGGCTCATATGAGGGACCGATGCACCACAAGCGGCGCAAGTCACGAAACCAGCGCGCCGGCTGCAAGCTGTGCAAGCCCTGGAAGGTGAACGGGTTTCGCACCGAACGGCCCGACGGCGAGAAGTTCGCCGATCACCGGCGGCGCGAGGCTGCGACTCGGGAGATCCGCTCCGAGGCCTAACAGTTGCGCGCGGAAGTCCACAGGAAACACATCCAATCAACAGGTCGTTTTCCACCTGAGGCGCCACACTAGGGTCCGGTCCGGAGTGATTCGTTTTGTCCGCCCTCGCCCATCAGATCGTCCTGCCGGTCGCGTCATCCGATCATCCGGAGCGGCAGTATCTCGACCTGCTCGGCGACATCCTGGAGAACGGCGTCGAGCGCGGCGATCGCACCGGGGTAGGCACGCGGGGCGTGTTCGGGCGGCAGATGCGGTTCGACCTGGCGCAGGGCTTCCCCCTGCTCACCACCAAGCGGGTGCATTTCCGCTCGATCCTGGTGGAGCTGCTCTGGTTCCTGCGCGGCGAGACCAACGTGCGCTGGCTGCAGGAGCGCGGGGTGACGATCTGGGACGAGTGGGCGGCCGAGAGCGGCGAGCTCGGTCCGGTCTACGGCAAGCAGTGGCGTTCCTGGACCGCGCCCGACGGGCGGGTGATCGACCAGATC
>NZ_DASYAF010000119.1:0-18553 GCF_036501465.1 Phenylobacterium sp.
CGGTGAAGAACTTCGGGACCTTCGAGTACTGGTTCGCGCTGATCAAGGTCCCCGCCATCGTGCTGTTCATCATCCTGGGCGGCGCGGCGATCCTTGGCGTGGCCCAGCCGGCGGTGGGCTTCCACAACTTGACCGGCCTGCCCGGCGGCTTCGCCCCGCACGGGCTGAAGGGCATCTGGATGGGGGTGATCATCGGCATTTTCTCGTTCATCGGGGTGGAGCTGATCGCCGTCACCGCCGCCGAGACCCCCGACCCGAAGCGCGCCATCCCCGCCGCCCTGCGCTCGATGGCGCTGCGCCTGTTCCTCTTCTACATCCTGGCCCTGACCATCCTGGTGAGCTTCATCCCCTGGACCGACGTCGGCGCGAAGGTGGTGGCTGAGAGCCCGTTCGTCCGCGTGTTCGCCCACACCGGCGTGCCCTACGCGGCCGGGATCATGAACTTCGTGGTGCTGACCGCCGCGCTCTCCAGCATGAACGCCAACACCTACCTGACCGGGCGGATGCTGTTCTCGCTGTCGCGCGGCGCCTATGCGCCACGCCAGTTCGGGGTGCTGAACAAGGTGGGCGCGCCGGCCCTGGCCGTCGGCTTCTCGGGCCTGATGATCGTGGCGGCGGCCATGCTCTCGAAGCTGACGCCGGCGGCCTACAACTACCTGTTCGGGGTCTCGCTGTTCGGGGCGATCTTTGTCTGGATCATCATCCTGGTCAGCCACATCGCCTTCCGCCGCCGGCATCGGGCCGACGAGCTGCCGGTGCGCATGCCGTTCTTCCCGGTGCTGCAGATCGCGGGCCTGGTCCTGCTGGCCGCGATCCTGGTGACCATGGGGCTCGACACCGAGTTCTGGCAGATCTCCTGGATCGTAGGGGTGCCCTGGCTGATCCTGCTCTCGCTCGCCTATGTGGTCGGCAAGCGGCGCCGGCCCGCGCTCAGCGCGTCCTGAGCCAGACCGGATCGGTCTCCTTCGAGCCCTGGGCCTCCGAGGCGAGCGCGGCCTCTTCGCCCTTGTCGGCCTTCAGCACGCTGTCCCAGAACTGCAGCTGGTATTTGCGCAGGGTCGCGGCCCGGGCGCCCATCTCCGGATCGCCGGGCGGCGGATCGAAGTCGCCGTGGCGGAAGCCCTGCACCACCGCCGCGTACTTCCGCCCGGGCGGGCAGAGGTCGTAGGGCTTCAGCCGCCATTGCGGGGTCTCGCCCGCCGCGCCGAAATCCCGCGTGCCGGTGGTGGCCATGTAGGGCTTCACAATGCCCTTGAAGCTGTCGTCGTTCAGCGCCATCCGGCCGGGCCCCTGGCCGCTCATGCCGATGAAGCCCGAAAACCCCGTCGGGATCGGCGCGGCGGGCGCGGGCGACAGTTTCGAACCGGCCAGCACCAGGGTCGTGTAGCCGCCGAACGAGTGGCCGCTCATGCCGAGCTTGGCGGTGTCGGCGCGGCTCAGGACCGCCGGGTCGAGGCCCAGCTTCGGGTCCTTGAGCGCGTGCAGCAGGAAGCCCACGTCGCGCAGGCGGCTGTCGATGAAGAAGGGGTCGTCCAGCAGCTTGACGAAGGCGGTCTGCAGGTCGCGGTCGCGGGTCTGGCCTCGCGTCGCCAGGTAGCGGCGCATCACCTCGGCGTCGGCGGGCGGGACCTTGGGGTCCGGCAGCAGCATGGAGTCCGAATGGCTCGGGTGCAGCACCACATAGCCGTGGCTCGCCCAGACCTTGCCGGTGTTGTTGAAGGTGTTGAGCGAGCCGCCGAAGCCGTGGCTGAACACGATCAGCGGATAGCGGCCGGGCTTGGCCGGATGGAAGGCCCGCGTCGCAATAGTCCGCCCGCGAGCCGCGTCGACCAGGTTCATCCGCTCGACGGTCCCGATCTCGAACGGGCCGGCTTCCGGGCCCGGAGCGCCTTTGGGCGCATCGGCGAACGCGCGGCCGGCCAGCGGCAGGGTCGCGGCCAGCGCCAGCAGGTCGCGGCGGGCGAGGATGGTCGCGTCACGCAAGGCCATAGGGCTGCTCCTTGGGCTTCCAGTCGTTGATCATGCCGATCATGCGGTGGCCGGCGACATCGGCGCGGACCACGTTGCCGCCCCACATCCGCCCGAAGATCGGCACCTGGTAGCTGACCACGGTCTCGGCCGAGCCCTCGACCCGGCGGCCGTCGTGCAGGTCGGCCACGAAACGGCGCGTCTTCGACCAGGGCTCGATGTGGAACTTGTCCATCGGGGTGTCATGGCCGCCGAGGTCCAGGTCGCCGTAGCCGCGAGCCGGGCTCAGCAGGCCGATCATCCCGGAGTCGGCGCTCCACAGCATGGCGTAGGTGAAGGGCGTGGTGAACCTGGGCGCCGTCTGGGTCTGCTCGTGCGCCTTGCCCACGCCGCCGACGGCGATCGTCCTGCCGCCCGCCCGGATCGTCGCCTCCACCCGGCCGGTGTGCTCGAAGCGGCCCTTGGGCGAGCCGGCCAGCAACTGGCCGGGGTGGAAGACGCCCTCCACACTGACCGGCGCCGCGCCCGGGCCGTCGGTCCCGCTGGTTCCCTTGTGGGCCTTGAGCTCGGCGCTGAACGACATCGCCTTGAGTTCGGCGGAGGTCCCCAGTCGCGAGATCGACGCCCTGAGCCCGGGCGAGGGATAGGTGGCGCTGGGCAGCTCGGCGGTGATCTTGTCGGCGGAGCAGGCGACCTTGCTGTCGGTGAAGGTGTAGAGCACGCCGTTGGCCAGCAGATGCAGCCACACCCAGGTCGCCCCACGCTCCGGATAGCGCGAGATGCGCAGCGACAGGCCGTTTCGCGCCTCGGCGTCGAAATAGAGCACCATGGCCGACTCGCTCCAGGTCGGCTGGCCCTCCACAACACCCTTGCCGGGCGCGGCGAGGGCGGGCGCGCCGGCGGCGGCGAGCAGGCCTCCGGCGATCTGGCGACGATCGAACATCAGACGATCTCCGACTTGGCGGCGGCGATCCCGCCGGCGACGAAGCGGGCGAAGCGGCGCGCCTGGATCGAGGCCGGCTCCGGCGCCTCGGCCACCTTGTCGCCCAGCCGCGATAGCGCGCCGATGATCAGGGTGGCCAGCGTCTGGACCGCGCCCGCCGGCGCGGCGTGGGTCGCCTGCAGGATGGCGGCGAGGTCGCGGTTGCGGCGGTCCAGGCGCCTGCGCCAGGCGGCGAACACCATCGGGTCGCCGTCGGCCACGGCCAGCAGCTTGCGGATCCGGTAGCGGTCGCCCGCCATGCCGGTCAGATAGTGCTCCACGTGACGGGCGACCTCGGCTTCGAAGCCGGGGCCGGCGGTGCGGAAGATGGCGTCGAGGTCTGCGTCGATCTCGGCCCAGCGGCGCTCCAGCACCGCCAGCAGGGCCTCGCTGGCGTTGGCGAAATGGCGGTAGACGACGGGCTTGGCGACGCCGGCCAGATCGGCGATCCGCTGCATGGTCACCGACGCCAGCCCTTCCTTGAGCGCCAGGGCCTCGACCACGTCGAGCAGCTGGCGGGCGCGGTCCGGGTGGCGCATCCGCGCGGCGCGCGGCGGGGTCTGGACGAGGGTCGGCATGGCGCGACGCTCCGGCGGCTGGCAAAAGCTACGTTACGTAACAAATCAGCCGTTGGAAAGGCCCCGCCAGGAGCGCGATCCTTCCGCGCAGACACATCGGCGCAAAACCATGCTGCGAGGGCTCGACCTGTCGCTACGGGGCGCTAGTGTCGCGAGGCGTAGTCGAGGGCGGTCTGTGTTTCCGTCCTCGAGGGCATCGGGGAGCTTCCATGAAATCCGTACTGTTCGCCAAGTCCGCCCTGTTGGGTGGCGTCGCGCTGGCCCTGGCCTGGCAAGGCGCCGCCTTGGCCCAGGCGACCACCGCCCACATCACCACGCCCAAGGAAGCGCTGATCGGGAACGAGCCGGGCGACGACTACTATCTGGCCAACTACGACCAGGTGACCGCCTACTGGAAGAAGCTCGCCGCCGAGAGCGACCGGATGAAGCTGGTCAGCCTGGGCAAGAGCGTCCAGGGCCGCGACATCTGGATGGCAGTGGTCTCCTCGCCGGAGAACATCAGGAACCTCGACCACCTGCGCGACATCTCCAAGAAGCTGGCGCTGGCCAAGGGCGTCAGCGAAGCCCAGGCCCACGCCATGGCAAAGGAAGGCAAGGCCTTCGTCTGGATCGACGGCGGCCTGCATGCCTCGGAGGTCTCCAACGCCCAGACCCAGATCCAGATCGTCTACGAGATGGTCTCCAAGAACGACCCGGAGACCCTGCGCTTCCTGAACGACACGGTGATGCTCTACGTGCTGCCGAACCCCGACGGCCTGCAGCTGGTCGCCGACTGGTACATGCGCAAGTCCGATCCGAAGGCGCGCAGCCTGGCCGACCTGCCGGTGCTCTACCAACGCTACGTCGGCCACGACAACAACCGCGAATACTACATGTCCAACATGCCCGAGACGACGGCGATCAACCGGGCGATGTTCAAGGAATGGTATCCGCAGATCGTCTACAACGAGCACCAGACCGGGCCGCTGGGCGCGGTGGTCTTCGTGCCCCCGTTCCGCAATCCGTCGAACTATCACTACGACCCGCTGGTGCTGAGCGAGCTGGACGGGGTCTCGGCCGCGATCCACGGCCGGCTGATCGCCGAGGACAAGCCGGGCTCGGCGGAGCGCTCGGCGGCGCCCTATTCGACCTGGTTCAACGGCGGCCTCAGGACCACCGGCTACTTCCACAATGTGGTCGGCATCCTGACCGAGATCATCGGCAGCCCGACGCCGATGCAGCTGCCGCTGGTGCCTTCCAAGCAGCTCTCCAACCAGGACGAGCTCTATCCGGTGCCGCCGCAGATCTGGCACTTCAGGACGACCATCGAATACATCAAGACCATGAACCGGGCGACGATCGACTATGCGTCGAAGAACCGGGAAGACCTGCTCTTCAACCGCTGGCTGATGGGGAACAATTCCCTCAAGCGTTCGGCCACCGACAACTGGACGATCACGCCCAAGCGGGTCGCGGCGGTCGAGGCTGCGGCCAAGGCCGAGGGGCCGGTCCAGCGCACGCGCGGCGGCGACGGCCTGGGCGGCAACGGCGACCCCAACTCGGTGGTCGACGCCAAGCTCTACCAGACCGTCCTGCACGCGCCGGACCAGCGCGATCCGCGCGGCTACATCCTGCCGCCGGACCAGCCGGACATGCCGACCACCGTGCGGTTCCTGAACGCGCTCATCAAGTCGGGCATCGTGGTGGACAAGGCGACCGCGCCCTTCACCGTGGCCGGCAAGTCCTATCCGGCCGGCAGCTATGTGGTGCTGTGCGACCAGGCCTATCGGCCGCACGTCCTGGACATGTTCGAGCCGCAGGACCACCCGCAGGACTTCGAATATCCCGGCGGCCCGCCGATCAAGCCCTACGACATCACCGGCTATAACCTGAGCTACCAGATGGGGGTGAAGTTCGACCGCATCCTCGACGGCTTCTCCGGGCCCTTCCAGCCGATCGACGAGGTGATGGCGCCGCCGCCCGGCAAGGTGGTGGGCGCGGGCGCGGCGGGCTGGATCCTCGACCACGAGACCAACAACAGCTTCACCCTCACCAACCGGCTGCAGAAGGCCAAGGTCCCGGTCTTCTGGCTGAAAGCCCCGGTGACGGCCGACGGCAGGACCTTCGGCCCGGGCGCGGTCTGGGCGCCAGCCAGCGCCAAAGCCAAGGAGATCATCAGCAAGTCGGTGGGCGAGCTCGGCATCGACGCCTACGCCATGGGCTCGGCGCCCAAGGGCGAGAAGATCGCGCTGAAGACGCCGCGCATCGGCATCGTCGACACCTACGGCGGCCTGATCACCTCCGGCTGGATGCAGTGGATCGCCGAGCAGTTCGAGTTCCCCTACAGCCTGGTCTACGCGCCGGAGCTGGACGCCGGGAACCTCAACGCCAAGTACGACGTGCTGCTGTTCGTCGACGGCGCGGTGCCGGGCGGCGAGGGCCGCTATGGCGGCGGCGGCGGCCGTCCGCTGCCCAAGCCTGAGGACGTGCCGGAGAAGTACCGCAAGATGCTGGGCCGCTTTTCCAACGAGAAGACGCTGCCGCAGATCGAGGCCTTCGTGAAGGCCGGCGGCACGGCCGTCGCCATCGGCGGCTCCACGCGCCTGGGCGAGGTGATGAAGCTGACCGAAAACGGCCTGGTCGCGCCGGGCAAGGACGGCAAGCCCGCGCCGCTGCCCTCGACCAAGTTCTACATCCCCGGCTCCATCCTTTCGGCCCGCGTCGATAACAAGGACCCGCTGGGCTACGGCTTCGCCGACAAGGTCGACGTGTTCTTCGATAGCAGCCCGGTGTTCAAGATCGCCGATCCGGCGCAGGCCAAATCCGTCTCCTGGTTCGAAGGCGCCGACCCGCTGCGCTCCGGCTGGGCCTGGGGCCAGAAGGCGCTGGACGGCACGGTGGGCGTGGTCGACGGCTCCTACGGATCGGGCAAGGTCTTCCTGCTGGGTCCGGAGGTCGCCATGCGCGGCCAGTCGCAGGGAACGTTCAAGTTCGTCTTCAACGCCCTCGAATACGGCCCGGCGGCGGCCGGCAAGGCGCACTGATGACCGCGGCCAGCGCGCCGGCCGGGGGCCGCACGGGGGCGGGTCTCGGCCCGTCCCTCGCCATCGCCGGCGCGCTGTTCTTCATCACCGGGTTCTGCACTTGGCTGAACGGGCCGTTGATCAGCTTCGTGCGCCTGGCCTTCGGGCTCGACGACGTGAACTCGTTCCTGGTGGTGACCGTCTTCTACGTCTCCTACTTCGTCTGGGCCTTGCCGGCGTCGCGGATCCTGAAGCTGACCGGGCTAAAGAAGGGGCTGGCCGTCGCCCTGGCGGTCATGGCCGTCGGCGCGGGCGTCTTCGGCGAGTTCGCGACCCGGCGCTGGTATCCGGGCGCGCTCGGCGGCCTGTTCACCATCGGCGGCGGCCTGGCGCTGCTGCAGACCGCCATCAACCCCTACGTCTCGATCCTCGGGCCGATCGACGGCGCGGCGCGCCGCATCGCCCTGATGGGCATCTGCAACAAGGCCGCCGGCATCGCCGCGCCCCTGGTGCTGGGGGCCCTGGTGCTGGGCGGGATCGGCGATCTGTCGACGACGCTGGAGGGAAGCGCCGGGTCGGCGCGCGAGGCCCTGCTGAACAGCTTCGCCGCCAAGATCCACCTGCCCTACCTGGCCATGGCGGGGCTGCTGTTGGTGGCCGCTATCGGCATCCTGCGTTCGCCCCTGCCGGACCTGAAGGTGGCCGAGGCCAATCCGGAAGGCCCAGATGAAGGACGCAGCGGGCTCCACCGCAGCATCTTCAGCTTCCCGCACCTGTGGCTGGGCGTGGTGTGCCTGTTCGTCTACGTCGGCGTGGAGGTGATGGCCGGCGACGCCATCGGCGCCTATGGCCGCGCCTTCGGCCTGCCGCTGGACCAGACCAAGTTCTTCACCGCCTTCACGCTCGCCGCCATGCTGGCGGGCTATGTGAGCGGCCTGATCTTCACCCCCAAGCCGCTCAGCCAGCAGACCTATCTGCAAGGTTCCGCCCTGCTTGGGGTCGTGCTGGTCGCCGGCGCCTTCCTGACCAAGGGCTATGTCTCGGTGGGGTTCGTGGCCGCGCTGGGCTTCGCCAACGCCATGATGTGGCCGGCGATCTTTCCCCTGGCGATCAAGGGCCTGGGCCGGGTGACCGAGACCGGCTCGGCCCTGCTGGTCATGGGCATCGTCGGCGGGGCGGTGATCCCGCAGGCCTTCGCGATCCTGAAGCAGCACTACGACTTCCAGGCGGTGTTCGCCGCCCTGATGGCGCCGGCCTATCTCTACATCTTCTTCTACGCCTGGCGCGGCTACCGCGCCGGTCAGCGCGCCGTCGCCGCCGCATAGAGGGTCCGGACCGCCGGCGTGATCGAGATGATCAGGTCGGCCGGTGGCTGGGGCGAGACGAACACGAACAGCGGCCGGGCCGAGGCGGCGGCCTCCTTCTCGGCCTGATCGAGGATCGCGGCGTCATGGGCCGCCTGGTCCGGCGGCAGGGGCGTGCGCCGCTGCAGGGCGTCCAGCGCGGCCAGGCCGACCCGGGCTACAGCGGCCACCTCGGCGGAGATCGGCAGGGCGGCTTCCAGGTCAGGCTTTCCGCTGGCGATGGCGGCGAAGGCGGGATCGTTCTCCGCCCAGGCGCTGAGCTGGGCGCGCATCTCCGACACCTCGGCGAAGTCGCCCTTGGCGGCTCGGGCCGCGCCGGCCTCCAGCGCCCAGACCTCCGGCGCGTCGGTGGGGGCGGCGTCGGCCAGGCTGGTGAGGTCCTGCTCCGGCGGATGCACCACCCCCTTCAGCATGGCCAGGGTGGTGTGGTTGTGGGCGAAGTTGCGGGTGGGCGAGACGGCGGTGAGCAAGGTCAGCACCGTGCGCGCGTTCCCGGGCGCCAGCCGCTCGGCCATCCGCGCGCGGTTGGCCAGGTCCTGCAGGCCGAGCGTCTCCAGCTCGCGCTGCACCACCGCCAGGCGGCGTTCCATGTCGGCCGGGTCGCGCACCTCGCGCGGCGACCAGAACCGTTCGGCGAGCGCCCCGGCCCGCGGCCACAGGCGCTGGTCCAGCATCTCGTCGGTCACCAGCTCGGCCCAGATCGGCCCTTCGCCGCCCAGCACCAGCTTCTGCTCATCCGGCGTCAGCGGCGGCAGCGGCTTCAGCTCCAGCGGCCGCGCGGCGTTGGCCAGCAGCGGGTTCAGGGTCTGGGCGCGCGCCACCTCGGCGGGCGTGAAGCCGTCGGCCTGCAGGTCGAGCGGATCGACGGCATAGTGCGTCGCCGCGGTCTCCAGGTGGTCGAGGTAGTAGCCCGAGGAGACGACGGTGGGATGGCCCGCGCGCACCGCATCGGCGATGGGGTTGGAGAAGCGCCAGACTTCGACGATCACGTCCTTGGGCAGCGGCGCGGCGGCGATCTCGTCCCAGCCGATCTCGGTCTTGCCCAGCCGCGTCAGGATCTCGCGCGCCCGCTTGTGGAAGGCGGCCTCCATCTCGACCCGCGACTTGATCCCGTTGGCGGCCATGTCGGCGACGATGGTCGGGTCCTTCATCCAGGCGGCGTCGCTCACCTCGTCGCCGCCGATGTGGAAGTTGCGGTCGGGGAACAGGGCGGTCATCTCGCTGAGCAGGCCGTCCAGGAATGCGTAGGTCTTTTCGTTGGCCGGGTTCAGCGCCGGATTGGCCGCGGCCAGCGGCTGGGCCGGATCGGTCTGGGCGGCGAGCTCGGGATAGGCCTGCAGGATCGCGGCGGTGTGGGCCGGCACGTCGATCTCCGGCACGATCCGCACGCCGCGGTCGGCGGCGTAGGCCACCAGGTCCTTGATCTCGGCCTGGGTGTAGAACTCGCCATGGGTCGCGATCTGCGTCAGCTTCGGATAGCGCTTGCTCTCGATCCGGAAGCCCTCGTTGTCCGACAGGTGGAAGTGCAGGACGTCGAGCTTCACCCGCTCCATGGCGTCGATTTGGCGCTTCACCGTCGCCACGCTCATGAAGTGCCGCGAGGTGTCGATCATCACCCCGCGCCAGGGGAAGCGCGGCTCGTCGTCGATGCGCAGGTAGGGGATTTCGGCGGGGCCGGGGCCGGAGCCCACGAGCTGGCGCAGGGTGGCCAGGCCGTGCAGGGCGCCGGCCGGGCCGTCGGCCTCGATCCGCACGCCATCCCCGCCGACATGCAGCCAATAGGCTTCTGCGGCCTTCGAGGTGAGATAGCCCGCGTCCTTGGCGTCGCAATGGATCTCCAGCGCGGGGCCGGGACCGCGACCCAGGGTGCGCAGCCGGGCGACATCGGCCTGGAAACGCGCCACCGCCTTGCCGGTCAGGGGCTGCCGGCAGCCGGTGGCCTTGACCCTGAAGGCGCCGGTGAGCGGCAGGGCGCCCGTCTCGACCGTCATCGACCGGGGCTTCGGCAGCAGGACGGGCTCGGCGGCGGCGGCGGCGGTCGCGAAGGCGAGGGCGAAGGTGATGGCGGCAAGGCGAAGCTTCATGGCCGCACCGTCGCGCGGTAGGGCGGCTTCGATCAAGGGCGGTGCGAATTCCGTGTCCCGGAACGTCGCCAATTCGCCGGAGCGGTCCCGCCCCGCCGGGGTTCAATAGGCCCCAGCCAGGGGAGCGCCGCCATGTCATACCGGGGTCTGACCGCCATTCGCCGGACCAGCGGCCTGGCGCTTTCGGCGCTCTCCCTGGTCCTGGCCGCCCCGCCGAACGTCCAGGCGGCGACCGCGCCCTGTTGGGTGGAGGCGCCCTCGATCCTGCCGGCGCCGCCGGTTCACAGCGACATCATCGGCGGGCGGACGGTGCTGAGCTTCATCCCGCCGCACCCCAAGGGGATCGTCTACCTGTTCCACGGCACCGGCGGTTCGGAGACCTTCGCCACGCGCCTGCACACCGTGCGCGTGCTCTCGGCCCTGGTGGCGGCGGGCTACGGCTACGCCGCCTCAGCGTCGCTGGACCGCACCGGGGTGAAGCGCTGGGACGTCTCCAGCCTGGATCCCAAGGCCAACCCCGACGTCGCCTACATGCTCGCCCTGCACAAGGCGCTGATCGACAAGGGCGCGATCACCGCTGCGACGCCGGTCTTCACCATGGGCATGTCGAACGGCGGGTCCTTCGCCAACCTCTACGCCACCGCGGCCAAGCAGCAGGGCCTGCCGGTGGTCGCGGTCGCCGACTACATGGGCCCGTTCCCCGCGCCGATGCGCGACCTGCTGAAGGACGCCCACGCCCTGCCGCCGACGTTCCTGGTGCTGTCCGAGCACGACGGCCTGGTCGACGCCAAGCGGGTCGGCGAGATCGCGGCTCAGCTCGAAAAGGCCGGCGGCAGGATCGAGACGCACCTCAACCTCGAGCACAGCGTCTGCCCGGCGACCTTCGCCCTGGTCCCCGGCCTCAGCCCCGCCCAGCGCGAGGATCTGGTGGCGAAAACCCTGCCGGCGGCAGGCCTGATCGACGCCCACGGCATGCGCGGCGTCTTCACCGACAAGCCGGTGATAGACCGCGACGAGCTGCTCGAACTCTACCGCCGCACGCCGGGCGGGGCGCAGAGCCGGCTGATCGCCGATGAGCTGATCATCGCCTGGGCCGGCCACCAGATGCGCTCGGAATACGCCGCCCGCCAGGTCGCCTTCTTCGATGCGGCGCTTGCGGCCAGGAAGTAGGGCGGTTTCCGGCGCCGCCTAGCGGAATTCCCCAGCCGCGTCGTTGAGGCGAACGACGATCCTTCATAGCGTTTTTGGACCGACCGGTCGGTCAAGGACCGGCTCAGGCGCGTCGCATGGAGGGCGCGCGCAAGAGAGGCGCGACGGCTCCGCCGATCCGCCCAGCATAGGGGGAAGATATGCGTAAGGCGCTTTTCGGCGTGGCCTCGGCGCTGGCGATCACATCGATCCATGCCACGCCGGCCATGGCCCAGAGCAACACCACCAAGGCCACGAACGACACCACCGAGGTGGGCGAACTGGTGGTCACCGCGCGCAAGCGCAACGAGCGGCTGCGCGACGTGCCGATCGCCGCCAGCGTGATCGGGGTCGGCGACATCGAACAGCGCGGCGGCCTGCAGGGGGTGAAGGACCTCGTCACCACCATCCCCAGCGTGGCGTTCGGCGACACCTCGACGCCGCTGACCTCTGAGATTTCGATCCGCGGTTCGGGCACCAGCCGCGGCACCAGCGCCGACTCCGGCGTCGGCCTCTACCGCAACGGGGCCTATGTGGGCGGCGGCGCCCAGGGCGGGCGCACCTACAGCCGCTTCGACCTGTTCGACGCCTCGCAGATCGAGGTGCTGCGCGGCACCCAGGGCGCGCTCTACGGCCGTGACGCGGTGGGCGGCGCCATCGACATCATCACCGCCCGGCCGACCCAGACCGAGAGCGGCTATGTCTCGGTGAAGGGCGGCAACAAGGACTACGGCGAGGTCGAGGCGGTCATCAACCATCCGCTGACCGACCACTTGGCCCTGCGCCTCAGCGCCGATCTGATGGACCAGTCCAAGGGCTTCTTCTTCAACCCCGACCTGGGCAACTACATCGACGCCCAGGCGACCCACGCCTATCGCGCCCAGCTCCGCTACGAGAACGGCGATTTCGACGCCAACCTGATGGCCGAGCATTCGAGCGACAAGTACCCGGCGCTGAACCTGCAGCTCTTCGTCTACCCCAACGCCACCGAGCCGAACGGGGTGTTCATCGAGCCCAAGTTCTCCCGGCCCGGCAATTTCGAGAACGCCGACCGCGACGAGGTGAACGACCTTGAGTTCACCTCGCACTACAAGTTCGGCTTCGGGACCCTGACCTGGATTTCCCTGTGGCGCGACCGCAAGGACGTGCAGCAGTTCGACAACGACCTGCTCGATCCGACCCTGGCGGCCGAGATCGTCGCCGACGGCCTGCTGGCCAAGGGCGCGGCCCCGGGCGAGATCAACGGCACCCAGCAGAACCACGGCCACACCCGAAGCTTCAACCAGGAGCTCTACATCTCCGGCGACTTCGGGCCGCAGTGGAAGTGGCTGGCGGGCGCGGAGTACGTCGACCTGGATGATTCCGACGTGATCACCGCCACGCGGACGCCGACCAAGGCCAACCCGTCCACCGGCACGGTCTCGCCGTCGGCCCAGACGCTGAAGTCCTGGGCCGCCTACGGCAGCCTGGAATACGACTTCATGAATGGCTTCAGCGTCACCGGCGAAGCGCGCTACACCGACGACGACAAGACCTTCTCCGCCAACCAGTTCGACTTCGGCACCGGCGTCGCCAACCCCGGCAAGCTGGTGGACGCGACCTTCAGCCCCACCAACACCTCATGGGACCTGACCGGGGCCTACAAGTTCAGCCCCGAGTGGATGGCCTATCTGAAGGCCGGCACCGGCTTCCGGGCGGGCGGGTTCAACGCCAACCTGGGCGTGCCGCAGCAGCCTATCCCGATCCCGGTCAGCTACGGCAACGAGAACACCCTGTCCTATGAGGTCGGGGCCAAGGGCAACATCACCCGCGAACTCTATGTGACTGTGGCGGCCTACTACACCGACGTCGACAACCTGATCATCCAGACCGACAACGGCTGCCGGGCGACCAACCCGGTCTGCGCGCAGGCCGCCACGCCCTTCGCCACCGACGGCGGCAAGGCCAACGTCTATGGCGTGGAGGCGGAAGCAACGATCAACGTCGGTCTGGCGGGCGGGACCCTGGCCGGCACCTTCGGCGCCTCGACCCAGGACGGCAAGATCACCAGCGGCATCTTCAACGGCGATATCCCGCCGCAGCTGCCGCACTACCTGACCTCGGCGAACATCGACTACAGCCACCCCGCGCCCATGGGCTCGACCGGCTTCTTCAACCTGGTCTACAGCGGCCGCTTCGGCGGCGTGCAGGAGATCGCCCAGACGCCCAAGCTGCACCAGTACCAGCTGTTCAACACCCGCCTCGGCGTGCGCAAGGGGCCCTGGGAGCTGTCGGCCTTCGTCAACAACCTGTTCAACACCACCTACATCGCCTTCGAGGCGGCCGCCTCGCGGCGCTGGAGCGAGCCCAGGACCTTTGGAGGCCAGTTGATCTACAAGTGGTGAGGGATTTCGCGCCGCAGCGCGGCGCGCGGGGCCCGGCGCTTCCTCCCTGTCCGGGTCCCGTCCTTTCCCCTGAAGTCCGCAGCCGGGGGTCAGTCCCGCAGTACGGCGCGGAGCGCCAGGCGCGCGATGTCCTGCCCCGCCGCCTCGGCCGTCACCCGCCCGCCGGGCCGGCGCCAGCGGTTCGTCCACATGACCATGCCGATGATCGAGAAGGCGGCGGTGGTGATATCGATCCCCTCGACCAGCCGGCCCTCGGCGCGCAGCTCGCCCAGCGCGCCGCGGATCACCTCGTACAGCCGGCGCAGCCGGGCCTCGATCTCGGCGCGGCGCGCGTCCGACAGGCCGATCAGGTTCTCCACCAGGGAGGTCACCGGATTGCCGATGTCCGACTCCACCCGGCTGATGTTGGCCACGTGGGCGCGGACCAGGGTCGCGATCCGCTCGGCCGGATCGGCGACCGCCAGCGCGGGCTCGATCACCTCGCGCTCCAGCCGCGCCACCCCGTCCTCGACGATCAGGGCCAGCAGGCCTTCCTTGCTTTCCACGAAGTGGTACAGGCCAGGCTTGGTCAGGCCGACGGCGTCGGCGATGTCCTGCATGGAGGCGCCGTCGAAGCCCTTTTCGACGAACAGGCGCGAGGCGGCGATGCGGATCTGCCGTTCCCGCGCGGCGCCTTTTTCGGCTCGTGGAAGGCTGCGGGCCGATGGCGCCATTCCGGGGTGTCTCCTGGCGGTGTCCTGCGGCGTCTTTCGCCCCTTGCAGGGACGCCAGAATGGACGGAAATTCAAGGTCTTGCAAGCTATTGAGCGGTGCTTTGGAGCGGGATGAAATGGCCAGGAAAGCCGGCGGGAATCCGGGATCGGAAGCAGGGTTCGGACCCATGGCGCGATGGCTGCCCGCCGCGCTCATCCTGGCCGCGGCGGCCACGCCTGGACCGGCCGCGGCGCACATCGTGCGCGGCGAGGCGATCGGCTTCGTGAGCGGCTTCCTGCATCCGATCTCCGGCCTCGATCACATCGTGGCCATGGTGGCGGTGGGGCTCTGGGGCGCCCAGCTCGGACGGCCGGCGATCTGGCTGCTGCCGGTGACCTTCCCGCTGGTGATGGCGGTGGGCGGCTTCATCGGCCTGATCGGCGTCCACCTGCCGGGCAGCGAGATCGCCATCGCGCTTTCCGGCGTCTGCCTGGGCGCGGTGGTGCTGGCCGAACTGAAGCCGCCGCTATGGACCGCCGCCGTGCTGGTAGGGCTGTTCGGGCTGTTCCACGGCTACGCCCACGGCGCGGAACTGCCCCCCGGCCAGAACGCCCTGCTCTACAGCCTGGGCTTCGTGATGGCGACCGGCCTGCTGCACGCCACCGGCATCGCCATCGGCCTGATCCACCGCTGGCCGTGGGGCCGCCTGGCGCTGCGCGGGACCGGCGGCGTCATCGCAGCCTGCGGCGGCTTCTTCCTCTGGACGGCCCTGGCCGGCTGAGCCCTAGCCCTTCGGCGGCGTGAACCAGATGGGGGACGTCCAGGCGCGCTCCTGGATCGTCGCCGGCGCTGCCTTGGGAATCGGCAGGTGGTTGGCGATGGCCAGGTGCGTCGTCCAGCGCGCCGTCGGGATCTCCAGCACCCGGGCGTAGTAGACCGCCGCGACCTTGGGATTGAACGTCGGGTCCTTCCAGACCGCGGTCAGCGTCGCCGCCCCGATGGTGTTCTTCACCAGCCCGGTGGTCAGGTCGACGGTGTTGCCGACCACGGGCGCCTTTCCGGTCTTCGGGTCGACCTTGCGCCCGCCCGACAGGGCCACGTCGAAGACCTTCTCCTTGTAGGTCTTGCCGTCAAGCCACACCTTGATGATCTGGGCCCGGTCGAGATTGGCCCCGTCCGGGTCCTTCATCGCCTGCAGAATGAAGCGTGGCGCACCCTTCGAGGCGCCCGCCGCCGGCAGGTCCGAGCCTTGCGGCACGCCCTTGGCATAGGCGGTTTTCACCCAGCCGGGCTTGGCGGTGATGCCCGGCGCGAAGTCCCAGCCGCCGAACATCCGCACGCGGATGCGCGTGCCGGTGGTGGCGAAAGTCTCCTTGCGCTTCAGCGCCGCGAAGATGGACTCGCGGGTGTTCTGCTCAGCCCAGACCCCGGTGATCCCGGCGCCCACGAACTGCAACGGATTGTTCTCCGCCTGACCGTTCGGCCGCACACGGACCTCGCCTTCGGCCTCGTTCATGCCGAGCGCGATCCGCGCCGCCTGGCCGGTGGGCAGCATGGTCTTGCGGTCCAGGCCGCTGATCCGGCCGGCGAAGGCGTTCTCGTCGCTCACCGTCAGTCCATTGTGGATATCCGAACCGCCGGTGACGCCCATCTTGAAGGGGTTCGCGCCCACCTGGCTCTGGATCACCAGGCCCCGGCCGTAGCCTTCGCGGACGAAGGAGCCGTGCCACTTCGTCTGGGTCTCGCCCTTGTAGATCCGGTCCATGATCTCGAAGTTGGCGAACTCGTCGTTGGGCGACAGCTCGGGCGCGGTGTCGGACGTGCCCTTGGTCTGGGTGATCTCCACCAGCGGCTCGTTCAGCGCCTGCTCCTGGGCGTAGGCCTCGTCGATGGGGCGGCCGTTCGACATGTTCCAGTCGAAGTCGTGACCGTCGCTGAGGTTGGCGTTGTGCGGGATCGCCAGCACCTGGATCCCCTGCTTGCGCACCGAGTCGAGGTACTTCCACAGGTCCTCGGGGTGGTTCGAATCCACGGCGGTGAAGGGGTTGGGCGCGTGATCGGAGTCGAAGATCACGTTGCGGTGCATGTGGATGCCCTGGCCCGGCGAGGCGGTCCATTCGTAGGCCACGAAGGTGGTGAACTTGCCGGGCTCGTAGTTGGCGTTGGCCGCCTGCATCTCGACGTTCCAGCCGTCCGCCGCCTGGGCGGCCGCCTTCATGTCGGCGACGTCCTGCCCCTCGCCGCCGCGCAGCGCCGCGCCGGCGCGGAAGAAGGCGCCCTGGCCGCCGCCGGAGACCTCCTTGCCGATCGTCGTCTTGGAGAAGGCGCTGCCCGGAATGTCGAGCTGGGTCATGGCGCCCAGGAATTCGGAGTGGTCGGTGACCGCGGTGAAGTCGAGCGGCCAGGCGCGCTTGGCCGGCACGGGGCCGGACACCTTCAGGCCCTGTTCCTTGGCGACCTGGAAGGCGGGCACCATCACCGTCTCGCCGCGCGCGAACTTGTAGGCCTGGTCGGGCGTGACCTTGGTGCCGAACGTCCAGGCGTCGAAACTCATCACCGTGTGCAGGTGAAGTTCGCCGAAGAAGGCCCGGCGATCGGCCGGGTCGGAGGTCGCAGCGGCGGCGCTGGCGTGGGCCAGAACGGTGGGCGCGCGGTGCTCGGCGCCGGCCCTCGCCTGGGCGTGCGGCCAGAACGCGACGGCGGCCACGGTGGCGCCGCCCAGGGCGACCAGCGCCGTGGTGGTGATCAACAGACCGCGATGGGCCATGGAAGCCTCCCTCAACATCTTTTCGTTCACACGGCGCGCGCGCCGTAGCGCCAGATCCAGCCCGCCAGCAGCAGGCCGGTGGCGGCCAGCCAGCTACCGCCCACCCTGACCGCGATGATCATCCACAGCCGCGTCAGCGGCAGGGTCAGCGAGGCGGCCAGGGCGAACAGGGCGAAGACGCAGGCGCTCATGCCGATCAGCGCGCCCGTATGCGGCAGGCTGGGCGCGACGCCCGCCAGGTCGGCCAGGCCGCGCGTGACCCCCAGGGCCGCGGCCGCGGCGGCGACCAGGCGCGGCGCGAGTTCGGCGTTGGCGGCGAGCAGGCCGCCGATCGCCAGGAACAGGGCTGCGGTGACGGCCGACAGCGCCACGGCCGGCAGGCCCGCGCCCGCCATGGCCAGCCCGCCGCCGGCGATCCAGGCCAGCGGCAACACGCCCAGCACCAGCCGCGAGTGGGCCTGGCCGCGCAGGCCGGCGTAGAGGCCCAGCGCCGCCACCGGCAGGCTGTCCTCCGGCGAAAGCCCGAAGTGGACGATCCCGTCATAGATCGGGCCCATGCCGCTGGCGTTCAGGTGCGCGCTGGCGACGCCCGGCAGGGCGCAGGCCGCGGCGGCGAGCGCCAGGATGGAGAGGGCGGAGCGCGCGCGCATCACCAGGCCCCCAGCGCCACGGCGGCGTACTGCACGGTCCACATCGCGCCCAGCGCGCCGATGGCGTAGGCCGGCAGCCGCAGCACCGGTTCGGGCCAGCGGATCGCCATCAGCCGGAACGCGCGGCCCAGCGCCAGCACCAGGCCCAGGAAGGTGAGCTGGCCGATCTCCACGCCGACGTTGAACAGCGCCAGCGCCGGGACCAGTTCACCCTTCGACAGGCCCAGCGTCGTGAGCCCATTGGCGAACCCCAGCCCGTGCAGCAGGCCGAAGGCGAAGGCCACTACCCAGGTATGGCGGATGGTCAGGCTGGTCTCGCTGCGCGCAGCCCGGATCGCCTCCGGCGCCACGAACAGGATGGAGAGCGCCACCAGGGCGTTCAGCAGCGCCACTGGAAGCTGGATGTGGCCCAGGGTGGCGATGGCCAGTGTCAGGCTGTGGGCGGCGGTGAAGGCGGTGACCGTCTTCAGCAGCATCCAGCGGTCGCGCACGATCAGCAGCAGGCCGAGCACGAACAGCAGATGGTCGATGCCCAACGCGATATGCTGGATGCCGAGCCTGAGATACGTCCCGGCCCGCGCCCAGCCGCCACCCCCGCCACCGATCGTGACCGTCGTGTCGGTGGCGCGGGCGAGATGGGTTTCCTCGCGCCCGTCGAGCTTATGCAGCCGGACCAGCACGTCGGTCAGCGTCATCTCCAGCCCGGCAATGGCGACCGGCTTGCCCTCCAGCCCATCCGGGCAGGCGAGGTGGAAGCGGGTCAGCATCGCGCCGGGCAGCAGCTTGCGGTTGTCAGCCCCGGCGAGCATGCACTCCGCCGGGAAGACCGGGTCCATGCGCAGCGCATACTCGCCGTTCGCCGGCTGCTTCCACAGCACATCGTATTGGCCGCG
>NZ_DASYAF010000120.1:0-5031 GCF_036501465.1 Phenylobacterium sp.
ACCTGGGACGCCATCGTCGAGGCCGCGGCTCAGGTTCTCGAGCGCGACGGCGCGGCCGCGTTCACCACCACCAGCGTCGCCGAGCGCGCCGGGGTGAGCATCGGCACCCTCTACCAGTACTTCCCCGACAAGCAGGCCATCCTGCTCGCCGCGGCGGAGCGTGAGGTCAGCGGCGAGGCGCCGGCGCTGGCGAGCCGGCAAAAGGCGCTGATGCGCGCCTTGATCGAATTCCTGAACGGCTTCGGGCGCGTGGCTGGCGCCTCGGCGCCTCGCATCCCGCACGGCCATGCGCGGGCGCGCGGCGCCTCGGGCCTCGAGCGACGCGTCCTCGACTGGGACCTCGACCTGGCGGCGGTGCTTCAAGGTGTGGTGTGGGACCTCGGGATGCGGCCGCAGCTGCAGCCCATCCCGGTGCGCATCCGGCGACGGCGCTGAGTCGCGAATCGGAACGCAGCGCCCGGGCCGAGCGGCTGGGCGACTATTTCGCGCTGCAGCTGCGGTTTGCCGAGCATATGGCGCTTCGCGCCGCGATCCCCTTCGCCAGATCCCTGACCCTCTACACCAATCTGCAGCGGCGCTTCGGCCTCGGATATGGCGGCGTCGGCCCGGCGCCGCCGCAGTGGCTGGCCTTTCTGGCCGAAATGGAACCGCTGCGGACGCCCGAGCAGCGGCTGGACTGGACCAGGAGCTTCTATCTCACCGCGCCGGACGACTTGCCGCCCGCCGATCAGCGCAGCTTCGGCTGTTTCCGTTGCGATCCGCCGGACGTGGCCGGCGTCTTGCGAATCCATTTCAGCAACCGCGACAGCGCAGACGACGTCGGCCCGCTCAGTCGCGCCAAGACGCCTCGCCGCCTAGCCGAATTGAAGACCATGTTCGCCTTCGTCCGCGAGACCTGGCCCAGAACCCGCACCGTCCAGGGCCGCTCATGGCTCTACAATCTCGACGCCTATCGCCGGTTGTTCCCGCCCGCCTATGGCGATTCCCGCGCGCCGCCCGCCGGCCGCGTCGGCCTGGGCGGCACGTCGAGCTGGGGCCAGTTCCTCGACCACCGAGAGGCCGTCAAGCCCGACCTGCGCGCCGCCTTCCTGCATAATATCGAGGCCATCGACGTCGAGGCGCCCTGGCGCGCGTTCCCGCTGCCCGCGCTGGGAGCGACGGCGCCGATCGCGCTGTTCTACGATTTCTACGCGGTCTAGGCCTGGGCGCTGGCCCTGCTCGCCGCGCGCGCCTTGCCGCCCGAGGCCGAGACCATCAGCTTGATCAGTTCCTCGGTCACCTTCGGCTCCAGGCCCTCGGTATGGCCCTTGTCGAGACGGACCACATCGGCGACCACGCGGCCGTCCTTGCCGTTCGGATAGACATAGACCTCGGCCGTTCCCGGGCGCGGCAACAGGCCCCAGCCCTTGGTGGAGAACTCCTGGCGACCGGTGTCGTGGATCTGGCCGGCTTCGGTGTCGACGATGTCGGGACGCCGCTCGCGCGGACCCGCGGCGTACTTTTCCGCCCACGGCGAGGTCTCCGGCAGGGAAGCGATCTCGTGCTCGCCGGTGGTGTAGATGAACGAGAAGTCGCAGGTCGGCGGCCCGCCGGGCGCCGGGCGCGGCATGTTCAGGGTCTGGCCGGGCGGCAGCGGCGGGCCAAAGCCCGGCGCGCGCTCGGCCGGCCCCATGCGGCCGCCGGAGAGGCTGAGCCAGCCATCGACCCGATCCTGGAAGAAGGGATCGTCGCGCAACAGCCGGTTGGAGGTCATGCCGCCCTGGGAGTGGCCGGCCAGCCAGAAGCTCTTGATGTTTTCCGGCCCGTACTTGTCGAAAACGTAGTTGACGATGTTGTGCAGGTGCTCGTCATCGGCTTCGCCGACCCAGCGCCGCGACGGCTCCTTGGTGGCGGCCGAAGGCGTGGCGATGACCAGGCGGTACTTGTCCTTGTAGTCGACCGCCGGGAAATAGGCCCGTTGCCAGGCGCCGACCGAGCCGCCGCCGTGCAGATTGAGGATGAAGGTGAGCTTCTCGCCCGGCTTCAGGTCGTCCGGGTCGTCGAGATAGAATTTGCGGCCGGTCTTCTCGTCCAGGGCTGCGATGCTCGCCATGTCGTCCTCTCCCTAAAATCGTCGTCGCCGCTTGGCCTTGGGCGCTCTTGGACCGAATTGATGCGGCGGAGGCGCCGCGACGGCAAGCGGATAATTCTACGATACCGTACAATCCTGTCCCGCCCGCGAAAGGCTCGCGCCCGCGGCCCGGCTCTGGTACAGCGCGCGCCATGAGCAGGGTTCCTTGTCGGTTTCGAATTAACCGCCCGGCGTGAAGCCGCCAATCACGGCGGCGCGCGCCGGGTTGTCCGCGCATTTGTTCGAACCCATGCTGGAGCCGATCATGGCCCCCCCCGATTCCCCTGGCGACGCCAGACCCGACACGACCGCCGGCCGCGACTATCGCGAGACCGTCTTTCTGCCCGAAACTCCGTTTCCCATGCGCGCCGGCCTGCCGAAGAAGGAGCCGGAAATCCTCGCGCGATGGGCCGAGCAGGACCTCTACCGGACCCTGCGCAAGGCCCGCCAGGCCGCCGGCGCGCCGCTCTACGTGCTGCATGACGGGCCGCCCTATGCCAACGGCGCCATCCATATCGGTCATACGCTGCAGAAGACGCTGAAGGATTTCGTCGTCCGCTCGCGCTTCCTGCTCGGCTACGACGTCGACTACCTGCCGGGCTGGGACTGTCACGGCCTGCCCATCGAGTGGAAGGTCGAGGAAGACCTGCGCGCCAAGGGCCGGCGCAAGGACGACGTCTCCAGGGCGGAGTTCCGCGCCCGCTGCCGCGAAGAGGCCGATCGCTGGATCGGCGTGCAGATGGAGGGCTTCAAGCGCCTGGGCGTGCTCGGCGACTGGGAGCGGCGCTATTCGACGATGGACTATTCGAGCGAGGCGGCCATCGTCGCCGAGTTCCACAAGTTCCTGATGTCGGACCAGCTCTATCGCGGCTCCAAGCCGGTGATGTGGAGCCCGGTGGAGCGCACGGCGCTGGCCGACGCCGAGATCGAATACCACGATCACGTCAGCCCGACCGTCTGGGTGAAGTTCCCGGTGCTCGAAGGCACGGACGCCGCACTTGGCGCCTCGGTGGTGATCTGGACCACGACGCCCTGGACCCTGCCGGCCAACCGCGCCATCCAATACAGCCCGGACATCACCTATGCGGTCTATGAGGTCGAGGCGACCAACCCGGACCTGGCCTTCGAGCCCTGGGCCAAAGCGGGCGACCGGCTGATCGTCGCCGAGGCGCTGGCCGACGAGGTGCGCGCGGCGGCCCAGGTGGCGAAGTGGAAGAGGCTCAGCGAAGTCAATCCATCCGGCATGGTCTGCGCCCATCCCCTGGCGGCGCTGGACGATGGATACGACTTTCCCGTGCCGTTGCTGGTTAGCAGCTATGTCACCGAGGACATTGGGACTGCCTTCATCCACACCGCGCCCGGCCATGGCGCCGACGACTATGCGGTTTGGCTGGCGCACGGGCATCGCGATATCCCCGATACGGTCGACGCCGACGGCGCCTACTATCCGGACGTGCCGCTGTTCGGCGGAATGAAGGTGCTGGAGACCGAGGGCAAGAAGGCCGGCAAGTTCGGGCCGGCCAACAACGCCGTCATCGAAAAGCTGATCGAGGCCGGCAACCTTCTGGCCCGCGGGCGGGTGGAGCACTCCTATCCCCACTCCTGGCGCTCCAGGGCGCCGGTGATCTTCCGCAACACCCCGCAGTGGTTCATCCGCATGGACGAGCCGCTCAACGACACTCTGCACGGTGGGCGCACCCTGCGCGAGACGGCGCTGGAGGCGATCGAGGCCACCGCCTTCTATCCGGAGGCCGGCCGCAACCGCATCCGCACCATGGTCGAGACCCGGCCGGACTGGCTGATCAGCCGCCAGCGCGCCTGGGGCTCGCCGCTGGCCATGTTCGTCGACAAGGTGAGTGGCCAGCCGCTGCAGGACGCCAACGTCAACGCCCGCATCGTCGACCTGATCGCCGCCGAGGGCGCCGACGCCTGGTTCACCCGGCCGGCCAGCGACTTTCTCGGCGATCACGATCCCGACCGCTATGAGAAGGTCGAGGACATTCTCGACGTCTGGTTCGACTCCGGCTCGACCCACGCCTTCGTGCTGGAGAGCCGCGCGGCGCAGAACGCCTCGCATTGGTCAGACGCCTCCCCCCGCCAGGGGCCCGACACCCGCTGGCCCGCGGACCTCTATCTGGAAGGCTCGGACCAGCATCGCGGCTGGTTTCAGTCGAGCCTGCTGGAGGCCTGCGGCACGCGCGGACGCGCGCCCTACGACCAGGTCCTGACCCACGGCTTCACGGTCACCGAGACCGGCGAGAAGATGTCGAAGTCGCTCGGCAACGCGGTGGACCCGGCGGATGTCATCCGCCAGAGCGGGGCCGAGATTCTGCGCCTGTGGGTGGCGATGATCGACTATTCCGAGGACACCCGGATCGGTCCGGCCATCCTGCAGAGCACGATCGACGGCTATCGCAAGCTCAGGAACACCGTCCGCTACCTGCTGGGCGCGCTGGAAGGCTTCGGTGACGCCGAGCGAGTCGAGCCGGCCGACATGCCGCCCTTGGAGCGCTTCATCCTGCACCGGCTCTGGGCGCTGGATGGCGAGGTGCGGGCGGCCTACGAGACCTACCGGTTCCAGGACGTGTGGCGGCCGCTGGCCGACTTCTGCTCCAATGACCTCTCGGCGCTCTATTTCGACATCTGCAAGGACGTCCTCTATTGCGACCTGCCCGACAGTCTGCGCCGCCGCGCCTGCCGCACGGTGCTGGACCTGGTGTTCGAGCGGCTGACCGCGTGGCTGGCGCCGCTGGCCGCCTTCACCATGGAGGAGGCCTGGCAGACGCGCTTCCCACAGGGCGGTTCGAACGCCTTGCGGGTGATCCCGGACACCCCCGCCGCCTGGCGCAACGCCGTCGAGGCCGCGCGCTGGGAGCGGGTGCAGGCCGTCACCCGCGTGGTCACCGGCGCGCTGGAGATCG
>NZ_DASYAF010000121.1:0-33380 GCF_036501465.1 Phenylobacterium sp.
AGCGCACCCGGTCCTTGCGCCGGGTGACCGGCGAGGTCAGCCAGCCCTCGGGCGGGGAGACGGCGTCCAGCCTGGCCTTGCGCGCGGCCGCCTGGGCGGCGTCGGCGTCTTCCCGCTCGCCCAGGCGCCGCGCGCGTTCGAACTTCAGCTCCAGGGCGAAGGTCTGGCGCACGCCGCGCGAGACCCGCTGGAAGGCCAGCGACAGCTTCTCGGCCTCGAGCGGCGTCTCGGCCGCCAAGGCCCGGGCATGCAGCTCGCGCGCCAGGGAGAGGCCGAGCTCGGAAAGCTCCGCCAGCACGGCGTCCTGCCGCTCCCGTCTCGCCGCTGCATCCGACATGAACAAAACAAGAACATAGATCGAGGCGGGAGTCAAGGGTTTTCGCTCACCGCCCCCGCGCAGCGGCGGGAGGGGGACCGTTGGCCGACGCCGGCGAAGGCCGGGGGAAGAGCCAATGGTGGAGGGGGCAAGCGGCGAGCGGAGTGCGGGAAGGATGATGTGGTCGCGGCGGAAAATGCCGTGGAGGTGGCTCGCCCCCTCCACCATCCGCTCTTCGGCGGATGGTCCCCCTCCCGCCGCTTCGCGGGGGCGGTAGCTAAGCCGCCACCTTCCCTTTCGCCGGGGCGCGGTTGCTGAACTCCAGCACCCCGTCGTCCAGCTTGGCGTAGCGCAGGCTCATCAGGTCCAGGGCGTAGTTCTGGTGCAGTTTCCAGGGGGCCTTGGTTCCCTGCTTGGGGAATTTCTCCATGGCGCGCTGGACGTAGCCTGAGGAGAAGTCGAGCCAGGGCTGGCGCTCGATATCGGGGTCGGCGTTGCGGGGCGTGACCTGGCGGTTTCCGGTGCGGGCCATCTGGTTCAGCAGGCGACAGACATATTCGCAGGTCAGGTCGCACTTCAGGGTCCAGGACGCATTGGTGTAGCCGAAGGCCGAGGCGAGGTTCGGCACGCCCTCGTACATCATGCCCTTGTAGGAGAGCGTCTGGCCGGGATCGACGGGCCGTCCGTCGACGGTGAGCGACAGCCCGTTCATCACCTGCAGCACCAGGCCGGTGGCGGTGACGACGATGTCGGCGGCCAGGCGCTTGCCGGACTTCAGTTGGATGCCGGTCTCGTCGAAGGTCTCGATATGGTCGGTGACGACGCTGGCGGTTCCGGCCTTGATGGCGGCGAACAGGTCGGCGTCGGGCACCAGGCACAGGCGCTGGTCCCAGGGATTGTAGCGGGGCGTGAAATGGGTCTCGACGTCGTAGTCCGGGCCGAGCTGGGCGCGCACCATGTCGATGATGTTCTTCTTCACCGCGTCCGGCTTGTTGCGGGCCAGCCGGAAGAACCACATGCCGAACAGCACATTGCGCCAGCGCACGATGTTGTAGGCGACCATGGGCGGCAGCCACTTGCGCAGGCCGTTGGCCATGGCGTCCTCGGCCGGGCGGCTCACCACATAGGTCGGCGAGCGCTGCAGCATGGTGACGTGGGCGGCGCGCCTGGCCATCTCCGGCACGATGGTCACGGCCGTGGCGCCGGAGCCGATGACGACGACGCGCTTGCCCGTGTAGTCGAGGGCCTCCGGCCACTGCTGCGGATGGACGAGCCGGCCCTTGAAGCGGGCGTAGCCGGGGAACTCCGGCAGGTAGCCGCCATCGTAGGAATAGTAGCCGCCGCAGAGGAAGACGAAGCCGGCGGTGAAGGTGCGCACGGCGCCGTCGTCGGTGCGCGCCGTGACCGTCCAGCGGGCGTCTTCGCTGGACCAGGCGGCGGCGGTCACCTTGTGGCCGAAGCGGATGTGGCGCTCGATGCCGTTCTCGGCGGCCGTCTGGCGAACGTACTTCAGGATCGAGGGGCCGTCGGCGATGGCCTTGGCCTGCGTCCACGGCTTGAAGGCGTAGCCCAGGGTGTACATGTCGCTGTCGGAGCGGATGCCCGGATAGCGGAACAGGTCCCAGGTGCCGCCGATGGCGTCGCGGCCTTCGAGGATCACGTAGGATCGGGCGGGCCTGGCCTCGTGCTGGATGTGCCAGGCGGCGCCGATGCCGGAAAGGCCGGCGCCGACGATCAGGACGTCGAAGTGCTCGGGGAAGTGTTCCGGTGTGGCCTTGCCCGCCGATCCGTCCGCCATGGTGTGCCGAAGTCCCGCGCCGCGTTCAGGTGAACCGTGATCACATGAATATGGGGAACGCGCCAGCGTGGCATATTCTCCAGCTTTCCCACGACCCCGCTCATTCCCGCGAAGGCGGGAATCCATGCGGCGGGGGGTTGGCTGAAGGACTGCGGATTGGCATTCGGATTCGGCTTGGATTCCCGCCTTCGCGGGAATGAGCGGGGAGACGATTGTTCTTTATTTGTTCTCGCCGCTGGGATAAACTTCTTCAGCGGAATGAGGAGGTTATCCTTGGTATTCTTCGCCTATCTGCTCGCCAACGCCCCCCATGGCACGCTCTATTGCGGACATACCGAGAGCCTGGCCGCCCGCATCCCGCAGCACCGGGAGAAGGTGTTTGCGGGTTTCACCGCGAAATATGGCGTGACGCGGCTTGTGTGGTTCGAAGCCCATGACACGCGAGATGGCGCATTCCGCCGCGAGCAGCAGATCAAGAAATGGAATCGCGCCTGGAAGGTCCGCCTGATCGAGGCCGGCAATCCGACCTGGGGCGACCTGTTCGAGGAACTGTTCCGGCCAGAGCAGCCGCTGCATCCCGACCTGGCGTCGTTCGTCGACCCGATGACGCGCTTGCCCTTCTCTTCCGCTCATCCCCGCGAAGGCGGGGATCCATAGGACCGCGGGATCTTCAGCGGAGGCTTTCGCCACGTCTTCCGACTCAGCTTGGATCCCCGCCTTCGCGGGGATGAGCGGAGTTTTGGGGGTGGGAGAGGAGGAGGTGTCGCCGCGGCGTTAATTCCTTCGACTTCCGGGGAATCCGCGTCGGATACTCGCCGAAGTGATTCGGATGGCTGGGACCATGCGTCGGCTCACCCTGGGGCTTCTCTGCGGGACCTATCTCTGCCTGTCACTGATCGTCGCCCTGACGCTCTGGCGCAACGGCGGCGGCTGGGGCGCGGGGGTGGCGGCGCTGGTGGGCGGGCTTGGCCTGTGCTTCGCCTTCCACGGGCTGATCGAACGCGCCCTGGAGATGGGGGCGCTGAAGGGCGAGGTCGGCGACATCCGCGACGCCCACAGGATCCTGCTCGACCAGGTCGAGGCGCTGGACCAGCGGGTCACCGACATCTTCGAGGCCGTGGTGGCCGACGCCAGCCGCAACGACAGCCTGGTGGACGAGGTCCACATGCTGGAGGGCCTGGTGGCCCGGATGCAGCAGCAGCTGGAGGAGCGGCCGGCCGCGGCCTCGGCCGGCGCGATGGCGGCGACGTTCACCGCCCAGTTCGGCGCGGCGCAGGCGGCGATGGGCGGGGCCGTGGCGGCCGCCCCGCCCCGGGCGCCGGACCTGCT
Source organism: Phenylobacterium sp. (assembly GCF_036501465.1). GTDB lineage: Bacteria > Pseudomonadota > Alphaproteobacteria > Caulobacterales > Caulobacteraceae > Phenylobacterium. The sequence goes on from NZ_DASYAF010000121.1 coordinate 3,444, forward strand.
GGACGTGGTGCAGGAGGCCCTGGCGCAGAACCGGGTCGACCTCTACCTGCAGCCGATCGTGGCCCTGCCGCAGCGGCGCACCCAGTACTACGAGAGCTTCTCGCGCCTGCGCGACGAGACCGGCCGGGTGATGATGCCGGCCGAATATCTGAGCGTGGCCGAGCCGGGCGGCCTGGTCACCGCCATCGACAACCTGCTGCTGTTCCGCTGCGTGCAGATCGTGCGGCGACTGGCCAAGCAGGACCGCAAGATCGGCATCTTCTGCAACGTCTCCATGGCCAGCCTGGGCGACGAGGGCTTCTTCCCGCAGTTCCTGGAGCTGCTCACCGCCAACCGCGACCTGGCCGGGTCGCTGATCTTCGAGATCGGCCAGGCGGCGTTCGACCGGCGCGGCTCGGTGGAGGCGCGCAACATGGGCAAGCTGGCCGACCTCGGCTTCCGCTTCAGCCTGGACAAGGTCGTCGACCTCGACCTCGACTGGCAGGACCTGGCGCGCTCGGACGTGAAGTTCCTGAAGATCGGCGCCCAGAAGCTGCTGGACGAGCTGCAGGAGAAGGACGGGCTGACGGTGCTGGCCTCCCTGCCCGACCTCGCCGCCCAGGACTTCGTGCAGTTCGCCGGGCGCTATTCGGTGCAGATCGTGGCCGAGAAGATGGAGACCGAGCGGCAGGTGGCCGAGCTGCTGGACCTCGACCTGGGCTTCGGCCAGGGCCACCTGTTCGGCGAGCCGCGGGCCATCAAGGAGGCGGTGCTGAGCGAGGCCGGGCCGCCGCCGGCGGTCGCGCGCCCCACGCCCGCCGAAACCGCCCTGCCGCCGCTCGACCTGCCGCGCCGGGCGGTGGGGTACTAGGGCGTTTCCACCATTTTTGAACGTCATGGCCGGGCTTGTCCCGGCCATGACGACCTAAGAAAATTGCTTCAGGCCCGAAACTGCCCCGGACGCAAAGACGCCGCCGGGATGAGCCGGCGGCGCCTTCACGCTGGAATGGGGTCGTTTAGGCCAGCACCTTGCTTTGCCGCCGGGCCCGGAGCGTCGCGCCGAGCCCGCCGAAGCCCACGAGCATCAGCGCCCAGGCCGCCGGTTCCGGAGCCGGGGCGGGGCTGAGCAGTGAGAAGTCCAGTTCCGCGCCGTTCAGGGTCGCCGGTTGGCTGAGATCGGAGACGTGGAAGCTGTAGGTGATCGTGTCGAAGGTCAGCGGCCCGTTGTCCGGCGGGAAGATCGGCGTGAACACCGAGAGCTGGCCGTGGGTGCTGCTGCTGAAGCTGTCGAAGTGGAGGCCCGCGACGCCGCCGTCGGAGAAGTCGACGACCGCATCGTCGATCTTGGTGTCGATGTCCGGGAAGTTGGCGCCGTTGAGGATCAGGACCACGTCGGTGCGCGTGACCGACCCCGGGATGGTGAGCGGCGCGTCCAGGGTGACGTTGACCTGAAAGGTGTCGTCCTGGCTGACCGCCACGCCGTTCGGATCCACGCCGCTCAGCGGCAGGAAGGACGGGTCGACGTGGTCCGCGCCATTGTTGAAGCCGGGGATGACGGTGTAATCGGCCACCGCGCCCGTCAGATTGAGCCTGATCGGGTCGGCCCGGGCCGAACCCGCGCCGATCGCCGCCACCGCCATCACCACGGCCGCCGTTCCGGCAGCCAGTTTCCAGTTACGCATAGTCCGTCCGCTCCCTGCTGTGCGGGTTTCCCATGCGGAAAGCCTAGGTGCGGCGGGCGGGGCGCACATGGCTCATATCAACTATAGGGGCGCAATAAGTTGGCGCGGCGGGTTCGGCCCGCGGCGCGCGGGGCGCGGATCGACCGCCACGATTGACCGGATCGGACGCGCCCGCTACCGCCCCTGCCGATGACCTCCCCAAAAGCCTGCGGCCGCTTCTCCGAGATCGCCAACGCCTACGACGCCCTGCTGTGCGACGTCTGGGGCGTGATCCACAACGGCGCGGTGAGCTTTCCCGTCGCCTGCGCCGCGCTCGCCCGCTATCGCGCCGAGGTCGGGCCGGTGGTGCTGATCTCCAACTCGCCGCGGCCGCACGCCCAGGTGATCGAGCAGCTCGACGGGCTGGGTGTTCCGCGCGAGGCCTGGAGCGAGATCGTCACCTCCGGCGACGCCACGCGCCTGCTGCTGGCCGAGCGCGCGCCGGGCCCGGCCTGGATGATCGGCCCCGAGCGCGACCTGCCGCTCTATGACGGGCTGGGGGTCGAGTTCGCCGACCAGGCGCACGCGCGGTTCATCTCGGTCACCGGCCCCTACGACGACGAGACCGAGGAGCCGGGCGACTATCGCGAGCGCTTCATCGAAGCGGTGGGCCGCGACCTGGTCATGCTGTGCGCCAACCCGGACATCGTGGTGCAGCGCGGCGAGCGGCTGATCTATTGCGGCGGCGCGCTGGCCCAGCTCTACGAGAGCCTGGGCGGCCGGGTGCTGATGGCCGGCAAGCCCTATCCGATCATCTACGAGCTTTCGCTGGTGAAGGCGCAGGCGGCGCTGGCCGAACGCGGCGGGCGGGGGCCGCTGGACAAGCGCCGCGTGCTCTGCATCGGCGACGGCCTGCCCACCGACATCAAGGGCGCCAACGCCCAGGGCCTGGACGTGCTGTTCGTGGCCAGCGGCATCCACGGCGCCGAGACGGTTCGCGCGGACGGAACGCTGAACGCGGCCGCCGTGGCCGACCTCATGCGCCAGCAGGGGGTCTCGGCGACCTACGCCATCGCCGACCTGGTCTGGTGAGCCCCAAGTCTTCTGGCGAGCCCCAAGTCTTCTGGCGAGCAAGCGAAATCGTCGCTAAGTGATCGCAGGCAAGTCGGCGTCAGGAGCAAGCGTGCAGGGGTTCTATTTCGACGAGCTTTCCGTGGGGCAGAGCGCCGAGACCACCCGGGTGGTCGGCGCCGCCGACATCGAGGCCTTCGCCGCGGTCAGCGGCGACGTCAATCCGGTGCACCTGGACGAGGCCTACGCCAAGACCACCACCTTCGGCGGGCGCATCGCCCACGGCATGCTGTCGGCCGCCTACATCTCCGCGGTGCTGGGCAACCAGCTGCCGGGGCCGGGCGCGATCTACCTGTCGCAGTCGCTGCGCTTCCGCCGGCCGGTGAAGGTCGGCGACGCGGTCACCGCGCGGGTCACCGTCAAGAGCCTGGACGCGGAGAAGGCCCACGCGGTCTTCGAGACCCTCTGCCTGGTCAACGGCCGCACCGTGCTGGACGGCGAGGCGCTGATCCTGGCGCCGCGCCGCGGCAAATGACCCGCCTTCGCCAAGGCTTCGGAGGGTTCGCCTGCCCCTCGATCCTGCGAAGCTCCGCGCGGAGCGAAGCCGGATGAGGCGGCTGCGGGTCATCCGAGGCTGGAAGGACGTGGCGCCGGGCGATCGCGGCGCGGCGGTGGCCATGGGCAATTTCGACGGCGTCCACCGCGGCCACCAGCAGGTGATCGCGCTGGCCGCCAAGGCCGCGGGCGCGCTGGGCTGCCCGCTGGGGGTCATCACCTTCGATCCGCACCCGCGGGTCTATTTCCGCCCCGACGAGCCCGCCTTCCTGCTGATGAAGCCGGACCAGCAGGCCCGCGCGCTGGAGGACCTGGGCGTCGACATCCTCTACGTGCTGCCGCTGGACGCCGAGCTGGCGGAGATGACCGACCGGGACTTCGCCGAGCGGGTGCTGCACCGCGGCTGGGGCGCACGCCACGTGGCGGTGGGCTTCGACAACTCCTTCGGCAAGGGCCGCACCGGCAGCCCCGAGAGCATGAAGGCCTATGGCGCGGAGCTGGGCTTCGGCGTCTCGGTGGCCGAGCCGGTGGAGGACGCCGACGGCGAGAAGTTCTCCTCCACCGCGGTGCGCGACGCCCTGCGCGAGGGCCGGCCGGAGGAGGCGCGGCGCATCCTGGGCCGCCCCTTCGCCATCGAGGGCGTGGTGCAGCGCGGCCGCCAGTTGGGCCGCAAGCTGGGCTTCCCCACCGCCAACGTGGCCCTGGGCGACTATGTGATCCCGAAGTTCGGGGTCTATGCGACCCGCACCCGCCTGCCGGACGGGCGCGACATCCCCGGCGTCGCCAACATCGGCGTCAACCCGACCATCGAGGGCGTGCGGGTCCCGCTGCTCGAGGTCTGGCTGTTCGACTTCGACGAGGACATCTACGACCAGGTGATCGAGACCGACCTGATCGCCTTCCTGCGGCCCGAGCTGAAGTTCGACGGCCTGGAGACCATGACCGCCCAGGTGATGAAGGACGCCGCCCAGGCCCGCGCCCTGCTGCTGCCGGCGCTGGACTAGGGCGGCCCGATCGCCCGGCGTTCGACCGCTAAGCCCGCCGGGGCCGTGAGCCGGGCTCCTGGATCGGCATGGCCTGGACGGCGGGGACCTCGGGGTTGGGCCGGGTCTTGATGAGTTCGAGGGCGGTCCGCAGGGCCGGGCCGGTTTCCGGCATCTTGGGGATCGACAGGTCGGGCGCGGCGCCGAAGCCGAAGGCGGCGGTCAGGTCGCCCACCGTCTTGCGTCGCCAGGCGGAAAGGTTCGCGACCTCGACGCCGAACCGCGCCTCGATCAGCTTCAGCGTCGAGGTGTGGTCGAAGACCGTCCCGCAGACGTAGCCGCCGCGGCTGAACGGCGAGATCACCAGGCACGGCACCCGGAAGCCCAGGCCCACCGGCAGGCCGTGGACGAATTCGTCCGGCGCGCCGCGCGGCGGGGTCGGCGGCGCCACATGGTCGAACTGGCCGTCGTTCTCGTCGTAGTTGAGGATCAGGGCGGTCTTCGCCCAGAGCTTCGGGTTGGACCACAGGGCGGCGAGCACCTGGGCGGTGTGGTCCTCGCCGGCCGCCGGCAGGTAGGACGGATGCTCGCTCACCGCCGCCGGCGGGACGATCCAGGTGACCTGCGGGATGTCGCCGCTCCGCAGGTCGGCCAGCAGGGTCTCGAACGGGCGGTCGCGGATCGCGGCGTCGTGGAGCGCGGCGGTCTGCGGCAGGCCCTGGAACTGCTTGAAGTACTTCAGCACGTTGCAGCCGTAGTCGTCGGTGTCGTGGTAGACGCGCCAGCTGATCCCGGCCTTCTGCAGCCGCTCGGGATAGGTCTCCCAGCCATAGGCCTTGCCCTTGTTGTCCAGCGCCGGCCCGCCATGGCGCCCCGCCGGGTCGTTGGTGGCGGTCATCAGGTAGTAGCGGTTGGGATGGGTCGGGCCGAACACCGAGCAGTGATAGCCGTCGCAGATCGTGAAGGCCTCGGCCAGCGCGTAGTAGTAGGGCAGGTCCTGGCGCGTCATGTAGCCCATGGTCAGCGGGCCGTTGTCGCCGTCGGCGGCGCGGTGGGCGGGCAGCCACATGTCCATGGCGCCGGCGTTCCAGGCCACGTGCTGCGGGCCCCAGTTGTGGCTGAGGTCGGTGTAGTGCTGGCCGTTGGTGGAAAGGGTGTTCACCCGGAACGGCAGCACATGGCCGTCGGGATGCAGGGCGTCCTTCTGCCGGAACAGGCTGGTCCCGTCGGCCTGGCGCGCGGTCGGGTCGCCGAACCCGCGCACGCCGCGCAGGGTCCCGAAGTAGTGATCGAAGGAGCGGTTCTCCTTCATCAGGATGATGATGTGGTCGATGTCGCTGAGCTTCCCGGCGGTCGCGGCCGCGAAGGCCGGCGCGGCGACGCCGGCGGCCGATGCGGCCGCGGCGGTCTGGATGAAACGGCGGCGGATCAGGTCGGTCATGGCGTCCCCCAAGCGTTCGGCCGCAGGGCGGAAGCGCCGGGCGCCGTCCGCAACTCCAGCGAAGCCGAAGAGCGTGACAACTGTGCCATCGCGCCCGCAGACGCTCCATCGAAAACGCCGCCGTCGAGGGCGCCGGCCGTTCGAAGACTAGCCGTCGCGGACCGCCGCCTGCTGGACCCAGCCGGGGGCGGTGCGCAGGCCGACGGCCCGGCGTGGGCGCAGGCCCGCGGCCGCCTGCCAGCCGGCCATCTCGGCGACGGTCCAGGTCCGGACGTCGGGGCGGCTCTGCAGGGCGAAATAGAGGCCGAGCAGGGCGGTCACCTGGCCGGCGCGGGCCGACGGTTCGCTGAGCGCCGGCTCCTGGATGACGAACATCCCGCCGGGCCGCAGCGCGCGGGCGACGCGGTGCGCGAGCGCCTGGTTCTGGGCCGCGTCCAGGTGATGGGCGAGATTGGACATCAGCACCAGGTCGTAGCGCGCCTCTCCGAGGTCGGCGCTGGCGGCGTCGCCGGGCGTATGGACGACCCGCTCGCCCAGGCCCTCGCGGGCGAGGATCGGGGCGGCGGCCACGATGGCGTCGGGCAGGTCGAGCACCTCGGCGCTCAGGCCCGGATGGCGGCGGCAGATCTCGGCGGCGTAGTGGCCGTGCGAACCGCCCAGGTCGAGCATCCGGCGCGCGCCGCGCGGGACCGGCATGCGCCGGGCCACCTCATGGCCCGCGACCCCCGCCAGGGCGCGCATGGCGCGGTGATAGAGGCCGAGCTCGGCGGCGGGCAGGCCGTCGTGGAAATCCAGCGGCCGGCCGCTCAGCACGAAGGCCTCCAGGGTCTCCAGCCAGCGCCACTCGACGACCTGCAGCAGGAGCTTGTCGCGGATCGAGGCCGGCGCCTCGGCCAGCAGCCACTTGCGCGCCTGGGGCGCGAGCGCGAAGTCCGCGCCCTCGCCGCGCCCGCCGCGGGTGAGGTAGCCGCAGGCGGCGAGCGCATCCAGCAGCAGCGCGGTCGCGCCGGGCGCCGTGCGGCAGGCCTCGGCGACCTGCGCGGCGGTCCTGGGCCCTCCCGCCAGGGCGTCGAACACGCCCAGCTCCGCCCCGGCCATGATGGCGCGCGCCAGCAGCATGGCGCCATGGGTTTCGGCCAGCGGCACAGGGACCAGCCCCAGCCGCAGCCCCAGCCATTCGAGCGGGGATTCAGGTAGAACGCCGATTTTCATCCCGCACCCTCCAACGGTTTGGCCGCCTGTACGTTTCCGTTAGGGGAAGGGGAAATTCCAGCCGAGGCGGTATGGCCGCGCTCCGATACTGTCTGCCGTTCGCCTTCCTGGCCCTGGTCCCGATCGGCGCCACGCTGGGCGGCGCCTGGGCCTTCGCCGCCGCCGTCGCCACCCCGCTCGGCCTGGCGGGCCTGGACGCGGCGCTGGGCGAGGGCCCGGCCGACCGCGGGCCCCGCTGGCTGCGCCTGCTGCCCCGGCTCTACATCCCCGCGCAGCTGGCGACGATCGCCTGGGGCGCGGCGGTGGTGAGCCAGCCGGGCGCCTGCGCCGTGACCGTGGCGGGGCTGGTGGTGTCCTCCGGGGTGACCGCCGGCGTCTTCGGCTTCGTCGCCGCCCACGAGATGATCCACAGCCGCCGGTCGGCCGAGCGCGCGCTGGGCCTGACCCTGCTGGGCGCGGTCTTCTACATGCACTTCCGCATCAGCCACGTGAACGGCCACCATCGCCGCGCCGCGACGACCGAGGACCCGTCCAGCGCCCGCCTGGGCGAAAGCCTATACGCCTTCCTCGGCCGGTCCATCGCGGGCCAATGGCGCGAGGCCTGGCGGTTCGAGGCCGAGCGCCTGCGTCGCGGCGGCCGCCGCGTGCGGAGCTCCCGCAACCGCATGCTGGCCTATCTGGCGGTCGAGGGGCTGTTCGCGCTGGCCGTGGGACTGGCGAGCCTGCGCGCCCTGGCCTTCGTCGCGGGCAGCGCGGCGGTGGCGATCCTGCTGCTGGAGAGCTTCAACTACGTCGCCCACTACGGCCTGACACGCCGCCTGCGGCCCGACGGGCGGCCCGAGCCGCTCGGCCCGCAGCATTCCTGGAACTCGGCGCGGCGGATGAACAACGCCGCCCTGTTCAACATGGGCCGCCACAGCGACCACCACCGGGCCCCCATGCGCGCCTACCAGCAGCTGGAAGCGCCGCCCGGCGCGGCCGAACTGCCCGCCGGCTATGCGGGCGCGATGCTGATGGCGCCCTTCCCGCCGCTCTGGCGGCGCGTGATGGATCCGCGGGCGACGCGGATGGCGCCAGGCGAGGCTTTGCGTTCGGAGCCGGAGCCGGTCAGCGCTTCTCGCTAGGGGTCAGGGTGTCGAGGTTGAAGGTGTCGCCGGCCGCCAGCAGATAGTAGTGGCCGCCGTTCGGCTGTTCCTTGCCGTCGTGGATGAACACGTGGCCGACGCCCAGGACCTTGAAGCCGTCGTGTTTCACCTCGATGGCGGTGGACTGGTCGATGCCGATGCCCAGCACGTCGGGGTGCTTGACCACCACGGCGTCCAGGTCGCCCTCGCGATGACGGGCGGTGACATGCTGGTCGACGGCCGCGCCGGTGATCAGGGAGAAGCCCTGCTCGTAGCCGGGGGCCATGACGATCTCGTTGCCCGAGCGCGCGCCGCGCACCATGTAGGAGGCCTGGATCGAGGCGCCGGCCGAGCTGCCGCCGGCCACCCCGCCGCGGGCCAGCAGGTTGTGGATCTCGGCCTCGGTCTTGGTGCCGAGGTAGCTGTCCACCAGATGCCATTGGCGCCCGCCCACGAACCACACCGCCTTGGCGCGCTTCAGGGGGGCCACGAAGGCGTCGGAGTCGGCCTCCTTGCGGTCGGTGGTGTGCAGGATGGTGAGGTGGGTGGCGCCCAGCTTCTTGAAGATGCCGAGGCAGGCGCAGTCCGGGCCGTACTTGGCCTCGCCGCCAGCCGTGGGGATGACCACGATCTCGGCGTCCTTGCCGCCGGCCAGCTGGATGAAGCGGCCGAGGATCTCCGGCCCCAGGCTGCCGCCGCCGGCGATGATCAGCGTCCCGTGCTCGGGACCGCGGGTCACCGGCGGCGGGGCAGGAGCGGTCGCCGCCTGGGCGGCGGCGGCCGGCAAGGCCAGGACCACCAGAAGCGGCGCCACGGACAACAGCCCACGCACCACCGAACACAGACTCTGACGCATCGAAGATCCCCGCTCGTTCACCGCGCCCGCCACCCGCCGGCGCCGCGCGGACCAAAGCACAGGCAGGCGGGCGGCGCCAACGGCGGGCGAAAGCTTTCGAACCCCCCGGCCGGCCGCGCGTTCAGACCTTCCAGGACGGGTTCATCAGTGGAAGTCTGCCATGAAATCCGTCCTCATCGCCCTTGCCGCCTCGGCGCTGTCCATTCCCTTCGTCGCGGGGCCGGCGCAAGCCGCGCCGTCCTGGCCGACCGATCCGGCGGTCTATTTCCCCGGCCAGGCCTTCCCGCAACTCGAACAGGCGCAGTTCTACATCTACGGGCCGCACCGCTATTGCTGGTACTTCGACGGCTGGCGCGGCCCGGGCTGGTACTGGTGCGGCTACTGGCACAGGTACGGCTACGGCTGGGGCGGGCCGGAGGGCTGGCGCGGCTGGCGGCACGGCGGCCACTTCCACGGTGGCGGCGGTCATTTCCGCGGCGGCGGCCACTGGCATGGGGGCGGCCACTTCCACGGCGGCGGCGGCTTCCACGGCGGGGGCCACTTCCACGGAGGCCATGGCGGCGGCCACGGCGGTGGTCATGGCGGCGAGCATGGCGGCGGCCACCACCACTAGGCGCCGGGACAGCCGTCCGGACATCAGGGGGCCTTGGGTTCCCTGCCGTCGTCTGTTAGAGCCTCGCCCATGACTTCGGTCCGGAAGAGCTCGCGAATTACCCGCCCGGCGTGACGCCGGACGAGACCGTCTGCGCGCGCGCCGGGTTCGTCCCGCAGCTCAACAGCCCCTCCGGACCACGCTGGAAAGTTCCATGGCCGACGACGCCACGCCTGAAGACGTAAAACCTGGCCGCGACTATCGCGAGACTGTCTTCCTCCCCGAAACGCCGTTCCCCATGCGCGCGGGCCTGCCGCAGAAGGAGCCGCAGATCCTGCAAGGCTGGGCGGCGGGCGACCTCTACCACGCCATGCGCAAGGCCCGGCAGCATGGCGGCGCGCCGCTCTATGTGCTGCACGACGGCCCGCCCTATGCGAACGGGGCGATCCACATCGGCCATGCGCTGCAGAAGACCCTGAAGGACTTCGTGGTCCGCTCGCGGTTCCTGCTGGGCTACGACGTCGACTATGTGCCCGGCTGGGACTGCCACGGCCTGCCGATCGAGTGGAAGATCGAGGAGGAGCTGCGCGCCTCCGGCCGGCGCAAGGACGAGGTCTCCAAGGCCGAGTTCCGCACCCGCTGCCGCGAGTACGCCGCCAAGTGGATCGGCGTGCAGATGGAAGGCTTCAAGCGCCTGGGGGTGATCGGCGACTGGGAGCACCGCTACGCCACCATGGACTATGGAAGCGAAGCCGCCATCGTGGCCGAGTTCCATAAGTTCGTGATGAGCGACCAGCTCTACCGCGGCTCCAAGCCGGTGATGTGGAGCCCGGTGGAGCGAACCGCCCTGGCCGACGCCGAGGTCGAGTACCACGACCACACCAGTCCCACGGTGTGGGTGAAGTTCCCGGTGGTGGAAGGCTCCAGCGCCGCGGGCGCCGCCAGCGTGGTGATCTGGACGACCACGCCCTGGACCATCCCCGCCAACCGGGCGGTGAGCTACAACCCCGACATCGCCTATGCCGTCTACCAGGTGGACGCCATGGAGACCGGGCTGGAGTTCGAGCCCTGGGCCAAGGCCGGCGACCGGCTGATCCTCGCCGAGAAGCTCAGCAGCGAAGTGATGGCCGCGGCCAAGGTCGCCAAGTTCCACAAGGTGGAGGCCGTCGACTGCCGGGGCATGGTGCTGGCCCACCCCTTGGCGGGCCTGGACGCCGGCTACGGCTTCCAGGTGCCGATGCTGGCCGGCGACCATGTGACCGACGACGCCGGCACCGGCTTCGTCCACACCGCGCCCGGCCACGGCGCCGACGACTATGCCGTCTGGCTGGCGCACGGCCATCGCGAGATCCCCGAGACCGTCGACCCCGACGGCGCCTATTACCCCGGCGTGCCGCTGTTCGCCGGGCTGAAGGTGCTGGACACCGAGGGCAAGAAAGCCGGCAAGTTCGGCCCGGCGAACCCGGCGGTGATGGACAAGCTGATCGAGGCCGGGGCGCTCTTGGCGCGGGGCCGGATCGAGCACTCCTATCCGCACAGCTGGCGCTCCAAGGCGCCGGTGATCTTCCGCAACACCCCGCAGTGGTTCATCCGAATGGACGAGCCGCTGGACGATAAGGCGCATAACGGCCGCTCGCTGCGCGAGACGGCGCTGGAGTCCATCGAGGCCACGGCCTTCTACCCGGCCGCCGGCAAGAACCGCATCCGCGCCATGGTCGAGAGCCGGCCGGACTGGCTGATCAGCCGCCAGCGCGCCTGGGGCGCGCCCTTGGCCATGTTCGTGGACAAGGAAACCGGCCAGCCGCTGCACGACGCCGCGGTCAATGCGCGGATCGTCGACGCCATTCGCGCCGAGGGCGCCGACGCCTGGTTCACCCGGCCCTCGTCGGACTTCCTGGGGAGCCACGACCCGGACCGCTACGAGAAGGTCGAGGACATCCTCGACGTCTGGTTCGATTCAGGCTCGACCCACGCCTTCACCCTGGAGCACCGCGCCCACACCCGCTGGCCGGCCGACCTCTACCTGGAAGGCTCCGACCAGCATCGCGGCTGGTTCCAGTCCTCGCTGCTGGAAAGCAGCGGCACGCGCGGGCGCGCGCCCTACGACGCCATCCTCACCCATGGCTTCACCATGGACGAGGCCGGCGAGAAGATGTCGAAGTCCAAGGGCAATGTGGTCGACCCCGAGCAGGTGATCCGCGAAAGCGGCGCCGAGATCATCCGGCTGTGGGCGGCGATGATCGACTATTCGGACGACAGCCGGATCGGCAAGACCGTGCTGCAGACCACCTCCGACGCCTATCGCAAGCTCCGGAACACGGTGCGCTACCTGTTGGGCGCACTCGCCGACTATTCGCCGGACGAGGCGGTCGAGCTCGCCGAGATGCCGCCGCTGGAACGCTACATCCTGCACCGGCTCTGGGAACTGGATGGGCAGGTCCGCGCCGCCTATGAGGGCTACCTCTTCCAGGACGTGATCCGCCCGGTGATGGATTTCTGCCAGGAGGATCTGTCGGCGCTGTTCTTCGACATCCGCCGCGATAGCCTCTACTGCGACCGGCCCGATGCGCTGCGCCGGCGCGCAGCGCGCACGGTGATGCAGGCCTGCTTCAGCCGCCTGACCGCGTGGCTCTCGCCGCTGATCCCCTTCACCATGGAAGAGGCCTGGACCACGCGTTATCCGGACGCCGGCTCCAACTGCCTGCGGACCATCCCGGAGACGCCGGCCGACTGGCGCAACGACGCCGAAGCCGCGCGCTGGACGAAGGCGAAGGCGGTGACCAGCGTGGTCACCGGCGCCCTGGAGGTCGAGCGGCGCGAGAAGCGGCTGGGCGCGGCGCTGGAGGCGGCCCCGGTGGTGTACGTCGCCGAGCCGGAACTGATGGCCGCCTTCGAAGGCCTGGACGCCGCCGAGGTGTTCCGCACCAGCCAGGCGAGCCTGGTCGCGGGCGATGGCCCAGCGGGCGCGTTTCGCCTGGCCGAGGTCGCCGGCGTCGCCGTCGAGCCGGTGCGCGCCGAGGGCCGCAAGTGCGCGCGGTCCTGGCGCATCCTGCCGGAGGTGGGATCCGACCCGCGCTATCCCGACCTGTCGCTGCGCGACGCCGACGCTGTCGCCCAATGGGACGCGACGCACAACAAGGCTGATGCATGAGCAAGCTTGGCCGCCTGGCCCTCGCCCTGGCCGTCCTGGTGGTCATCGCCGACCAGGCGGTGAAGTACTGGATCCTGCAGGTCCTGCGCCTGCAGGAGGGCCAGTCGATCCCGGTGTTCGGCCCGATCTGCCTGACCGGCGTCTGGAACCCGGGCGTCAGCTTCGGCTTCCTGCAGGCCCGCCAGGGCGCGGTGCGCTGGCTGCTGGTGGTCTTCTCCTTCGCGGTGGCCGCCATGCTGGTGGGCTGGGTGCGCCGCTCGCAGCGGCCGCTGTTCGCCACGGCGATCGGGCTGGTGATCGGCGGCGCGGTGGGCAACGCCATCGACCGCATCCGCCTGGGCCAGGTGGCCGACTTCATCGACGCCTCGGCGCTGTACTTCCCGTGGATCTTCAACGTCGCCGATTCGGCGATCACCATCGGCATCTGCCTGCTGCTGCTGGACATGCTGCGCCAGGACGGCAAGGCCGGGTCGGCGGGCGGGAACACCCCCGGGGACGGCGCGGCGGGGGATGCGGCCTGATGCAGCGTTGGCGCGCCGCCCGCTTTGCGCTATCCACTCTTCTTTCCGGCCGGGGGCGGCCCTGGAGTCCTAGGTAATATGAGCGTCAACCGAGTGTTCGTTGCCGCCGCGCTGATGGCGGCGGCTGGTCTGGCGGGATGCACCTCGACCCGGAATGCGCTGGGCATGGCCAAGGTGACCCCGGACGAGTTCCGCGTGGTGACCAAGGCCCCCCTGGTGGTGCCGCCCGACTTCGCGCTGCGCCCGCCCGCGCCCGGCAAGCCGCGCCCGCAGGAGCTGCAGCCGGAAAGCGCCGCGCGCACCGCCCTGCTGGGCCAGCAGGAAGGCGAGACCCGTTCCGAAGGCGAGAAGCTGCTGGTCGCCAAGGCCGGCGGCGAGAAGGCCGATCCCCTGATCCGCTATGTGATCGACGACGAGTTCGGCGACGTGGCGCACAAGGAGAAGAGCTTCGCCGACAAGGTGATGTTCTGGCGCGGCGACAAGTCCGCCACCGCCATGCCGAAGCCGGTGGGCGACGACGCGAGCCCCATCGACCCCGCCGCCGAGTCCGAGCGGATCAGCAAGCTGACCGGCGGCAAGACGGTGATCATCGCCCGCGAAGGCGACAAGAAGCTGAAGCTGCCGGGGCTGTAGGCGAAGCCCCCTCCCCTAGTGGGGAGGGAAAGATCGCGAAGCGATCAGGGTGGGGAAGTCCAGATCATCCCCAACCTCAGCACTTCGGCCCACGCTTCCCCACCCTGGCGCTGCGCGCCCGTCCCTCCCCATCAGGGGAGGGTGTTCCGCCACTGGAACACCGCTTCCACGCCGACGCCGAACACCCGGGCGATGCGGAAGGCCGCCTCGAGCGACGGCGAATATTTGCCGGCCTCGATGGCCGCGATGGTCTGGCGCGTCATGCCGATGGCCTGGGCCAGTTCGGACTGGGTCATCTCGCCATGCTCGAAGCGCAGGCGGCGGATCTGGTTGGCGATCGGCAGGCCGCTCTTCTGAAAACCTGGCCCCACGCCCTAGACCCCGCGCCGGAACATGACGATCTGGGCGCCGGCCACCGCAAGCGTGGTCAGCACCAGGCTGAGCAGGGCGAAGTTGGCGATGTCGATGGCGCTGTGCCCCAGGTGGACCGGGATGAACAGCGACAGCACCAGACCGGTCAAGACGTAGTAGCCCAGGCTGTGGGCGCGGCCCTGGATCAGCAGCTCGCGCTCGTCGCGCGGCGCGCGGGCGTCGGCCGGCGAGGTGATCGCCGCCAGGATATGCAGCGCCGCCTGCAGCACCACCAGGGCCACCCCGCAGACCACCAGCAGCAGCATGCTGGAGAGCCCACGACCGGTGATATGGCCGGTGACGATCGCGCCGAAATAGGCCCCGAAGCAGAGCAGCACCGAGATCAGGGTGATCCAGGCGGACTTCTCGCGGAAGGACATGGCCGGCCTCTTACGTAAAGTTCATTCGACATGATGTATGATATCTTTTACATTATGTCAGAGTTTCTTGGCATGGCGTAGCAGCCCCGCGACGCGGCGACAACCGCTTCGCGGCGCGAGGACCCATGCCGCAACCCGGAGCCTTCGCGCCATGACCCGCCGTCTTCCCAGCCTCGCCCTCCCCACGATTCTTGGCCTCGCGGCGCTCTGCCTCGCCGCGCCGGCCCTGGCGCAGCATCCGGCGCCGCCGACGGACGCCAGCCACGCCAACCTGCAGGGCAACGACGAGCAGGCCTGGATCAACGATCCGCACATGCACGCCTGGTTCGAGACCACCCGCAAGGCCTTCGCCGGCGGGCCGGCCAGGGTCGACGTCGACGGCTACGAGCAGAAGTCGTTCGCGATCTTCCGCGATTTCGCGCCGGTCATGCACATGACGCCGGAGGGCATGGTCGACCACCTGAAGCTGATCCCGCGCCAGGTCGTGCAGATCGTGAAGGAGGACCCGCACGTGCTGGACAGCTACGACAACTTCGTCGCCGCCACCTTCGGGCCGCGTTAGTCCGCTTCCTGCCCCGGCGTCGTCACTGTGAAGCCCTTGGCGCGGAGCTGGTCCAGCACCCCGCCCTGGGCCAGCAGGGGCCGCAGGGGCACGACGGCGAGGGCGTGGCCGGGCTTCTTCAGCGCCTGGGCGATCTCGGCGGCCTCGTCGGCCTTGACCCTGGCGTCGAAGGCGGCCGCGCCGGGCACCACGGCGAAGCAGCGCTCCAGCGTCCGCTCATTGCCGAGCGCGCCGCGCACGTCGCCGCCCGCCCAGGCCCTGGCCGCGGCCAGGGTGACCGCCGGCCCGGCCTCGGCCTGGGCCAGCACCTCGTCGAAGCAGGTTCGCGCGGCCGCCGGCGGGGTTCGGATCATCTCGCCCATCAGCGGGCCGATGGAATAGGCTTTCTGGGCGACCGGCACCCGGGCGCGCTGGGCCAGGAGCTTCACCAGCTTGGCGGGGTCGGTGGTGGTCAGGGCGTTGCGGTCGCGATAGTCGGTGGCCAGCAGGATGCCCGCCGCCAGGGCGTTCCTGGTGTCGTAGCGCCTGGCCGGCTGGCCCAGCTTCTCCCGCGCCGCGACGAACCGCGCCCGGGTCTGCGGATCCAGCGTCGCCTCGAACGGCCCGCCGCCCTTCAGGCGCATGTAGTTGAACGCCGCGCCCAGCGAGCCGGCGAAGGTCACATGCACGTCCTGATAGGGCAGGATCACCTGGCTGGCGCCGGCCAGGCGGCGGTCGAAGACCGTGCGGTCCCAGGCCATCTTCTTGGGCGCGAGCGACGGCGAGCCCAGCACATAGACGGTCGAGGTCCCATTGGAGACCGTCCACCAGGCCGGCCCCGGCAGCCTGGCGGTGACCACCAGCTCCTCGACGATCACCGAGTCCGGATCGTTGGGATCGGGCCGCGCGGGGGTCAGCGGGACCTGGGCCCAGGCCGGGGCTGCGACGGCAAGCGCCAGGGCGGCGATCGAGAGACGGCGGGGTCGCATGGGCGGGTTCGGAATCGTCCTATAGTGTGCGGCCGTTGAAAGCCCTGACATGCCGATCCGTCGCCTGCCGCCCGAAACCGTCAACCGCATCGCCGCCGGCGAGGTGGTGGAACGCCCGGCCAGCGCGGTCAAGGAGCTGGTGGAGAACGCGCTCGACGCCGGGGCCGCGCGGGTCGAGGTCCAGGCGGACGGCGGCGGCCTGACCCGCATCCTGGTGGCCGACGATGGCCAAGGTTTGACCGCCGCCGAGCTGCCGCTGGCCATCGAGCGGCACGCGACCTCGAAGCTCGCCCCCGACGACGCCGGCGACTACGACCTGCTGCATATCGCGACCCTGGGCTTCCGCGGCGAGGCCCTGCCCTCGATCGGCTCGGTGGCGCGGTTGTCGATCTCCAGCCGGGCGCGCGGCGAGGCCGACGCCCACGCGATCCTGGTGGAGGCCGGCGCGGTGGGGCCGGTGACGCCGGCGCCCTTCCCCGATCCGCACGGGGCGCGGGTGGAGGTGCGCGACCTGTTCTACGCCACGCCTGCGCGGCTGAAGTTCATGAAGTCGGAGCGGGCCGAGGCCATGGCCATCGCCGAGGAGATCAAGCGCCAGGCCATGGCGCACGAGGCGGTGAGCTTCGCCCTCGACCTGGACGGCCGCCGCACGCTGCGCCTGCCGGCCGAGGCGGCGGGCGACGAGGGCCGGCTGGCGCGCCTGGCGCAGGTCATGGGCCACGAGTTCTCGGACAATGCGCTGCTGATCGACCACGAGCGCGAGGGCGTGCGCCTGACCGGCTACGCTGGCCTGCCGACCTACAACCGCGGCAACGCCGGCCACCAGTATCTGTTCGTCAACGGCCGGCCGGTGCGCGACCGGCTGCTGCAGGGCGCGCTACGGGCCGCCTACGCCGACTTCCTGGCCCGCGACCGCCATCCGCTGGCGGCGCTCTACGTCGAGCTCGACACGGCCTATGTGGACGTCAACGTCCATCCGGCGAAGGCCGAGGTGCGCTTCCGCGACCCGGGCCTGGTGCGCGGGCTGATCGTCGGCGGCCTGCGCCATGCGCTGGCGAGCGCCGGGCACCGGGCGTCCACCACCGTGGCCAGCGCCGCCCTGGGCGGCTTCCGTCCGGGTAGCGGATGGACCCCGCCGCCACGGGCCACGGGCTATTCCGCCTGGGCCCAAGGCGGCTGGTCGCCCCAAGGCAATATGACCCCGCAGGGTGCGGCGCTGGCCGCCGCCGTGCAGGCGATCCCCGGCCTGTCCGAGGTTTCGGCCCGGGCCGAGCTTCAGCCCGAGTTCGGCGTCGCCGAGGAGGCCGGACCCGCCCCGGCGTTCGACCCCGTGGACCATCCGCTGGGCGCGGCGCGGGCCCAGGTGCACGAGACCTACATCGTCGCCCAGACCCGCGACGGGGTGGTGATCGTCGACCAGCACGCGGCCCACGAGCGGCTGGTCTATGAGCGTATGAAGGTGGAGATGGCCGACGGCGGGGTGGCCCGCCAGGCGCTGTTGCTGCCCGAGGTGGTGGAGCTGGATCCGGCGGAAGCCGAGCGGGTCGCGGCCAAGGCCGAGGAGCTGGCGGCGCTGGGGCTGGTGGTCGAGCCGTTCGGACCCGGGGCGATCCTGGTGCGCGAAGTCCCGGCCCTGCTGGGCGAGACCGACGCGGCCGGCCTGGTGCGCGACATCGCCGACGACCTGGCGGAGAACGGCGCGGCCCTGGCGCTGAAGGAGCGGCTGGAGGATGTCTGCTCGACCATGGCCTGCCATGGCTCGGTGCGGGCCGGGCGCAGGCTGACGGCGCCGGAGATGAACGCCCTTTTGCGCCAGATGGAGGCCACGCCGCACTCCGGCCAGTGCAACCACGGCCGGCCGACCTACGTCGAACTCAAGCTGGCCGACATCGAGCGGCTGTTCGGGCGCAGATGAGCGAAACGGCGCCCGAGGCGGCCCCCGGCAGGGCTGAGGATCCGGCCCTGGACCCCGCCAGGACGCTCGGCCTGCGCCCGGCGAACCCGGCGCCCATGCCCTGCAAGGTCTGCGGCGGCGCCTCGCCGCTGTTCGGGGTGGTGGACTTCGCCAAGAGCTGCGAGGAGATCCGCGGCAAGTTCCTGCCGCTGACCGGGGCGGCCGTCTACTACCGGCGCTGCGAGGTCTGCGGCCTGGTGTTCAGCGACAGCTTCGACGACTGGAGCGACGCCGACTTCGAGGCGCGCATCTACAACGAGACCTATGTCGAGGTGGACCCGGACTATGTGGAGATCCGGCCCAACAACTGCGCGACCCTGGTGGCCAACACCTTCGGCGCCGCGGCGGGCGAACTGGACGTGCTGGACTACGGCGGCGGCAGCGGGATCTTCGCGGCCCGGCTGCGCGAGCAGGGCTTCCGCAGCGCCACGACCTATGACGCCTTCGCGCCGGCCTTCCGCGAACGGCCGCAGCGCCGCTTCAACCTGGTCACCTGTTTCGAGACCCTCGAGCACATGGCCGACCCGGTGCGCGGCGCGGCCGATATCGTGGACCTGCTGGCCGAGGACGGCCTGGTGCTGTTCTCCACCCTCGTCCAACCCGCCAATTTCGAAGCCGTGGGCCTCAAGTGGCCCTATGTGGGGCCGCGCAACGGCCACATCACCCTGCACACCCGCCAGTCGCTGGCCCGCCTGTTCGCCCGCTTCGGCCTCGCCATGGCGTCCTTCGACGACAACATCCACATGGCCTATCGCACCCTCCCGGCCTTCGCCCGCCACCTGATGCCCTGAAAGAAAACCGAAATCGCCGGCGCTTTGCGCTCCGTTAGCCCTGGCGGACCTAGGCTTGCCGCCAACCGGTAGGGGCACATGACGCCGATGAAGATCCTGCTG
This sequence comes from Phenylobacterium sp., assembly GCF_036501465.1. Classification (GTDB taxonomy): domain Bacteria; phylum Pseudomonadota; class Alphaproteobacteria; order Caulobacterales; family Caulobacteraceae; genus Phenylobacterium. The sequence continues at coordinate 22,391 of NZ_DASYAF010000121.1, forward strand.
ATCGCCGCCGCGCTGGCCGCCGCCGCACTTGGCGCCGGCTCGGCATGGCCGGCCTTCGCCCAGCTTGAGGTCATGCCTGCGGATATCCCGTCGCTGCAGGCGGTCGAGAAGCGGATCGCCGCCGGCGCGGACCCGGTCGAGGACGCCGCCGCCGCGGCGAAGGCCGGCGAGTTCGGCCTCTTGCTATCGGGCGTCTTCCCTAGCGAGGGGCATACGCTGGGCGTGGTCTGCATGACGCCCTACCTCAAGGCGCCGAAGACCTTGGCGCGGCTGATCACCAGCGACTTCATCGGCCCGCCGCTCACGCCCCTGACCATGACGGTGGGGAGCTACGACGGCTATGCCACCCGCTACAACCGGGCCCTGGTCGATCGGCCCGAGTTCCCCTACGCCGACCTGTGCGCGCCGGAGACCAAGCCCGCGCGGGCCCCACCGCGCGACATCGCGGGCCTGGCGGCGCTGAAGGAGGCCGCTCGCATCCCGGCGCGGCCGGTGTCGACCCTGCAGGAGGCGGCGCGGCGCGGGACGCTGATGGACGTGCGCCGGCTGATCGCCGCGGAGCCAGTCGACGCGTTGGACGATCTGAAGATGACGGCCCTGGACTGGGCGGTGGCCCGCAACCGGCCGCAGATCGTCAAGGCCCTGCTGGCCGCCGGCGCCAACCCGGCCCGCCAACAGCGCCAGGATGCGGAGTTCGGGATCACGCCGCTGCTGCTGGCCATCGCCTTCGGCCACGACGACATTCTGGACCAGTTGCTGGAGGCCAGGGGCGGGCCGCCGCCGGTCTGGCCGGAGACCTATGTGGAGGCCGCCCTGCGCAGCGACGATGCGGCGATGATCCGCCGGATCTTCAGCCAGAACCACCAGCGCCCGCGGCAGGGCTTCTACCCCAACCTGGCGCCCGACCTCGCCGCCTTCGCCGCGATCATAGAGGTGATGGGGCCCATGGCGGCCAACGACCTCTTGCTGGAAGGGGCGCGGGAGGGGCGTCTGGACCTGATGCGCCAGGCGCTGAACGGCCACGCCGATCCCAACACCCACGATCCTTCATCCCACGCCACGCCGCTGGGCCTGGCGTTGCAGGGCTACAAGCCGGGGAACGAAGCGGCGATCGAACTGCTGATCGCCAGCAAGGCCGACGTGAACATGCCCGCCATGCGCGGGCGCTTCGGCGTGACGCCGGTGTGGATGGCCCTGAACCGGTATCGCATCCTACGGGACCTCAAGCGCCCGAGCCCAGCGCAGGCCCTGGAGGCGGTGCTGGCGGCCCAACCCGACGTCCAGACTCCCGATGTGCCCGGCCTTCCTCCGATCTGGAGCATCCTGTTCTCGCCCAGGCTCGATCCCGCCGAGATCGACGGCGCGCCGTCCGCCGAGGTGCTGGGCATGCTGGTCAAGGCCGGGCTCGATCTCAACGCGCCGCACGACGGCAAGCGAGCGCTCGACGTCGTGGAATCCCGGGCCGGCGCGGGCTCGCCGCTGGCGATCACCCTGCGCAAGCTCGGCGCGGTCCACGCCGCCGAACGGCCGCCGGCCTAGCCGCGGCCATCTCTTCGGTGGGGCCTTCGCCCGCCACCTGACGCCGGCTGGAGCGCGGCCCTCGCAACGAACCTATTTGCGGCCGGCCGAGGGCTCGGTGTAGGTGGCGACGAGGTAGTCCGTGATCGCCTTGGCGGCGTCCTCGGGAACGGCCGCGCCGTAGTTGTTGCGCATCTTGGCCACCTCGTTCCGCCAGAAGGCGGCGGGCATGTGCGGCGGCTGAGTGCTCATATAGTCAGCCGAATGGCAGGTCAGGCAGTAGCGCCGGGCAAGGTCGACGCCTGGCCCCTCGATGAGCCGGGAGGTCTCCGGCGGCGGGTTGTAGGCGGGGGGCGGCTTGGCGCTGGCTTCGCGCGCGGCGCCTTGGAGAGGCGCGGCCAGGACCAGGCCGGCGAGCAGGAGGAGCGCGGGCCGCCTCATGCCACGGTCACCCGCACCGGATCGGCGACGTTGCGCATATAGGCGCTGGGGTTCCAGCTGGCGGTGAGCGGCTGGATCTCGCCGGCCCTGCTTTTCGCCCGGGCGATCAGGACGTGTTCGCCGGGGCGCAGCGGGACCTGCGCCGACCATTCGCGGAAGGAATATTTGCCGTGGTCCTGGCCGAGCCTGGCGGGCTTCCAGGTCGCGCCGCCGTCGGTCGACAGCTCCACCGCCTGGATGCCGGAGCCGCCGTCGAAGGCGATGCCGCGGACCAGGGTGCGCGGCGAGGCCCTGGCGGTCTGGCCGTCCGTCAGGTTGGTGATGAAACTGCGGACGTTGAGCTTGCCGATCGGCCGGGTGGCCGTGGCCGGGCTTCCGGCGGGCGTGCAGGCGCAGTCGTTGTCCGGGATGCGGTAGGACTTCTGCATCCAGAAGCTCTGCGATTCCTGCTCCAGGACCGTGAGCTCGTTCACGTGCTTGACCCAGTAGGTGCCGTAGTAGCCGGGCACGATCAGCCGCAGCGGATAGCCGTTCAGCAGCGGCAACGGCGCGCCGTTCATCTCATAGGCCAGCATCACCTCGCCGTCGCGGGCATGGTCGATGCCGAGCCCCTTCACGAAATCCGGGATGGTGGTGATCTGCGGCCGGTCGGCGCCGTTGAATTCCACCGCGTGGGCGCTGGGTTTGGCGCCCGCCCGCTCCAGCAGCGCCTTCACCGACACGCCGCGCCACAGGGCGTTGCCCATCATGCCTTCGCCGAGCTGGCCGCCCGCGACGCGCGGCGCGGAGAAGCCGCGCCCGTTGCCGGAGCACTCGTTGACGGCGGCCAGCGTCACAGCGGGGAAGTCGCGCCGCAGGTCCGCCAGGCCAAGGTCCAGGGGACGCTCCACCGCCCCGCCCACCTTCACCCGGAAGGTCGCCGCGTCGAGCCCGCGCGGCGGCGTGCCGGCCAGGTGATAGCGCACGAAGAAGGCGTCGTTGGGCGTGAAGGCCCCGGTGTCGAAAACCGAATAGGGCGTCTCCAGCTGCGGCGGCCGCTCGGTCAGCAGCAGCATGGGGCGCTTTTCCGGATAGGTCGCCACCGGCCGCTCGCCGTTGCCGAAGGGCAGGGTCACGGTCTCCGCCCGCGCGGCGCCCGCCGCCAGCATCGCCGCCGCGCCGGTCAGCACGCCGCGTCGATCCGAGAAGCTCGTGGCCATGGCAGATCCTCCGATGACGGAGCGACAGTGGCGGACGGCTGGGCGAAACGCGAGATGCACCGCGCCTGCCTAACGGGGCGCCGAAGCCCGGCGGCGACGCTGCATCTCGCGGTAGACGGCTTCGGGGCTCAGAAGACGGCGCCTTCCCCGCCGAGCAGGGGAAGGCGCCAGGCCTTTCAGCCGCGCTCGCTCCGCGCATAGGCCGCCATGGCCGCGGCCATGTATTCGGCGAGGCCCGGCTGGCGACCGTCGTAGCGGGCGCGGAAGCGGGGGTCGTCGAGGTACATCTGGCCGAGGCCCGCGAAGGCCTCCAGCGGCGCCTGGCGGTTCCAGCCCTTGCTGACCCAGGCGTGCTGGCGGGCCATCAGCGCCTTCACGGCGTGCGCGTCGGCCGGCAGGCCGTCCGCCAGCGCCTTGGCCATGGCCGCCTCGATGGCCTTGGCCTCGGCCTGCATGGCGTCGAAGTCGGCCTGTTTCCAGCCGACCATGCCGGCCTTGGCGTGGTCGATGTGGCCCTGCATGTCCGGGCCGTGCCTGTCGACCAGCTCCCTCTCGTAGGCGTCCTGCTGCTTGGGGTCGAAGCCCCGGTACATCGCCGTCTCGTCCATCGTCGCTTCTCCTTCCAGGGACGCGAGGGTCTGGTCGATCGTGCGCATGAGCTCGCGGTAGCGCCGGGTCTGCGCCGCCAGCTTCGCGCGGTGGGCCTTCAGCGCGGCCACCTTGTCGAAGCCGGCCGCGTCCAGGGTCCGCGCGATCTCCTCAAGCGAGAAGCCGAGCTCGCGGTGGAACAGGACCTGCTGCAGGCGCAGCAGCTCCTCGCGGCCGTAGTAGCGGTAGCCGTTGGCGCCGACGCAGGCGGGCTTGAGCAGCCCGATCTCGTCGTAGTGGTGCAGGGCGCGGACGGAGACGCCCGACAGCTTCGCCACCTGTTTCACCGTGTAGCCGGCCACGATCGATCGTCCTTCATCCCATCTTTGATTCAAATCTCGATTCAGCGATCGGATGTCCCACCCGATCCCATCGAGATTTGCGATGGACGGACCTATCAGGGCTCACGGCGCGTGAGGGTCAAGCGTGGGATTCAGGCGGCCTGATAGCGCAGGAAATGCACCCCCGCCGCGCCATAGTCGCGGACGTCGAGGGCCTCGAAGCCGGGGACGGCGAAGGCCGGTTCGGAGACGCCGCGTTCGAAGACCACCAGCGCGCCGGGCGCCAGCCAGCCGCCGGCGGCGAGCTTGGCCAGGGCGATCTCACCCAGGCCCCTGGCGTAGGGCGGGTCCAGGAAGGCGAGCTCGAAGGCCGGCCCATCAGCGCCGGGCCGCGCGCCGAGGTCGGTCGCGTCCCGGCGGTGGACGCGGGTGACGCCGAACAGGCCGCCGGAGGGATCGAGGCCCGCGACGTTCTCGCGGATCGCGCCGCGCGCCGCCTCGTCGGTCTCCACGAACAGGCAGAAAGCCGCGCCGCGCGACAGGGCCTCGAAGCCCAGCGCGCCGGAGCCGGCGAACAGGTCGATCACGCGGACGCCCCGCAGGCCGTTCGACCAGGCGGCGTGCTCCAGGATGTTGAACACCGCCTGGCGCGCGCGGTCGGACGTAGGCCGGGTGGACGACCCTTCGGGCGCGGCGATGGCGCGGCCGCGGAAACTGCCGGAGACGATACGCATGGCGCCCGCTCTTAAGCCCAGCGCTGCGGCGGGGCGAGCGCCTTCAGCCCCTCCAGCGCGACGCGCAGTTGCTCCATGAAGGCCGCGCGGTCGCCGCCCCAATGGACCGGATCGCCCACCAGCACGGTGCAGTTCAGCGGCACCGGCACATGGGTCCCCTTGGGCAGCACCCGGCCCGCGCCCTGCAGCCAGACCGGGGTCACCGGCGCATCGGGGAAGGCGGACGCCAGCCGGGCCACGCCGCTCTTCAGCTTCGAAAGGTCCTCGCCGTCGCCGCGGGTGCCTTCCGGGAAGATCAGCACGATGTCGCCGGCCGCCAGGGCCTCGCGGGCCGGGGCCAGCACGTCCTCGCCGGACCCGGCGCGGTCGCGGGCCACCGGCACGATGGCCAGGATGTTGCGCGAGAACCAGCTCATCGCCCGGCCCTTCAGGAAGTAGTCGGCGGCGGCGGCCGGGCGCACCCGGTCCAGCGCCCTGGACGGATAGATGGTCAGCAAAAGGACGGTGTCGACGTGGCTGGAATGGTTGGCCACCAGGATCGCCGGGCCCGTGAGCGGCAGCTTCTCGCGGCCCACGATGTCGGCGCCGGTGAACACCCGGGCGATCGGCCGGGCGATGCAGACGATGACCGCGCGTCTCAGCCAGCGCATCAGAAGTCCTTGAAGCAGAAGAACATCAGGATGTGGAAATAGAGCGGCGCGGTGAAGATCAGGCTGTCGGCGCGGTCCAGCAGGCCGCCGTGGCCGGGGATCAGCGCGCTGGAATCCTTCACCCCGATGTCGCGCTTGACCGCGCTCATGGTCACGTCGCCGGCGAAGCCCGCCACCGGCAGGGCCGCCGCCATGATCGCCAGGCCCAGGCCCGAAAGCGGGGTGAAGACGGGACCTAAGAACCAGATCAGCGCCGCCGTGGTCGCCCAGCCGCCGAGGAAGCCTTCCCAGGTCTTGTTGGGGCTGACCTTGGGGATGATCTTGCGCCGGCCCAACAGCTTGCCCCAGACGTACTGCATGACGTCGTTGGCCTCGGTCGCCACCAGCAGGAAGAAGACCATCCCGGAGGGGCCCGCCGGCAGGTGGTCGCTGGCGGGCGTGCGCATCAGGAAGGCGGCGAAACCCAGGTTGTAGACGCAGGTGACCAGGCCCCAGTGGAAGGTCGCGGCGGTGGCCAGGAAGGCCCGCGTCTGGCCGATCCAGGTCATCACGAAGGGCAGGAACATGAAGACGTAGACCGGGATGAACACCAGGTAGACGCCGTAGCGGTCGATGGCGATGAAGGCGTAGCTGACCGGGATGCACAGGTAGGCGAGCAGCACGATCAGCCGGTCTTCGGGGCGGATGTGGGCCAGCGACAGGAACTCGCGCAGCCCGATGAACGAGATGACCACGAAGAGGATGACGACGGCGACCCAGCCCATGAGCAGGGCGGCGGCCAGCAGCGCGATCATCACCCACCACGACGTGATCCGCTGGCGCAGGTTGGTGAAGTCGCCGCCGGGCTTCAGCACCGGCAACAGGGCGGCGATCGCCACCGCCAGGGTGAGCGCGCCCAGGACGCCGCCCAGGCCCCAGAGCAGGGCTCGCGGCTGGGCGGCGAAGAAACCCGCGATCATATCCATGGAAACCCCGGCTGGGAGACGCCGCCCCGGCTGGGACCATGACAACCCTGGATCAAGGGTCAAGGCGTCTCGCTTGACCCGAGAAGCGCCGCCGCCTCAAGCTTTGCCCCCCAGGCTCGCGAAGAGCCGGCCGGACGACCCGATGACCATCCGCGAGCTCGCCAAGGCCACCGCCGTCCACGTGAGCTTCGCCTTCCTGGCCATGGGCGGCTGGACGCTGTGGGCCAACGCCGGCCACGGCCTGGCCGCCGCCTGGATTCCGGCGCTGGTCCAGGGGGCGATCTCGGGGACCATCACCCTGGTGCTGAAGCGGGCGCTGGAGGCCATGGCCGCGCGGCTCGGCGGACCGGCCGCCTATGTTGTCCCGCCGCTGGCGACGGCGAGCGTGATCGCGGCGCTGCTGGTGGGCGTCCATACCCTGATCGGCACGCCGGAGATCGCCCGCACCATCGCCGTGCCATGGAGCGTGTCGTCCCTCTACGCCATCATCTACACGAGCGTGCTGGTGCGTGGACGGATCGGAGCGAAGTCATGAGCGAGCCCACCGTCGAGAACCGCCGCCCGATCAAGAGCCGCGGCAGCGGCTGGGCCCAGGGTTCGGCGCGGCTGCTGGCCCGGGCCGGCGCCAGCCCCAACCTGATCTCCGCCGCCAGCGTCGCCTTCGCCGTGCTGGGCGGCGCGCTGATGGCGCTGGCCGGGATGAGCGGGCCGATCCCGCACGGCGTCGAGTTGGTCGCGGCGGCGGCCTGCATCCAGGGGCGGCTGATCTGCAACCTGCTGGACGGCATGGTGGCCGTCGAGTTCAAGCGCGGCTCGACCTCGGGCGCGATCTGGAACGAGCTGCCGGACCGGGTCTCCGACGCCCTGTTCCTGGCCGGCGCGGGCGCCTGCGCCTTCGGCTCGGCCTATCCGCTGGCCGGCATGAGCCTGGGCTGGCTGGCCGCGGTGCTGGCGGTGACCACGGCCTATGTGCGCGAACTGGGCCGGGGCCTGGGCTTTGCCGCCGACTTCTCCGGGCCGATGGCCAAGCCGCAGCGGATGGCGGCGCTGACCGCGACCTGCCTGATCGCCGCCGCCGAGCCGCTGTGGAGGGGCCATGGCGAGGTGATGCTGCTGGGCCTGGTCGTGATCGCGCTGGGGACCGCGCTGACGGTGGCCCGGCGCACCCGCAACCTCGCCCGGGCGCTGGCCGAGCGGGCGCGGAGCGCGAACTGACCGCGATCACTCATATCTGGTCGTCATGGCCGGGCTATTTGGCGTTGCCTTAGCGGCGCTTGGCGCCGGGCTTGCCGCCGGAGCGGCGCTTCGGGGCGGCGGCCTTGGCGATCACCGGCTTCCTCTTCGGCTTGGCCCAGCCGGCCTTGTATTCCTTCTTCTTCGCCGGCTCGCCCGACGCGGCGGCTGACGCATTCGCGCGATGCGGCTTGGCCTTGGCGGCGTGGGGCTTGCCGCCGCGCGCCGGCCGGCGGTCGAGCTCCACGGCGCCGCGCCGGGGGCCGGCGGCGGCCTTGGACGGGGCCTTCCAGGCCGGCCGGTCGCCGGTCGGCAGGTTCTGCGGCGCGATGTGCTGGGCGAGCTGTTCGCGGATCACGCGGGGGCCGACCTCCTCGACCTCGCCGGGGCCCAGGGTCGCGAGCGCGAAGGGGCCGTAGGACAGGCGGATCAGCCGGTTGACCTTCAGGCCCAGCGCCTCCAGCACGCGCCGAACCTCGCGGTTCTTGCCCTCGGCCAGGACGACGGTGATCCACAGGTTGGAGCCCTGCGGCCCCTCCTTGGCCTTATCCAGGGTGGCCTCGATCGACCCGTAGCGGACGCCCTCGACGGTGATGCCGGCCTTCAGGGTGTCGAGCCTGGCCTGGGTGACGCGGCCGTGGGCGCGGGCGCGGTAGCGGCGCACCACGCCGGTCTGCGGCATCTCCAGCGCGCGCGCCAGGCCGCCGTCGTTGGTGAGCAGCAGCAGGCCCTCGGAGTTGATGTCCAGGCGGCCCACCGAGATCAGCCTGGGCAGGCCGCCGGGCAGACGATCGAAGAGGGTCGGGCGGCCTTGCGGGTCCTTGTGGCTGGTCAAGAGGCCGACGGGCTTGTGGTAGCGGAACAGGCGCGCGGGTTCGGCCTCGGTCACCACCTCGCCGTCGACGGTGAGGATGTCGCCGGGCTCGACCTTGATGGCCGGCGTGGTCAGCACCTGGCCGTTCAGCGCCACGCGGCCGGCCTCGATCAGCCGCTCCACCTCGCGGCGAGAAGCGACGCCGGCGCGGGCCAGCATCTTGGCGACCCGGCCTCCGCCTTCCCCGGGGACGCCCGCTTCCTGGGGCGTGCGGGCTTGACCGGAGGGGCGGCCGCCGGTTCGGTGCGGATCGTGGATCATGACCATCGCACCATGCGCATCGCGCTCGACGCCGCGCAAGCCGCCGCCAAGGCCGGCGAGACCCCGGTGGGCGCGGTGGTCGTCGACCCGGCCTCGGGCGAGGTGATCGCGGTGGGCGCCAACCAGCCGATCGGGTCGCACGACCCCACCGCCCACGCCGAGATCGTGGCGATCCGCGCGGCGGCGCAGAAGCTCGGCAACTATCGGCTGAGCGACCTCACCCTGGTGGTGACCCTGGAGCCCTGCGCCATGTGCGCCGGCGCGATCAGCCACGCGCGGATCGGGCGGCTGGTGTTCGGGGCTGAGGACGAAAAGGGCGGCGCGGTGGTCAACGGCCCGCGATTCTTCGACCAACCGACATGCCATTGGCGACCAACGGTCGAAGGCGGCGTGCTGGGCGAGGAGAGTTCGGCTATGCTGAAGGCCTTCTTCCGCGCCCGGCGCATGTGACGGAGGCTTGGCGATGATCCTGGCGGCTCTGGCGGCGGCGACCGCGCTCACCACGGCCAAGGCGGAGGTGGCGAAGCTGACCTGGATGGCCGGCGTCTGGACCGGGCAGTCGGGCGGGACGACCGTGCAGCTGACCTGGCTGCCGCCGCTCGACGGGGCCATGGCCGCGGTCAACCAGGCGGCGGTTCCCGGCAAGGCCGTGCGGGTGGAGTTCATCACCATCACCGCCGACGACGAAGGCGTGGCCTTCACCCCGGTGATGGCTGCCGCGAAGTTGGGCGTCTATCGCAAACAGCCGGGACCGGATGGCGAGGCGGTGTTCGAGAACCCGCAGAACGCCTTCCCGCGGCGGGTGATCTATCGCCGTTGCGGCGCGGATCTCTGCACCCGGCTGGAGGGCGAAATGAACGGCAAGCCCACCGCGAGCGAGATCCACTACATCCGCCTGACGCCCTAATCCGCGAAGACAGGAGCCGGAAGCGCGAACGACATGGATAGGGCCGACCGGGGGTTAGTCTGGATCGGCGTTCGCGGGCCCTCCTCCCCTTGTGGGAGGAGACCATCCCTGCGGTGCAAGTCGGAGGGGGTCTCTCAGTCTCTCAGCTTCGAACGAAGCTTCGCCTCGCGCGGATAGGTAAGCGCGACCCCACCTCCGTCAGCCATCCGGCTGACACCTCCTCCCACAAGGGGAGGGGGACCGCGGCGCCGCTTCGCCGGAGAGGTAGACAAGCCGGCGCTCCCGGTTCGAAGATGCCGGCCATAAAACCCAAACACATTTGGAGGAACGGTCATGGCGGGTCTGCTCGACGGCAAGGTGGCGATCATCACGGGCGCCGGCGGCGGCCTGGGCGAGGCCTACGCCAAGCTGTTCGCCAAGGAAGGCGCCAGGGTGGTGGTGAACGACCTGGGCGGGTCGCGCGACGGCTCCGGGACCGGGACCAGCGCGGCCTCCGAAAAGGTGGTGGCGGAGATCAAGGCGGCCGGCGGCCAGGCGGTGGCCAACGGCGACGACGTCTCCACCGTCGCCGGCGGCGAGAACATCCTGAAGAGCGCGCTGGACAGCTTCGGCCGGGTCGACATCCTGGTCTGCAACGCCGGCATCCTGCGCGACAAGACCTTCGCCAACACCTCGGAGGAGGACTGGGACAAGGTGATCAAGGTGCATCTGAAGGGCACCTACTGCACCGCGCTTCCCGTCTGGAAATGGATGAAAGAGAACGGGGGCGGCTCGATGGTGCTGACCTCGTCCACCTCCGGCCTCTACGGCAATTTCGGCCAGACCAACTATGGGGCGGCCAAGGCGGGCATCTATGGGATGGTGCGGGTGATGTCGATCGAGGGGCGCAAGTACAACATCCGGGTCATGGGCCTGGCGCCCGGCGCCTATACCCGCATGACCTCGGACCTGCCCGGCCGCCAGGGCCGCGAGCCCGATCCCATGAGCCTGCCGGAGAACGTGGCGCCGGGCGTGCTGTTCATGGTCTCGGACCTGGCCGCCGACCACTCGGGCAAGATCCTGGGCGTGTCGTCGCGCGGGGTGCGCGAGATCAAGATGCTGCAGACCGGCGGCTTCAACCCCGGCAAGCCCTACACCGCGCAGGACGTGGCCGAGCACGCGGGCGAGGTGTTCTTCCAGAACAGCGAGGAGCGGACGGCGACGAGCGCCTAGTCTGGGCCTCACTCAAGGGCCCTCCTCCCCTTGTGGGAGGAGGTGTCAGCCGGATGGCTGACGGAGG